>CAXTNK010000022.1:27918-54080 GCA_964245665.1 uncultured Acidobacteriaceae bacterium
GAAGGCATTGGCCCTCGCCGGCGTTATGGGCGGCTGGGATTCGATGATCACAGCCGAGACCAGAAATGTTCTTGTCGAAGCCGCATGGTTCGATCCCGCAGCCATCCGCCGCAGCTCGCGCCGCCACGGCATCCACACCGATGCATCGCACCGTTTCGAGCGCGGAGCCGACTTCAACGCAGCGCCCATCGGCAACGCACTGGTGACGAAACTTATCCTTGAAGCCGGCGGCTACCAGCAAGGCGAGTTCATTGACGTCATCATTCCGGACGCCGAACGCCGCACGGCAAAACGGCCCCCCACCCAACTGGCCGTCTCAGAAGTGCAGCGCCTCCTCGGCACCACGGAGGACGGCCAGGGCATCAGCGCCGAGACTACCGAGCACGTCCTGACAGCGCTTGGCTGTACGCTTTCGCCTACGGAAAAAGACCATTACAGCGTCGCGCTCCCAAGCTGGCGACTCGATCTCGAACGCGAGATCGACCTGGTCGAAGAAGTCGCTCGCGTCTACGGTTACAACCGGTTCGCCAACACTCTGCCGACTTTCGCCGGCACGGTTATCGAACTCCCGCATGCCACGCGTCACTCGACTGTGCGCGAACTGCTGCTGGCCAGCGGCCTGAATGAAGCCGTTACCAGTACGTTCTGCAGCGCTGTCGACGCCGATCTCTTCGCTCCACAACCGTCGAACTCGGTCGCCATGGGCAATCCGCTCAGCGCGGAGGCAGGCATGCTCCGCCCCTCCCTGCTGCCGGGACTCGTCACCGCCACGGAGCAGTGTCTCAATCGCAACATCGGCAACGTGCGACTCTTCGAAGTTGGTACAGCTTTCAGCGGCAGCACTGACCGCGTCGATGAGAAGCCGGCACTGGCATTCGTCATCACTGGTATGGCTCCATCATCCGGCCCGCATCACCTTGCGCGGAGCTTCGACTTCTACGACGCCAAGGGCCTCGTAGAAGCCCTCATCGCGAAGTTACAGCACAAAGCTTCTTACATGGACGCAGTGCTCCTGCCCGGATGGCTGCACCCCGGCCGGTCCGCGCGCTGTGTGATCGACGGATTCACTATCGCCTACTTCGGCCAGCTTCATCCAGCCGAGGCGCAGAGACGCAAGCTCAAGCAGGACCTCCTGCTCGGCGAGCTCTACCTCGATCGACTTTTCGCTCTGCCACTTCGTCAGCCGCGCCTGCTGGAACTATCGCGCTACCAGGCCGTAGCACGTGACTTTTCTTTCCTGCTGCCGAATTCTGTCCGTTGGGAACAGGTGGCGAATAACCTGCAGGCACTTGCTATCCCTGAACTCCTCTCGTATGCGCCGCAGGAGATTTTCCGTGCATACAGCAAAATCCCGGGCATTGACGAACAGCATTACGCCCTCCTGCTCTCCACCGTCTTTCAGGCCACCGACCGCACCCTGAAGGACGAAGAACTGCAGGCCTGGTCGCTGCGCATTGTCGACGCCGTACAGGCACTGGGTGGGAGACTGCGCAGTTGAAGCAGCAGGGCGTCCCAATACAGACTGCGCGGCACGCCAGCGTGTCCTGCCGTTGATACACTCTGGTGATGAACGTAAACCCAGCAGGACATGAACATGCGCAAGCATTCATAAAAGCGAGTGCCGTACCGCAGGTCGTGAGTGGCAGCGCCGGGATTGGATTCATCCAGCTCTTCGATCTCAAAACCATCATTGGCGCCGTCCTGCTGTCCGTCGTGTACTTTGCTGACGTCTTCTGGCGCGCCTCGCGCAAGCCGTTCTGGTTTGATGAACTGTTCACGGTTTATCTATGTCGTCTGCCGAGTCTGAAAAGCACCTGGATTGCCGTCCAACATGGTGCAGACTTCAATCCACCGCTGTTCTATGTATTCACCCGTATCTCCGAAGCACTCTTCGGAGAAGGGAATATCGCAACCAGGCTGCCGGAGATGGTGGGCGTCTGGCTTTTGTGTTTCTGTCTTTTCGTGTTTATCGCTCGTCGCCATGGTCGCCTCTCTGGCCTGGTAGCCGCTGCTTTTCCGCTCCTGACCCTCGCGTTCTACTACGCTTACGAGGCCCGCCCCCATGGCATCACCCTGGGATGGTGCGGGCTGGCACTACTCTGCTGGCAGCGCGTCGTCGAAGAAAAAAGCCGCCCGTGGTGGAGCGTCGCATTTCTGCTGGTCATGCTTGGCAGTATGCTCACGCATGTGTATGCGGTCTACCTGATCGTTCCGTTCGCGTTGGCTGAAGCGTATGGATTTTTATCCAGCCGGAAAATTCACTGGGGCATCGTCGCCGGACTTATTGTGCCCCTGGTGATTGTTGTGCCCATCTTTCTTCCCATGGTCGGCAACTACAAAGCAATCATGCCTGCCATGACTGGCGGCGCCGCCATGCTGCCCAGGGCCCTGTTCGGTTTCACCCTGGAGGCGCTGGGTCCTTCTGTTTTCGTGCTTCTCCTGTTCCTGGCTCTCCTCTGCTTTGGGACTTTACTGCCCCGCGCTGTCACGTCTGCCTCGCCCCGGCAGGGAGATCAGCCCATGCTACGGCTTGAACTGGTGCTGGCAGTCTGTTTTCTCGCCCTGCCCGTCTTCGGCATATTCGGCATCAGCATGAGTCACACCGTATTTTTCCATAGATACTTTCTTTCCGCCGTGGCCGGCGTTGCCATCCTGCTGGCCTGCAGCAGTGGCAGCCTGCTGCCGCGGCGAAGCGGCCAACTCCTTGCCGTCTTCATGCTGCTGCTGATCTCGGGTGATCTGGCTTGGGTTGCCTACAATGTCGTCCGTGGAAACCGCGACAATCTCGTAGAACCGAGCAGCAAACTCGACTTTCCCACTGCACCAGGCCGAGTCATGGAATATGACGAAACTCTGCTGAACATGCAATCAGACCTGCCGATTCTAGACATTAACGAAATCAAGTATATTTACCTGTTCCGCTACGCGCCCCCCTCGATCGTGCAGCGTCTCTATTTCGGCGCTCCCACCCCGTCCGATGCGTGCTTGAGAGGATACCGGGCCCTTGCAAACTGGGCCCACGTGGATCTCCGTACAACTGACTTTGCCAGTTTTTTTACGACGCACGATCACTTCTATGTCTATGGCAGAGGCGATGAAAGGCTCAGCAGTTGCGGCTCGTGCACTGATGTTTTTTTGCGTGCAGGCTATAAGCTGATTGGTGAAACTCGAGGCTCTGAGGAAATCCTGTACGAATACAGCCGTTAAATCGGTAGCCGTACGGCCTCGAGGGATCTTCTGCCAATGACCATCTCGCCGTTATGCTGCGCATCTCGACAAAGCACAATCGGAGGAATCTGCCGTGGTTCCTCTTTCTGCACCGGTTCATGGGACTCGTGAAAGACGGTTCGCAATGGGGAGCCATCCGGGCTTTTCGCGAAGTGCTCTTGGCGAGTCGGGCTCGCAAATCTTTTTTTGTTCTCTTTTCCTGTTCCGAACCAGTCACTTCAAAGCGATATACTTTGGTCAACAGGGCGAACACCAGCCAAACGTCGTGAGGACCTATGTCAAGCCCAGCCATCGAACACGAAATTCGCGAAACAAACCATAGTGAAGAACAGGCCGTTGCATTCCAGGCGCTTGAACAGCGAGTGCTGCGCGCTATCGATCTGCTGCGCAAGGAAAGAGAGTTGCGTGCCGCCGCCGAACAACGCGCCAACGCAGCTGAAGAGCAATCTCTCGAACTCGAACTGAAGCTTGAAGAAACCACCGGCCGATTGAACGAACAATCGACACACATCGAAGGCCAGAACTTGCGCCTCTCCGAACATGGCGACCAGATCAAGCGGCTGGAAGGCGATCTCTCGCAATTGCAGGGTGAACGTGACCAGGTCCGCCAGCGGGTTGAACGCCTGTTGCAGCACCTTGATGAATTTACCGGCGCCTGACGCGCATCCCCGAACTTCTTGAAAAGAATTGAGCGCTATGGACCAAGTCAAAGAAGTCGAACACCAGCTTAAGGAGCGGTTGACGGAGCAGAACACAGATAGTACCGAAGATCGCTTTTTCAAAGAGCGCTTCGAAGACCGCGTCGACGAACGCCCTGATGAACATCGCCAGGAGCGCCCAACTGACGATGGCCTAGACAATCAGCTCGAGCAGTCGTCCTCACCGGCCAGCGATCTATCCTCCTCGCCGGTCACTGTCGACATCTACGACCAGGCCTACCACCTGCGCGGCCAAGACCCGGCGTATATCACTCAGTTGGCTTTGATCGTGGACGGCAAAATGCGCGCCGTCGCTGCCGGGGGCACTACTGTCGATTCCCTCCGCGTTGCCGTTCTCGCTGCCCTCAACATCGCTGACCAGCTCGTACGCACCGAAGCCCAGTACCGCGCCCTCAGCGGCTCCATCAACGAAACCGAAAGCAGCCTCCGCCATCGCGCCGAAAACCTTTCAGGCCTGCTCGACTCCATCCTCACCGACGACCGCAAGGTCGGCTAACGCGAGCTAGCCTCCGGCAGCCCCTGCGCGGGTTGCGGTACTTGCCGTACGGGCATACTCAAAAGCCTTCCCCGCGAAAAGCGAGGGAGGCTTTTTAATTACGGCATGGACGACGGCGTGTTAGCGTTTCTCGATGAATGAGATACTCCCCGCAACCAATCCCAGCATTTCTTTCGCAGAACTCAGGACTCGCCACCGTGAGATCGTAGCCGATCTGATTGATCAGGTTCCCATGGTCGCCGCCGGTGATGGCTACAGGGCTTGGACATTAGCCGTAAAACAGGTGATGGAGCGAATTGCTAGAAATGAGTCGGTCCAGCTCGAGTTCTACGGAACGCTCGATGTCGACGAACTGAAACACAGAGAGTGGCTCATCGACGCTGTTTGGTATTTCAGGTCTTCGGATGGGAAAGGCAAAGCACTCCTTCTCGCACTTGAATCCGAATGGAGCGAATCGCCAAGTGAAGTAGTCAACGATTTTTGCAAGCTACTCGCAGTCAAAGCGCTCATAAAGATCATGCTCTTCGAAGGAAATCACGAGACAGAAAAATACATTGAACTACTTGGGAATGTTGGAAGTGGATGGCTGCAGCATGACGAAGGAGACCTCATCTACGTCATCAACTTCAGAGAAGGGCGGCATGAACCTGGTTTTACAAAGTTGAGTCGTCTAATCCCAGCAACGACTTCAGATTTCAGGTGATAGACAAGTTGACGGGCCAAGACAAGAGCAGCTAGTTCGTTCATTGTTCCCGGGAGGTGTGATAGTGAAATGGAACACAGAAGAGCTTCATCCTTCTGTCTTCCATTTCGCAAGGGATGCCCGTACGGCAAGTACCGCAGCCCCGCGCAGGGGCCGCCGGAGGCTTACGCTTTCCCGGCGATGCTGGCGGCCGCGCCGGCGCCGATGACGGAGAGTTCCGATGTCTGATCGATGACTTCAAGGGAGTAACTTTGCAGCGGGCTCATCTTCACCATTTCCCATAGATAGTCTTTCAGCAGGCTCATCTCGAGGAAGCGGGTATTGAGGCCGGTCAGGTAGAAGCGGCCCGGGCCGTCCATGTGAATGGAGTTGGCAGTAGCGGCGGCGAGGGCGCGGTGCCAGCGTTTGACGAAGTCGAGACAGCGCTGGTCGCCGGTCTTGGCCTGGGCAAAGATTTCTTCTGGCTCCATGTCGAGGAAGCGCAGACGCATGGCGCGATTGCCCATGATGCCTTCCATGTGGCCCACGCCGCCACAGCCGCAGAATTTCTCCTTGGGATCGAGACTGATGATCGTGTGACCACCTTCCCATACGCCTTCGACGAGTGGATAGCGACCGAAGCCGATGCCGTTGCCCAGTGTCCACACGCGAACGAGGCGATCCAGTTTTCCGCGCGTCGCGGCTATGCCGGTTGCGACGGCGTCGGCATCGTTGAGCACGCTCAGACTGGCGGTGATACCGCGATCTTTCAATGCCGTACTTACGACGTCCTGGATGCGCGCGCCTTTCAACTGGGCCAGGTTGGGCGAATCTTCAACTACGCCATTGCGGATGATGCCCGGCATGGCAAGGCCAATCGCTTCGATGCCGCCTGAAGTCGGTGCCAGCGCCTCTACCTGGTCACAGATGGCTGTGCAAAGGCTTTCCGTCGGCAGATCGATCAGGCCGCCGGTCTCCTCGGTGTCTTCGGGAAAGTGACGCAACGGGCCAACAAGTTCGTGCCCGTGCAAAAGTCCTGCAGCAATGCTGGTGGTGAGAATCACACCGATGGTACTTGCCATACTTGGTCCTCTTACCTCGAAACCCTTGTCACAATCGTTATCTGCTAACGTGGCATATGCGGATGGTAGATTGAGCCGTATTTCCAATATTTCCCTTGAAGCAATTGCATCGAGTTGACGATGGGATTCGCATCCGGCAGCTCTTCCTGCTGAGAATCTCAGCTAATCCCCTGAGCAGTTAACCTTCCATGCGACCCAGGCGGTTAATCCCGTTGTAGGCGGCTGTCTTATAACATTCCGCCAGCGTCGGATAGTTAAACACGGTGTCGATGAAGTAGTCGATTGTGCCGCCCAGTGCCATAACAGCCTGACCGATGTGCAGCAGTTCACTCGCCCCTTCGCCAATGATATGGACGCCGAGGATTGCCCGCGTCCCGCGATGGAAAACTATCTTCAGACGCCCCGTCGTATCACCGCGGATCTGGCCGCGCGCAATCTCGCGATAGTAGGCAACGCCCACTTCGTACGGCACGTCTTCATCGGTCAACTGCTCTTCGGTTTTGCCGATGAAGCTGATCTCGGGAATGGTGTAGATGCCGTAGGGATAGAAGCTCGGGTTGGAGTACGTGCCGGTGTCACTGAATGCGCGCGCGACTGCGATGCGGCCCTGTTCCATCGAGACGGAAGCGAGTGAAGGGAAGCCAATGACATCACCGACGGCAAAAATGTTCGGCGTCTTGGTCCGGTAGTCTTTATCAACCGCAATGCGGCCGCGCGCATCTGCTTCGATCCCAGCCAGTTCCAGGTTCAATTCCTGCACATTGCCCGAGCGCCCCACTGCGTAGAGAAGAGCGTCGCCCGAAATGCGCTTTTTGCTTTCAAGGTTTGCGACCACCCCGCCTTCCGGCGTCTCTTCCACGCTCTCCACTTCTTCATTCAGACGCATGGTGACTCGGCTGTCGCGCAGGTGGTAGCTCAGCGCCTCGACAATCTCCTGGTCTGCAAACTCCAGCAGCTTGGGCCGCTTCTCTATCAGCGTCACGCGCACGCCGAGCGCGGCAAACATGCAGGTGTACTCCACGCCGATCACGCCGCCGCCCACAATGATCATGGTCTTCGGCAGGCTCGGCAGATCAAGCACCTGGTCGCTGTTGATAATATTGCGTCCATTGATCGGCACCTTCGGCGAGTTGGCCGGCCGGGTCCCTGTAGCAATCATGATGTTCGCCGCTTCATATACCTGCGAACCCTCTTCGCTGGTCACGCGGATGTGCGTCGAATCCTCGAAGCTGCCCACGCCATACAAGACATCGATATTGTTACGTGACAGCTGTGCTTCGGTCACATCCACTTCAGTCTTGATGACATGCTGTACGCGGAAAGCAAGATCAGCCATCGTGATCCGTTCTTTCACGCGGTAATTCATGCCGTAAACCGACCGGTAGTTATAGCCGGAGAGGTGCAGCACAGCTTCGCGCATAGTCTTGCTGGGGATGGTGCCGGTATTGATACAGACACCGCCCACTTTGCGCATTTTTTCGACCACGGCAACGCGCTTGCCCTTCTTGGTCCCAAAAAATGCGCCGCGCTGGCCAGCTGGTCCGGAACCGAGGATGATCAGATCGTAAGTATTCATGCCTGCCCTTAGCCTACCGGAAAGCGCGGCAGAGGCAATACTCGTTCGCTATCGATTGCAGATTAGAATCCCGATTCGGGATGCCTTGTCCCGAATTCGCTCGAGGCCTTTATTTATTCCAAATGAATCCAGCAAGGCGGCCGCCATGGTCCTACACTCGAATCCAGTGAGCGCATTGGAGAAAGTGTGATTGACGGCGGCCAGGCAACTTTCGACAGGATGTACAGCGAAGAGAAGGCACCGGATGGTGTTTTGGAGCAGTCTGCTACCGTGAGAACGCAAGAAGCTTCACGACATAACGAAATCCGCTCTAAGCTGGTCACAGGCGCAGATTGCTATCCGCCTCACGGAGCCAGACTTGCAGCTGTATGCCATTACCGACCGCTCGCTGCTCTCCATCCCAACGGGCTCAACTGGCCCCGCAACCCTGGGTGCTCTTGCCCGCCAGTGGGCTGAAGCCGGCGTGAATTACATTCAGGTGCGCGAAAAGGACCTTTCGACCGACGAACTTGCCGCGTGGAGCGAAGCGGTCGTGAAAGCCGCCAGAGGAACCCGCACGCGCGTGCTCATCAATGGGACCCCACGCTCGGCTGCAGCAGTGCAAGCAGACGGCGTACACCTGCCGGCCGGCTGGACGGCAGAAGCTATCCGGGCGGCGCGGAACGTCTTTGACCAGCACAAGACGACAGCAACCATCTCCGTCGCCTGCCATTCGGATGCCGAAGTGGTCCGGGCGCGTGACCTGGGAGCCGACGTAGCGCTGCTTTCGCCTGTGTTCGAAAAGCGTCTGCGCCAGCCTGCGGCAACCGAGGGACCGCCGCAGACCGGGTCGCCAACGAGCCGGCCCGGCATGGGTCTCGCTATCTTCCGCGAAGCCTGCCAGCTTGCCGCGCCGATGCCTGTCTTCGCCCTCGGGGGAGTGACAGCAGCCAACGCTCAACAGTGCGTCGCAGCAGGGGCTGCCGGCATTGCTGCCATTCGCCTCTTCATGGGAAAGGGCGAGGCCTGGCGCGATCTCGTTGGGATGTGACATCAGCCTTTCAATTCGCAGGCAGTGACCTTGCGCTTCCAGAAGCGCCCGTCAGATGGTGGGCGAAAAGTGGCGCATGGCGGCGGAGTGCTCTAATCTGGATACGGACCTGCCTGCGAGCTGTCGACACCGCCGCAACGCACTCCGCATTTTCTTGTCGCAACCAGGAGCCACCATCCTCTCCATGCAGTTCCAGCGCTCGTCCGCCCTGCCCCTTATCCGCCGCGTGGCTTTGCCGTCCATGTTGATGTTCCTGACGCTGACCAGCGCGGCTGCGCTCTCTGCCCAGTCCGAGCAGACGCCTGCCACTTCGACGCCCGCCGGCCAGCAACCGCCTCCTCCGCAACCGACAGCGCCGCCGGCCATGACCGATGCTCAATCCTCCTCCAGCACGGACGTGCAGACTGCACGCGTTGTGCAGCAACCAAAGGATACTTACAGGCGCGATGTTGCCGTCAGCGGCTTTGCCCAGGTGAGCCAGTACATCAATGGCAACAGCATCCGAACGGATACGACCTCTTCCGGCGGCGGCATGGTTAGTTTCCGGCAGAGTCCCCGCTGGTGGTTCGGGTACGAGGCGAACTACGGTTACACCCGGTACAGTGACACTTATTACTTCGGCACCTATCGCATCAAGCACAATACAAATGAGTTCTCGCTCGCGTATCTCGTAGATCGCAACGTCTATCGTGGTCTGCATGTCTTCGGCTCGATCGGCGCGGGCGGCATCATTTTTTCGCCTTCGCAATATGGCGGAGCGGTCAATATCATTTCATCGCCGCCGCCATCGCAATCGCTCCCGATGTTTGTCTACAGTCTGGGTGTACAGAAGATGGTGACCAGCCGCCTCGGTGTGCGCGTCCAGTACCGGGATGACGAATACAAAGATCCCAACTTCAAGTTCGAAGCGCTCAACACCCATAAACTGCGTAACACCCACGAACCAGCCATCGGTGTCTACTACCGCTTCTAGCCAACAAGTTGGAAGATCACATAGCGGAGCCTGACGGCCGCCCACCGTATCGCGTATCGTTAAGGGAGAGACTTCCCATGCAGATTACGATTTCTAACCTCCAGCAGCAGCCGCTGGAATTTGACGTGACGCTCCCGCCGGGAGCCATCGATTATGGCACTGACATCCTCCAGATCGGCGGGATGCACGCAACCGGCCGTGCCGATTTGCTTGAAGAGCATCGCGGCCCACGGGATATCGTCTACGATATTCGCCTGCGCGCCAGTTACAGCAGCAAGTTTGAAGTGCCATGCGCTCGGTGCGTCGACCCTGTTCAGCATCCCATTTCGGGCGAATTCGATCTCATCTTTCGACCAATCGGCACTGATTCCGACAGTTCCGAGCATGCTATCTCGACCTCGGAGACGGAAATCGGGTACTATCAGAATGACAGTCTTGCGCTTGAGGATGTCCTGCGTGAGCAGGTGCTTCTTTCCCTGCCTGCCAGAACGCTTTGCGGTGAGGATTGCAAGGGTATCTGCCTTCACTGCGGCAGTAATTTGAACCATGAACCTTGCAAGTGCCAGGCCGCTCCAGTTGATCCACGCTGGTCCGCCCTGGGTGAACTCCGCACCAAGGTCAAGCAATAAGCGGGACTGAACTACGGATTTGAGACTAAAGATTCAAGCGTGCGCCTCTCCGCCAGCTTTGCTGCAAGCAGAGCCAAATGGCAGGAGTTTTGTGCGTAGACGCTGTTTGAAAGGAAACTGCAATGCCTAACCCAAAACGGCGACACTCCAAGCAGCGCACCGCCAAGCGCCGCTCCCACGACTTTCTGACGAAAACTGTTACTTCCGAATGCCCGAACTGCCACGAACGCAAACTGCCCCACCATGCCTGCGCCAAGTGTGGCACCTACAAGGGCCGCGAAGTTCTCGAAGTCAAGGAAGCTTAAGCAGTTTGGAAATGATGTAGACCGAAGTGGTGGTCTCTGCTGGCTTTTTCGTCAAGAAAGGGCCAACTGGAATATTGAAAGCACGGCCACTTATTTTCCAAAATTGCTTCAAGCCCGCGCTCCCTAAGAAAGCCTGATGCCGCAACTGCTGGACATCGCCCTCGATGCCATGGGGTCAGATAAATCGCCCGATCCGGAGATACGGGGAGCGATCCTGGCCTGCCGCAATCTGCCCGTCCGCGTTCACCTGGTAGGTCCTGAGGACAGGATCCGTGCCGGGTTGCGGGCGGCTGCGCGCGCCAGTCTGCGCCGGAACCAGATGCGCACAGCCTCGGAGGCCCGCGCGACGCTTCGCAGGTACCTGGATGAACTGCCGATCGTAATTCATCACACCGATGAATGGATCACGATGGACGACAAGGCCGCTACCGCGATCCGCAAAAAGCCGAACAGTTCCATGCGCGTCGGCCTCAAGCTGGTCAAAGATAAAACGGTCGCCGGCTTTTTTACGGCAGGCAATACCGGCGCAGCCATGGCCACCTCTAAGATGGTGCTGGGTGCGCTTTCCGGCGTTGACCGGCCGGCACTTGCCTCCATCATGCCAACCAGCAGCGGCCAGCCTTCCATCCTGCTCGATGTCGGGGCTAACGTGGACTGCAAAGTTCAGCACCTGGTCCAGTTCGCTGTCATGGGCAACGTATATGCCCAGCGCATGCTGGGTATCAAAAATCCTCGCGTGGGACTGCTCTCGATCGGCGAAGAAGAGACCAAGGGCAACGAGCTTACGCGCGACGCATTTGCGGCTCTCAAGGAGCTGCCAATCCAGTTCATGGGCAATGTCGAGGGTCGCGATATCTACAACGGAAGCGCGGACGTGATCGTATGCGACGGATTCGTCGGCAATGTCGCGCTCAAGACCAGCGAAGGCCTGGCCAAGCTTTTCACCACCGAACTGCGTGCTGCACTCACCTCGACTGTTACCGCGCAAGTCGGAGCTCTCCTGTCCCGCAAGGCTTTCGGCGAATTCAAGAAGCGTCTCGACTACACCGAGTACGGCGGCGTCCCACTTCTTGGCCTGCGCGGCGTTTGCATCATCGGCCATGGATCGTCCAATGATCGCGCCATCTTCAACGGCATCCGCGTCGCCGCCGAGTTCTCGCAGGCCGGTGTAAATGACTCAATTGAAGAGGCGCTGGCGCAGAAAGTCGCGGTTCCAGCCGAAACGTAACGGTTAGCAGGCTCAAGTATCGGAGCTGCTAAGGAAGCTCGGGCTTGATTGCCTCGGCGAATCGTGAGGTATACAGCGCACGACCGGCTGTCGACAGATGGTTTGAATCGGTAAACATCGCGGGATCCATCGTTGGGAAACCCTCGGCGCCATCCACATACGGAATCCCCGCACTAGCCGCGAATGCCTTGAAGCTCCCTTGCAGCGCCACGATCTGCGGCTGCGCCTCCACAGGCGCCGGCATCGGCGGATCGGCAAAGATCATCTTCACGCCATCTGCCTCAACCAAAGTCACCATTTGTTGAAGCGCAGCCAGCTGGTCGCGATTTGGCACACTGCCGGCAACAGGCACGCGCAATCCCGGAAAGGCTTCCGGTGCGGTGCCTGGCGCCGTTTTGTTCAGGTAACTGCCGTTGTATGACAGGCTATCGATCGCGCCGTGCACCAGCGGCCAGGCCAGGATCAGTTCACTGCCGCGGTTTGCAATCAGTGTCCAGGAGTCTACATACGCGCTGCGTCCATGATGCGTCCGCAGGTAGTCGCGGATCAGCAAACGCTTCATTTCCGGCGGTGCATCGAAAAAGAATCGTGGCTCTTCGATCTCGGGCCCGCGACCCAGGTTTCCGCCGTTTGCTTCAATCACCAGCAATTTCGGCCGTCTTGCCGGATCAGCCAGCAGAGTCTTCACCAGCGGCAGCATACTCGCCAGGTCAACTCCGTCATAAGCGACGATGAAGGCATGCCTGCCTGTATTTTTCTCGAGCAGCGCAGCGTCATACCCCTGCCGTGTATGAGAAGACCCGATCAGCAGAATGTCGTTCTTCTGTCCACGCAGTTCGCCCTGGATGCCGCTCGTCGTCGGCGCCAGGTGATGTTCGAATCGATACTTGATCCACACCAGCAGCGACAACAGCAGTAACGCGCTCAGAACCGTTTTGAGAAGAGTCTTCATAGTTGAAAGTACAGGGTCAGAATTGGAAGTAGATAAACGAAGATGCGCGCAGTACGCCGAAGATCATCACTGCCTGGAATAACAGAACGATCGCCACGGCCTGCCAGCGCACGGATTGCGCAATGCTGTCTTTGAAGAATGCCTTCCGGCCTTCCTGCATCGCTTCCAGGATGAACATCCCGGCTGTCAGAAGAAATGTTGCTGCCATCAGCGCCAGCGATGAAGAGTCGCCGGTCGCCACCAGGATTGCCTGTTCAAAGCTCGCTTTCGTCAGCGAAGTAGACGTGGCAATCCGGCCGATAATCTCGAATGCTTGGGGCACCGTCCGAGAACGGAAGAAGATAAAGCCAATCAGCACAAGGATAAGCGTCACGACATGCCGCGCCGTGGTCCATGCCCAGCCTTTGCCCCACCACTTGCCGATCAAGCCTTCCATCACCAGCAGCAGGCCGTTGTACACGCCCCAGATCACGTACGTCCAGTTGGCTCCATGCCACAGGCCGCTGATGGCAAACGTAATCAGCAGATTACGATAATGGCGCGGCACGGTCATTCCATCGCCGAAGAGGGGAAAATACACGTAGTCCTTGAACCAGGTGCTGAGCGAAATATGCCAGCGACCCCAGTACTGACCGATGCTTTTTGCGAAATACGGATGGTTGAAGTTGGTCATCAACTCGAAGCCCATCACCCGGGCAGCGCCGATCGCTATGTAGGAGTAGCCGGCGAAATCCGTGTAGATCTGCACTGCAAACAGTACTGACGCGATCAATAACTCGAGACCGGAGGCGCCGCGCCAACTGCTATACACGCGGTTCACATACATGGCTGCCCGGTCTGCGATCACCATCTTCTGGAAGTAGCCCCAGGCCATCATGGACAGCCCGCGCATCAGGTTGTCGACGCTGAAATGGTGATGCTCATAGAACTGGTGCAGCAGGTTCTGCGGCCGCTCGATCGGTCCTGCGACCAGCTGCGGATAGAACATGACATACAGCGAATAGATCCCGAAATGACGCTCCGGGGCCTGCCGTCCCATGTACACCTCGATCACATAGCTGAGGCTCTGGAAGGTATGGAAGGACAGCCCGATCGGCAGGATCAGGTGACTGTAAGGGAGATTCGGCGAGAAGCCCAGCAGGTGGCTGACGCGGTCGCTCGTCGACATGAAGAAGTTGTAGTACTTGAAGATGAAGAGCACTGCGCACGTCGACACGATACTGATGACCAGGTAGGTCTTGCGGCGCGGGCCCTCGGCATCCGCGATCAGGATCCCCATGAAGTAATCGATCAGGATCGTGGCCAGCAGAATGAGGATGTAGATCGGCACAAACGCCATGTAGAAGTAGCAGCTGGCTACCAGCAGCATCTTCCATCGCCCTGACCATGGCAGCGCATAATACAGGCAGGTGACAACAATAAAAAAGGCAACAAAGCCAAGTGAGTTGAATAACATCGGTCGACTTCCAGCATACCGTTACAGCGGCTGGACGGCTAACCGGGCTGCGCGCATGGCTTTCGGCACTGACCTTGAATTTCCAGTCAGGGAGAGCCGGTGACCCTCATCCAAACTATGTCTAGACTGGAGCCACACATGACTGAGACCTGCCTGCTGAGTACCCACCTGGTTCCGGAACTAAAGCAGGAACTTGCGAAGACCCGCCGCGTTTTGGAAGCCGTTCCGGACGGACACAACGACTACAAGCCGCATGAGAAGTCCATGCTTCTCATGCGACTGGCAGGTCACACAGCCGAATTTGCCGGCTTTGCGGCCCTCATTCTGACGCTTCCCGGGATCGACATGCAGACACCGTCTGATCCACGCAGGATCCTGCGTATGGCGACCAGGGACAAGCTGCTGGCCGAGTTCGACGAACTGGCTGCCGGGGCCGTAGCTGCCATGGACAGCACAACAGATGCCGCTTTTGATGAAACCTGGAGGCTGAGCAGGAAAGGCGAGCCTGTCTTTACCGGCACGCGTTACGCTGCGTACCGCAATATTGCCATCAACCACATGATCCATCATCGGGGACAACTGACCGTCTACCTGCGACTGCTCAACCAGCCTGTGCCCGGAACGTTCGGACCATCCGCCGATGGTCTGTGAGATAGCACCTGGATAGTCGTCTGCGAGACGCCTCAGACTGCTTGTGACTAAGTACCTTCGTGAGTTCGTTACGCATCCGGCGCTTCCCGGCGAGCAAGTTTCCGAAAAGGCTACTTTTGAGGTACATCATTGCTGGATGCGTGACTCGGCAATTTTCGCTCGTCAAGAATGACCTCTTACGAGAGGGCGTTTCTCAGGATCAACCGAGATCTTCCTGGTTAATAAGTCCTTGAACCCTTAACTTCACTTCATCGCGTATCCTCCGGACTTCCGCCGGGGATAGCCCCTTCGGATCGCGCAGAGGCCAATCGTCTCTGCGGAGACCAGGCACGTAGGGGCATTTGTCACCGCAACCCATCTTGATGAGCAAGTCGGCTCCTTTCGCGAGCTCTTCGGTGAGTTTCTGCGGCCTCGCGCCGCTGAGGTCTATTCCAACTTCCTGCATGACGGCCTGCACTTCGGGATGGACGCGCTCGCCCGGTTCAGTACCCGCAGACACAGCCTTAGCTTTCTGTGGGTCTGCCAAATGATTGAAGAATGCTGCGGCCATCTGCGACCGCCCCGCATTGTGAACGCAAGCGAAAATGATTGTGAACATTACACGCCCGACCTTGGTTTGATGGCGTACACCTTCACGCTTGCGGCTGCGGCGTTCACGTCATATTTGCTCAGAAGGTCTGAGAGTTCTTCGTGGAGTGTCGCCGTTTCGGCCGCTGCGGCAGGGGAGCAGCATGAACTCTCACCCACAGCTGGAAAGCAACAGCCGGACTGGTTCTCCACCTTTGCATAGGCGTTCAGGTCTGCCCCACTGTCCACAATCTCCACATGTGCGAAGCCAGCAGCCAGAAGTCCGGCGCGGTAGTCAGCGAAACTGATAGCACCACCGATGCAGCCGACATAGGCCGCCATGCTCTTCGCGATAACCTCTGGAAGCTCTGCCTTAAGAGCAATATCACTCACTGCAAGGCGTCCACCCGGTTTGAGAATGCGGGCGATCTCACGAAAGACAGCAGGTTTATCAGGCGCAAGGTTTAGAACGCAGTTCGAGATGACGCAATCGACCGAAGCGTCCGGCAACGGAATGTTGTCGATTGTGGACTGATAAAACTCCACATTCGTGTACCCTCCAACCTCCGCGTTTGCCCGCGCTCGCTCAATCATGGCGGGTGTCATGTCGATGCCGATAGCCCGGCCCTGCGGTCCAACCATCTTCGCCGCCAGAAACACATCCAGGCCTCCACCAGAGCCAAGATCCACTACGACCTCACCGGCTCGCAGGTGCGCAGTCGCGGTCGGGTTGCCGCAGGACAAACCCATGTTGGCCTCTGCCGGAATGGACGTCAGTTCCTCCGCTGAATAACCGAACGCCTCGGCAACGGCCTTAACCCCCGCGTGGTTGCTGGAAAGCGTACTCTCTGCGACCGCGCCATACTTCGACCCCACCGACTCTAGAATCTCTGCCATTACTTCACCTCACATACGTCTACGCAAATATATCTGTTGCAATCACATTCGTCAACGCATATATATAAAGCATGGCCGTCAAAACTCAGTTCGATATGCAGACTTTCTTTCAAGCTCTCGGCGACAACACGCGCCTGCGCCTTCTTAATCTCATAGGTGAGCAAGAAGTCTGCGTTTGCTACTTCGTGGAAATCCTTGGCGGTCCACAGCCGAAGATTTCCCGTCATCTGGCCTACCTTCGGAATGCAGGCATTGTGTCGGCACGGCGCGATGGGAAGTGGATGCACTATCGCATCGTTATGCCGCCGCACATTGGAGCTACCCAGATACTCCGGCAGACGCTCGAATGGCTGAAGGAAGACAAGGCGATGCAAACAGACCGGGCGCGGCTCACCAAAGCCTGCTGTAGCCCTGCGAAGTACGATCTTGAGGGTGCTCCGATGCCTGTTGCTGTGGAGTGCTGCGAGGTGCGTCAGTGAGTACAGCATTGTGCGCCCCCACCCAGCGAAAGAAGCTCTCTTTCCTCGACCGCTTCCTTACTCTCTGGATATTTCTTGCGATGGCGCTGGGAGTTGGCATCGGGCACCTCGTACACGGCACCGCCGCGTTCGTAAACCAATTTCAGACTGGGACTACGAACATTCCAATCGCAATTGGATTGATCGTCATGATGTTTCCGCCGCTGGCGAAGGTTCGCTATGAGAAGTTGGGCGAAGTTTTCCGCAACAAGCGCGTGTTGGGGTTGTCGTTGGTTCAGAACTGGCTTATCGGACCGATTCTGATGTTTCTGCTCGCTGTGATCTTCCTTCGGCACAGCCCCGCTTACATGCGAGGGCTGATCTTGATCGGTATCGCCCGATGTATCGCAATGGTGCTGGTCTGGAACGAGCTGGCGGAAGGCGATGCCGATTACGTTGCTGGATTGGTAGCCATCAACAGCGTATTTCAGGTTCTCTTCTACAGCTTCTATGCGTGGGCGTTCCTTACAGTGTTGCCAAGGTGGTTTGGCCTTCAGGGAAGCGTGGTAAATATCAGCATCGAGCAGATAGCGAAAAGTGTTGGCTTATATCTGGGCGTGCCGTTTGCTGCGGGCTTCCTGACGCGATACACACTCACCAGGGCGAAAGGCGAGGAGTGGTATCGAACACGCTTTGTACCTCGTATCAGTCCGCTGACGCTCATCGCGTTGCTGTTCACAATTCTGGTGATGTTTTCGCTCAAGGGTGATTTGATCGTGCGGCTGCCGCTGGACGTAGTAAAGATTGCCGTCCCATTAGTCGTGTACTTCCTCATCATGTTCCTGGTGAGCTTCTGGATGGGAAAACGCTTGGGCGCTGACTACGCGCAGTCAGCCACCCTGTCTTTCACCGCCGCAGGGAACAATTTTGAGCTGGCGATAGCTGTGGCCGTGGCTGTATTTGGGCTGAATTCAGGAGAAGCGTTCGTTGGCGTGGTTGGGCCGCTTATTGAAGTTCCCGCCCTCATCGGCTTAGTGAACGTATCCTTCTGGTTGCGTGAACGGCTCTATCCGGCTAAAGATTAGTCCTGATAGGTCGGCTTCTCGGAAGTGACTCGCCCGGCGCGGCATTCAAGTAACGACAACAGGCCGAGTCACTCGCCCAGTTCGGAGCTGGCGGATAAACGGCGTTATAGGTAACTTCATACGAAATATCTCCATCTCCTTCCCGGATGAAATCAGCCGTGGCTGTTTTCACAGGAACCGCCTCACGCAAAATAACGGACTGGTTCCTCTGTCGACGCAATCGTGCGAAAATGGCCACTGCCATGAGCACTTCAGCCCACCCCTTCGTCTCTGAAAAAATCGCCTTCCTGTTTCCCGGCCAGGGTTCACAGACCGTTGGCATGGGTCGCGACCTTGCCGAGAACTTCACCGTCGCGCGTCAGACCTTTGAAGAAGCAGACGACGCCCTCGGCTTCTCCATCTCCCGGCTCTGCTTCGACGGCCCCGCCGACCAGCTCAGGCAGACGGAGTACACGCAGCCCGCCATCTTCACCGTCTCCGTTGCAGTCGACCGCGTGTTGCGCAACCACAACATCACGCCGACCCACGTCGCCGGGCATTCGCTGGGAGAATATTCGGCCGCCGTCGCCGCAGGCATGCTGGATTTTGCTGACGCCATCAGGGCCCTGCAACTCCGCGGACGCTTCATGCAGGAGGCTGTGCCGGAAGGCGTCGGCGCCATGGCGGCCATCCTCGGTCTGGCAGCGCAGCCGGTCATCGATCTCTGTGCCCAGGCGCAGTCTGAGACAGGGGAGCCTGTCTCCGCTGCCAACCTGAACTCGCCGGAGCAGATCGTCATCTCGGGCTCAGCGGGGGCAGTCGCGCACGCGTCTGAACTTGCAAAGCTGGGTGGCGCCAAGAAGGTCGTGGCGCTGCACGTTTCCGCGCCCTTCCATTGCGCGCTGATGCAGCCGGCGCAGGATCGCCTCGCCGACGTCCTGCACCGTATCCGCTTCGACGAAGCTGCGTTTTCCCTGGTCTGCAACGTGGACGCGAAGATCGTCACCGATGGCGACACCGAGCGCGATGCGCTGATCCGGCAGGTGACGGCGCCGGTGCGCTGGGTCGAGTCGATGCAAGTGCTGATTGCCGAAGGGATAACGCAGTATTTCGAAGTCGGTCCAGGAAAAGTGCTGACCGGCCTGCTGCGCCAGATCGACCGCAGCCAGCACTGTTCGCATATCGAGGACGCAGCGACACTTCGCAAAGCCCTCGAACCCGTTCACGTCTGAGTCAGGATGGCAATCACAAGGGGACTGCCATCGCAGTCCCCTTGTGTTGTGACCTTAATTTGCTACTGGCCGTACGTGAGCTCAAACGGCGAGAATCCAATAGTACCGCTCTTTTTCTCGACCCATAGGAACATCGGCACTTTGCGGCCATTCACATCCACGCCGATGATCACGCCCGAACCTGAGCTCTTGTCGATGACGATCTTGTGGCTGGTGATCACGCCATAATCGCTCGACGAACTCCAGTCGACCAGGAACTTTCCATAAGGATAGGTCTTATACCGTTCAGTATGCTGCTGCCAGTCAGGATCGTTATTCCATAATCCGAAGGCTTTGGGAAAATCCTTCGCTTCGACGGCGGCGAAGAAGTTATTCACCTTGTGCTGCTGCGGCCAGGTCCAGAACCACCACGCCAGCCCCGCCAGCACAACGACAAACACGCTCAGGGCGATGAGAATATTACGGCGCTTCTTTGCGCGTGCTTCGTTGTATACAGGTGCGTCGAGTAAGGTCATGGTCATTTCGGATGCTACCGCCCGTCAGCCGCGGTGTCTATGCCGGCCTCTCCCTACATAGACACCGCATGGGCGTCCAGTGTTCCTGAGAGAAATTGTCTTCGATGGCCAGTCAGCAGAAGTGCCATCCTGAGCGAAGTTGAACGACCTCCGTTCGCCAGGCGCGCCACCTGGTCGGACCAGTCTTTACCGGCGCAATGCCCGTCTCGCCGCAGGCGCAGTACTACTTGATGCTGAAGCTCGTCGCGTCCCGCTCAGCCCGTCTCTCGATCGCCAAGGCAATCAGGCGGTCGATCAGGTCCGAGTACTTCAATCCGGTAGCATCCCACAGCTTGGGATACATACTGATGCTCGTAAACCCCGGCAGCGTATTGATCTCGTTCAGGTACAGCTTTCCCGGCTTTCCTGAAGGCGAATCGGGCTCAAGCAGGAAATCTACCCGAGCAAGGCCAGCACAATCGCAGCTCTTGAAGGCCGCAATCGCCATCTCACGGACCTGCTTCGCTACAGCTCTCGACAGCCTGGCGGGGATGATCGGCACCGAGCCGTCGCTCAGGTACTTCGCCTCGTAATCGTAGAACTCCTTACCCGGCACAATCTCGCCGACCACTGAAGCTTCCGGCGCATCGTTGCCCAGCACAGCCACTTCGAGTTCGCGTGCCCGCCCCTTGCCCTTTCCGCCGCCAACACTCTGCTCCACCACGATCTTGCGATCGAAACTCCCGGCCAGTTCCATCGCCGGCGCCAGTTCCTTGCGGTCATGCACCTTGGAAATGCCAACAGATGATCCAAGGTTCGCCGGCTTCACGAACAACGGATACTTCAGCGCTGCCTCGATCTTCGCCGTCGCCTTGCGCGGGCTGGCCGCCCATTCGTTGCGCAGAAAGGTCAGGTGTCTGGTAATCGGCAGCCCGGCAGACGCAAACAGGCGCTTCATGACGTCCTTGTCCATGCCGGCGGCAGATCCCAGCACACCCGAGCCGACATACGCAATATCTGCGAGCTCGAAAAGTCCCTGAATCGTGCCGTCTTCACCGAACGTTCCATGCAGCACTGGAAACACGGCGTCGACCGCGGTAATGCCGGCACCCTGCGCATGCTTGGCCAGCCCTGAATCTTCGTCCGGCAGCAGGTTCGTCGATGGAACAGGGGGCAGCAACAGAGGTTCACCCTGCGCGATGACCTCGGCGAGCACCTGTTCGTTGGCGTTGCCGGTCAGCAGCCGCTCGGCATCGCCGGCCATTACCCACTGGCCGTCCTTGGTGATGCCGATCGGCACCACGTCATACTTCTTCTTATCGATGGCCTTCAGAACACTGGCAGCTGACAGCAGAGATACCTCATGCTCGCCGCTTCTCCCACCAAACAGAACACCAATCCTGAGCTTCTTTTTCGCCGTCTTCTTTGTCTTCTTTTTCGCCGTCGTTTTTGCCATGAAGTAAAACGTTCTTCCTTGAAACTCGCGTGAAGCGTCACAACCACTATAGCGTCTACGCACAGCCGAGCGACTCCACGAAAGTCGGCTGTGCCTCGATCGATAACGCTGCTCACATCTCCCAAAGATGGCCGGACCAGTCTTTACCGGCGCAACGCGCGTCTCGCCGTACGCGCATTACTTTGACAGAAGTGGATTACGAACTCAGACTTGCAGAGTCAGAGAAACGTACTTACGGAGAACCCAACTATGAAGATCACCCGATGTCTTTTCGCCGCCGCCTTAGCCTTTTCGCTTGCCTCCGCCCCGCTCGCCCTCCACGCCAGTCCGCAAGCTGGCAGCAGTATGGATAAAGATCCAAAAACCATGCCGAGCCCGCCCGCCAAGGCTTCCGTCATGCTCGATGGAAAGGCCATCACTATCGACTACAACACGCCACATGTGCGCGGCCGCAAAATCTTCGGTGGTCACGAGCCGTACGGCAAAGTCTGGCGCACAGGCGCGAACCCCGCAACCTCCCTCAAGACAGCTGCAAATCTCAAGATCGGCGATGCGATAGTTCCGGCCGGCTCTTATACGCTTTATTCCATCCCGTCAGAAAGCACCTGGAAGCTGATCATCAACAAGCAGACCGGCCAGTGGGGCACGGAATATGACCAGTCGCAGGACCTGGCCCGCGTCGACATGATGAAGAAAATGCTGCCAAACCTGCAGGAAGTCATGAGCATCAGCTTCGAGAACACCCACGGCAACAGCACGCAGTTACATATCAAATGGGAGCGCACCGATGTCTACGTCCCAGTAGTCGCCCAATAGGTACTGGGTACTGGCCGTATCGGCGTCGGCGCCTTTCGGCGCAAAGGCATGCTTTACTTGGTCGCACACACTCATAGCGTGCTCATCGAGAATGGGTGCCCCATGTCTCGCTTCTGAGACGTGGGTTCCACCCGGATCAGTAACGGATGAAACTGTTTATAACTGGTCATCCCGACCGAAGCATAGCTCACTTTGTCATCCCGACCGAAGCGCAGCCCACTTTGTCATCCCGCTCGAAGCGCAGCGGAGTGGAGGGACCTGCATCTTCTCCACCTCGCACTTCACCCTTCCGGGTAAACGAATCCACCTCAGCCCGTTCCTACAGAATCTTCTTCCCGAACGCAGACGCAATCAGTTCAACTGCCAGGTCAGCCGTACGATTGCGTTCGTCAATTACCGGGTTCACTTCGACGATCTCGAAGCTGAGCATGCGTCCATGGTCGGCGATAATCTCCATCGCGAGATGCGCTTCGCGATAGGTCGAGCCACCGCGTACCGGCGTGCCGACACCGGGAGCATCTTCAGGGTCAATCCAATCCATGTCGAGTGAGATGTGATAGCCCGCTGTCCCGCGACCAGCAGCACGTAGTGCTTCTTCCATCACTGTCCGCATCCCGCGTTCGTCAATGTCGCGCATCGTGTAAACATGCGTAACGCCGGCGCGCTTGATGTTCTCGCGCTCCGTTGGATCCACATCACGAATTCCGATCAATACAACATTTTCTGGATCGACCTTGGGTGAGTAGCCATAGATATTCGCCAGGGCTCCCGGCCCCAGGCCGAGCAACGCGGCGAGCGGCATGCCATGCACGTTGCCGCTGGGCGAAGTCTCCGGCGTATTGATATCAGTGTGTGCGTCAATCCAGAGCAGGCCGATCTTCTGATCCTGACGGCGGTAAAATTCCGAAACTCCAGACACTGTACCGGCAGCGACGGAATGATCGCCGCCAAGAACCACGGGCGTGCGACCTTCTTCAAGCGCCTTCACTACCATGTCTGCAGCCGTGCAGCAGGTCTCGCGGATCTCCTTCACATAGCGGGCGTTTTCATCGCCCGCGGCGTTCGTCTCAGCGATAGATACAGTTACGTTGCCGCCATCCGAGACTCCATGGCCAAGTGCTTCGAGCTTGGCCTGCAGCCCGGCGACGCGCACAGCGGATGGGCCCATGTCGACACCACGCCGCATCTGTCCAAGATCAAGCGGCACGCCAATGATGCGAATCTGGCGTGTGGGCAAGAGCTGCACGCCGCTGCGCACAGCGTTGCGTGCAGGATTGTGGCCGGGAGTGACGGTAGCCGCCTGCGACTGGGAAGGCGGTACTTCGGTGTTCTCAACTGGCTTGACTGGAAACGGGGCCATACATGCTTCCTGGTACGCCCGCAGCAGACGTGGCTGCGGGTAAAGAATTACGGATAAATACGGTTCAGTGTCCGCGCAAAAGGGATGGTCTCGCGTACATGGTCGAGGCCGCAGATCCAGGCCACGGCACGTTCGATGCCCATGCCGAATCCTGCATGCGGAACCGAGCCATATTTGCGCAGATCAAGATACCAGCCGAACGCATCGAGCGGCAGGTTGTGTTCTTCAATGCGCTTCTTCAGCAGGTCATAGGACGAAATACGCTGTGACCCGCCGATGATCTCGCCGTAACCTTCCGGCGCCAGTACATCCACGCAGAGCGCGAACCTTTCGTTCGCCGGATCAGGCTCCATGTAGAAAGCCTTCACGTTTGCGGGATAGCGATGCACCATTACCGGCCGGTCGAACTGCGACGAAATATAAGTCTCATCGGGCGAACCGAAGTCATCGCCATATTCGAATTTGTTTTCAATCAGCCCCTTCGCATGTGCTTCATGCAGCATGGCCACGGCTTCGTCATAGCTGATTTTCGGGAACGGCGCCTTGATGGTCTCGAGCTTTGTGACATCCCGTTCGATGACTTTTAACTCGGAAGCCCGGCGTTCGAGGACGCGACCCACAATGAAGCTGATGAAATTCTCAGCAAGCACCATCAGGTCGTTCAGGTCAGCGAAGGCCATCTCCGGTTCGACCATCCAGAACTCGGTCAGGTGACGTCGCGTCTTTGACTTCTCTGCGCGAAACGTCGGGCCGAAACTATAGACCTTGCCCAGCGCGAGTGCAGTGCTCTCGATATAGAGCTGGCCACTCTGCGTCAGGTACGCTTCTTCGCCGAAGTACTCCACCGGGAAGAGCGTGCTGGTGCCTTCGCACGCAGCTGGCGTCAGGATCGGGGGGTCTGTGAGGGTGAAGCCATTGTCGTCGAGATAATCACGCGCAGCCTTAATAATTTCGGCGCGGATACGCAGGATGGCCGACTGGCGCGGCGTGCGGATCCAGAGATGTCGGTGCTCCATCAGAAACTCGGTGCCATGCTCCTTCAGCGAAATGGGAAACGGCGTTTCTTCAGGCACACGCTGGATCACTTCGACATGCTCGACATCGAGTTCAAAGCCGCCCGGTGCGCGCACATCAGCACGCACTTTGCCGACGACAATCACACTCGATTCCTGTGTCAGCTTCTTGACAGATTCGAAGACTTCTTCCGTCACAGCAGCTTTGGGCACGATGCCTTGAATTGTGCCGGTGCCATCACGAAAGATAGGGAAAAGCAGTTTGCCACTGGCGCGCTGGTTGTACAGCCACGCGTGCAGAGTGACGCGCTCGCCTTCATGCCGGCCAAGAGTTGCGATGGTTGCGACAGGTGCAGATGGACTCGTATCTGCTGCAGCTTCTTTTAAGGTGTCGTTCATTGCCTACAATCCAAACTTTGTCCAGGTTTCGACGGCGCGGGTAATGACATGCTCCGCGGTTTCGCCGAGGGAGTGATGTATTTCAAGCACAGCCGCGGGTGCGCGGGTCGCCGTCTTCAATTCATCCATCACCGGCTCCCACTCGATATTGCCTTCGCCCGGCCATAGGTGCTCGTCCTTCTCGCCATGATTGTCATGCAGGTGCGTGGACCCTATAATCGGCTTCAATTGCGCGAGAGAGGCGGCAACACCTTCGTTCAGATTTGCGTGACCGATATCGAAGCAGACGCCAATGTCCTTGAAGTGACCCACACGCACGACTTCAAGCAGATGCTCCGGCCTGGTCACATCATTCTGAATATTTTCAAGCAACAGGTTTACGCCCAGCGGCTTGCCAAAGACACGCATATGTTCGAGCGCCGTCACGGCATGGTCAAGAACCCGCGGACTCCACTCATCCCCGCGCTCGCCAAGATGCAGCACCAGGAACTTGAAGGGCAGCGTCTCGGCTACTTCCAGGGCGCGTTTCCATTCATCCATCGAATCGATACGTCGCGATTTGTCGGGATGGACCACGTTGACGGCCGGGCCGCCCGCGCGTCCCATGTCCGCGTCGGAATACAGGGGCGCGTGCATGGAATGAAAGGCGACCGGGTTCGACGCGAACCAGTCGGCAATTTCCTTGACGTGGGTGCGGCTGGTGTAGTCGAAGTGCTGCTGTGCGGCGAAGATTTCAATCGCCTGCGCGCCAGCCCTGTTTAGGCTGTCGAGCAGGCCGGGGTGCAGCCGCTGTTTGAGAAAAACATGTGTCGAGATGGCTCGGAGCATCGTGTGCCGGTTCCTGATTCCTTTTCGGTTGACGCTCTATCTTCTCACTGTGGAGCAAGCCTTGCTACCAGGAGGGTCGAAAGTTCCACGTGACGGCGGAGTCTATTGGTAACTACGCAGTTTGTCCTGATGGGGCCACCTTTCCGCGGCTCGCAGGGTAACGCCGGGGTCGGACTCACGGAAAGTCTTCTTCCGCCGATACACCTGTCATGAAGAGGCATGACTACCTTCTCAAGGCGGTTGGCCGGAAAGATCCTCAATGAATGCAAAATTTCTCTACGTTATGGCCCTGGCGCTTGCCCCTCAGTTCTGCTCCGCACAGCAACTATTGCCGGATGCGCACTCGGGCGAACCTTCATCAGCTGCAACTGCTTCCGTCGTGACACCATCCACGACCGCGGCCGTCGCCACTCACTCCTGGCAAACCTCACTTGATCGATGGCTGGACCTGAAGACTTTCAACTACGGGGCACGTTACCGCAGCACTTTCGATCGCGACAATGCGCACAGCTTCAACCAGGGCGAACAGCGGCTGATTGCGGATGGAAGATTCAAGTTTGATGATGAGGGG
>CAXTNK010000022.1:54090-64243 GCA_964245665.1 uncultured Acidobacteriaceae bacterium
GGCGCAGCGGAGTAGGTTTTCACCTGTCCAGCGGCCGCTATTTTAACTGGGCTTATGCAGACTTTATTGGTGGAGGGCAGCACACGTTCATCAAAAACGTGGAGGCCAAGGGATCTCCGACCCTGGTGTACCTGCTGGAAGACACTACACCATTCCCCAAGGGCTTTTTCAATTCCGGTGGAGGCCAGCTCTATCTGCGCCAGCTTTTCCTCTTCGCGACTCCGGTTAAAGGCGTGGAGTTTCAATACGGCGGCCTTGCTATCAACCACGGAGTCAATACCGAGGCCACCGGTTATGACGATGATGGGTATATGACCGGTGAGCGGGTCACGATCCAACCGCCGAAGCAAGCGTGGCTGAGCGAGGTCTCTTTTACCAAGGGGTACCTTGGCGCTCTCTATACGCCAAACTTCTTCGCGCGGGGGGACACGCTCACCAAGAACAACTACACGCAGGTGCTTGGTCGCAAGAACTTCGGCAAGAGGACATCGATTTCTGCAGACTACACCTGGACAAGGCCGGATCTAGCTTTTTATGTCTTAAAGACCACCCGGGAAGCGGTTTCGGTGAATACCCATGAGAGCAGAGTTTTTGATCAGGTGCTCTTTGAGGCCTACCAGAGAATCAACGGCGGAGTCCTCGCCGCACCAGCAGCCGATCCATTTCCTGATGGCAAAGGATATGCGCTGACCCTGACCCGCAGCTACAAAAAGCGGGTGCGCGTGGAAGCTGGCCTGGCCAACATCGACGAGAACTACTGGGTCTATCTTGGTCCTAATACGCAGGCAATTATTCTTTCCCTCAATGTCAACGGCGATCAGTACGGAGTTGGTAAAAGATACTTCGTGCGACCAACCATTAATCTGAGCAAAGGAGTCAGCCTGGTCGCTAACTTCAGCCATAGCTATGACCTGAACGAGCTTTCTCCGGTTCTGGATGTCTGGAATGCACAGGCGCTGACAGCAGGAGTGGTCTTCGACCTGAAGCAGATGATCTTCCCGCACGCGCAGGTACGGTAAGGCTCTCGGGACTGGTCAAACTGAAGCATGGACAAGCCTGAACACAGGAGTCAGTGACAGACGATCGCTCTGACTACCTGCCTTCGGCGGCGTCGACTTGTATCAAGTTGGGGCTGCGGTGCGTGGGCTCATCCTCGCATGCGAGTTGGGCTCTCATTCTTCGAGTTGCTTTGCGACCGTACGGTGATGTGAAGGAGCGTCTATTACCTTGTGTGGATGATCGGCTTCATGGAATCACTCCTAAGGTCTGCTTCGACGCACTCCTCAGGCATTTCGCTCAATAGCCGGCAGCCTTTCCAAAGTTATGCCGGTGATCCTGGCCGCCAAGCAGGTCGCCCGTGGCTGGATCGACGGCGATGCACTCGCCATCTGACCAGATGGGCCATGGCGCGCCAATTCTCACCTTGTAGCCCATGGCCTGCAGGCCCTCGACAGTGGATGTCGGAAAGCCTGGCTCCAGGTACAGGAAATCCGGGAAGTACTGGTGGTGGAAGCGGGGAGCGTCGACCGCCTGCTGGATATTCAGTCCGCCCCCTTCCCCTGGCGGTAGCGCGCTGAGAAAGATGTTGGCGACAGTCGTGATGATGCGCGACCCGCCCGGCGATCCGAGCACGTAGCGCACCTTGTTGTCCTTAAGCACGATCGTCGGCGCCATACTGGACAGCGGCCTATGACCTGGCGCAATCGCGTTATTTGCACCCTGGATCAGCCCATACATGTTCGGCACTCCTGCTTTCGAAGAGAAGTCGTCCATCTCGTCATTCAGCAGGAAACCGAGTCCCTCGGCAGTCGCATGCGATCCAAAGCTGTCGTTCAGCGTGGTCGTCACGGCGACAGCATTGCCCTCCTCATCCACGACCGAGTAATGCGTCGTATTCGTGTGCTCAGGCGGCGGCTCTGCTTTGGGCGGCGCGGGCAGAAAGCCTGCTGGCCTCATCAGCTTCACCGATGGAGTAGCCTCCTCCAGCTGAATACTGGCCCGGAAGGCGTCGGCATATTTCTGGCTGAGCATGGCATCCAGCGGAATCTTCGCGTAATCCGGGTCGCCGAGATAATCGTTGTGGTCCATGAAGGCGCGGCGGTAGGCCTCGACCAGCAGGTGCATTTCCGGCACAGTACGATCTCCTGCGCGGCCCAGATCGTAACCGCGCAGGATGTTGAGAGATTCGATAATCGCCACCCCGCCTGAGGACGGCGGCGGGGCCGTGACGATGCTGTAACCCATGTATTCCGCTTTCAACGGCTGTCGCTCCTTCACCTGATACTGGGCAAGATCTTCAGCCGTAAGTACGCCTTTAACCTGCTTCATGTCGGCAGCCAGCTTTTTCGCGATTTCGCCGTGGTAGAAGTCATCAGGATCACTTGCGATCGTGCGGAGGGTCGCTGCCAGATCAGGCTGTCTGAACGTGTCGCCGGGCTGATAAAACCCGCCGCCGCGTTCGGTATCTGTCTGGAAGATCCGGCGTGACTCGGGGAAGCGGGTAAGGTCCGGGTCGTGAAGCATATGCGCATCTTGCTCGCCGAGAACGTATCCATCGCTCGCCAGCGCGATCGCAGGAGCCATGACTGCTTTCAGGCCCAGCCTGCCATACTTCGCCTCCGCGTATGCCATGCCCGCAACTGAACCGGGTACACCCACTGCGAGATAGCCAACGGTGCTGGCCTGGGGGACGACGTTGCCTTCCTTATCCAGGTACATATCGCGCGTCGCGGCTTCAGGCGCACGCTCGCGGTAATCGATGAAAGTGTCCTTGCCGGCTTTCTTCTTTTTGTGCGCAAGGTGGATCAGCATGAAGCCGCCGCCACCGAGATTGCCGGCGTCGGGATAAACGACGGCCAGCGCAAAGCCGGTCGCGACTGCCGCATCGACAGCATTGCCGCCCTGCTTCAGGATGCTGACGCCCGCATCTGCGGCCAGGTGATGAACGCTGACGACCATTGCATGTTTTGCACGGACAGGCTCTTCCTTCTCCCAGTTTGGTACAGCCGGTAGAGCCTTCGGCGCCACCGCGGTTTGCGCAAGCGCAGGAGCAATGGCAGCAAAGATGGACATCGCCACGAGACAATTGAACGAAGATAAACGCTTCATGGAATGAAGTGTACGCAAGCCAGACGTTTTTGCGGCCATCCTAGATGGCTTCGATCTTAGCCAGATCTGCTCGAGAGCAACAAAATGCAGAGTTTGCGACTTTCAGCCGAGATTCGGCTGGCAACCTGCTTTTCGTGTGCGCGTAAGGGAAAGCTTTTATCTGCGTGCCGGCCCGCGCCAGGCGATCGATGTCTTCGCCGAGTACTTCGAGCACTGATCCAACCCGTTCATGACGTTGTTCCAGCTACTCAATACGAACAGCAATGCTCCTGCTGTGTGCAACGGCATTGCGCAGCTTCACAAAAGCCCGCATGATACTCATGTTCATTTGCACGACTCGCTCGCTTTTGAGAATGGATGACAGCATAGCAATGAACGCAAGCTTCTCTAGTTGATACTTAGACTTTCTGATCATTACGTCATCCGATATGACTGCAGTTACTTTATCGCAGCAATGGCTTCCCGAGACTTATGACAGTCTCGACCTGTCTGGGCGACACGGGGCGGCAGTTTACTTGCCGGTGTTTCGAATGTACGCACAAGGATCCATTCTTCTTCTGGGTTTTATACCGTGCCATATCCCTGGAGCTTAAGATTGACGTGCTGAGAAAGCCTACTTATAGTTATCCTAACTTGAATAGCTGATGGTGGAGGAAGTCTATGTCGAAGCGCTTGCTGCTTTTCGCTCTTTTAAGTGTCACTACCCTCAACATGGGAAATGCTCAAGATGCACGGAAAGCTCACGGACCGACCCTCACACCACAGAAAAGCGGCACTACGCAATTGCTGATTGCCGTGAGTCCTGTTGACTCTAAGACAGTGTGGGCAGCAGGAAGCGGGGGAACGTATGTGCTGACAACGGACGGCGGAGCGACCTGGAAATCCGGAGTTGTCCCTGGCGCCGAAGCTTTACAATTCCGCGATGTACAAGGAGTGAGTGACCGCATCGCGTACCTGATGTCGATCGGCAATGACACTGGCGACTTTCGCATTTATAAGACAGAAGACGCGGGTGCCCATTGGACTGTTCAGTTCAAGAACAAGACAGCGAATGCGTTTTATGACTGCTTCGCGTTCTGGACGCCCGAGCGGGGAATCACGCACAGTGATTCGGTGAATGGAACATTTCCTGACATACGCACCACCGACGGGACAAGCTGGCACTCTATTGCCAGGAAGATGCCACCTGCTCTGCCGGGCGAAGCATCGTTCTCATCGAGTGGAACCTGTATAGCGACGCAAGGCTGGCAGAACGCCTGGATTACGACTGGCGGCTCAACCACTTCCAGGATTCTGGCAACGCGGGACGGCGGCGACACCTGGAACGCGTACGACACGCCCTTCATCAGCAACGCTAATGCGGGCGGCTTCTCGGTAGCGTTCCGCGACCCCTATCACGGCATTGTGGGCGGAGGAGACCTCACCAATGACAATTCAACCCAGGCCGCCACGTCAGCCAATGGCGGGCAGTCGTGGACCCTCACCAGCAAACCGCCTGTGACTGGTGCGATCTTCGGGCTTGCCTATGTAGATGGCCGTGAGCGCCATGATCATTGGAATGACGATGATCGCTTTAGCCATGACCGTGACCGTACTGTCGTCATTACCACTGAGACTCTGCCAGACTTTACCGCCGGCTCTGCCGCCTGGACACCCGATGAAGGACAGACCTGGTTCAAACTCCCACAGGTCAGCGGTTACTGGGCCGTCGCGTTTGCTAATCCAGAAGCCGGATGGTTTGTAGGCAATAATGGCCAGATTCTCAAAATCAGCTTCTAGCTGGTTTACCCTTCTATTCACCAGGGAAAACGGAGAACGCATTCTGAGCGTTCATAATTGATTATGGCTGGCAACTGCGGCAAACACCTTCAGCGATGTCGCAGGCGATCCGGTAATCTCCCCACCGCGCATTCACGATGAAGACGCAGTGGAGGCTTTCTTGATTCGGGTAACTGCCTTTGTCAGATTTCCGGTCGTGTCGATCTTCATAGCCGTCCTGCATTGTTACGGAGCATCGCTGGCAACGGCGAGCAGCCACCATACAGCTGCCGAAGTATTGCTCATATACAACGCAAATAGTCCGATCTCCACGGCGATTGCGAAAGAATATGCGGATAAGCGCGGGGTAAGAAAAGCCATTGCGATCCATTGTGCAGACTCTGCGCTAAGCGCTACTCACGAGACGATTTCACTTCCCAATTATGAACGCGAGATCGAAGCCCCGGTCAGAGAGTTTCTCAGGCGACACCATGAGATCAACTTCCTGGTATTGACCAAAGGCGTGCCCATTCGGATCGACGGCGGAGAGACAGGTTCGCGGGCCGAGCATACAAGTGGCAATCTTCATCCCTCAGTTGATAGCTATCTTGCGGCAATGGGTTATCGGTCGATCAAGGGGGCGGTAAAGATCAGCATTCATGGGTCGGGTGCGGACGGCTATGGATGGTTGAACCATTACTGGAATCAGGACGTACCGTTCAGTCATGCGGCTTTTGGTGGCTACCTCGTTACGCGCCTCGATGGCTACACAAAGTCGGATGCTGAAGCGCTAGTAACGCGGTCGCTGACCGCTGAGACAGACACTATGAACAACACTCATGGCGGTAAGGTGCTCCTCGATGTGCAGCCCACTTTCAAGTTCAACAGTGCAGATGTCGAGAGTCAGCCTTTGGCGGTGACGGGACCGATCCTGGACGAATCGGATTATGGATCCTGGAATGCCGATATGGTGAAGGCCGGGGACCTGCTGGTTGCACGAAAGATCCCGACGGAACTTGAAAGAAGCGATGTGTTTGTCGGCGAACGCGCGAACCTGTCGGCGTATTTCTCCTGGGGCAGCAATGACACCAACTACAACGAGAAAGCCTATGAATCGCTGACGTTCGCGCCGGGATCGATCGGCGATACGGCGGTGTCTACCAGTGCGCGGACATTCCTGCCGACGACGGGCGGCCAATCCCTGATTGCTGATCTGATTGCACATGGCATCACTGGCGTGAAGGGCTATACCGACGAACCCCTTCTCCAGGCAATCGCATCCCCTTCGGTGACGATGGAGCGATACACCTCGGGATTCACGCTGGCCGAGAGCTTCTATGCGGCTTCGCGGTTCGTCGGCTGGGAAGATGTCGTCATTGGCGATCCGTTGTGCAGAGCGCCTGCATGGATGCGCAAGGTCGGTCGATGAGCGAAAAGTCGCAGGAAACCATTTAATCCCGCACAACTTCATGTCAGTCGAGTCGGTTGTGACGCGCGCTCGTAATCATATGATCCGAGTCGTCAAGCCGCGGACTCGGAATCGGATCGAATGGTCGCTATCCATGTAAGTTGTGATTCCAGACGGCAGGAACGATACACCTGGAACTCACCAGGTGGAGGCTCCTCTAGGCCAGCCTGGCCTGCTAACTCTCTGGCTTCCGCTAAGTCCTATGAAGTGGTGGCCAGAGACGGGATCGAACCGCCGACGCCGGCCTTTTCAGGGCCGCGCTCTACCACTGAGCTATCTGGCCAAACTTTCGCCCTGATTGCTGGCAGGTGTCACCTGCTGGCGCAGACGATCCTGTTCCTAGGACGGCTATTTGCAAACGCGTTGAATGTGTCGGAAAGCTTGGTCAATCCGGGCCATTCCTGGCCTTCTGGATCGCTCACGCCGGTTTCGCGCACAAGCCCAACACTGCGGCAAACAACTCTCAGAGTATAGCAACGCAAGGGCCCTATCGCCAACCGGCTGGGCCGTTTGCCATCGGGACCTACCAGCGCAAGGTCACGACCTTCTTCTGATAACCAGTTCCCGGAGGGAATGCGATCGTAAGCGTCTGCGCAGTCTTATCGTCGCCAGAAAGGGTTCCGCCATCCGCTTCCAGGTGCAGCTTGGGCTGGTTGGTTCGGGTAGAGAGTGTCTGCGAACTGCCGCCCTGCGCCTCCAGCGTTAACGTAAGCTGATGCGCACTTGCCACCTGGGCAAGCACGTTCATCTCCGCGGGCGCGGCTCCTGGCAATGGCAGAGCGCTGTCTGCCGTAAAGTCCATGCCCACTTCGACGGCGGGCAGCGGCAGGCGCAATTCCCGGCCGTCACGCGAAATTATAGCGCCCGGAAGCGTGCTGGCTAGCTTCACCCCTGTACCGGCAAGCGTTACGACCATCTCGCTGCCCGTGCGTTCATATTTCAGATCAACTGAATTCCTGCCGACCATTACATGGTTGAGTTCAGCCCCCGGCCATTGCGCGGGCAGATGTGGATCGACAGTAATCGTGTTCTGCAGCGCATCGACTGTTACACCGAACAGCCCTCGCATCGCCGGCACCAGCACCATTGCAGAGGACCACATCTGGTGGCTGGTACTGCGTCCGAACGGAGCATAATAGGCCCCACTCAAGAGTTCAGTGACAGCGCCAAGGTCCTGCTCAGTGGTGAGATTGGTGTTCTGCATCAGGTGCGCATAGCCAGCCAGGTCGCGGCCCGTGCGGTACTCCGCGAGCGCCGCCCATCCCGTAAACAGCGGCCAGACGGATCCCTGGTGATAGCTGATCGGGTCGTAGACAGCTTCATGTTCGCCGACGTCACGCGTACCCCAGTCAGTCGAGAATTCATGCGAAGCCCAGCGCGCGAACATTGCGTCTGGTTTAGGCAACGACGCGCTTCCACCCCACCACGCAATCGATGGATAAATACTGGCCGTCTTGTCAGGAGAATTGTCCGGGTTGTGGCTGAATGCGTACATGCCATCGGGCTGCGCGTATTCAGTAACTATTTTTTTCGCGATGGTGTCGGCGCGATCCTGTGCCTTTCCGGCTTCATCGGCGTGCCCTGCAAGTTTGCTGATCGCGGCCATCGCAGTGCTTGCCTGCTGATCGAGCGACGCCAGGTAGATCTCCTGCTTCGGCATTCCCTGCGGCCAGCTTTCAACCCAGCCGGTGCCCTGTGCGTTGTCATAGATGCCGTCGCCATCGGCGTCATGCGTGGTCTCGAATGTCCACGCTTTTTGGACTGCGCCCCAGTTCGCCTGCAGGAAGTCCTTGTCGCCGCTGGCTTTCACGTAATCGGCCATTGCCATCAGGAAGAGCGGTGTCGCATCGGCCGCTGCATATTCATACGGCAGATGCGCCCAGTCGACCTGCTCAGCGGTCTGCGAAAACTCGTGTGGCATCTTGCCGTCGTCGCGCTGCCGTTTGATCAGGAAAGTAAGTGCATCCCGCGTGAGTGTGTAGTCGCCGTAACTGTTGATGCCCCAGGTGGTAAACAGGGTGTCACGGCCAAAGAACCATCCGAAGCCCGGTCGGGCAGAACTGCCGGAAGAATAAAAACCGGCAACCATTCCTAATTCATTTCCATGCCGTACGCGCACCTGGTCAATCGAGACAGCAGCCCACTGCAGGTCACGATCAAACGCAGCGTCGGGTGTAATGGCCGTCGTGCGTGTGTCGAAAAAGTGCGCGTAGTATTCAGCCGTTTTCTTGTAGTCGGCGGCAGCCTGCTGATTCAGCATTGCCAGCTTGCCGGCAAGTGCTTCGCTGGTCGCGGATTCCTTCGTCGTTCCGGCTGCCATTAACAGCGGATAATAGCGCCCGCTGTCTTTTTTGGGATCAAAATGCAATAGAAACTGCAGCGGATACGTATGCGGCTTCTCCTGGTAGGGCGCCATGATGCCCGGCTCGGTGCCAGGCATCGCAACTGCGCCTGCCAGGTGATCGAAATCGGTATGCAGCATGTACCAGCCTGCAGGATATGCAGCACCGGCGCCACCGGGGCGCGTGGTGTCATTCAATGCTTCATTCGCAGCGTCGACTTTCACCCACTCCGGATTGACGTCGCCAGATATCGGCGCCGGCCACATCGGCTTCACTTCCGGGGTGAACGAAATGGTCAGTGACATGGGCCGGATCGAGGTCAACTGGAAGAGAGCCATGACGCCCGTGCCATCCTGCTGCGAGCACTGTTTCGCGAACAGAATTTCTTTCAACGTGAATGCAATGTGCGAGTAGGTAATAGTTGTATGGTCCGGAGACACTTCGATCTCTGCGGCGTCGCGGTTCACGTCGATCGGCACATCGTAGCCGTCCACGTGCGCCTCGATGGTCAGATGACTGAAGAGTTTCACCGGAAAAATCCACGATTCGAAACTGCCATCCTGCTGCCCCAGCATCGCTCCGCATGCGCCTGCCACGGTGAACGGCTTCTCTGATTCAACATGCTGGCGAAGCGTGATGGGGCTCTCCGCGATGGGGAAAGCCGGGATAGACTGCAGCCAGTTTTCGCCAGGGCTCGCAGTCTGCGCCGCGGCCACGCTGCCCGCAATGAACAAAATCGCAGGGAAGAACGACAGGCTGCTTCTATATTTCGAATATCGTGTAGGCATTTCTTTTTTCATTCTCCTGCGCGCAGAACATGCACGCTTTCCTTCAAGGACGAGGGTGGTGTTCGCAGCGATATGGCGATAGGATGCAGAACACACATACTTGATCCGATCGGGCTGCCTATGACCATGCTACGACTTCGCGTTCTTCCGATTTTGCTTTGCATATTGTGTGCAGCGGCCGGCGCGCACCCGCAACCCGTGCCTGCGCGCAAGCCCATCACGACCACGCATGCAAGCGAAGCACGCACGATCAAAGCTTTCGATGAAGCCCGCGCGCATGGCCAGCTCGCTCTTTATGCTTTCCTCTACAACATGCCGAAAGGCGGTGACCTGCATAACCATCTATTTGGCGCCGTCTATGCCGAGTCATGGATTCGTGATGCCGACGAAGACCATCTGTGCGTCGACGTCAAAAGTTTGTCGTTCGTACATTCGGGCGGCGGTGGGAGCGGTGTCGAAGCGCCCCGCTGCAATCCGCCGAGCGATGGCAGTGTCGCAGCAGTGGATGGATCAGGCCATTTTCCTGCTGCTTCTCTTGCCAGCAATCAGCCGCTCTACGACGCGCTGGTAGATGCGTTTTCCATGCGCTCGTTCGTGGCAACGAGCGGCAACAGCGGGCACGATCATTTCTTTGCCAGCTTCGATAAATTCGACGGCACCGGTCTTTCTCACATGCCCGAATGGCTGGA
>CAXTNK010000022.1:64253-64585 GCA_964245665.1 uncultured Acidobacteriaceae bacterium
ATGGCTGGATGAAGTAGCCGAGCGCGCTGCTTTACAAAATGAGCAATATCTCGAACTGATGCACACGCCACCGTTCATGGAGGCGGCGAAACTTGCCATCAGCACTGGCTATACGTCCGACTTCGCCAGTGACCGGCAGAAGATGCTGGATGGCGGACTGAAGAGTGAAGTCGCGCCGATCCGCTCTGAAATGGACGGGTACTTGAAGTCGCAGCGAGCCATGGAACATTGCGGCACACCCCAGGCCGCGGCCGCCTGCCAGGTGCAGGTGCGTCTCATCTACCAGGTGCTGCGCAATTTTCCGCCGCCGGTTGTCTTTGCACAGATTATGC
>CAXTNK010000023.1:0-4689 GCA_964245665.1 uncultured Acidobacteriaceae bacterium
GGTGGGATGCCTTCGCAAATCCTTGATGAGACCAACCAGTGGTCGGTGCCGATCGCAATTTCGGAGAGCCACGATGTTGACCTGTACATTCCGGATGTGACGAGTCCTGCGTGGCTGCAGAAGAATTATCGCGACTTCATCGATCAGCATCAATATGTCGTCACCATGGTGACGTATTACCGGTCGCCCGCGGCGTGCCGGGCGAACCAGGCGGCGTGGGGCAATACTGATTCGGCCAGTATGGATGCGTGCAGCCTGGACATCAGTTACCGGGTCCACCAGCTGCGGGTGGATGCGCACCTGAAGACGATTACGCTGCTGATGGCGGCGATGGTCGGCCACGATGGGTCGATCATCCCATCCACCGTGCAGAACGACCGGCAGGAGCGGACCTGGGCCAACCTCGGCCCGAATACCCAGGTGGCTCTCGACAAGACGACCCGCATTGTCGCGAAACAGATGAAGGCCTACGACCTCCGCGTCCAGACTTTGCACTAGCAGCGCGTCCGTCGGTACTGCGCTTACGGTGAAGAGCGCTGCGCGGGTTCTGCGGAGATGGCTGGCTGTGCGGGCTTTCGGCCGGCTTTGGCGGTGAGGGGAGTTCAGTTTCAGGAGCGACGCCGATTGACCGGTGTCCTGCGGGTGGGGTACCCCCCTCCCCCCTGCTGGTGCCCTTTTGCCAAAGTATTCATTCGAGGGCGTTTAGCACAGGGCCTGGCGCCAAAGATTTCATTCCATTGGGGTTAGCCGCAAAGTATTCATATCGTTGGGGTTAGCTGCCGGGGTTTGGGTGTGCTGTTTTTCTGGTACTCCCTTATTTAAGGATAAATGTTTTGGGGAATTAGTCGGCAGTTGTTGATTCCGCTGAGGTAGGCCGCGTCAGTTACTGTATGTAGTCCACCTGAAGCTCAACTCAATTGAGTGATCAGGCTGCAGGTCGTGGCGTGTGGGCGGTCATCGGCGCAATCTCGCCTGACGGCTAAGTATCGTTGCGGCTCGCTCTGCCTCTGCACATTCTAGGTTCTGATTTGGCAGATTTATGATCAAGGCATGCTCTGGCTTCGCCTCAAATTGACCTACTGCATCCAGAGGTTCAGCAATGACGTCAACCCCCGGCAATGCATCCCTGATCGTTCCTGTATGCAGAGTAGCGGCTCCAAACGTCTTCTTAAACCCGGAAAGCGCCTTCTGCACAGTCGTCAAGTTGAGTCTTGACACAGAGATCCCAGCTTCTGGAAGCCCGCTCTTTTCAATGCGCGGAATAAACGCCGCTGGATCGACTAAGCCGGATTGCTCGTCTATCCACTTCCTGCTGAGGATCGCTCTTACCACGACTTCTGAGCAATCTAGGCTATCCCTAGTCATTTTCGAACCGAATGGCGCTTCTCCAGTAGACAAGAGAACTATCCCTGGTACAGCCACGCAAGTTCGTTAGACAATGTGGCCGCAGTGAAGTTTGGAATTGCTGAGTAGTCTCTTTCATCCTGACGGTACAAGTAGTTTGGTCGGCGAGATTGCCCCGTGATGATTGCTCGGACTTCTCTAGCGTCTTTTTTCCAGGTGAGTCGAAGCCCTCCTGACCCGTCTGGTACAACGCGGGGCCTGGTCCATTTACGCTGCAAAAAAAGGCAGGCTGCGGGAGTGAGCCTTAGGGTCTCTTTAAGAGCAGCAGAGGAAGTTGGCTCATCCTCCTCATCTTCCTCGTTCGAGGTGAGTAAGTCATTCACGAATGCAGCGAAATGATCGCTGTCTAGCGCGCGGACTAGAAGTTCATCATCAGGGCTTGGAGAGAATCCCTGCCGGACCTCGATTCCACCAACTGAGATGTCGAGCTGCGTATCGCGTGAGACGTGCGATTCATAGCTTTGCAGGTTGGGCATCAGGGCTGTTGCCATCTAGCGGATCGCCTCGCGAATTCTATCGGTGATTAGGCCTTCGAAAATGTTGTTCTTCATCTCGCGAAGTCCGTCGAACCTTGTCCAGACTTCTTCGTCAGAGATTCGATCATTTTCAGAGATGATGGGCTCGAATGCTCGGATCGTTACCATCATTGACACTGTCGCATCCGAGGTTGGGGCGGTTAGCGACTGAGACACGCTTGCTCTAGGAGCTGTTAGCTGGTTAGCTTCGTTTGCGTTCGATAATTGGATGGACATTGAATATTGTTCGACGATTTGCGGCATCCCGTCAGGCACATTGACAAACATCGAGACATAATCTTCGATTTTTGCTCCCATAGGCAGATCCAACTTGTTTATATACGTAAGTCCAAGAAGTTCGATCGCCTTCGGATTTGTTGCGGCTTTGTAAATTCCCCACAGATGCTTCGCCTCGTTCTTGAACTGAGACCAACTTTGATATGGAGCTAAGCGATTATGAGAAAAGCCATCTTTGCGAGCCTGAAACAGCTGCAGGTCATCTTTGCTTACGAAAACATAGCCCAGTTCCTGCTCATCGTGATTCTCGACTATTGCTTGGCCCTGGTGCTTCGTCCATTGAAGCTTGAACTGGATGGACTGCCTCTGCGTTGGATACGCCGGAGCGCTTTGGGCGAGGCTCTTCAGCGCCTTGTAGTCGAAATCGTCTGCTAATCGAACGCGGATATCAAGAACAGCCTCCGTGATGGGAGCGTTGCTGTAAGTCTCCTGATCCAAGTTCCGGCACTCCTTGCCAACGTCTAGCTATCGTTCAGATCGGTAAGATACTCGCGGACATCATTCTCGCATCGAGTGTTTTGCTTCGCAAGTAACGAGCGGATAACCAATTGTAAGCGTAGGGCTGGCGACCTCCAACGCAAGTTCGATTCTAAAATGCGTCTACTTTACAGTGCGGCGTCCGCACCGTAAAATTCGGAATCTATCAAAGGCTTTAGGGTCTCGCGGATTTTGTCTGCTGGGACAACGATCGCGATTCCGGAGTTTATCTTCTCCTCCTGGAGGCAGGCGTCTTCGGTGACGCTATCTGGATCGCTAGCTCTTTGATCGAAATGTCCATGGACCAGGCCTAGTAGCCAAACTTTACCATCTGGAAGGATGGTGAAGACAGGGGAGCCGCTCAGACCGCCGACGGATCGAACTTCAACGAGTAGGGCGGTGATAAGTCCTATTCGTGTACTGACGTCCTTCTGGGGCATGGCTGCAATATTACCGACGCGGACGATGGGAATGTTCTTGCTGGTGCCCTTATGGTGAACAAACAGCCCGGTGAGTCCAACCTCCAAACCAGCTTCGAGTTCCCTCTGATTTCCGCTTATGGTGATTAGGCTGTCGCTCATCCAGCACTTTACACTCCAAGGATTCTTGAATATTGGCTTGTCTGAGTGTGGGGGCTTGTAGTTAAAGCGCGCGATCGCCACGTCGACGTTTTGCCCTGCTTCATCAGGGTGATACGACCATTGCTCTACAGGTATTTCCATCTCTTCTAGTTTTTCCTCGCCGTTGAAGGTGAGCACAAGTTTGCTCAATGGATTCTTGAAATAAATTTGTTCGAGAACGTGTTTGGCGGTCACGGCATACATTTGTACTTTGAATTTGTCTGAATGGCCAACTAGGAACGCTGTTCCTCTCGGAATGATCGTTCCGTCTTTGTCCTTTGTGCAAACAAAGGCAATGGTCTTGCTCATTTGGGAGTGGATCTTCATCAGCTAAGGTTAACGTGATCCTTGAGCGGTACTTGGTGCGGATTTCTTAATGCGCCCCGGCGTTGTCTTTCATCTCTTTGCGGTTGGGGCGTTTCATGATGAAGGGGAGTGGGATCAAGACGGCTACCAGGCAGCCCATGATCCAGAAGGCGTTCTCGAAGCTCAGGACGTTGGCCTGCAGCGAGACCTGTTGCGAGAACTGGGCTAACGCTTTTTGCGAGGCGGCGACTTTGTCGAAGCCCTGGCTGATGAAGTTGGCCGTCATCGCGTTCAGATGCCGCATGAAGAAGGGATTGCTCTTCTGGGCGTGCGAGACGAGCGCCGTGGTGTGCTCCTGACCTGAGTTCGACAGGAAGTTATTGAGCATGGAGACACCGAGGGCTCCTCCTATATTACGGAGGAAATTGCTGATGCCGGCGACCTGGTTGCGCTTGTTCTGCGGTACTCCCACATAGTTGAGCGTACTGATGGGGATGAAGACGAGGGGGAGACCAACGACCTGGATGACGCGGAACCAGACCATGTGATCGAAATCGATGCCGTAGTAGATACCGGTGACGTGGAAGAGACCGTACGAGGTGAGGGTGAAGCCGATGGCGATGATCATGCGCGGATCGAAGCGGCTGACCAGGATGCCGGCGACGGGCATCATGACGGCGAGCGCGATGCCACCGGGAGACATGGCGAAGCCGGCGCGCTCGGCGGTGTAGCCGAGGTCCGTCTGGAGAAACTGAGGCAATAGAACAGTCGAGCCGTTGAGGACTACGCCCAGGATGAAGCTGAAGGTGACGGCGATGCCGAAGTTGCGGAGGCCAAGGAGGCGGAGGTCGATGATGGGATCTTCATGTGTCAGCTCGCGGATGACGAGGCCGACGAGCGCGACCACGGAGATGATGAAGGAGACGGTGATGAGGTGGCTGCCGAACCAGTCCAGCTCCTGCCCCTTGTCCAAGAAGTACTGGAGGAAGCCGACGCCGATGACGACGAGGGCGATCCCGATGTAATCCACGCGGAGGCCGGCGTTGCGGAGTTTTTTGAGGTACTCGGGA
>CAXTNK010000023.1:4699-7971 GCA_964245665.1 uncultured Acidobacteriaceae bacterium
GATCAAAGACGAGGCGCTGCGTGAGGAAGAGCGAGAGCAGGCCGATGGGGAGATTGATGAAGAAGATCCAGTGCCAGGAATAGTTGTCGGTAATCCAGCCGCCGAGGGTGGGACCGATGGCGGGGGCGACGACGATGGCCATGCCCCAGATGGCGAAGGCCATGCCGCGCTGTTTTTCTGAAAACGTATCAGCGAGGATAGCTTGTTCGGATGGCTGGAGACCGCCGCCGCCTGCGCCCTGCAGGACGCGGAAGACGATGAGCATGGGGAGCGAGGTGGCTAATCCGCAAAGCACGGAGGAGGCGGTGAAGATGGCGACGCAGGTCATGTAGAAACGTTTGCGTCCGATGACGGTCGAGAGCCAGCCGGAGAGCGGCAGGACGATGGCGGAGGAGACGAGATAGCTGGTGATGACCCAGGTGGATTCTTCAGAGGATGCGCCGAGGGAACCGGCGATGTGCGGGAGCGCGACGTTGGCGATGGAGGAGTCGAGGACCTCCATGAACGTGGCCAGGGTGACGGTGATGGCGATGATCCACGGATTGATGGCCGGCTTTTCTTTGGGAAGCGCGTCGTGGGTGAGGGTTGCGGTCGCCATTGCTTTATTTCCTGGTCGGTGGGTGGGGGAGGATTGCAGGTCCTTCGACTACGCTGCGCTTCGCTCGGGAGGATAGTTGTTGGTGGGTGGGAAACGCAGATCTCTCCACTGCGCTTCGCTTCGGTCGGGATGAAAAGTCTTTACTGTTATTGCTTAAGAGGTGTGCTTAGTTGAGTTCTACTTTTGGTTCGACGGACATGCCGGGACGGAGTTTTTCTAAATCGTGCTGGCCTTTGTTGAAGCGGATGCGGACGGGTAGGCGCTGGACGACTTTGACGTAGTTGCCGGTGGCGTTTTCGGGTGGCAGGACGCTGGTGGCAGACCCGGTGGCGGCGGGCATGGATTCGACGACGCCATCGAAGTCGTCCTTGAGGGCGTCTACGTGGATTTTTACCTTCTGACCGGGATGCATGCGGGCGAGCTGCGTCTCCTTGAAGTTGGCGGTGACCCAGAGGTTGTCAATCTGGACGATCATCATGAGCTGCTGGCCAGACGATACGCGGGAGCCGATTTCTGCGCTGCGCTGGGTGACGACACCGGAGATGGGGGCCACGATGCGGGTATAAGACAGGTTGAGTCTGGCCTGGTCCAGAGCGGCCTGCGAGGCTTCGGCATTGGCCTGCGAGGTCTTGATGTCGGCTTCGCGTATCTGTAACTGCAGCGGTCCGTTCTGCTGTGTCTGGCGGAGTTTGGCTTGGGATGAGAGCAACTGGGCGCGGCGCTGATCGATGATCTTGCGGGCGGACGAGACTTCGGCTTCGTTCGCGGCGACGGCGGCCTGCTGGGCTTCGGCGGTCGCGCGGTACTGATCGTAGTCGGCTTTGGAGACTTCTTTCTTGTCGTAGAGGATCTGGTAGCGGGCGTAGTCGGCCTGGTTGCGCGCGCTGGTGGCCTGCGCCTGCTGAAGCTTGGCGAGGTCGGAGTCGAGGTCATGCTGCGCAGCGGCCAGGGCAGCGTCAGCGTTGGCGACATCGGCCTGTGAGGAGGTGACGTCGGTCGCGTTGCTGGTGCGGGTGATGGGGACGTTTGGATGCGAGGCGCTGAGTTGCGCGGCGGCCTGATCGTATTGCGCCTGGGCCTGGGCGAGCGAGACTTTGGTGTCAGCAGGATCGAGGTCGACGAGCGGATCGCCGGCCTTGACGGTGTAGTTGTCGTCGACGTGAACGGCGGTGACGGTGCCGTCGACACGCGAGGCGATGGGGTTCAGATGGCCGTCGACCTGGGCATCGTCAGTGTCCTGGTAGGTCTGCGTGTAGAGGTAATAGAGTACGCCGGCGACGACGAGTACGCCGATGACGCCGATGAGGATGATCGGGTTAAAGCGACGCTTCTTTACTTCTGCAGGTGCATCGGATCTGGGGGCTCCGTCGGAAGCGGGCGCGGCCAGTACCGGGGCTGTGGCGACTGTGCCGCCATCGTTTTCGTTGCTCATTACAGGCTTCCTTTCAGGAGGTCAGGCAGGTCTTTTTCGGCTTCGCCGATGGCGCGGGCGAGGGTGATGCGAGCGACGGATTCGGAGAATCGGCTGCTGACGTAGTCGTGGTCAGCGGAGGCAAGCGATTGCTCGGAGCTGACGACTTCGACGGAATCAGCTACGCCGACGGCGAAGCGATCCTGCGATTGCTGCAGCGTTTGCAGCGCGAGTTGACGATTGCTCGCGGCGGTTGCGACCTGTTCGGTTGCAACCTGCAGATCGATGTAGGCATTGCGGACGTCGAGTTCGACGGCTCCGCGCTGGTCAGACAATTCGGCACGGCGCTGGGCGACGACGGCGTCGGCCTGGGCGGTGTCGGCGTGGATGCGGCCACCTTGAAAGATCGGCACAGAGATAGTTGCAGCTGCCTGGAAGACGCTGGTACCGCTGTCCGGGTTGGTGCCCTGAAGGCCGTAGTTGCCGCCGACATTTGCCGAGGGAAGACGCTCGGAGCCAGCGGCTTTGCGGGCTTCTTCGGCAGCGCGGAGCGAGGCCTCGGCGGCGCGCAGATCCTGCCGCTGGGCGAAGGCGGTGCGGATGGCAGCATCGAGATCGGGAGCGGCTGATGTTGCTGTCGGCAGCTTTTCGGCAAGCGTGATCTCAGCACCAAGTGGCAGGCCGATGAGGCGGGCAAGCGAGTTTTTCTGCTTCAGGAAGTCGCCGTGCTCGGATGAAAGGCGTTGCTTCTCGATCTGAAATTCAACCAGGCTGCGCGTGGCATCGATGGGCGCCTTGTTGCCTGCGTCGGCCTGCGCCTGCGCCTGTTTATAAGAAGCCTCGGCATATTGGACTTCGACCTGCTGCTGCTCGATCAACGCAGAGGTCGCGAGCAGTTGCAGATAGCTTCCTGCCACGGCAAGGACGACCTGTTCGCGTGCATCTTTGGCGTTCAGGAGCGCAGCATCTTCTGCCTGGTGAGAAGAGCGCAGGTTGTGGATGGCGGTGAAGTCGAGAAAATCTTCCTGCAGGCTGCCGTGCAGATCGTAATAGTGAAAAGGTCCGACGGTAGCGGGGAAAGCGAAACCGAATGAGGTGCCAAAAGCGCTGGCGCTGAAGCCTTCAGCGGCGAGGTCGACCTTTGCGGCGTTCTCTGACAGGCTGGCGTTGATCTGCGGGAGCAGGCTGCTGCGCGTGGATGCACTCTGTGCCTTCGCGGCGCGCGACGCGGTATCGGCGGCGACACGGCCGAGGTTAAACGAC
>CAXTNK010000023.1:7981-12318 GCA_964245665.1 uncultured Acidobacteriaceae bacterium
ATCAAGCACGCTCCCCGCAGTGTTGCCGGAGACCGAAATACGCGTGTTGAGAGTGTTGGCTGCGCTGCCATCATTTGCAGACTGCTGCACCTGGACGCTACTGCCGGCCTGCCGTCCGGAAAGGGGAAGCTGGGTGGCGCGTGCGGCGCTGCTGCTCGAGGACGAGCCCTGCATCTGTGCGACGCCTTTCAAGGGCTGCATCGCGATGGCAACCGTGCAGGCAGCCATCACCAGGCCCTGGCTGGAAATGTGCACGCGGCGGAAGCTGTCGCTTTTAGAAATTACAAACATACGTGTATGTATTTGTATACCACAGCCAGCTTTCTATCCTATGATGGAAAGTGGAATGCCAGTAAAACAACCTAAACCGCGCAGTAAGCACCAGGAGCGCACGGAAGCGACGCAGGCGAAACTGCTGCAGGCTGCGGAGAACATTTTTACGCGTGATGGATTCGCTGCGGCGAAACTTGAACAGATTGCCGAAAAGGCAGGCTACACACGCGGCGCCATTTACGCGCATTACAAAAGTAAGGAAGACCTGTTCCTCGATCTGCTCGAGCAGCGCATGCATGTCAAAATGGCCGTTGTGCGCTCGCTGCTCGAAGGAGCCTTTACGCCGGAAGAGCGTCTGCAGAAATTCAGGGCGCAGATGCTGACGATGACGTGCGACCGGTCATGGGCATTGCTGATTCTCGAATTCAAGCTGTTCGCCCTGCGTCAGCCGAAGTTGAAAACGCGCATGCGCCGGCTCATGTCCATGATGCAATCCACTACGGGCGAGGATTTGTTTCAGTTGATGTTCGGCAAGGTGAAGGCGAACGAAAAACATGCCATCGAACGCAGGTTTTCACTGATTGGTTCGATCATGAGCGCGGCTGTGCTCGAAAGTCATTTCAAGCCAGCATTGTTCACGGCAAAAGACCTCGAAGCCGTCCTCTCCGAACTCCTGGAATTCATAGTTCGCCGCTAGTACTGCGCGTGCGGCGAATCACGCTGCGCGTGTCTGCGGGGATTTCTGAGGGCCTTGGCTTTCAACGGCCGTTTGGTTTGGGTGGGAGTAGGTTGCCGATTCGCTTTCGCCCTGGGCCCACTTGCCTGGCAAGGATGCGGCATCGGGGTACTGCGCGTACGGCGAATCACGCTGCGTGTGTCTGCGGAGACTTCTGAGGGCCCCGGCTTCCAACGGCCGTCTGGTTTGGGTTGGGAGTGGGTTGCCCGATTCCTCTGATCCCACCTTGCTTTGCGAGGATGTGGCATCCGGTACCGCGCTTACGGCCCCGTAAAGCTAAGACAACCCCGGCATGGCGCCGAGGTCTGCGAGCGTGCAAAGAATGCCGGGTGAGGGATTGTCACCAGTGGGTGCCCTAGGTCTCAAATGCGAGACCTGGGCACCCACTTCTTCTTTGAACCAGAATCTAGAAGTTGAAAGAGACCTGCAGGTTGATGGTGCGGTTGCCTGCACTGGAGGAGCCGAAGAAGCCGCCGGCCAGTGACTGGGACCTGTTGAAGAGCGAACTCAGAGTGGGCACCTGGCTTTGCGTATTCAGCAGGACGCCGCTCGGGGTTCCCAGGTTTTCGTGGTTGAGGATATTGCTGGCGAAGGCGGAAATGTTGATGTTGTATTTGCGGGGGACGCTCTGATCGATCCTGCCTGGGCCGCCGGAATTACCGCTGAGGCCGCGACCATTGAGGCCGCCGGGGCCGCCGCGTGGACCACCACCGCCAGGGCCCTGTTCGCCCTTCGCCAGCTTCGGGCCAACGCCGAATACCTTGGCCAGACGCAGGTTGAGCGAGACGTTGTTCGGTCCGTTGCCAGCATCGAAGGGGACAAGTTTGTGACCTGCGATGGTGCCGAGATCGAGGCAGCCATAAGATGTGGCGACGACGCCGGCAGTAGCAGTGGCCGTGCAGTTGGGTGAATAGGTGGGACGGAAGTTGAACTGGTTATTGCCGCTGGTATTTTCACCGGTCGTGATGTTGAAGGGTCGGCCAGAGTTGAAGGCAAGGAACGGCGAGACAGAGATGGCATAAGGCGCAGTGAAGTTGCCGAAGAGGAAGCCGCGATGGTGATTGTCGTAGGGGGTTCGGCCGTAATCGAGGCCGATGTTGTAGGGGTCAGATTGTGTGCTGGTCACGTCGTCGGTATCGCCCTTGGCGTAATTGAACGAGTAATTGCCGAAGACACTGAAGCGCTTGTAGCGGGAGTTGGCAGAGACAATGATCTGGCTCTGCCGGTAGATGCCCTCCGACTGGTACTGCTCATTGTTGCGCGGTGTGGGGACGGACGGATTTGCGGTGGTGGTATAGGTCGTGAGATCGATGATGGGCGCGGTCACGTTGTTGGTCAGGTACTGGTGACTGCCCTGCGCGTAGAGGTAGGTGACATTTGAAGTAGTGCTTTTGCCGAACTGGTGGTCGATACCCACAGCGCCCTGCATGTCGATCGCGGCGTGGAAGTGCGGATCGATCGAGGAATAGCTGGGAGCTGCGCCTGAGGCGCTGAGTACGGTGCCTGGCTGCTTGAGTGCCGCGCTGTTGGGATCGGTTGGATTGGCCAGCAGGTATGCCGGATTATCCGCGATGAAGCTTTCCTGGTTCGGTGTGCCGAGGAACGGATCGTTGTTATGGATGGCGTTGATGACGTAGGGCGTTCCGGCATTGGACGAGAAAGAGCCGGGAATGGTGAAGCGTTGAAAGAACCAGCCGTAACCTGCCCGGATGACGGTCGTCGGCTTCTTTTTGCCGCGCGCGACGGCGTAGGCGAGTGAGACACGCGGACCGAAATCAGCCTTGTCACGAATGAAGTTCTGGGCTTCATAACGGAGGCCGAGGCCGAGATTGAATTTGTCGGAAACCTTCCAGTCGTCCTGGAAGTAGAGGGCGGCGTCGAAGAGGGTCGCGCTGGCGGTTGCTTTATTGATGTTGGTGACGGAGTACTGATTGGCCACAGCCGGCAGGCCCAGGGCGGCATTGCGTAGGGCTGTCGAATAGGCGCCAATCGAGGTAAAGGTGTAACTGCCGTTGGTGCCGGAAAGGGAAAGATTGGTGTCGTTGTAGGCGCGGAGGCGGGTGCCGAAGTGGATGGCCTGGTTGCCGTGGCTGAGGGTGGCGTAGTCCTGGAACTCGTATTGATTCTGATGGTCCTGTGAGGTCTGGTCGCTGCTGCCGCCGGTGGTGAGGCCGCCTTGAATGGAAACCTGGGGCGTACCGTTGTCTGCTTCCTGCTGGTCGCGGATGCGGCGGTAGCGGAAGCGGGTGTCGTTGACGAGATCTTTGCCGAGCACCTGGGTATCGCTGACGGTGAAGGTGTTCTCTTCGTTGCGAGTGTTGTAGGCCTGGGAGATGAGGGAGTTTTCACCGACGCCAGCATTGGACTGGGCGGCGCGGTAGTACTCGTAATTCACGGTCAGGGTATTGTTCTGGCCGAGAGCGAAATCAAAGCGCGGTGACAGGTCATAGCGGCTGGAGGGATTGGTGTAGGCCGCGTTCGCGAAGATGCCATTGGTGTTGGCGTAATTGTTGGTCGGATCAGGGACGAGCGTGTCGACGATGTTGACGCCCTGATTCTGGCGGACAAAGAAGCCGAGGTTATAGGACGCCTTGGTCGAGAGTGCTCCGCCGATGCCGCCCTGGTAGCGGGTGCTGTAGTAGGAGGGTTCCTGGATCTTGGGTACGTCGGCAGGGGTGTTCTGGTTCAGGATCGGGTTTTGCGCGTTGAAGGATGAATCATTGCCACTGACTTCGATCTGGCCGTGGGTTTTGTCGGTGCCGGGCTTGGTAAGGATCTCGATGCGGCCGTAGCCGAGGCGATCGAATTCCGCGGAAAAGGGATTCTGGTTGACACGGATTTCGCGGATGGAGGACTTGGGCGGAAGCTGGCCGCCGGTGAAGCCGTCGATGTAAATCTGGCCGCCGGCCGGACCGGCTGCGGGACCGGCGAGTGCCTGCAGTTCATCCTGCAGTTCGTCAGGATCATCAGAGAGGGCGTCGAGGTCTTTACCCTTGATGACGACCTGGTCAGCGTTGTTGTCAGGGTTGGTGTCGACCTGGTTGCCCTGGGCGCTGACGGTGATCTGCTGGTCCTGGGTCGCGATGGAGAGCGTGACGTTCAGCAGCTTGGCCTGGCCGGGCGGGATCGTGATGCCGGATTCTGAAAATGGGGTAAAGCCGCGGACGGTGGTGCTCAGGGTATAGCTGCCGGGCGTGACGCCGCTGAATGTGTAATTGCCGCCCGAGTCAGACTTCGCGGTGAAGCTGTTGTTCGTACTTTTCAGGGTGATGTTCGCGCCGGGGATGCTGGCGCCCGATGGATCGGTAACCTGGCCGTGAAGATTGCT
>CAXTNK010000023.1:12328-13230 GCA_964245665.1 uncultured Acidobacteriaceae bacterium
AGCCGAGAGCGCCGAGGAGCATGCACAAAAGCAGCACTAGTGAAGAGGGGGATCGCTTCATCCGGATTAAATGTCTTTCACGTCCCGTAGAGGCAGATTTCTCCACGAAAAAGACTGGTATTGGATTTTGAGTCTGAGGCTGCGTCAGTTCAGGAGACGCGCGCTTCCGCCAAAAAGCCTCAGAAACAAGGATAAACGATTAAATCGCTTCGCCGGGAAAGAGGATATCAATAGCTAACGGCCAATGATGGACAGTGGCAGGAACGATTTTTGATCACGGTACAGTAAAGGGATGCTTCAAAAATGGTATGCGCGTCGCATGTACGCCTGGGAAACGGCGCTGACGACGCGGGATGAAAACAGGATTGTGCGCCCGCTGGAGTGGGGTTTTGACTGGCTCCACAGCGGCCCCGGGGCGGAACTGCTGCGTCGCGCCGGAGCACATGGCGGCCTTGAAGATGCTGCTGCTGAACAACTTCTGGCCGACTGGAACCAGGCTGTCATCGAAAAAAGCGACGAATTTTATGCGTATGACACACCTACAGATTTCCGGCTGGAAGAACGGCATCCGGAATTATTCCCGCCCAATGTGCGGCCGGAGACCCTGGCCCAGGCAGCGAAGCTGAAGGAGGATGCGGCGGCAGGACGACTGAAAACCGCGCAATATCTAAGGTTTACGTCGCCGGAACAGACACCTTATCCGGAAAACGACCAGGTAAATGCCCGGTGGTATCCGGCGCAGCAATCGTATGACGACCAAGTGCGCGGCAAGCCGAAGCAGGCGATTATCGTGATGCCGCAGTGGAATGCGGACGCTTTCAGCCACAATGCGCTCTGCAGCCTGTTCAATCGATTCGGCGTCTCGGCGCTTCGGCTTTCGAAGCCATATCACGACATTCGGC
>CAXTNK010000023.1:13240-35897 GCA_964245665.1 uncultured Acidobacteriaceae bacterium
ACTGGGGACGAGCCTTGGCTCTGCTTACGCGTTCAATGCGACGGCGCACGATGCCCGGCTGCAGGTCTGCGCGTTCAACCATGCCTCGATGCGCTTCGGGGACGTGGTGTGGACGGGGCAGAGTACGCGGCACATTCGCGCGGCGTTCGACCCGATCCTGACGCAGAACCGTCTGAACCGGCTCTGGGCAGCGGTCAGCCCGATTTCTTATATGGATAAGTTCGCGGCGAACCCGAAGAAGGTACTGCTGGTACACGCGACCTACGATCTGAGTTTTCTGCCGGTGTATTCCGAATAAGTGGTGAAGTATTTCAAAGAATTCGGGCTGGATTTTGTATCGAAAGTGCTGCCATGCGGGCATTACACGACCGGGGAGACGCCCTATAAATACATGGACGGCTGGTATTTGGGGTCGTTCGTCTACCAGGCATTCAAGGCGCTGGGCGAGGACTGGCCGTCCGGGCAGACGCGCTCTGCGTACGATGATGTTGATCCTTCCGTGGGTCGGACGTGAATCCGATGCTTTGCGCGATGACTTTTTGTGGCTCGGTAGACCGAAGCGGTAAGATTATGGCTATGTCCGACATGATGAATCGCCCGCTTGCCCAGGCTGACCCGGAGATTGCTTCCGCGATTGACAACGAAACGCTGCGCCAGCATGAAGGGCTCGAGATGATTGCGTCCGAGAACTTTGTGAGCCGCGCTGTGCTTGAAGCCGCGGGTTCGGTGTTCACGAACAAGTATGCCGAGGGGTATCCTGGAAAAAGATACTATGGCGGTTGCGAATATACCGACGTTGTCGAGAACCTGGCGCGTGAGCGGGCGAAGGAATTGTTTGGCGCCGAGCATGTGAATGTACAGCCGCACTCCGGCTCGCAGGCGAATGCCGCGGCGTACATGGCGGTGATCTCGCCCGGCGATACGATCCTGGGCCTTGACCTGGCGCACGGCGGCCATCTGACGCATGGCCACAAGCTCAATTTTTCCGGCAAGCTTTACCGCGTGGTCAGCTATGGCGTCGAGAAACAGACCGAGGTGATCGATTACGACAAGTTGGAAGCGATTGCCGAGCGCGAAAAGCCGAAGCTGATCATCGGCGGCGGCAGTGCTTATCCACGGCAGTTTGATTTTCCGCGCATGCGGGCGATTGCCGATAAGGTGGGCGCACTGCTGCTGATTGACATGGCGCATTTTGCCGGACTGGTGGCGGGCGGAGCGCATCCTTCGCCGGTGCCGCACGCGCATATCGTGACGACAACGACGCACAAGACACTGCGCGGGCCGCGGTCAGGAATGATCCTGTGCAAGGCGGACCTGGCGGCTTCAATCGATCGCTGCGTGTTTCCAGGACAGCAGGGCGGGCCGCTGGCGCACGTTATGGCGGCCAAGGCCGTTGCGTTCCGAGAAGCACTGCAGCCGGAGTTCAGGCAATACGCCGCCAACGTTGTTACGAATGCGAAGGTACTCGCGACGACGCTGGCTGATGAGGGATATCGCGTAATCTCCGGCGGCACGGATACGCACGTGATGCTGCTCGATGTATTTGCCAAGGGCATGCTGGGGAGCGAAGCAGAGAATGCCTTGCATGAAGCTGGCATCACGGTGAACAAGAATGCGATTCCGTACGATACGAATCCTCCGATGAAGCCGAGCGGCATTCGCATCGGCACGCCGGCGTTGACAACCCGCGGAATGGGTGAGCGCGAAATGCGGGTGATCGGCAAATGGATTATCGAGGCACTCGATCATCGAAATGACGGCTCGACACTACGTAGGATTCGCGGCCAGGTGCTCGATCTTGCTGGCCGGTTTCCGCTGTATGACTGGCTGCGGCAGCCCGAAACTGTGCATGCCTAGCGCCAGCGGTGCATGCATGATCAAGGGCAGAAGAGCTGACTTTTCCTGACGTGCAAAAAGCGCATGGAAACCGGCCCTCGTATGCCGCGGCGTTTCGCTGCATCGGTCCTGATTGCGAAGACGACTGCTGCCACGGCTGGACGATTCCGCTTGATCGACAGACGTATGAGAACTATCAGCTGTTTCCGGTGGAGAAGCTTGGCTCTGTCGTGCAGCAATTTGTATCGGTGACGCCGGACGAGGCTGAAAATCTGCATGCGCGGATCAACCTGACGCCTTCCGGGTTCTGTCCGTTCTTCGGGGCGGACCGGCTTTGCGGGATACAGAAAGAGTACGGCGGAGCGCTGCTTTCGTCGACGTGCTCAATTTATCCGCGGACGCTGAACAGCGTGGATGGTGTGGTCGAAGGATCGTTGACGCTGTCGTGTCCGGAGGCGGCGAGACGTGTCCTGCTCGATCCGGATGCGATGCAAGTTACGGGGAATTTACTGTCAGGAGCATTTCGCACAGATAGTGTCGCCACGCTCGCTGCCAATGGCGCGATTCACAAGCCGTACGGCTATTTTCATGAAGTGCGTTCACTGCTGATCGACGTGGTGAAGGACCGCACGCGTCCGTTGTGGCAGAGGCTGCTGCTGATTGGCTCGCTGTGCGAAAGGCTTGACAACGTCAAAACTGCACAGGCGGATGCGACAGTGCCGGCGCTGCTGGCGGAGTATCGCGAGGTTATCGAAAACAGGTGGCTGCACGTTGAGCTGGAAAGTGTACCGAGTAATCCTGCACTGAAGTTGAAAGTGATCTTTCAACTGAGTGATAACCATATCAAGGACCCGGTGTGCGGCGCTCGTTTTCGCGATACGTTCTGGACGTTTGTGGAAGGCATCGCGACGCCCCAGGAATCAGTTGCCGGCGACGATGTGCAAAGATTTCTCCAAGCAGAGAAGCTATATTATCGGCCATTCTTCGAAAAGTCTCCTCACGTCCTGGAGAACTACCTGCTGAATTATATGTATCAGACATTATTTCCATTCAGTCTGGAGGGCAGTGTGCATTTTGGGCAGCAGGGCATCTTCGACGATTACGTCCTGATGACGACACAGTTTGCCTGGATGAATGGACTGCTGGTGGGCATCGCCGCGCACTACAAAGAAGACTTTGCGGAAGAGCACGTGGTGCGGACGGTGCAGGCTTTTACGCGGGCGACGGCACATTATCCTCACGTGCTGGCCTGGATTAACGAGCAGATGAAGAAGATCAAGTTCGACTCGCTGGCCGGGATGGCGATTTTATTGAAGAATTAGAGACTCCCTGATCCCGTGTTGCGCTCGCAGGTTAAAGAACGTTGGCGGCGCCAGTGTTTGCGCTGCATCCAAACAACACATGAAAAGTGAACAGAAGGTGAAGGCAGTCCTGTTGGATATGGATGGGACGCTGATTGATAGCAACGGACTGCATGCGGAGTCATGGCAGCGGGCCTTTGCAGAGTTCGGCATTGAAGTGGGCTTTGAAACAGCGCTGAAGCAGATCGGCAAAGGCGGGGACCACCTGCTGCCGACTTTTGTGCCGAAGGAAAAAGTGGAGACGACTGGTAAGGCTATCGAGAAGTTCCGCAAGGAATTATTCGAGCGCGAGTATCTTTCGCAGGTGAAGCCATTCCCGAAGGTACGGCAGCTGATCGAGCGGATGAAGAATTCCGGATTGACGATCGCGATGGCCTCTTCCGCAGGTAAGGAAGAACTGCAGAAATACAAGAAGATCGCCAACATTGATGACCTGGTCGAAGAAGAGACGACCAGTGAAGATGCGGAGAATTCGAAGCCGTCCCCGGACATTTTTTCTGTTGCGCTGAAGCGGGTTGGCGTGGATGCCGGCCAAGCTGTTTCGCTGGGTGATACGCCGTACGATGCGGAGGCTTCGACTAAGTGCGGTGTGCGGACTGTGGGCGTGACGAGCGGCGGATGGTCCAGGGAAGATCTCCTGAATGCCGGCTGCGCGGAGGTCTACGAGGATGCTGCTGATCTACTCGCAAATTTCGATCGATCTCTCTTCGGGAAATCTTCTTCCTGAAGAAGCAGGTAACTCAGGTATGGGTTATCTTGCATGGATTATCTTGCGAAATGGATTTCTGAAGGTGCGATAGAGGGAGGGACGATTTTTTCTAGATCGGCAGAAGATGCCGGCGAAAGGATCGTCTCTTCTCTTGCTGCATAGGCGGAGCCAAGTTGCGCAGGTGATCCATCGTAGAGAAACCCGGCATTCAATCCACCAGGCGAAACGACGGCTGAGAATCGATGCTGCTCAAACGCGGCAGAGAGATCGGCTTCCAAGGCGGCCACGACAGGACCGCGGTCACCGCGCACGATGTCATAGACTGCCACGGAATTGGCGAAAGACTGCTTGCCTGCCGGGGTTAGATCGATGGTGTTGCCGACGACGTAGATGTCGCCCGGCTGCTGTGCGATCGCGTCAAACGCTGCTTGTGCCTGCTGTGTTGCGAGGCGTGTAGGGAGTATTTTGTCCAGTGGATAGACGAGCGCTCCAAGCTGCATAGCGCACATGGCGAGGACGATGAGGCGGAGTCGATCAGCCTTCTGATCAGCCGGTTCGTTGGCTGGCGCCGGGCGCAAAACGGCGGCAATGGCGACGCCGAACAGGACGGCAATCCATGCATAAAGCGGGAGGACTACGTTGACGGATCCGCCGCTATGAATGCGTCCTGAAAGTGCGGAGAGAAACGTGCCTGTCGTGGTGGCGAAAAGGAAAAATGCCAGCCGGCGATGTGCGGGTTTCCAGTTGGTTAAGAGCATTCCCAGCAGAATCACGGCCAAGGCGATGCCAACGTGGTTGAGAAGTCCTCGCGTGATGAAGGCAATCACTTCCACTGGTACAAGAGCGTGCCCTGCCGGTAGGTGCAGGGTGTAGTAGTTGTACCAGCCGTGGCTCTGATGATTGAGGTAGAAGATTGAGGCCACTAAGCCGGCGAAGAATGTCCCGAGTCCGGCGATGATGCGCCTGGGCTGCTCCACTTCATGCAGCAGCACGAAGACAGCGATGATGGCTGCGGCCTGCTTGGTCTGGTAGGCGAGGACGAAGGTGAGAGCCGCGAGAACGGCGTGTCCTCGAAAAGAAAGCAGGACAGCGATCAGGGTCAGGAGCAGGAAGAGCATGTCGATGCGGGCGAGATCATACCAGCCATCGATTGAACCGTAGAGCGCGGCAAAGATTCCCGCACTGGCGAGGCCGGCGAGCCAGCTGCGCCCGACGAGCCTGGTCTGAAGCGCAAGCAGGCAGAGACATCCGGCGGTGCAGAGCGTGCCGAACAGCCGCAGCGTCGCCAGCGATGTGCCGAAGAGTTTGAGCGCAGCAGCGCCCAGGTAGAAGTAGAGCGGGGTGTAGATATTGGGCACAAACTGGTAGGTCGGCTGTACGTAAATCGGCTGGTGATGCAGCACGCGGACGGTGGTGTCGAGGACGCCGCCTTCCAGCCACTCCAGCTGGAGGGGGAAGTGCATGCGTCGCAACGCGATGTAGAAAAAGAGCGCGATGAAGGCCACGGAGAGGGTGGCGATCGCTGCCAGGAGCAGGCGGTGGACTCGAACGGATTGCCTTATTGTCTGGCCTGCTATTGGCTTCATCGTCTCTCCATCGTACCGGGTACTGCGCGTACGGCGGGCGACGCTTCGCGTGTCTGCGGAGATTTCGCGAGACGTGGGTTCTGTCTGTCTCCATGGGTTGAGTTCGAAGGACGGGGCGCCGATCACAACTGTTCTATTCCTCGATTGTGGCTGATGGGCAAGATCAAGGTCCTTCCACTGCGCTTCGCCGTGGTCGGGATGACAGGTGTGGCGGCGTGCTTCGGACTGCATGAGAGATGTGGTGGTGTGGACACGGTCTTAAAGGCGAGACCTGGGGCACCCGGTCTGTGGCGAGCTGGCCTGGCTGGTAGCATAGAGGTGCAGGTGGGCTGGACGGCCGCTGCCGCGCGGGTGCCTGTACTTTGTATGGGTATGTTGCGCGGGGGAGGAAAGTCCGAACTCCGCAGGGCAGTGTGCCGGATAACGTCCGGGGTCCAGGTTTCAAGGCCTGGATACGGCCAGTGCCACAGAGAAAATACCGCCGCGTTCTTCGCAAGGACTTCGCGGTAAGGGTGAAAAGGTGCGGTAAGAGCGCACCGCTCGCGCTGTGAAGCGCGGGGCATGGTAAACCCCACACGGAGCAAGACCAAATAGGGAGGGAACTTCCGGGCTGACCTGAGTTGCCTGGAAGTGCGTGCCGGCCCGGCGCGCCAACGAGGGTCAGGGCGTGTCTAACGACGCGTTCACGGAAACTTCCGGGTAGGTTGCTGATGAGTGTCCGCAGTAATGCGGCGCCTAGAGGAATGGCCGTTCACGACAGAATTCGGCTTACAGGCCCACCTGCAATTAATTGCCGATGTTTGTGAAGGAAAATTTTCGCCGATGTTGCGAAAGAAGGAGCTGGCGTATCTTTAAAGAGCATGCCTGTTTTGCCAGACGCACCAAGGGTTGATCATCAATGGTTCCGGCCCAAGCCGTTGATCAGCTGGCTGGCGATTGGCGGACTGTGCCTGTACCTGTCTTTGTGCTGGATCGGATACACCTTCTCCGTTGAACCGCTTTACGAGTTTCCCGATGTCTACAGCATCGCGGCTGACTCAGGCGCCTACTTCCAGGCCGCGGGGATTGAGCCTATAGGCGGTACAAGTAGTGGCGAAGCATATTCAAATCAGATCAGCCTTGGCGGCAGTGTTATCGGTCCGGCGATCATTGCGACCATCTTCAGGAATGAATTCGGCGTCGCAATTTTCAACTGCTGCCTTTTTGCGTTTTCGGTATGGGTAGCATCTTCCGTTCCTGGTCTTAAGAAACGGGTGTTTGTTTTTCTGATGATGGCCGATGCGTTGACTGTGCCAGCCCTTCTGACGCTGAATAAAGAGATACTGGCGCTTGCTGGCTGCGCATTGTTCGCGAAATACCTCTACGCAACGAAAAACAAAAAAGTGCTGATGTTTTTCTGCCTGGTGCTTTCCACCATGGCGCGCTGGCAGCAGACAGCCTTCATTCTTCTGTTCCTGTTCCTGCGATCACGAAAGGTATTCCGCGATCGGCCGAGGACTATCGTGTTTGTGCTGCTGATGTTTCTTTCGGCGGGATGGGCAGCGGTGGCGTGGAGATTCAAGGCACTGCTGGCTTCTTATACGGCACTGGAAGGATCGATCACAACGGGAACGATTGCCAGGCTGAATGCGCTACAGAATAAGGGCGGTTTTTTCATCGCGGTTTGGCCGAAGATACTGATGAATGTGTCCGGTCGCCTGCTGCAGGTGAACTACTTTCTTAACGAATGGATCCATTCAGACTTTCATGAACTGCAGAATACGGTAATCGGCAACCTGCACAGCATTGTCATGCTGGCGTTACTTGCCTGGATGTTCCTGACGGGCCGCTTCCGGCTGGGCCGGCCGCTGGTACATTTCGCGCTGTTCTACATGATTTGTTCGTCGGTGAGTCCGTTTATCCAGAACCGCTACGAGTATCCCGCGTACGTGCTGCTGGCGATGGAAATGTCGCGAAAAAAAGAGAGCCTGGAACCATTGAAGCCGATGAGGCTGCTCGGCATGATTCCGTCTTACCGGGCGATGCAGGGGCAGGCGGTTCTATACGCAGGAGAGAGCCGCATTGGCCGTCCTACCACCAGCGGCTGACTCGTTTCACAGCGCCACAAAGACAGCCGATACTCGATCCATTCCATCGCTTGATGGATTGCGGGCGCTGGCAATCACGCTCGTTCTGCTTGCGCATTGCGGCGAGGGGATGGTGGGCAACATTCATCTGGGGCGATGTCTTTTCGAACTCGGCCAGGTCGGCGTTTCTCTCTTCTATGTCATCAGCGGCTTCCTGATTACTTTCCTGCTGGAGAAGGAGAAAACTTCCACCGATTCAATCAATCTGAAGGCGTTTTATATCCGACGCGCTTTCCGGATTTTCCCGCCGTTCTATATCTACATTGGCGTTGTGCTGATGCTGGGCTTTCTGGGTATCCATCAGCGCTGGCAAAACATAGTGGCAGCTGCGACGTATACCTGGAACTACTTTCCTTCCGCGCATGGCGGTTTGCTTGCGCATACGTCGACGCTGAGTATGGAAGAGCAGTTTTACCTGTTCTGGCCTTTCTGCGTGAAGTTCATGAGTACGTCTCGGGTCCGCAAGCTGGCGTTGTGGCTGATCATTCTGGCACCATTTTCCCGGGTCGCGACATATTTTCTTTTTCCCGTGATGGTGGCTAATGGGAAAGTTTCGGGCATGCTTCACACGCGCGTCGATACGCTGATGTTTGGCTGCCTGCTGGCCCTGATCTGGAGGACGCCCGGGTTCGATGAGATAACCCACCGATGGCTGCATGCTTCTACTTTTCATGTGGCCTGGCTGGCTGCATTCATTGCGCTGCCACTGCTGGCAGTTTTTGAAGGTGAGAGCTTTCGATTTGGGTATTTGACTTTGTCAGGCATCGCCATGAGCTGGTGTCTTGTCTACGTGGTGAGAAAGCCACTATCTATGGCTGGACGCATTTTGAATGTTAGGCCGGTGAAGTATCTTGGCGTCATTTCCTATAGCTTGTACCTGTATCAGCAGATATTTACGGGGGCGATGATGCGCTACTTTCCGTTCAACCTCCTGGGCATGTGTGCGGCGACGGCATGCTCGTACTACCTGATTGAGCGGCCGTCGCTGCGACTGCGCGACAGGATACTTCATCGCAGGCAACAGACTCCTGCAGTGCAGGCGATCCTCTGAATACAAGCAGACATTCCATGACAAGAAATGGCTGGACACGTCTCGAGGCGATCAAGAAAAGGCTTGGGGGACTTGAAGGGCTGGCTGGCTCCTCGCAATGGTGGGTGTTCGTGCTCGTGCTGCTGGCGCTTTTCACGCGGCGGCCCGGGCTGTTTCTGCATGCGCAGTTTTATGCGGAGGACGGCCGCCTTTGGTTCGCGCAGGCCTATAACTCCGGCTGGCTGCACTCGCTGGCGCTGCCCTATGCCGGGTACCTGCAGACCCTGCCGCGGTTAGTTGCCGGGGTTACGCTGCTGTTTCCTTTTCGATGGGCTCCGCTGGTGATGGCCATCGCGGGCCTGCTGCTGCAGGCGCTGCCGGTGACGCTGTTGCTCTCTGCGCGGTGCCGCAGCTGGGGTCCGCTGTTCTTGCGGTGCGTGTTCGCTGTCATTTACGTGGTGCTGCCGAATTCTCTGGAAGTCCACGTGGTGGTGACGAATGCGCAGTGGCACCTTGCGCTGGCAATGGCGCTCATTGCGTTTGCAGAGCCGCCTGTGAGCTGGGGAGGCCGGTTGCTGGACGTGCTTCTATTTGCCGTTGGCAGTGTGAGCGGTCCGTTCTGCATCATGCTGCTGCCGCTGATGCTGGTGTACGGCTGGATGCGCAGGCAGAGCTGGAGCATTGTGCTGGCCGGCGTGGCGGCTCCGGGAGCGTTGCTGCAGCTGGGATTGATCGTCACGCACGCGCGCAGCACTACAATACTGGGCGCGACACCGCTGCTGTTTCTGCGATTGATGGGTGGACACGTCTTTACGGCGGCGATGCTTGGCAGCAGCGGACTTGCGTCCTGGCATGGGTTCCTGCCACTCGCGGCGGCCCTGCTCGCGGACGTATTCGGCATCGCGCTGCTGGTCTATGCCATGCGATGGATGAGCTTGACGATGCGCTTCTTTGTCGTCTTCTGCGCGCTGATTTTCATGGCCTCGCTCCATACGCCGTTGTTTCCGGGAAGCATGCCGCTGTGGCAGCAACTGGCAGTGGATGGCGGCGGCCGCTACTGGTTCCTGCCTATGCTTGCGTTCCTATGGAGTGCTGCATGGTGTGCACTTTATGCGCCGTCGCGCGCGTTTCGCAATGCAGCGGTGTGCGTATTTTTCCTGATGCCCATCGGTGTTGCGCGCAACTGGTTCCATCGCGGCTTTGAGGATGAACATTTTCCGGTCTACGCTGCGCGTCTGCAGGCGGCACGGCCTGGAGAGAAGCTGGTGATCCCGATTGTGCCCAGCGGAATTTCGATGGAACTGATAAAGAAATAGGTCTCGGATGCAGTCTTTAGCCGGCACCTTGCGTATGCCGTCTCTGCTACACTCTGTTCACCTAAAAGCAAAGCAGCTTAGGCGTTCATGCAACTACAGGAAGCAATCCGCATCGCCCTGGCGTCGCTCTGGGCCAACAAACTCCGGTCGGTGCTGACGCTGATTGGCGTGGTGATCGGCGTGGCGTCGGTGATTGCCGTGGTGACGCTGGTGAATGGCGCGAACCATTTCGTTGCGACCAAGATTTACGGCTATGGGGCGGATGTCTTCACGGCTCGCAAGACGCCATCCGTGATCTTCGACGCAGAAGAATTTCTACGCTACAACAAGCGCAAGAATCTGAAGATGGCGGATTACCAGGCTGTCGTCGACAACTGCAAACTTTGCCGGGCGACTGCTGCGTCATTCAGCAAGACGGGCACGATTGTGTATGGCAAGAAGTCGAGCAAGAATACGGAAATTCGCGGCTGGACGTGGACCATGCCACCGGTCGCCAGTACCAACATCGACCGCGGACGCGTGTGGACTGCGGCGGAAGAAGAACATGCGACGCACGTGGCGATTATCGGCTACGACATAGTCGATAACCTGATGCCGGGCGAGGACCCGCTGGGCAAAGAGATTCGCGTCGACGGCGGCGTCTACACCGTGATTGGCATTGCGGAGCGGCAGGGCACGACGCTGGGGCAGAGCCAGGACAGCTGGGTCGCCATCCCGATCTCGGCGTATACGCACACGTATGGCACGAATGATTCGGTCGAGATTCACGCGAGCGCGGGGTCGACCGGCGAACGGCTGGATCGCGCGGTCGACGAAGTGCGGACCATTCTGCGCTCACGCCGTCACGACGCGCCGGGTTCCGATGACGACTTTACGGTGGACACCAATGCTTCATTCGTCGGGTTGTGGGAGAGCATCAGTTCAAGCTTCGCGATGGTCGCCGTGTTTATCGCGGCGATATCCCTGGTGGTTGGCGGCATCGTGATCATGAACATCATGCTGGTGAGCGTGACGGAGCGAACGCGCGAGATTGGCGTACGCAAGGCACTGGGGGCCAAGCGGCGCGATGTGATGGTGCAGTTTCTGATTGAGTCTGCAACCATGTCCCTGATTGGTGGATTGATTGGCGTGGTGGTCGGTGTGGGCATTGCGAAGGGCGTGACCCTGGCCGTTGGATGGGAGTCGGATGTAGCGATTTGGGCTGTGTTTGCGGGGCTGGCCGTGGCATTTGGCGTGGGTGTTTTCTTCGGCGTGTATCCAGCGCAGAAGGCGGCGAAGCTTGATCCAATTACTGCGTTGAGGTCTGAGCTCTAGGGACTGCGCGTACGCGAAAAGGCGTTGCCGCCTGTTGGTTGGGGAGAAGTGGGTGTTTCGTTGGTCGGCTGAGCGATTGTTTCGGTGGATGTGACGACCGCAGATCCCTCCGCTTCGGTCGGGATGACACGATGTGAGTGCAGGACGTGTGGATGCATGATTTGAGGGAATGCTGATGCGGTGGCTGGACGCTAGAGAATCAGTTCGGATGGCGATGGACACGCTGCGGACAAACAAGATGCGCAGCGGGTTGACCGTGCTCGGTATCGTGATCGGCGTGACGACCGTGATCGTGATTTCGTCGGTCATCAATGGTCTGAACAACAATGTCGAGAAGTTCGCGAATTCTTTCGGCAGCAATATCCTTTGGTGTTACCACATCCCATTTATCGCAGTGAACCCGACGACGGAGATGCTGACGCGCAAGAAGCTCTCGTATGACGATGGGATTGCTATGCGTGACCTGCCGCATATTGTTGCGGTCGATCCCGAGCTGCGTTACTCAAATCCTCAGCTGAATGTCGGGAATGTTGCGGTGAAGTACGGCAAGAACAAGATGCAGAATACGATTCTGCAGGGCGCGACTTCAGCCATCAAGGACGTCAACGAAATTGACCTGAGCGCGGGGCGCATGTGGACGGATGATGAAGAGCAGCGACGGGCAAATGTCGTCGTACTGGGGCATGACACCGTTGAAAAGCTATTTGGGCAAACATCGCCTATCGGTAAAGATGTCGAAATCGAAGGCGAAGTGTTTACCGTAATTGGCGCGTTCGATAAGCGGAAACAGCCATTTGGCAGCGGAAAAAATCCTGAAGATAATTCCGCGTATTTCCCGCTGGAGACCTTCCGCAAGATCCATCCCGAGGTCAAGGACTACTTCATCGTCGCGCGCTACGATGATCCGAAAAACAAGGCCCTGGCGATTGACGAAGTGACTGAGCTGCTGCGTCGTCGCCGGAAAGTCCACGTCGAGGCTGCAGACAATTTTGATATCAGTGGACCCGATGCGTTGACCCGTCTCTGGTCGCAGATTACCGGTGGCCTGTTCGCCTTCATGGTCGCGGTCGCGAGTGTCGGCTTGATGGTCGGCGGCGTGGGCGTGATGAATATCATGCTCGTGAGCGTGACAGAGCGGACGCGGGAGATCGGCGTCCGCAAAGCACTGGGCGCCACCAGGAAAAATATCCTGCTGCAGTTCACACTTGAAGCCATCACTCTCTGCGCGCTTGGTGGCGTGATCGGCGTGATAGCCGGCGCGTTGATTACAGTCATCATCAAGGCACTGGTTGCAGTGCTGCCGGCGTCAGTGTCCGGTCAGTGGGCTATCACCGGCTTCGTCGTTTCCTGCGTCATCGGCCTGGTGTTTGGGATCTACCCAGCATGGCGCGCGTCCACACTTGACCCCATCGAAGCCCTCCGCTACGAGTGAGTACTGCGCATACGGCGAGTCGCGGCTTTGCCGCCTGCTGGTTGCGCGAAGATACTCATCCCGTTGGTCGGATGCGGAATTCTGGCCGCGTACGAAGGAGAAGCGCCGGCTTGTTTGTCTGGTTGCGTCTCTCATCCACTTTGTCATCTCGACCGAAGTGCAGCGAAGTGTAGAGTTCTGCGTTTGCCCGGCCCTCCATGGCTCCGGGACCAGTCTTTATAGGCGCAACGCGCGTGTCGCCGTACGCGCAGTACCGTGTCGCCGTACACGCAGTACTGTGGCGCTAGTACTAAACTGAAGCCAGGACTTATGGTGTCAACAGTTGTCGCGGCAGTCACGACTCTCCTCACGATTGCAGGATTCTTCTTTTATCTACTCGCCCTGCTGAGCGCGCGGTCTTTCGGACGCGCCGCTCGGCGTGGGCTGCCCGTATTTACGCCGCCGGTGAGCATTTTGAAGCCGGTCAAGGGACTTGATTCCGAGATGTATGCGAGCTTTGCCAGCCACTGCCGGCAGCAGTATGGCGCGGAATATGAACTGATTTTCGGTGTCAGCAGCCTGGAAGATGCAGCCGTGGCCGCGGTCGAGCAGTTGAAGCTGGAATTTCCCCTGCAGCGGATTGTGCTTGTCGATTGTCCTGAAGTGCTGGGCACCAATGGCAAGGTGAGCAACCTGGCGCAGATGGTGCTGCAGGCGCAATTCGATCATATTGTTATCAATGACAGTGACATATCAGTTTCGTCGCATTATTTGACGAGGATCATGGCTGCCTTCCAGGCTGTGAACCTGTATCAGAAGCCGGGCCGGAAAGGCAAAGTGGGCCTGGTGACTGCGCCGTATCGCGGCAAGTCTCATGGAACGATTGGATCGAAGATGGAGGCGCTGGGCATCTCGACCGACTTCATGGCCGGTGTGCTGACGGCACGGATGCTTGAAGGTGGCATCCGCTTTGGACTTGGGTCGACGCTGGCATTTTCGCGCGAGGCGCTGGACGCGATCGGCGGGCTGCGGCCGCTGGTCGATTATCTTGCCGACGACTACGAATGCGGGGCGCGTGTGTATGCCGCCGGGTATGACGTGGCGTTGAGCGCGGAGGTGGTCGAGACCTATGTGCCGCCGTATCGTTGCGCAGATTTTCTGGCGCACCAGATTCGCTGGAGCCGGACCACGCGTGATTCCCGCAAGTGGGGCTATGCGGGACTGGTCTTCACCTTCGGATTGCCTTGGGCGTTCTTGAACCTGATTGCGTCGGGATTCAGCCTGCCGAGCGTCGCGCTGTTTGTACTGACGCTGGTCGCACGGACGGCGCTGGCATTGAGCGTGGGCGTCGGCATCCTCGGCGATGTGCAGGTCCTGCGGGATATCTGGCTGCTGCTGCCGCGCGACCTGGTGGCACTGGGACTGTGGGTGTGGAGCTTCGCCGGTGATACGGTCGTGTGGCGCGGCCATCGCTTTACGTTGAAGGATGGGAAATTGAGCCGCGTTGCTGCTTAAGCAGTTTTACTTTGAATGCGTAACCGCGGAAGCAGACGCGGATCGTAGAGGGCGCTGGTGCTCTTGACGATGCTGATCTCGCCCGCACGAGGATGAAGCGGGTTCAGCAGGTAATTCCAGGTTTCGGGCAGAATGGCGGACGGTACCTTCGCGATAGCGGCAGTACGAGCGCGCAGCCAAGCATCGCCGAGCGAGCGGGTGCAGGTCAGGTCCAACTTCCACTCGGCTTTGTGCAGGCGGGATTCGGGCTGCAGTTCTTCAATCGCCAGGTCATCCGGGATGGCGACTTCGAGCAGCTGGTAGTGCAGGGGAACATTATCTTCGTTCAACTCGAGATGAACGAGAATCTCGATCATGGCGCCGGCTGGAGACGCCGCCAGATAGACGACGGGAAGACCAGCGGTGTGCCAGCGGGCGCTGTAGCGAAGGCCGCCTTCTCCTGAGAGGCCGGCGTGATTACTGATCCTCCACAGCATAGGCATCAGGCAAACATGCCGTATTCAATCTGGCCCAGCATCTCTTCGACCATGCGTCCGCCGATTTCGGTGCGGAGCATCTGGATGGGCGTGCGGTCGGCGAAACGCTTTTTTGGGGCGTTCAGCCATTGCCTCGCTTTGTCAGAGGCGCCGAAGGTGCGCACAGACTGATTGTAGACGCGTACCAGGCGCGCCAGTTTGTCGGATTCGTCCAGGCTGAGCGGTTCGTTCCGCGCCTTGCGATGTTTCAGGGTGCGCGCTGGCAGGACTACTTCGTAGATGTCAGCGGGGCGCAGACCTGAGTCGCCGATGAACTGGTTCAAGGTTGAAAGCGCCACACCGCTTTCGACGGAAGAAAGGTCCTGCTCAAGAGCGGTCCAGATGATTGCGGAGTGTGCCATATGGACATTATGCCATATGTGGGTCGGCAGAGTGGCGGTTAACTTCTCCAGCGTAACGTTACTGGGGCGGAAAGTGGATGCTTAGACGGTTTGCCGGAGGCGGCATCGAGATGCGCCTGTTTCAGCGCAAAGTACCATTTGGCGGGCCGATCGGCGTCGTCGATGAGCATCAGGCTGGGGTGGTATTTGAGTCCTTCGGCCTGCTGAATCATGGTTTCCTGGTCCTGCCGGACGAAACGGGCGCCGAAGAACTTCGCGATTGTAGTGACCAGCGGCACGGCGTAGAAGACGTTCCACGCGGCTGCGACATCGATGCGGCAGGCGTTGGGCGTAGTGGGTGTGACGGTGGTAAGGCTGGCAAACCACTTCGGGCCGCAGCGGATGGTCTCGTACCGGCGGTTGGGAAGAACGAAATCGATGGTGGTGGTGATGGGTTCGCCGTAGACGCCGAGGAGTTTATAGGGTGCCGAGTTACCGGAGGGCGCGTGCGCAGACATGCGGAAGCCATCGGGGATCGGCTCGAAATTCTTGGCTTTCTCGTGGATGGAATGCTTGCTGCGCCACCACCAGGACTGATGGACAAAGGGGCCGTGTGCGGGGTCCATCAGACCGATGATACCGTGATCGACGTTGCAGGGAAGGTCGGCGGTGAGGTGGGCGGAGCGGAAACGGCCGCCAAATTTAGGGATCTCGGGGACGGGCGGCAAGGCTTCGTCTGCCCGGATGCGGCCGCGGCCGGGAGACGGGACGTAGACCCATGCGTAGCCGTCGCGCTCCACGCAGGGGAAGGCGCTGGCGTAGATTTTGCCGGGATCGAGAGTGTCGGCGGTCGTCAGCGAGGGGATGTCTTTGCATTGCCCGGAGCCTGCTTCAAACGCCCAGCCGTGGTATTTGCAGGTGACATTTTTGCCATCGAACCAGCCACAGGACAGAGGGATGCCACGGTGCGGGCAGCTGTCGCGCATGGCGAAAAGTGTGCCATCCTGTTTGCGGCCCAGAACAATGGGAAGGCCGAGCAGGGTGGTGGTGATCATGCTGGTTCCTTGCAACCGGTCGCTGCGTAGAGCCGGGTACCAGTCGTCGAACAGGAGAGTAGCCGACGGTTGGGCAAGCAGACTGTCGTCCTTCTGACTTGGAACTGCGGGCGTGATGGTAACGATACTGTCGGCCATGAAATCTGCACCTTAGTATCGCAGAGGACATCTCTAGAGGGGCGTGTCTGCGATGATGGCGGCCGTTTCCGCACCTTGAACGGGGTGAATTACCTGTCTTTCAGCGATGATTTGAAGCATATCTCCGCCGAGTTGGTTCCCAGAAGCTCGCCGGTCAAACGGTTCCTGCTGGTGCTGATCGGCGTATGGGTGCTGCTTTATGGCAGCTTTACGCTGTTCAATCCGCCATTACTGGACGATGCAGACTCGGTGCATGCCGAAGTAGCGCGCGAGATGCTGGTGCGACATGACTACGTGACCCTGTATGCCAATGGCATCCGCTACTTGGAAAAGGCGCCGCTGTTGTACTGGAGCATGGCGGCCAGCTTCAAGGTGTTCGGTGTCTCCGATAGCGCGGCCAGGTTTCCGCTTGCGGTGTATACGTTGTTGCTGGTACTGGCGGTATTCGTCTTTGGGCGAAGATTGTTTGCTGACGCAACCGTGGGATTCTATGCGTCGTTGATCCTGCTGACGTCGTTCGGCCTGTTCATTTTCACGCGTATCCTGATTCCCGACGCCATGATCTGCCTGTGGACGACGGTCGCCGTGGCATTTTTCTGGTTCTCGCTGCGTGAGGGTCTGCGGCGTTCGGGGCCATCGCTGGTGACGGCGTTGGGATTTGCCGCGGCCTGTGCGCTCAATGTCCTGACAAAAGGGCTGATTGGCGTCGTTTTCCCGGTCGCGATCGTGCTTGTGTTCCTGATCGTCACGAAGAATCTGGGGCACCTGAAACGCTGGCACCCGGTGGCCGGCTTCTGCTTTTTTCTGCTGATTGCGGCACCCTGGCACGTCCTTGCCGGGCTGCGCAATCCAACAGAGGGACTTCCCACAGGATTCTTTCATCCCGGAACGCCGACGGTCGGCAATGTTCACGGCTTTTTCTGGTTTTACTTCGTCAATGAACACCTGCTCCGCTACCTGGACCAGCGCATGCCGCGAGACTATGAAACCGTTCCACTGCTGTTGTTCTGGGGACTTTTGCTGGTCTGGCTGATGCCGTGGTGCGCCTTCCTGTTCAAGGCCGCGGCGACCGTGCCGTGGAGACTGGCTGCCGGGCGGAAGCAGCTGACCCGACATCAGCAGGCGCTTACGCTGCTGGCCATCTGGGTGCTGGTGCCACTGGTCTTCTTCAGCTTTTCGACCCGCCAGGCATACTACGTTCTGCCTTCTCTCCCGCCACTGGCGCTGTTGATCGGTGCGTGGCTGGCGCAGGATGAACGCGCAGTGCCGCCGGCGCGCGCTGGACTGCGCATTGCGTGGGTACTGCTGGCATTGGGAATTGCCGGGGCAGGCGTGGCTGCCGGCCTTGCGCTGAAGAGCGGCAAAGCTGCTCCTGGCGCTGACCTGGCGAGCGTGTTGAGCCAGAGTCCGGGGAGCCACGCCTTGTCGTTCGGATACTCTCTCGACCTGAGTACGCGGGCGATGAGCTTCTTTCACGGGCCGCTGCTCGACACCGCGGCTGCTCTGTTCGTTGGCGTAATCGGGAACCTGTTCTACCGGCTGCGCGGGAATGCGCGCACGGCAAACTTCTTTCTTGCCGGGATGGCGGGCACATTTCTGATTGCGGCGCACATCGCCCTGCAGACCTTTGCGCCGGTGCTCTCTTCGCAGACGCTGGCCATGGCGATCCATCGCGATCTCGATGCCGGCGACATTCTTGAGATCAATGGCGAGTACGAGTCGGGCGCGACCCTTGGCTTCTACCTCAAGCGGCCGGTGCGCATTCTGAATGGACACAGTTCGAAGCTCTGGTACGGTTCATTCTTTACGGACGCGCCGAAAATTTTCGATGACACGGCAAGTTTCCAGCGGCTGTGGACGGGCCCGCAGCGCGTCTTCCTCTGGACCCAGACAGACCATGTGCCAACTCTTCCGGGCGAGACGTATGTAATTGCCGCGCGGGGCGGCAAAGAGATCCTCTCCAACCAACCTAACCAAAGCGGCGCCTCCTTCTAGGTACTGCGCCTAGGGCGACTCACGCTGCGCGTGTCTGCGGAGAGGCCTTGGTGCGGGGCTTTCATGTGCAGTCCGGTCAAGACGGGAAGGCGGATGGCTTTGCCATGTACCAAAGCCCGGGTCGGAGGCTCGGCTACGCAGTGTTCGTTCAGCAGTCAAAACAAACCGAACATACAGCTCGACCGATGGCTGCTTTATAGCCTCTAATCCTTGAAGAGAGCTTAAGAGTGAGGAACAGGATGATTACGACGGGTAAGTCGGTTACGTCGAGTGTAGAAGAAGACAGCACAGAAACAGCAGGGGTGAACAGGCGATCGTTTCTCGGGGCGGCTGCAGCGGCGCTGAGCGCCAGTGCAATCTTTGCGCCCATGGCTTTTGCGCAGAGCAGGGCAACTGTCGAGAAGGGGACGGCTGATCATTCCGCTGATAATCCCGGGCCAGTGGATAAGCAGCTGCAGGGATTGAACGCCAGTTCGAATACGCCGCCGGCGACGGACCATGGCGATGTTTCGCCCTTCTGGTACTCGTTTGAGCTGGCGCATCGACGTATCCAGGAAGGCGGCTGGACGCGGCAGGTGACGGAGAAAGATATTCCCGAATCTCATGATCTTGCTGGCGTGAATATGCGGCTGACCGCTGGAAGCTACCGCGAACTGCACTGGCACACGGCGAATGAGTGGGCCTACATGCTGTATGGTTCAGCGCGGATTACGCTGATGAATCCCGATGGAACGATTTTCATCGATGACGTGGCGGAGGGCGACCTTTGGTATTTTCCTGCGGGATTCCCTCATTCCATTCAAGGGCTTGGGCCGGATGGGTGTGAGTTCCTGCTGGTGTTTGATGACGGCAAGTTTTCCGAATATCAGACCTTCCTGATTTCCGACTGGGTGGCGCATACGCCGCCGGATGTACTCGCGAAAAACTTCAAGCTGCCGCCGAACGCTATCGCTAAATTGCCGAAGGAGGAAGAATACATTTTTCCCGGAACCGTACCGGGTCCGCTTGAAGAGGATCGACGGGCTGTTGGCGGGAAAGCCGTAGAATCGAAGATTTCCTACAGCTTCCGCATGCGCTCGATGAAGCCGGACTTCGAAGACGCGGGAGGCAGTGCGCGCATTGTCGATTCAGGCAAGTTTCCCGCTTCGAAGACAGTCGCCTCGGCATTGGTGATTCTCAAGCCGGGAGCAATGCGCGAAATGCACTGGCATCCCAATGCGGCCGAGTGGCAGTACTGGATCAAAGGCTCAGGCAGGATGACGGTGTTCAACTCGGCCGGCAAGGCGCGGACGATGAGCTTCAACGAAAACGATGTGGGTTTTGTGCCGATCGTGGCCGGACATTACATCGAAAATACTGGCACCGAAGACGTTGTGTTTCTTGAGATGTTCAAGAGCGCGGAGTTCCTGGACGTTTCGTTGAACCAGTGGATTCGGCGGCTGCCGAAGTTGATGGTCGAAGAGCATTTGAAACTCGATGTAGGCGAAAGCGAAAAGATCCCGGCTGCCAAGAAACCAGTCCTCACCTAAGTACTCCGGTACTGCGGCACTGCGCGTACGGCGAATCACGCTGCACGTGTCTGCGGGTACTGCGCGTACGGCGAATCACGCTGCGCGTGTCTGCGGGCACTGCGCGTACGGCGAATCACGCTGCACGTGTCTGCGGAGTTGACTGGGAGCGAGGGCTTATACTGCCAGGCTTTTGGCTTGGACAGGAAGACGGATGGCTCCGCCATTTTCCCTAGTCTCTGGTGCAAGATCCCGGGCACCCGGTTATGCTGAGGACGTCCTGAAAAGCGCTGACCTAAAGATCGACAACCTGGATCGACAACCTGAAGGTCGAATAAGGTAAGGCTCTCATTCCGAACCGCAGCAGGGTGCGACCACCGGAGCATGCACTTGCGCCGAAGGAGCGTTTCGCCGTACGCGCAGTACTATCTGGAAGCGTTTTCGGTGGGTGGGGAGAGGAGTTCTCTGCGGCAGTCTTCGGCTTGGGCTTTCAGGTGGGGTTCGTGGACGCGCTTGAGGGCGAGCAGGGCGCGGTGCTGGTAGCTGTGGACGAAACTCTGGCTGGGCTGCGGGAAGGGATACATGCAGGCATGCATGAAGTGGTCGTCTTCGGCTACGGGTATTCGGCCGCGACCGGACGGGGTTGCATCGAGTTTGACGTCGCGACGCATGCGCAGGACGCCTGAAGGGTTTTCAAGCAGTGCATAGGCGAGGGCGACGTTGAGGCCTTTGCTGAAGCTGGGATCGGTGGCATAGGGACCGATTTCGCCGGCTATTTTGAGCCACGCGGCCTGGCCGGATGAAATGTGGTTGAGGATGATGTCGTAATTCGGTTCGTCCCAGTTGTGCGGGTCGGTTTCGCTGGTCAGCCTGAACGTGAAGGCCTGTGCACCTTCCTTATCAATGCCGGCCTGGAACTGTGCTGCGGTCATGTGACGGAGCTGGCTGGCAGTGTAAGACGAAGCGGGAGGTTTGACGCGGTTCGGCGTGGCACCCAGCCGGGCATGTGCAGCGAGGCTTCCGGTAAACAGGATTGCCAGAGAGAGCCGGGCCAGAAAAGCACAGGGGCAGAGGCGCATGCGCCATTCTAACGTTACAAATTGCTCTACATGGGCATTTGGACCGCGCATGTGACATTACGAACGGCAAGTATCGCATGACCGATGATTGTGCCGCGGATAGTCACTCGTCGCTTTTTCGTGGTTCCAGGATCTTTGGACCGATCTGGTTTGCACTGGCGGCGGCCTGTTCCTTCTGATCGTCCCAGCGACGATTTCTGGGCGCGGGTTCGGTGAGGCTGCGGGCTTCGTGCAGACTTTCGGACAGGTTGTTCTCGAGGGCAAGGTGATCGACATTAATGGAAAGCTGCCGGCCGAGTTCGGGAAATAATTGTCTCCAGTGCTCGCGCGCGGCCTTGCGGGCTCCGGTCACCTTGCCCGATGACCCGAAGACCGCATCGCCCTGCAGATGAAGGTCATACCAGATGTTCTGTGCCTGCCAGAGATTCAGGCCGAAGGGCAGGGCGTGGAGCGTGCGGGCAAGGGACAGGGCATAGTTGAGGGCCGCGGCGTCCGACGGGTCCTGCTGCAGGCTCACCATGGCATGCTTCATGCGCTGGTCGGCGAGGAAGCCGAGTTTGTCGGTTTCGAGCACGACCATGTCGGTGCGTGAGGTCTCGAGCAGCTCTAGGATGCGCTCGGCATCGATTGGTTCATGTTCGAGCGCTCGGCGCATGCCGGAGTTGATCGCAAGCTGAGCAGCGATCGCGAGTGGCGCAGGTTTGGGAAGACCTGCTCGGCTGAGGAAGTGCATCAGCGACGCGTGTTCACGATGGATGGCGGTCATGGCGAACTCGACTTCATCGAGCGTCGGCACGAGGATGCGATGCAGGATGCGGCGCTGCTCGTCATTGAAGAGCGAGGTAAGTGAATAAGCGCTCTCGCCGAAGTAGCCATCAATGAGCCGTACGACTTCAGGGAGGTCCGCGGCATTCACGGCGCGGTCGATGGCGTGCTTGAGCCAGGTGAGCGCGGTCTCGTCGCTTTCGGTGTAACGCCTGACCGCGGCCGTGAGATTCTGATCGCCGAAGTGGAGGACGGCGTAGGCGAAGGTGTCAGTGCTCTCTGTGAGCTGCGAAGTGATGCGTGAGCGGCCGAGGGTGACCTGGCCGGAGCCGTAGCGATGCGTGCGGCGCTCCAGGTTTTCGATGCAGTAGCAATAAAGTTCGTGATCGGGTATGGCGGCATCGAGCGGGCCACCGGAGAAGACGGAGCTGATGGCGTAGTGGGCGACCACCTGTTCCAGGCCGACCTGGAAGGTCTTGATCCGGCGGCTGTAGATGACGGCGCCGTCTTCAAGATCAGGCACATTGCTGTGGGCGAGCGAGAGCCGCTCGATGAAGCCGTCTTCCAGCGATACAGCGGCACGAAGATCTGCGACTGCCGGTTCTGCGAGCGAATTGCCTGAGACTGCCGGTCCGAAGAGAGCAGTGGCGAGTTCAATGACGCGGCAGGCGTAGGCAATGATCTGAATGGTCTCTATGCCGGAGATCTCGTCGAAGAACCAGCCGCAGCTGGTGTACATCAGCTGGGCGTGCCGTTCGAGCTCCATCAATTGCAGAACCTGTTCGCGCTCTGCCGGAGCAAGGGTCCTCTGCGCGTGTGTTTCGAGAAAAGTGTCAACCGATTCTTTCGAACGATCAAGGATCACGCTGATGTAGGCATTGCGTGCTTCGTCGGTGTCTTTGAAGAGTGTCGAACCCATGGCGGATACGGCTGTAGCTACGGTATCGCGCAGCCAGTCGAGGGCATCGCGGAGAGGACCGCGCCAACGCTGGTGCCAGCCTTCCTTGCCGCCGGAGCAGCCGCAATCGGAGCGCCAGCGCTCAACCCCGTGAAAGCA
>CAXTNK010000023.1:35907-38853 GCA_964245665.1 uncultured Acidobacteriaceae bacterium
AAGTGTCATTGGTGACGATGGCTTCGGCCTGTGGTGGTACGAGCTCGAGAAATTCACCGTAGTTCGTGAGCCGAAGGTCGGGATTTTCTTCAATCTTTTTGAGTGCGAAGGCAAGGGCCATTTCACCATGGCGATGATGATGGCCGTAGCTTTCGCCGTCTGTTGCGACATGCACCAGTTGCGGGCGCTCGATATCCGAGTGGAAGGCGCTGGCCAGTCGATTGGCAAAGACTTCGCCACTGTTCAGAAGCTTTTCAAATGCTATAGCGCGTGAGGTCGGGCCATCGTAGAAGAACACAGCGATGGTCCGGCCTTCGTTCAGGCGGACGAGATACGACTGCGTGGGGTCGACCGAAGCGTCGGGTGTTTCATGCCAGGCGTCTTCGGGATCTGCCAGCTGGCGCACACGGGTGCACTGGTTGGGCGCAAGGACGGTGAAAAGGATACCGTGCCGGGCGAGCAGGTCGAGGGTTTCGTAATCGACGGCAGTCTCGGCCAGCCACATGCCTTCCGGCCCGCGATTGAAGCGGGATTCAAAATCAGCGATGCCCCAGCGAATCTGGGTGGTGCGGTCGCGCGTGTTCGCGAGCGGCATGATGATGTGGTTATAGACCTGCGCGATCGCCGAGCCGTGGCCGCTGAAACGCTTCTGGCTCAGGCGGTCGGCAGCGCGGATCATGGCATAGACGCGCGGCGCATTTTCTTCCAGCCAGGAGAGAAGCGTTGGCCCGAAGTTGAAGCTGATGCCCGCATAGTTATTGATGATGCGGATGATGCGGTTTTCATCGTCGACCATGCGGGCGGCCCCGTTGGTCGCATAGCATTCGGCAGTGATGCGCTCGTTCCAGTCGTGATAGGGCGCTGCAGAATCCTGCGTCTCCACTGCTTCGAGCCAGGGGTTCTCGCGTGGCGGCTGGTAAAAGTGACCGTGAATGGTGACGAAGCGAGAACTCTGCGGGGGAGCCATGGAACCAGTGTAGAAGACTCGAGCGCCACAGCAATGGCATAAAGGTGGGTCGGCGACCGCTTGTCCCCTTTTTGGAATATGACAACAGTGAGACGCCGAATTGACACTGCAGAGTATATAAACTGCTGCATCCCATGGCAATACTGGTGAAGATCAGCGAGAGTAGAGAGCAGAAGTGATCACGAAACGAGACGAACTAAGTGAGGACCAGGTGCAGGCGATTGCGAGGGCGCTTGGTGATCCGCGGCGCTACGAGATCCTTGCGCGGCTGGGCCAGGAGAGTGGAGGGCTGCAGTGTAGCGCGGTACTGGGATGCATCGGCGTCAGCGCGGCAACACTCTCGCACCATATGAAGGAACTGGAGGCGGCAGGCCTGGTGAACGTCGAGCGACAGGGAAAGTTTGTTCATTATCGGTTGCGACGCGAAATGCTGCGGGCATTTTACGCGCGACTGCGGAAGGATATGGCTTAGCTTGTCTAGTTTGAACTGTGTGCGGCCCCGGGCCATTCAATGCGCCACAGAGATTGTGCCGAGAGGTCAGCATGCACTGAATTGTCAGCCGGTCTGGTTTATTGATGCATGCGGGTCAGGAGAGCGGCATAGCGGGGGTCGCGGCGAACGGGATCGAAGTGCGGATCCACGCGAATGAATGCCATGTCGAAGCAGTGGTGGTCGATGGCGCGTTGGAAAAATTCGAAGGCGTGGTCGATTTCTTTAGCGCGAAGATCACTGACGCCGATGTCGTAAACAGTGCAGGGCGCGGCGGAGGTGGTGAGAGCGTGGGCAAGAGCGCGCCAGTAGGATTGCCATCCTTGCTGCTGATAAATGTGAAGAAGTGCCGCGCTGTCGAGTTGTGGCTCGTCTGCACGCATCCTCGCGAGGCTATGCTTCACCGCTTCGTCCAGTTCACCCTTTTGCTCGTAGGTCATGCCCAAGTAGTGTTCAACGGACCCAGCCCCTTGTTCCATTTCAGCGGAGCGCTTTAATTGAGTAATGGCGGCATCGTATTCACGGTTGTAATAAAGAGCAACGCCTAACCGTCGGTTCATGATGAAAGACAGTGGATCGAGCTGAACGGCGCGGCGCATGTGAGTCACGGCGTCCTGGGGACGGTCGATTGCTTCGAGATAAGTGGCGTACTTGAATTCTGCGATCGAGTCACTGGGATTGAGGGAAATACCGCGGACCAGATTCTGCTCGGCTGCGGTCCAATCCCACTCGTAGATCGTCTGGACGCTCCCGAGTTCGGTGAAAGCTTCGCCATTCCGGGGATCGAGCTGGATGGCTCGCCGGGCTGCGGCAAGAGCTTGGGGCATCAGGTGTTCGGGTGCGCCCAGATTGTAGGCGGTGGCGGCATCCAGAGCAGAGGCGTAGCCGGCGTAGGCAGAGGCGTAGTCCGGGTCGAGGGCGACGGCCTGTTTAAAGGATTCGAGGCTATGAGGGAAGTCCTGCTTGTGGAAGAAGTAGCGGCCTCTCAGGTAGGCATCAAGCGCGGCCGGGTTCACGGGCGCCAGGGATGAAGGGGGATTGAGCACGAAGCTGGCCTGGGCGGCGATCTGCTGCGCGACGCTGTCCTGGATGGAAAGGACGTCAGAGGCGGAACCCTCGAAGGACTGAGCCCATAGGTGACGATCACTGCGTGCGTCGATGAGTTGAGCGGTGATGCGGATACGTTCGCCGGACCGCACGATGGAGCCTTCAACGATGGCATCGACGTCGAGTCGTCGGGCGATATCGGGGAGCGAGCTGGCTGAATCCTTGTTGGCCATGACGGAAGTCCGCGAGACGACGCGCAGGTGCGGGATACGGGCGAGCTCGGTGATGAGTTCGTCGGTCATGCCATCGGCGAAATATTGCTGAGACGGATCGCCGGAGAGATTTTGCAGTGGTAACACAGCGATTGAGCCGATGACAGCCTGACGGTTTCGAGGATGGAAGATGTTAGCTCTCGTATGGAAGCCGATGGCGAGTCCTGCAC
>CAXTNK010000023.1:38863-48336 GCA_964245665.1 uncultured Acidobacteriaceae bacterium
TGACGAGGACGGAAGCGCAGGAGGCGACGACCAGCCAGAATGCATGCCTTCGTTTGCTGGCCGAAGGGATGGCAGGCGCAATGGAAATCTCCGGCGCAGGGGCAATTTCAGGCGCTGCAACAGGATGCTCGATCGAAACGGGGGGCAATTGTATGGGCGCGCGGTGTATGGGTTCGGTGGCCGCTGGCTCGGTTGCCGTAACAGTCGCGATGAAGCGATAACCCGCGCCGGAGATGGTTTGAACAAACTGTGGCAGCTCCGGGTTGTCCCCGAGAGTCTGCCGGATTTTGCGGACCGCCGTATTGATGCCGTGCTCGACGTCGACAAAGACTTCCTCTTCCCAGAGGCGCCGGGCGATTTCATCGCGTGTAACAACCTGGCCGTGCCTGGTTACGAGGAGGGCGAGGAGTTCAAAGGGCTTTCTCTCGAGCTTAAGCCTGCGGCCGTTGCGGGTGAGTTCGAATTTGTCGCAATGGAGGCTGAACTCGCCGAACGAATAGACGGCAACGGCCAACTGCGCCTCCTGGGGTGGCTGAAGTATAGCATTCGCCCGGAAAAATCATGCTCGGTTGTCTCGTAGATTGAATGACTTACACCTTCATATTTCTTCACCTCTGAATTTACCTTCCTCCATTGTCCCTAGACACGGATTCCGGTTGTATCAAGCCGGGCCGGTATCTCCCGGCACAGGAGGAAGTAATGAAGTCAGGAAATATGAGGATGTTTTTGATGTCGAGCGCAGTGGCGCTCGTGTCTATGGTTGCTCCCTACGCGCATGCAGGTTGCGGTCAGTACCACCCTACGTCGTTTGACATTAGCCCACGCCAGCATTCTGCTTCGCCGTATCTGTTGCAGGTGGCTCTATCCGACGATGATGAAAATTACCGTGAGGAGGCATCGATTGTTGGCACCTGGAAAGAACACTGGATTTCGGAAGGGAGTCGGACAGTACCCGATGGCACGGAGGTCGATGCCGGCTATTCTCAGTGGCACAGCGACCACACTGAGGAAAACCTTTCCGGGTTGCGCTCTCCTTTAACCGGGAACGTATGCTACGGCGAATGGGAGAAGACTGGTCGAAACACGTATCGGATGAACCATTTCGGAATCTCGTACAACGCAACAGGCGAAACGCTGGTGGGACCTGCACGGATCCGGCAATGGCTCACGCTGGACGAGAAAGGGCAGAAAACGTCGGGAAGATTCACCATTGATCAGTATGACGAGGCGGGCAACGTGCTCGTACACCTCCAGGGCAAGATCATTGGAACCAGGGTGACCATGGAAACGGGATTTGAGAAAGTCGAATAGGGCCGACGCTGATTGGCAATCGCGGATCACGCTCCGCCCTGTTTCGATTGGGCGTGGCCGCGCTTGCGGGTCTGCTGTCCTTTACCGCGCCGGAATTCAAGATCGCTTTTCAAGGAAGCCGGGTATTTAGAAACTCAATCCCAAGTTCAATTGCGGGTTGAACTTTGGGTTGATGCATTTATGGATAGGTGTGGATGGCTCTATAGAGGGTTGTGGATCCCACCTTTGCGATGCAAGCATGGGAAACCCTCCCTTGCCTCTGGCGCGTCGAGTTTGAATCCTTCCGGCCTTCACTTCATCCATTCGATAGTTGTCGAAATGTTGTCTTGAGAGGTGGAGTGATGAGTCAGCTGACAGGTAAGGTTGCAGTGGTAACAGGAGCTTCCAAAGGGATTGGTGCGGCGATTGCAAAGAGTCTCGCAGCCGCGGGTGCTTCGGTGGTGGTGAATTATGCGTCGTCCAAAGAAGGCGCGGACAAAGTCGTAACCGCGATTACCAGCAAGGGCGGTAAGGCGATTGCAGTGCAGGGCGACGTGGCGAAGGCTGCTGATGTGACGCGCATCTTTGCCGAGTCTAATAAGGCGTTTGGCAAGCTGGATGTGCTGGTGAACAATGCGGGCGTTTACGAGATGGCTCCTATCACGGACATCACGGAAGAATCGTTTCATCGCCAGTTCAATACGAACGTTCTAGGCCTGCTGCTCGCGACGAAAGAGGCCGTGAAGTATTTCGGTGACAACGGCGGTAGCGTGATTAACATCGGGTCTGTCGTGAGCAGAATTACGCCGCCGGCAAGCTCGGTGTACACCGGCACCAAGGGCGCGGTTGATGCGATTACCGGGGTGTTGTCGCGTGAACTTGGACCGAAGAAGATCCGCGTCAATGCGTTGAACCCGGGAATGGTCGACACAGAAGGCGCGCAGAGTGCCGGCTTCATCGGCAGCGATTTCGAGAAGGAGGTTGTGAAAACAACGCCGCTTGGCCGCATCGGCCAGCCCGGCGATATTGCTTCAATTGCCGTCTTTCTCGCGTCCGATGATTCTGCATGGCTGACCGGCGAACAACTGCTGGCCGGCGGCGGCGTCCGCTAGTACTGGCTGTACGGGCGGACGCGCTTTGCGCCTATCCTCACGTTGTCGGACTTGTCTCAGGCCTCGCGCAAAAGTATTGGCATCGCTCTCAGCATTGAGGACGATGCCAATGCCGGCATTTTGCGATGAATGAAGTAACAGTAGTTGATGAAGAAATTCTCTGCAACAGCGCGTTGAAGGGTCAGCTATTCCGAACGCAAGGCATGGATCGGATCAGTAGCCGCAGCCCGTCGAGCGGGCAGCCATCTCCCGGCGATTCGGTGTAGCCTTTGGCTTACCCCTTGGCTCTGGCGGCCGGACGCTTCGCTCGCGGCGAACTCGTTCATATCTCCGGGTACGATTGAGGCCAGGAGAAGCGCATGCCGGAGAACCATCCACATGACGTTCGCTCGATTGGCGCCGAGGGCCATACGGATGCCGATCTCATGCGAGCGTTGCGAGGTGACGAAGGAAAGCACTCCATAAATGCAGACGAAACAAAGTACCAGGGCCGCGACAGCGAATGCGCCGAAGAGGGCAAGTGCAAAGCGAGGGCCCGCATAGCCGTACATGTCGAGCATCTGGCGCAGTGTAGCGGCGTCGACGATGGGCTGATCCTTATCGATCGAATAGATCGACTGGCGAATAGGATTGAGCAAACTTTCGGCTGGAAGTGCAGTAGACACGACCAAGGTGTCGGCAGCGGGAAAGACTGAGAAGGGGATAAAGATATCGGGATACTCCTCACTAACGCCGACGAAGTTCGGCATATTGTCGATGACCCCGACGATAACGAAGGCATCATCCTTCAAAGGATGCTTTGGATGGGGTCCTCAAATCAGGTAGATGAACAATTCTGTTTAGGACATTTTCGCCGGCGAAGTACCGTTGTGCGAAGTCCTCGGTGACGACTGCGTCATGCGAGGCCTGAGATATTTCGCGGTCATCAAGGAAATGGCCGGATAAAACTTTTCTGGTTGCGATGGAAAGATAGTCCGGCGTTGTGAATGGACAGCAGTCGGGCGCTTGTCGACTGGCTTGCCGGCGATTTGTACAAAGGCTCCGTATATGTCGATGACCGGAAAGGCAGCATCAACTGTTACATTTTTGACGCCAGGCAGGGCGCGCACTTTCTCCATTAGTTGCTGATAAAAGCGAACGGGGCTTTCAACGGTCGGATATTGCTCATCCTGTAGAGGAACTTCCATGGCAAGGGTGTGATCCGGCGAAAACGGTAATGGGTTGTTCGTAATTGCAAAGAGGGAACGGACCATGAGCCCGGCGACCATAAGCAGGGCAAGCGACAGGGCAATTTCTGTCACGACGAAGCCATTGAGCAGACGGCGCTGGGCGCGACTTCCAGAAGAGCGCAGGCTGTTCAGGGCGGCTGCCAGGCGGGGATGAGCGGTGTGCCATGCCGGGGCCAGACCGAAAATCAAAACAGTACATACCGCTATGCCAATCGAGGCGAGCAGGACCGGCAGATTGAGAGTGACGACGGCTTCATCGGGGATAGTCTGGACCGGTATGATGCGCAGAGTGGCCTGCAGGCCAATGTAGGCGAACGCAAGCGCAACCGGCATTGCTGCCGCTGCCAGCACCATGGATTCTGTAAAGGCATAGCGCATGAGGCGTAACCTGGAGGCGCCGATGGACGCGCGAACGACAAATTCATGCTCTCTTCTTACGGCGCGTGCAAGGAGCAGACTCGAAACATTGACGCAGGCGATGAGCAGAAGCACGGCCACTGCACCGAGCAGCAGGTAGAGGGTGCTGGCGAGGCCTGATTGAAACATCTGATCGAAGGGCATGATGCCAACGCGCAGATCCTCTGGAAAAGCATGCGGAACTTTGTGCGCGATATCTTCGAACACCGGCTTCAATTCGGCGGCTGCCTGCGCTTCGGTTACTCTCGGCTTCAGGCGACCGACCAGTGCAAATGAATGCTGACCTTGTATATCGTCCTGATCGGTAAGCTGGACGGGCAGATAGACATCGCCGCCGCGCCAGAGAAAGCGCGGCGGCATGACGCCGATGATCGAACGGGGATGTCCATTGAACGTCAAGACGCGGCCGAGCATAGAAGGGCTGCCATCATAGTGGGCTTTCCAGTAGCGATAGCTGAGAAGGGCGGCCTCTCCGTGACCGGGCTGCACATCGCTCGCGACGGAAGCTCGTCCGAGGATCGGCTGCACGCCAAGAACCTCGAAGGTATTCGGCGTGATGTAGTTGCCACGTAACCGCTGCGGTTCGCCACTGCCCGTGAGCACGACATTGCTGATGGTCGAGCCGGTAACGCCGCTGAAGATCGTGGTCTTCTCGGCGATCTCGTTGATTTGTCCTGGTGAGTAGACATTCCAGTGACACTCTGACCATCGAGATGAACAGAGGCTCGGAGTGGCGAGTGTGTGGACATCCTTGTAAGGAAATGGATCGATGAGCACGCCATAAGCCACGCTGAACACAGCGGTGGTGGCGCCTATGCCGAGGGCAAGCGTGAGAATTGCAGCGATGGCAAAACCGGGATTTCTGTGTAGTTGGCGAAGAGCATACCGAAGGTCCTGACGAAGCACCTGCATACCAAGGTCTCCCTTTTCGATATGCGATGGTAACGCCGAAGTCTCGAAAGAAGGGTCAACTTTCCACGAAAGGCGGCGAGATTTCAAAAGCAGTTGCGGTGAACTACGGGTGCATGGCAAGGCGAGCCCATTCAGGCACGTCCCTCGATATACGGTTGCTCGCTCGACGGAGTGCGACGTAGGCTAAAGTCGCGGTGAATCGCAGGTGGTCTGCGAGGCGGCATATCGGTTGCCTGTAGAGGAATGTGGTGCTCGCCGTGTTGCTTCAACAAGCCTGATCTATGCCGGGCGAGTTTCTTTATCTGGAGCGTGTTCATGCCTGTTGCTGGTCTTCCTGTTGCTCGAAGAAGTTTCCTGCACTTGATGTCTTTTGTCGTGTCTGCACCGATTTTGTCAGCTGCCAATAAGGCAGTTGCGATGAGTGGAGACGATGCGGACACTGCGCACTCGATACTTGATGCGGAGCGGATGCGGTCGCTGGCTGCGTGGACCATGCAGACAATGGATACGCCGCACCCGGTGCCGTATGGCGCGGAGATCTTCGGGACGAACGACGGCAAGTCGCTGATGCGTGCTGCCAATGCTGTCAGCATGGAGCATGATCCAAGCGCGCATGGGGAGATTCATACGATCCGCCTGGCCTGCCAGAAGCTGCAGTCAGCATCGCTGCGTGGCTACACGCTCTACACGACATGTGAGCCGTGCCCGATGTGTATGGCGTGCTGTCTATGGGCTGGTCTCGACCGCGTGGTGTACGGCGCGACAATCGCGGATGCAGCGAAGTATGGACGCCAGATCATGATTCCTGCGGCCGAGGTCGCGAAGCGGACTGATATGCACTGCATCGTGGATGGGCCGGTGGAAAGGGACGCCTGCCTGCTGCTATTTACCAATCCGACGATGCAGAAGGTGTTTGCGAAGTGGAAGAAGGGCTGATGGTGAGTTGTTTTGTGCAGCTTTCACATTTGGCCTTGGCTCGAAGTCAGCGAAGAGCATACGCGCGTGGGGAACAGAGTCGTGCTCGTCTGGAATGACGGCGTTTACCACAAGGCTTTGCAGTTGCTTAAACCTGCCGGCTTCTCAGCACTCCTCGCGACCAATTCGGTTGGTTTGGGTTTTCCAGCGTTACTACCTATGCAGAATATTCGCTCTGCCCTGCGCGGGTGGCGGCGTTCGAAGGACTGGACGCATGTACATTCTGCAGCGGTATGTAGGACGCCTCGATTTGGCTGCGAATGCTCGCTGACGTGAGTGCCCAATCCACGACATCGATCTTGTAGGGCAGATCCGACTCGGTGAAAGCATCGACGAGCGATGCGCGTGTTGTGAACGGAAGAGGAGTGTCTCCAAGCATAGCCAGATCCAGGTCGGCGAACTTCTTGGTTGTTCCTTTGACACGCGAACCGAAGGCCCAGACCGTGCGCCCGGGTATGTGGCGCTTAAGGATGGCTGCAACAATGGCCAGTTCCGCGGGTGTCATCACCAGTTGCGCGCCAAGACTTGATCCGGTCATACGCTCTTCCCGCCCGGCCCGTTAACACGCAGCTGCAGCTGGTCGAGAAGATAGCTGGCCTCTTCGAGGAAGTCTGGTATGCCGGCGGCCACTTCCGCGGCCGTGCCCTCGTCGTAAGTATGACTGGTCTTGCCGCGCATCTCGCGATAGCCCTTCCAGACAGGCCAGCCGCTGCGCAAAAGTCCCTGCTCATTACCGGAACGGATCAGGTCAGCGAACGGCATCGTGTCGTACTCGCCGGGAGTCGCAGAGGCGGTCTCCAGGTAGCGTTTCAACGTGCGGTTGGAAATTTCATACGTAAACTCGAAACGCTGGATCAGCCCGTCGCGGATCTGGGCGTCTCATATATCCAACTCGTAGCGTGCCAGGCCCTCGGCAAGCCGGAGGTGTGCATTTACGAGCCGAGTCAGATCCAGTTTTTCACTCAACGCACTTTCCTCCCGAGTAAAGACAACCTTAACCCGCCTCGGGTGAGGGTTTGCCGACGAGGTCGCAGGCTCTCCATAGGTACCAGCTGGCTACGGACCGGTAAGGCTGCCATTTTTTGGCGCGGCGGAGCATGGCGGCTGGTTTCGGCAGCATCTTCGGCGTGATCGGTTTGCCTTTCGGCGGTTTGCCGAAGGTGAGCAGGAAGCCCTTGCGGACGCCGTAGTCGCTGACTGGCAGAATGTCCGGTCGGCCCAGTCGGAAGATCAGCAGCATCTCGACTGTCCAGGGCCCGATGCCGCGGACGGCGGTCAGGCGTTCGATGATTTCGTCGTCGGACAGGCGCCGGATCTGTGCCAGTGTCGGGACGGTGCCGTCGATGGTCCTGGCTGCAAGATCGCGCAGGGCCAGGGCCTTCGCTCCCGACAGGCCGACGCCGCGGAGGATGTGGTCCGGCACGGTGATCAATTGTTCCGGCTGCGGATGCAGGTCGCCGAAGGCTTCGATCAATCTCCGGAGAATGGCAGCCGCCGCTTTGCCGTGGAGCTGCTGATAGATGATCGCCTCCAGCAGCGCCTCGAAGGGGGAGTGCTGGCTTTTCAGTTTCAGGGTGAAGGGGCCGACGGTCTCGATGAGGTGGGCGAGCTTCGGGTCAGCGGCAGAGAGATGCGCTAGTGCTGCGTCGATGTTGTAGCGCGGGATGCCTCGCGCGGGTCTGCGGCCTTCCGCCATAGTCCAATAATTCTAGTACTGGATTTACCATCCCGGCATACGCGGGATTTGCCATCCCGGCGGACGCGCCTTTGGCGCTTATCCTCCCGTTGGTCGGACGGGATTTTGCCATGTCTGCCATCCTCGCTTTCTGTATGTCTCGCGCTTTGCAATTTCGGCGATCCCATCCTGTTTCGCAGCAATGCGTGGAGGTGATTGTGGCGGGAGGCTAGAGGCGAGGTTCCTTCGGCTTCGCTCGGGATGACAAACATCTGCCCGATGGATGGGGTCATTGGCGTTTGAGGTTCCACCAGTTTGGCATGAGGTGTGGCCGTTTGCTCACGTTTGCGGCTGAACATTGTTGATCCGGGAAAGCGATTGCCGCGACTGGTTCAATATGGGAATCAAAAATGATGGGCGGACGATTCGGATGGGGTGCAAGTGGTTTGTTTGCTGTTATATTTCTCGGTGCAGGACACCTTGCAAGTTTGATTTGCGACTGATTCAGTCGTCTTTTAGTTCATCCTCCAATCTCCCGCGGATTTGCGGAAGAGGAATGTATTCATGGCGCAGATTTTTGACCGCAGCTCCAATGCGCTGGCCCGCATGAGCATTATTCTCACCGGCTTGATAGTGATTGCCCTGGGAGTCACGCTCGACCAATTGCAGCGTTCCCCCTGGGTGACGCGGCAGGGGCAGCGCGCGGACCAGCCGGTCCCGTTCAGTCACAAGCATCATGTGCAGGGCCTTGGCGTGCAGTGCCAGTACTGTCACATTTCCGTCGAGAAGTCGAGCTACGCGGGTATTCCGCCGACCAAGACCTGTATCAACTGCCATTCGCAGATCTGGACGAATGCGCAGCTGCTGTCGCCGGTACGGCAGAGCTGGGCAACAGGTGAATCGATCCGCTGGATACGGGTGCATGACCTGCCGGATTACGTCTATTTCAACCACTCGATCCACGTAAATAAAGGCATCGGCTGTGCTTCGTGTCATGGACACGTGGACGAGATGCCGATCATGTATCAACAGAATTCGTTGCAGATGGAGTGGTGTCTGAACTGCCATCGCAATCCGGGCAAGAACATCCGGCCGACCAGCCAGATCTATAACATGGCGTGGAAAGAGCCATCCATCGACAAGCCGGTGTGGTGTGGAAGTGCGGGCAACAAGAACGGTACGCCGACGGCCCAGACGGTGAGTTGCACAGCAATTGATCCATCGAAGGTGGGAGCAAAGGAAGCATCGTTGAACATGCTGCCGGCAGGTAGCTACGGTGGCGCGCCGGGCGTGGTGGATGTTTCACTGCAATCAAGTGCGGGGAGCGGTTCCGCTATCCAGTACGCGAAGTTCACCAGCCAGGATGCATTGGGCAAATACCTGGTGGCGCAGTACCACATTCGAACTCCTACGGAACTGAGCAGTTGCGAGACGTGCCATCGATGATCAACGAGCGAGAGAAAACTTTGGAAACGGGCGCGAAGAGCATTGCGGGGCAGGCTTTAATGAATGACAGTAAGGCGCAAGGTGCGGAGCAAAATGAGTTGACGCTCGACCAGGCGCGTGCGGAATTGTCAGGCAAGCAGGGGCGAGAGTACTGGGCGGACCTGGGCAAGGTGGCTTCGCGGCCGGGCTTTGACCGGATGCTGGAGCGCGAGTTCCCGCAGCATGCTTCGGAGTTTATCGACCCGGTTTCCCGTCGCGGTTTTCTGAAGGTGATGGGCGCATCGCTGGCTCTGGCCGGTTTGTCGGGTTGCACCAAGCAGCCGGATGAGCCGATTTATCCCTACATCAAGCAGCCGGAAGACCTGGTGCTGGGCAAGCCGCTTTACTTTGCGACCGCGTTCCCGTTCCCGACCGGCG
>CAXTNK010000023.1:48346-49083 GCA_964245665.1 uncultured Acidobacteriaceae bacterium
CTGTATATCCTGAGCGGCACAGTGACGTCGCCGACGCTCGCGGCTCAGTGGAAGAAGGCGCAGGCCGTTTACCCGCAAGCGAAATGGATTCAGTATGACCCGATCAACCGCGACTCGGCGCGCATTGCGTCCAAGGCTGTTTTCGGCGATTTCTACGACGCGCAGTACAAGCTGACCGATGCGGATGTGATCGTCTCTCTTGATGCGGATTTTCTTTCGGGCATCAACCAGCCGGGATTCGTGAAGCTGGCGAGTGACTGGGCTGCGCGTCGGCGGATGGTTGAGCCGGGAACCGAGTCAGGCAAGAAGATGAACCGGTTGTATGTGGTCGAGAGTTCGCCGACCACGACCGGCTTCAAGGCCGATCACCGGTTGGCGATGAAGGCCAGCGATATCCCGATCTTCGCGGCAGCGCTCGCGGGAGCTACTGGTGCGGGGGGAAGTTCGGCCCAGCTATCTTCGGCGCAGCAGAAATTTCTTGATGCATTGACGAAGGATTTGAAGGCGAGCGGCGGCCGGTGTGTGGTGATTCCCGGCGAGCAGTCGCATGCAGCCGTCCATGCTTCGGCTATCGCCATCAACCAGGAACTCGGCAATGTCGGCAAGACAGTCGTCTACACCGAGACGGTGAACCCGCTACCGACAGTTCAAGGCGATGACTTCAAGTCGCTTGTCGCCGACATGAACGCTGGCAAGGTTGATTTTTTTATTTTTATGGAGAGCAACGAGTTCTACAC
>CAXTNK010000023.1:49093-54334 GCA_964245665.1 uncultured Acidobacteriaceae bacterium
GATCATTCTCGACAGCAACCCGGTCTACACGGCGCCTGCCGATCTGAACTTCGCGGATGCATTGAACAAAGTCGGCAAGCTGGTTCACCTGGGCTCGCATGTGGATGAGTCATCGAAGACGGCAGACTGGCACATCAACAGCGCTCACTACCTGGAAGCCTGGTCGGATGCGCGTGCCTATGACGGCAGCGTGACGATCATCCAGCCGATGATTGACCCGCTCTACAACGGCAAAACGGCCCACGACATTATTCAGAGCATGCTGGATGATCCTGCGGCTTCGACGTTCGACGTGGTGCGTGGTAACTGGTTCAATGGCGGGGCTTCCAGCCCTGGGCTGGATTCACCGGCATCTACGCCGGACAGCGTCGCGATGGCAGGCGCACTCACGGGCGATGGCGATGAGAATTTCCGCAAGGCTCTGCATGCCGGCTTTATTCCGAATACTGCGTTCGAGCCAAAGACAGTTTCAGGCAAGAGCGATGCAGGTATTCAGGCGCCGACGAGTCAGCTGGGCGCGATTGAAGTTGTCTTCCGGCCTGACCCATCCTTGTATGACGGTCGCTATGCGAATATCGGCTGGCTGCAGGAACTGCCGAAGCCGGTCACGAATATCGCTTGGGACAACGCCGCGTTGATCAGCCATGCGACGGCGACGAAACAGAACCTGGCTGAGGCCGATGTCATCCTGATCGAGGCAAATGGACTCAAGATCAAGATGCCGGTTTTCGTCGTACCCGGTCACGCGGATGACTCGATAACTCTGTACCTCGGCCATGGCCGCACGGATGCGGGCCGCGTCGGTTTGGGGGTCGGCGTCGATGCTTACAGACTGCGTTCGTCTTCCACGCCGCTCTATATTCCGGCCGTCAAGATCACGAAGACCAGCGAAACGTATGACGTCTGCTCGACCAAAAGCCACTACACGGAGACACGTGGTGCAGCGGCGACCGCGGGTTCTGCGCTGACCAACATGGGTGTTGGCCATAATTCTCTTGAAGGCAACGAAGCGTTGACGCGCGGGATTATCCGGTATGCGACGCTGGAGGAGTTCCAGAAGAGTCCCGGTTTTGCGCATGAGGGTGTCTGGCCGGAAGATCCTGATCCGCAGACGACCATGTTCTCCAACTGGCGCTACGACAAGAATGCGTGGGGCCTGGTGGTTGATCAGAATTCATGCGTCGGCTGCAATGCCTGCGTGGTGAGCTGCTATGCCGAGAACAATATTGCAGTCGTTGGACGTCACCAGGTAAAGACTGGCCGCGACATGCAGTGGCTGCGCATTGACACGTATTTCGAGGGTGACCTTGAAGCACCGCGCGCACACTTTCAGCCGATGATGTGCCAGCACTGCGAGAACGCTCCATGCGAACAGGTCTGCCCGGTCGCCGCAACGGTACATACGCCGGAAGGCATCAACACCATGGTTTACAACCGCTGCGTGGGCACGCGCTACTGCTCGAACAACTGCCCGTACAAGGTGCGCCGGTTCAACTTTCTCCTCTTTTCAGATTACGAGACGGAGAGCCTGAAGCTGATGCGCAATCCTGATGTGACGGTCCGCAGCCGCGGTGTGATGGAGAAGTGCAGTTATTGTCTGCAGCGCATCATGGCGGCGAAGATCGAGGCGGATAAAGAAAACCGCGAGATCCGTGATGGGGAAATTATCACGGCCTGCCAGCAGGCCTGCCCGACGAATGCGATCGTTTTTGGCAACATCAATGACCCGAACAGCAAGGTCCGCAAGATCAAAGACCAGGAGCGGAATTATGGCGTCATTGCGGACCTGAATACCCGTCCGCGAACGACGTATATCGCGGAAGTTTTGAATCCGAACAGCGAGTTGGAAGCATGAGCGGGCTGGTGAGTGCGATGACCAAATCAGGGAGAGAAAAGGCACATTTCTCTACTTCGGTTCGCTTTGGTCGAGGTGACAATTCCTTTGTGCGCTTCGCTCAGGATGACAATTTGTTTGGGTTAGGCGCATTGGCTAAGAGCTTGGAGCGAGCATGGCTTTAAAGAATGTATCGGTCAATGATCCGATGCTGGATCCGGTAACAGGAGAGTACCGGGTCGTCGGTCCGGGGCACACCTTCAAGTCAATCACCGAGAAGATCTCGAGGATTGTGCTCACCAATCGCACGCCGGTGGGCTGGTTCCTCGGTCTGCTGATTGCGGGCGGTGGCATTACCATCCTGATGACAGCCGTCATGTGGCTGTTTCTGCGGGGCGTCGGCATCTGGGGCCTGGACATGCCCGTGGCCTGGGGCTTCGCCATCATCAACTTTGTCTGGTGGATCGGTATCGGCCATGCCGGCACACTGATCTCCGCAATTCTTCTGCTGTTCAAGCAGGAGTGGCGTAACTCGATCAACCGCTTTGCCGAAGCGATGACGATCTTTGCCGTGGTCTGCGCCGGCATGTTCCCGCTCATCCACGTCGGCCGACCATGGCTGGCCTACTGGCTCTTCCCATATCCGAATTCGATGGCAGTCTGGCCGCAATTCCGTTCGCCACTCCTGTGGGACGTCTTCGCTGTCTCGACTTATGCGACGATCTCGGTGGTCTTCTGGTACATCGGCATGATCCCTGATCTGGCGACGATGCGCGATCGCGCTCAGAGTAAATTCGCCCAGTTCGCCTTCGGCCTGTTCGCCATCGGCTGGCGCGGTTCGGTCCGCCACTGGATGCGGTACGAAACCGCGTCCCTGCTGCTGGCCGGACTCGCGACGCCACTGGTGCTCTCTGTCCATACCGTCATCAGCTTCGATTTCGCGGTTGCGACCCTGCCGGGCTGGCATACGACGATCTTCCCGCCCTACTTCGTTGCCGGCGCTGTGTATTCGGGATTTGCGATGGTCATCACGCTAGCCGTGCCAATCCGCAAGTTCTACCACCTAGAAGACATGATCACGACCCGCCACCTGGACAACATGGCGAAAGTGATGCTGACGACCGGCTTGATCGTGGCTTACGGCTACGCCATGGAATTATTCATGGCCTGGTTCTCGGCCAGCCACTGGGAATATTTCGCGTTCTGGAACCGTATGTTCGGGCCGATGGGCTGGTCCTACTGGGTGCTGATTACCTGTAATATCGCGCTGCCGCAGCTGATGTGGTTCCGCTCGGTGCGCGTGAGTCCGACACAGATGTTCATCATGTCGTTCATCGTGAACACCGGTATGTGGTTTGAGCGCTTTGTCATCGTCGTCACCAGTCTTTACCGCGACTACCTGCCGTCCTCGTGGGGCACGTACAGGGCAACGCGCTGGGATTACGGGACGTTCATCGGCACACTCGGTCTGTTTACATTTCTGTTCTTCCTGTTCGTCCGGTTTATCCCGATGATCCCTATGTCTGAGGTGCGCATGCTGCTGCCGCAGGCGAAGGTGAAGCCGCCGGTTGAACCATTGGGCGAACCCGTGCACGGGGCTGGTGATTAAAGATGGCTATTCCTGAAGGAACGTACGGCCTGTTGGCCGAATTCGATACAGCGGGCGACCTGGTGCGGGCCGCGCAGTCGAGCTACGACGCGGGTTGGCGGCGCCTGGACTGCTATACGCCTTATCCCTGCGAAGAAGCAGCGGAAGCGATCGGCTTTCACAGGAACTACGTCCCGGCAATCACGTTGATTGGCGGACTGATGGGTTTGACGGCCATGTTCCTGCTCGAGACATGGATCAATCTGCTGGCGTATCCGTTGAATATCGCTGGACGCGAACTGTTCTCGTGGGTGGCGTTTATGATCCCGGCATATGAATGGACCATTCTGTTCGCGGGCCTTTCGGCTGCCTTCGGCATGCTGGCGATGTGCGGTCTGCCGGCTCCGTATCATCCACTGTTCAATGCACCGAACTTCCGTACGGCTTCGACAGACAAATTCTTCCTTTGCCTGGAAGCGCGGGACCCCAAGTTTGAAGTTGCCGATTCGCGGACCTTTCTTGAAGCGTTCAAGCCGGTCTCGATTGTGGAGGTGGAGTATTAAGAACCAGTCGAAACTCCGCCGTAACCTGGCCATGGCGTCGCTCGGCACTGTTGCATTGCTGGCCGGGTGCCGGCAGGATATGCATAACCAGCCGAAGGAATACCCGCAGCGCGGGACGAATTTCTTCGCGGATGGCCGGTCTGTGCGTCCACAGCCGCTGCACACTGTCTCGCGCAACCAGGTGAACGAAGCTTCCTATTTCCAGACTGGTCTACAGGACGGTAAGGAGCAGGATTATCTACCCTTCCCGGTGACGGCGGCGGTGATGGCGCGCGGTCAGGAACAGTACAACGTCTATTGCACGCCCTGTCATTCGCGTGTCGGCAATGGCGCCGGCATGATCGTGCAGCGCGGCTACAAACCGGCCGGTAATTTCCACGATAACCGCGTCCTGAACGAACCGTTGAGCCACTACTACTACGTAATCGCGTATGGTTTCGGCGCGATGCCCGATTATGCTGCGCAGATCACGACGGAAGACCGCTGGGCCATCGCTGCCTACATGCGGGCGCTTCAACTGACACAGGATGCGAAGCAGAGCGATGTTCCGGCGGGCACAAAGGTAGAGGATTTGACTGAAGTGGCCGAAGAGCAGGGGCTGCCGACCAGTTTTGCGCAGCCATGGGCGATGCCGGGAACGGCGGTTTACGCGCAGCCACAAACGACGTATCCGGGTATGGCGCCTTCGTCTGAAAGTGGCAACCCGTGGCCGAAGAACCGGCCGATCCTGGCGCTGCCTAATGGCGATTCTCTGCGGCAGTCCGATGTGAACAAGGGCATTCTGCCGAATACCTATCCGGTGGATGCGGGTATCGGCCAGCCGACCAACCAGCCCAACTATTCGGCCCGACCAAGCGAGACGCCGGACACGACGAGCACGCCTAAGGTCACTCCCAAACCACAACCGAAGAAAAGTCCAAAATCGAATCTGCCCGCCTCGAACAAGGCCCAGTAGAGGCAAGGGAAAGCACATATGGCACACGGATCACACGAACACGCGCACCACGCCAAGGTATTGCCGGCTGACCTCAGCGCCCCCGCGTTTGTGAGCGGCTGGCAGAAGCGGGCATTGATAGTTGGCGTTGTTTTTACCATCCTGGGAGCAGTGCTGGCAGTGCTCGCCGCGACGGCAAATCACGACGGCATCAACCATCTGCTGCGGTCTTACCTGATGGGTTTCATGCTGTGTCTCGGGTTTACGCTCGGCGGTATGGCACTGCTCATGGTGCAATATCTTTCGGGCGGCAAGTGGGGAC
>CAXTNK010000023.1:54344-57474 GCA_964245665.1 uncultured Acidobacteriaceae bacterium
CTGCGGCGGCCGCTTGAGGCCATGTCGCGGACGCTGCCGCTCGCTTTTCTGATGTTCCTGCCGATCGGCTTCGGCTTCAAGAAGCTTTACCTGTGGGCAGCGGTTTCAAATGTGGGCGAAGCGCTCCGGTCGGGCTTTATCAATCGCGAACAGGCTCATGCGATTGCATGGAAGCGTCCAATGCTGAGCATTCCAAGCGTTTGGATCCAGATGCTGGTCTGCTTCGCGATCTGGTTTGGCTTTGTCTATCTCCTGAACAAGTGGGCATTACAGCGCGATGCCGATCCGGAGCATCGCTACTCTTTTTGGCAGAAGCGCTTTGAAAATATCAGCGGCGTTGGCGTGGTGCTGTATGCGTTGACTCTTACGGTGGTTTCGATCGACCTTGTGATGTCGCTGAATATCACCTGGTTTTCGACCATGTATGGACTGATGTTCCTGGTAGGGCAAGGGTACGCAGTACTGGCGCTTTCCGTCATTACGGTGGTTCGGCTTTCTGATGGCGAACCCTATAAGACGATCCTGCGCAAGATGGAACAGCACGATCTGGGCAAACTCTGCTTTGCCTTCACCATGCTGAATATCTACCTGGCTTTCTCCCAGTTCCTGATTATCTGGTCGGGCAATCAGCCGGAAGAGATTCCCTGGTACCTGGACCGTATCCGCGGCGGGTGGGGCGAGATTGCGACCCTGGACTTCATCTTCCACTGGGTCATCCCGTTCTCGCTGCTGCTCTCTCGCGATTTGAAGCGGGACAAGAACCGGTTGGTACTGGTCTGCAAGTGGATGCTGTTCGCCCGCTGCTGGGATATGTGGTGGCTGATCGAACCGAACTTCCCGGATGCTGCGCGTCACCTGCGCTGGTCTTTCGGTCAATTTGAGTACTTCACCATTCCTGTGGCTATGATTGCGTTCTGGATGGCGTTTTATTTCACCCAGCTGAAAAGGCGCGCGCTGGTGCCCATCAACGACCCGCACTTGGCGGAGATACTGGAACCGGAGCATGCTCATGCGTGAACCTGGAGACAAGAAACTCAACGCGCCAGACCACGGCAAGGTCACCAATTCGCAGGCGCATCCTGCTCTCGGCTATGAGGCGAGCGACGTCAACGCATCAAGCGTGGCGATCTTCCTCACATCGCTGGCAGCGTTCATTTTCGTGTTCTTTGTACTGTGCTATGTCAGTGGCAAAGTCATCAACAACGCCCTGGTAAAGCATGACGGTCCTGCGAACAAGTGGCACCAGCTGGGTGCGCCCGAACACAAGCGTGGCGAGAGCATGGCTTCGACTACAGAGATGGAACAGCAGCAGCTCCGTACTATGACGCAACGCTTTCCGACGCCGAGGCTGCAGATGGATGACGGCAACCAGGACCTGGCGGATATGCACCAGAAGGAAGACCTGCTGCTCGACCACTACACGTGGGTGGATAAGAGCCAGGGCAAGGTGCGGATCCCGATCGAGCGTGCGATGGAACTGATTGTGCAGCGGGGTCTACCGGTAGCACCGGCGCCAGCTCCGGCCGAAGGTGACAACGCCGCCAGCACCATGAATGAAGCGCACACCATCACTCCTCCATTGACCAATGGATTTGCTCGTACGACCTACGAACAGGACGAAGCGACCGAGCAGAGTGTCGAGTCCAAACGGACATCGGGCAATGAAACGTCCAGTGTGAAGAAGAATGAAGCAAAACCCGCCAGCACCACGACGCAATCAGGCGGCGTGCAGTAGTTCCGCGTTAGCAGCAATCCAAGGACAAGCATGCAGAAGCAGCAGACAACCCGGGTGAGAAGAGCAAGCGGCGCGGCTCGCTGGATGGCGCTCGGGTTAGTCCTGTTCGCAGCAGCCCCTGTACTTTCTCATGCACAGGTTGCAGGCCCTGGCGAAAAGACGATGGGCGAACCGGCTGATGAGCATCTGCCGAATATCCTGAATAAAGTAACGATTGCGCAGCGGTTGAATGAACAGCTGCCACTCAGCGCAAAGTTCGTAGACGAAACTGGCAAAACCGTGGCACTCGGAGACTATTTCGGCAAGCGGCCCGCCATTCTCGCGCTGGTGTATTACAACTGTCCGATTCTCTGCTCGGAAGAGTTGAAGGGCCTGGCGGGCGCGCTCGAGATGGTCAACTTTACGCCTGGCAAGGATTTTGATGTGATCGTGATCAGTATCGATCCGACAGAAGGGCCGAAACTCGCGGCTTCCCAAAAAGAGCGCTACCTGAAATATTACGGGCGTCCCGAAACTGCCAACGGCTGGCATTTTTTGACCGGGCAGAAGCCTGCCATCGACGCGGTGAGTGACGCAGCGGGATTCGGCTACGTGAAGATGCCCGGACCGGACGGCAAGATGAACCAGTTTGCCCACGCCAGTTCGATCGAGATCGTGACGCCGCAGGGAAAGCTGGCCCAGTACTACCTGGGGGTTGAGTATTCGCCCAAAGATCTTCGGCTCGGTCTGGTCGAGGCTTCGGGCAACAAGATCGGATCTACGGTGGACAACATTTTGACCTACTGCTACCACTACGATCCTCAGCTGAATCGACACAGCCTGGTGGTTGCAAGGGTGGTGCAACTGGGCGGCGTCATCACCGTCTTGGGGCTGGGCGGATTTATGGGAACCATGTTCAACGAGGATCGTAAAAAAGCGAAGTACCAGAAGCCTCCGCAGTGGAACAGCGGCAGAAGAAGTTAGTTTTGAAGAATTGGTTATCGAAGTTTTTTGCAGGAACCGTTGGACAGTTTGAAACGAAATACGGAACCAGCGTGAACAGGCACGGGATAAGGGAAAGATGCACTTTATAAGTCCGGTACTTTGGCAGTTTCTCGTCAAATGGCTCAACTACTTCGCCATCTTCCCCAGGGAGGCGTCGACGGTCGCCCCCTATACTGACGGGCTCTATGCCTACTTGATGATCATGTCGATCTTTGGCCTGCTGCTGGTGGCCGCGATGGTGACTGTGTTCTCCGTCCGCTATCGCAGGGCGCGTAGTCCCGAGGCAACACAGATCGAAGGCTCGACGCTGCTCGAAGCAACCTGGACGATCATCCCGCTGGGGCTGTTCATGGTGTCTTTTGTGTGGGGAGCACTTCTATACTTCCGCATTTTTACGCCTCCGCCAAATGC
>CAXTNK010000023.1:57484-62508 GCA_964245665.1 uncultured Acidobacteriaceae bacterium
GTACATCATCGGCAAGCAGTGGATGTGGAAGGCTGAGCATCCGGGCGGTCAGCACGAAATCAACGCACTGCATGTTCCGGTCAATCGCCCGGTGCAACTGACGATGATTTCGCAGGACGTGTTTCACAGCTTTTCGCTTCCGGAATTTCGTGTCAAACGCGAAGTGATTCCGGGCCGCTATTCGACGGTCTGGTTCCAGGCGACAAAGGTCGGAACCTACCACCTGTTTTGCAGCCAGTATTGCGGCACCCTGCACTCGGCGATGATCGGCACCATTACGGTGATGACGCCTGACGACTACGAAGCATGGACAAATGGCTCTACCAGCGGGATGTCTCTCGCGCAGAATGGCGAGCGGCTATTTGCGTCCCTCGGCTGCAACTCCTGTCATACAGCAGGCGGCGGCGGTCGCGGGCCGAACCTCTACAGCCTGTACGGCGGCAAGGAACTTCTGGCAAACGGCACTTCGGTCACGGTGGATGATGCTTTCCTGCGCGGCTGTATTCTGAATCCGTCGACCCACGCGGTACAGGGCTATGTGCCGATCATGCCGACGTACCAGGGCCAGATCAGTGAAGAAGGCCTGATCGACCTGGTGGAATACATCAAGACGCTGAAGAGCGGCGACCGGATTCAGCAGACCTTACACACGACAACTTTTTCTCCGGAGCAAGGCGGGGCTGACAAATCGGCGCCGGATTACCGGAATGAACTCACGACAGGGCAAACGGATAACGGCCGCGCCGCGCCCGACACATCCACCTCGAAAGGGGAGGGGGTTTCACCACAATGAGCAGCGCAACGACCATTGTTAACATCCCGGAGCAGAGCACCGCGTCCCTGCCGAAGAACAGCTACCTGACGGGCGAGTATGGCCTGAAAAGCTGGCTGCTGACGCAGGACCATAAGCGGATCGGCCTGCTGTACCTGATTTCGATCACGTTTTTCTTCTTTATCGGCGGCGCGTTCGCCGGCCTCATCCGGCTGGAACTGCTGACACCGATGCCGGACCTGGTCGCCTCTGATACATATAACAAGCTCTTCACGATGCACGGAATCGTGATGATCTTCCTCTTCCTGGTGCCATCGGTCCCGGCAGTGCTGGGGAACTTTCTGTTGCCGCTGATGCTCGGGGCAAGAGACCTCGCGTTTCCGAAGATCAACCTGCTGAGCTGGTACATGTACATGGGCGGCGGTATCTTTACGCTTGCCACGCTGGTTCTGGGCGGTGTGGATACCGGCTGGACCTTCACGACCCCGCTCAGCACGCACTATGTCAATACGCATGTCATCACGGCTGGCGTCGGTATTTTTATCGCCGGGTTCAGCTCAATCTTTACCGGGCTGAACTTTATCGTGACCATCCACCGGATGCGTTGCCCGGGCATGACGTGGTTCCGTATGCCGCTGTTCCTCTGGTCGAATTATGCAGCTTCGATTCTGATGGTTCTCGGCACACCGGTGCTGGCGATCACCATTGTCCTGGTCGCGCTTGAGCGCACCATTGGGATCGGCGTGTTCGATCCGAGCAAGGGCGGCGATCCGCTGCTGTTCCAGCATCTGTTCTGGTTCTATTCGCACCCTGCCGTATACATCATGATTCTGCCGGGCATGGGCGTGATCTCGGAGACGATCAGTACCTTCTCGCGCAAGCGCATCTTCGGGTACACAGCCGTGGCGTTCTCTTCAGTCGCGATTGCCGTTTTTGGCTTCTTCGTCTGGGAGCACCACATGTTCATCATGGGTGTGTCGACCTATTCCGCTCTGGTCTTCTCGCTGTTGACCATGCTCGTGGCCGTGCCATCCGCGATCAAGATCTTCAACTGGGCCGCAACTCTCTACAAGGGCTCGATCACCTTCGAAACGCCGATGCTTTACTCGTTCGGCTTCATTGGGCTCTTCACCATCGGTGGACTGACTGGCGTCTTCCTCGGTTCGCTCGGTATGGATGTGCACCTGACCGAGACTTACTTCATCGTCGCCCACTTTCACTTTGTAATGGTCGGCGGGATGTTGATGGCGTACCTGGCTGGCATCCACTTCTGGTGGCCAAAGATCACAGGCCGCATGTACCCCGAACAGGTTTCGAAGCTTGCAGCCGTAACAACGTTTATCGGGTTTATCCTCACGTTCTTCCCGCAGTTTCTGCTTGGCTATCTGGGAATGCCGCGCCGGTATCATGCCTACCCGCCTGAGTTCCAGGTCTTGAATGTGCTGTCGACTGCCGGTGCAACGGTACTCGGGGTGGGGTATCTGTTGCCGATGATCTACCTGACCTGGTCGTTGAAGTATGGGGCGATTGCGGGCGATAATCCCTGGCAGGCGACGGGGCTTGAGTGGCAGATTCAGTCTCCGCCGCTGAAGGAAAACTTTACCGAGATCCCGATCATGGATCACGAGGCATACGACTACGACTGGCTCGCACACAAGCATGTGCCCGAGGTGACGACCGTTGGATAGCCACAGCACAACTTTGACAACGTCTGACGCCATCGAGGCGCAGATCGAGCACGCGCACCACGAACATCCGGCTTACCTGCTCCACCACTTTGAGACGGTCGAGCAGCAGAAGGCTGCGTCGAGTTTCGGGATGTGGCTCTTCCTGATGCAGGAGCTCATGTTCTTTGGCGGCATGTTCATGGCGTACCTGGTCTATCGGGCATGGTACTATCCGGCCTTCGCCGCGGCCAGCAACACGCTCGACTGGAAGATCGGAACACTCAATACGATTATTCTGCTGACATCGAGTTTTACCATGACGCTTGCCGTGCATTATGCTGAAGCGCGCAAGGTCAAGGCGCTCGCCAACTCTATCCTGATCACGATCGTTCTCGGCATTGTCTTCCTGGGTCTGAAGAGCACTGAATACTACGCGAAGTTTGTCGAGCACCATGTCCCCGGCGCGAACTTCAGTATTGAAGATTTCGTCACCGGCCACAATACTGGCATGCCGCCACTCTCTGCGGACATGGCGCAGCATACGCAGCTGTTCTTCTCGCTCTATTTCGCGATGACCGGCATGCATGCTCTGCACATGATCATCGGCATCGGCATTCTCGCTGTCATGTATGTAAAGGCACGCGGCGGCGCGTATACCGAGGGTCACACTGCTCCTATCGACTATGCCAGTTTGTACTGGCACTTTGTCGACGTCGTGTGGATCTTCCTCTTTCCTTTGCTCTATCTCATCAACCGTCACCCAGTACACTAGCGCGACCCGGTTAAATCTAAGATGACAACTCCTGAAGGCAATAACCCGACACTCCACAACGAGCACACAGTGATCAAGCCGATCACGTATGTGTTCGTGCTCGCCGCGCTTGTCGTGCTTACGCTTCTCAACGTAGGATTGGCGTTTGTGCTGCCAGTGGGCCTGATTCACGGCATCTTCGCGGTTGGCATCGGGGTGCTTGAGGCCATGATCGTGATCCTGTTCTTCATGCACATTTACTGGAGCTCCCGTCTGATGATGCTGACCGTCGGTGCCGGCTTCTTCACGTTCCTGGTGCTGGTCGTGATGACCATGACGGACTACACCAGCCGCGCATGGGGTCTCTGGTAACGCGCATTCCCGCTGCAAAATCAAAGACATACTTTCGGCCTGCCCAAGTGCAAATCAGCAATGGGCGGGCCGAGCTTTAGTATGGATGAATGCCAGTAAAGCAATCCGGCGCAGCCAAGTCGGCGGCACCAAAGACCTCTCCTGAACAACCACCGCTGCCTGATGCGCTGCAACAGATTGCAAATGATCCGCGCGTTCTAGTCCGGCGTGCTGGAACCCCAATCAAAGATGGCAAGTGCGTTGTGTACTGGATGCAGCGGGCGGAGCGGGGTATCGATAACCCGGCGCTCGACACAGCGATCAGCGTCGGAAACGAGCTTGGTTTGCCGGTCGTTGCCTTCTTCTCTGCTATCTCTAATTTCCCGCATGCGAATCTTCGGCACTACGCTTTTCTGAACCAGGGGCTGGTCGATATTGAAGTAGACCTCGCCGAGCGGGGTGTCGGATTTGTCGTTCGACGGCCACCGGACAATGCGCTGGAACGGTTCCTGGAAGAAGTGAATGCGGCGATGGTGATCGGCGATGAAAACCCGTGTCGCGAGCCGGAACGCTGGCGGTCTGTACTGGCCGAGCGGCTGCGCATGCCCTACTGGACGGTGGATGCCGATGTGCTGATTCCGTCCAACAGCTATGGCAAGAAGATGTATGCGCTGCGTATTTTTCGGCCGCACTTCCAGGCTGGTATTGCGAAGTATCTGATCAAGCCCGAGCACGTGGCGCCCCAGCATCCATGGAAGCAGCCGAATACTCTTGCCTCGTATCCGGTTCGTGAAGATATCACGAAGGGGTGGAATCAACTCGATCGCTCGGTCGGGCCGGTGGATACATTTACCGGTGGCACGAAGGCCGCGCTCAAATTGCTGCACACGTTTGTTCAGCACAAGTTGAAGGATTACGAGATCCAGCGCAATCATCCGGAGATTGATGGCACCAGCCAGATGTCACCGTACCTGCACTATGGCCATATTTCGCCGCTGACCATCTGTCTCGCAGTGAAAGAAGCGGCAGACAGTGGGAAGGTGCCGCAGTCTGCGGCGACTTCGTACATCAACGAGTTGATTGGCTGGCGTGAGTTGTCGGTCAACTTCGTAAAGTACACTCCGGACTATGACAGTTACGATTGCGCCGAGGGCTGGGCGCACACCACGCTGCGCGAGCATGCGCGCGACAAAAAGTATATTCGCCAGATTGGCAGCGGCTCGGCAAAGACGTAATTATTTTCTTCGTAAAGCCGCTGGTCTCCATGCATGGTTGGGGCTGGTAGGGGGGCGCGGGTCCTTCGACTCCCCTCAGAGTGACACTTTTTACGCGATACTGGGGAAATGATCCACACTTCGGCTTCGGTCGGGATGACGATTCTTGTCGGCGGGATGACAAGAAGATGTAGCGAATGAAAACTCAGGACTCTCATCCTTCACGAGGTATACGTTGACCAGGCAAGTTGCTGTTCTGATCGCTGCTC
>CAXTNK010000024.1:0-210 GCA_964245665.1 uncultured Acidobacteriaceae bacterium
AAAGACGCGGCTGACGACGATCGTGTTGTGCGCCGGATCGTAATGGCCCAGGCTGCGTTTGGCGAGTGTCCCGCTCCAGGTGAGCTCCGGCCGTCCCAGTAGTCCGAAAAAGAAACGCTGGTTCAGGCTGTCGAACACTTCGTCGAGATTGTAGTGCTCACCCTGCGGCCCGAGCATCTTCTTGCGGCCGCGGGTCTGCCGCACCAGCTC
>CAXTNK010000024.1:220-2775 GCA_964245665.1 uncultured Acidobacteriaceae bacterium
CCAGCTCTGTCTGCCTGACCACGCTCTCGCTTGAAGTGAACCGACGGTAGCGCGATGTCTGCGTCGGGTCGAGCGGCTTCTTGTAAAGCTTCGCGAGCAGGATATGCGCGATCGCCCGGAGGACGTTTTCGGGAGCACCTTCGAGCAGGTCGGAGAGGCTCACATGAATCTGCCCTTCACGCAATCGGATGGTGGTATTCAGACTGGTAAAGCGGCGAAAGCGGATGTGGAACGGCGGCATTGGCGCGCGCGGCCGCAAATCTCGATACTCTTCTTCAAAGATGGTGTGCAGTAAGGAAACCACTCGGCCAAGCGTAGCAGAATTTCTGCAAGGCGGAAGGTCGCGAGCTAACCAGAAACCATGTGGCCAATGCCATGAAACAACAGCCAAAGCCCAAGGATTCCGAGCACTGGTGTGAACACGATCCGGGCCAGCGGATGATCGAAAGCCTTCACATTGCCGAGGCCCACCGATACAGCCGCCAGCAGCGCCACAGCCGCCAGACCCAGGGCGCAAAGGTCCATCATGATACGCAGGATCTCTTCCATACACTCTGAGATGACAGCTAGCGCTCTGTGGTCGCGCCGGCCTTGGGGGCCTTATGCGTCGCGAAATACGTCTCCTGAGCGGTCAGGACTTTTTGCGCCAGCTCCGTCGTACTATCCGCTGTATCAATCGCCGTCTTGCGGGCAAAGTCGTAGTCGGCGGATGCCTTCGGCTCCTGCAGAACCGTTTTCCATTTGGCACTATGATCGACAAGTTCCTTCAGCGTTTTGCGCATGTCCGCATGTTCTTCGGAATACGTTTCGAGATTGTCCTGCAGTTCGTCGGACAGCCTGGTGAACTCTTCCAGCAGGTTGTGCAGCCGGGCACTGCTTGAGATGGGAGGCTTGGAGTTGGACGCTATTTTGTGGATGTCCTGGGTGCGATCTTCGATGAACTTCATGTAAAGCTTGATACGCTGGGCCGGCTGGTCACCCGTATCGCGGACCTGCTCCACCTGGTCGTTGGTGAGGGGGTCCTTGGTCGTCTGGGCATACAGCGGCACAGCGAACCAGATCGCCGCGACTATTCCCGTGAGTATGCCCAAGGCTATAGGGAGCCGGACCCGCAATTGTCTCATCGAACCACAGCATACCTGATGGCAACAGATTTGGACGACCCGATAACACACTGTCCAATCGGAATGCCACGCCGCGAGCCTTCGCCGTTACTAATGTTTGAACACCTGCATCATCAGTTCATTCTGTACCTGGTCCAGTTGCTTGAGCGTGGACTCGAGCACGGGACGGTCTTCGAGCGCAGACGAATGCAGAATTTCCTTCAGACGAAAGGCTGTGTGCTCCATCAGGATCTGTGCATTTTTCAGCTTCTTGGTGTCATTCGCGACGCCCATGTGAATCTTCTGGGCATAGTCATGCACATCAGAAAGCGTCTGGTGCGCGTCACTGCCGGCCGTCATCTGCCGACCGGCAAGTTCGGTCATCTGGTGGACGAGTTCGGCGTACAGGAAGCACTGATCCTTGGCTGCTGCGTTCTGTGCCTTGGTGACCAGCGCAGTCATACTGTTTGGGTCAGGGACCCTTTCATCGATGGCGTTGGCACTGTGCAGGCCGGCAAGAAGAAAGGGAGCGAGCAGAACCGTGGTCGGGATGGGTACTCTTACGAAACGCATAGGCACCTCGCTGGTCCGTGCCAGCTTCCGGTTGCGTCGTTCGTTAATGTGCCTGACCGAGAGCAACAAGCCGATGCTTTGCCTGCCATTCCTGGTCGGGGAATTTGCCTTTGGCGGTATCCAGAAACTTCTGGTAGTACGCCGCCGCAAGCTTGGCCTGATGCAGATTATCGTACGAAATTGCGTAAAGGAACAGAGTTGTTGCAGTATCAGCTACAACTTTTGATCTGGCAGTAAGCGCCTTGATCGTTTGTGCGTCAAGATGCTGCTGGGAGTCCGCATAAGCCAGGCCGTTCCACGCATCCACATCGTTGTTGTTCAGCGCAGTGGCATGGGTGAAGACGGCCGAAGCCTCGGGAAATCTCTGCTCGTAGATCAGAGACTGGCCCTCTTCGTCCAGTAGATCGGCATCATCGGGCCTGGACTTGAGCAGCGCTGCCAATAAAGGCTCGGCTTTCTGCGGATCATTCGCCGCCAGGTAAGCATCGGCCAGCATCTCGCTTACATGCGCGTCCGTCGGCAGTTTTGTGTGCAGTGTTTCGAGCGGCGGAATCGAATCTTCCGGCTCACCCTCGGCTGCAAGCAGGGAAGCCATCTGCATATTCAGGCCCGGGTCATCGGGGATGCGCTTCAGCGCTGTTTCGATGAGTGGACGCGCGTCGTCGTATTTCTTCTGCTGCACCAGGATATGCGCCAGCCCGGCCAGGCCCTCGACTGAATCCGGCTGTCGTGCGATCAGGCGGCGATAGGCTGCTTCTTCGGTCTCGACATCACCGCTAGCCGCGGCGATACGCGCCGTCAGCAGGAGATCACCCACGGTCTCCGGCGAGATCTTCAGCGCTGCCAGCAATGCCTGTTTTGACGCTGCCGGATCAGTTG
>CAXTNK010000024.1:2785-9418 GCA_964245665.1 uncultured Acidobacteriaceae bacterium
GTGCCCGGTATGCCTGGCCCTGGGCCACAGGATTGGGTGTAGCAGGCTGACGCTCCGTGGCCGCCTGCAGTTGTTCGCGGGCGCCGGTGAGGTCGGCCTGCCGCGCAAGCAATAATCCCAGGGCCAGCCGCGCTTCGAACTGCTGCGGATCAGCGGCAATCGCTTTGCGATAACTGGAAGCCGCAGCGTCATCCTGGCTGGTCTGCTCGTTCAGATATCCAAGGTCAAAATCCGCCCGCGCGTCGCCCGGATGCGTTTCAAGATAGCGCAGCAATGCAGGTCTGGCCGCGTCATACTGTTTGGCATCGAGCTTGTCTTCGATCCCCGCAAGCTCCGTCGGAATCGCTCCGGGCTTTGTTGGCTGCGATGCTGCCGGCGCATCCGGAGCCTGCGTGCCCGGCGGTAGCGACTGCTGTGCATAGAGAGCAGGGGAGACTGTTGCCAACGCCAAAAGTAAAACTCGCCGCATCAGGCCGTCACTTCGATGCGGCTTTCGTGGAGAGGAGACTTGTTGTCGAGCACCCGCGCCAGCCATTCACCTGTATGCGAACCTTCCGCCCTGGCGATCTCCTCCGGCGTGCCGACAGCGACTACGCGGCCACCGCCCGATCCACCTTCCGGCCCCATGTCGATGATCCAGTCCGCCGACTTGATCACGTCCAGATTATGCTCGATCACCACCAGCGAACCACCTGCTTCGATGAGCCGACGGAAGGCTGCCAGCAGCTTTCCCACATCGTCGAAGTGCAGACCAGTCGTTGGTTCGTCGAGGATGTACAGCACCCGCGACCTGGCCTTCGGCGAGCCTGGCTTCGCTGCCGTGTTGGTCCTTCCGTTGGCTAGGTGGGCCGCAAGTTTGACCCGCTGCGCCTCGCCACCCGATAGCGTTGTCGCCGATTGCCCCAGCCGCACGTAGCTCAGGCCGACCTCATCGAGCACCGCCAGCTTGTCGAGAATCTTTGGATGGCCGGCAAAGAATCGCAGGCCTTCTTTCACCGACAGCGTCAGCACTTCGTAGATGCTCTTGCCCTTGTACTTGATCTCGAGCGTGCTCGCTTTGTAGCGAGTGCCGCCGCATTCTTCGCATGGTAATTCGACATCGGCCAGGAACTGCATCTCGACTGTGACGGTGCCGTCGCCCTGGCACACATCGCAGCGGCCGCCGGGCACATTGAAACTGAAGTGGCCTGCTCCATAACGCCGCCGCTGCGCTTCCGGCTGCGACGCGAAAAGTTCACGGATCGCGTCGAACGCCTTGATATAGGTAACGGGATTCGAACGCGGCGTCCGACCGATCGGTGCCTGGTCGACCAGCACGATATCGTTGAGTCGATCGGCGCCCCTGATCTCTTTGTACGTCCCAACAGGATCGCCACCCTCGGTCTGGCCGAGTTCATGCGAGACCGCCTTGAATAGCACATCATGGACCAGCGAAGACTTGCCCGATCCCGACACGCCCGTAATACAAACCAGCATGCCCAGCGGGATCTCGACATCGACACCCTTCAGGTTATGTTCGCGCGCGCCTTTGAGGATCAGGACTTCCTTCGTGCGTTCGCGACGCTTCGCCGGCACAGGAATCGTCAGTGCGCCGCTTAGGTATTTGCCGGTCAGCGAATCAGGATTTTTCTCGACCTCCGCCACCGTTCCGGCAGCCAGCAATTTGCCGCCGTATTCACCAGCGCCAGGGCCAAGGTCCATCAGGTAATCGGCTGAACGCAGGACGTCAGGATCATGCTCGACGACCAGAATCGTGTTGCCCAGGTCGCGCAATTCTTCAAGGATGTGGATCAGCTTCGCGGTGTCGCGCGTATGCAGCCCGATCGATGGTTCATCGAGTACGTAGAGTGCTCCGACCAAGCGGGAGCCGAGCGAAGTCGCCAGCTGAATGCGCTGCGCCTCACCGCCTGAGAGTGTCGATGCAAGACGATCGAGCGTCAGGTAATCCAGGCCGACGGCATCGAGAAAGCTGAGCCTTTGATGGACTTCATGCAGTATGCTGCCGGCAATCTCGTGCTGCTCCGGCGTCAGTTTAAGCTCGGAGAAAAATCGATGCGCTGCCGTAATCGTGAGTGACGCAGCTTCGCAGATATTGACCGCGCCTTCGCCTGTGCCCAGACGGACTGCGCGTGCCTCTGCCCGCAGCCGCTGGCCCTTGCACTCGGGGCAGGTTGCATAGCCTCGATACTTGCTCAGCATCACGCGCACATGAAGCTTGTATTTCTTGCGTTCCATCAGCGCGAAGAAGCCGTGGACGCCGGCAAAACTGCCGTGGCCATTGAGGATGAACGCCTGGTCGCCCGGCTCCATCTCCATCCACGGCACATCGAGCGGGATGTTGTGCAGCTTGGCGACGCGCTTCAACTCGGTCTGATACGGCACGTATTTAGGCCGCGTCCATGGATCAATTGCGCCCTGCGCGAGGGTCTTCGTCTTGTCCGGAATGATCAGGTTCAGATCGAAGTCGATCGTATTGCCGAAACCCTGGCAGCGCGGGCAGGCGCCAAACGGATTGTTGAACGAAAAGAGGCGCGGTTCCGGTTCACGATAGACGCGATGGCACGTATTGCATTCGTACTCGCGGCTGTAGCGTATACGCTGGCGTGGTTCGGTTGTTTCTTCGCGGGGCACGATCTCGAAGACGATTTCGCCGCGCTCGCGGTAGCCGATCTCGACCGCATCCACGATGCGCGCGCGGTTTTCCGGCGAGACGGCGATGCGGTCAACCAGAACATAGACCGGGTTCGTGTCCGGACTGCTGAAGTCGACTTCAATGAGTGACTCGGGCGATGAGAATTCGTAGATCTGGCCATTCTGGTAGAGCCGGTTGAAGCCCCGCTTCCGCAACTCACCCAGCCGCTCCTTCAAGGCATCGGATAAGACGAATCCTTCGCTTGTGAACTTACCTTTAATCGCTGAAGTCCTGGTTGCGGTTTTTGCAGAGACCTTCTTTGTCGCCCGTTTTTTCACGACCGGCTGCGGATGATCATCGACCGTCGCATCGGCCGAGCTCAGCGGCTGGCGAGGTTCGACCGGGAAGATCGCGTGCAGCCGGACGCCTTCACCCAGTGCGAGGATGCGCTCCGCGATCTCGTCGACTGAATCGCGCCGGACTAGGCCGTCACAGACGATGCAATGCATGGTGCCGCAGCGCGCATAGAGCAGGCGCATGTAGTCGTAAATCTCGGTCGCGGTCGCTACCGTAGAGCGAGGATTGCGCGTCTGGTTCTTCTGCTTGATCGCGATTGCCGGCGCCAGGCCATCGATCAGGTCGACATCGGGCTTTTCAATCCGCTCCAGAAACTGCCGCGCGTAGGCGGAGAGCGATTCGACATAACGCCGCTGACCCTCTGCGTAGATGGTGTCGAAGGCCAGCGAAGACTTGCCGGAACCGGAAACCCCGGACACGACCGTCAGCTTGCCATGCGGAATCTCGCAGTCAATGTTCTTGAGATTATGCGTCCGCGCCCCGCGGATGATGATGCTGTCAGTCAAGGTCGCTCCAAACTTCTATTATAGGAGCTATATTTCCGGTCAATGAAGCAGCCTTGGTCAGCTGAAACCAGTCCGATGTGAATATTTTCCCCTGTTTTGGCCCTATGCATCCGGTCGTCATTTCTGCAGCATCGACAGAGTGACCGCTCCAGCCTTGACGGATTGTCAACTTTCGCGCGTGCTCCGGAATGCATCGAACATCAACAGGATCCCGCCGACCACGATCGATGAATCGGCTACATTGAAATCCGGCCAGTGGTACTGCCAGCTTCCCCAGTGCAGCTGCACGTAGAGAAAATCTATAACGTATCCGTAATGGATACGATCGAAAGAATTGCCGATCGCTCCGCCCAGAATCAGCGCCAGAGCGACGGACGCCGGTGTGATCCGCCGTCCCAGTCGCATCAGGAAAACAAAGACCAGCACTGCTGCGAGCAGGGAGAAGCTGATCAGGAACCAGCGGACACGCTGCGGTGAAGCCGAGTCGCCAAAGAGCGAAAAGGCCGCGCCACTGTTGTAGACATGCGACAGCCTGAAAGTATGCGGTATGACGGTGATGCCGCCGCCGACCGGGATATGCTTTTCGATCCAGCGCTTTGAGAGCCTGTCCGTCCAGAGGATCAGCGTCGCAAGCGCAAGCAGCCAGCCGCGCCAGTCGCGCTGTCGAACACTTCTCATTTCGCTGACTACAGCCCCGTTCGCTACGGCGCCCTCCTGCATTTCCGTGCTCACTGTGCGGCCTCTGCGAGGGGCGCAAACCCGATCGCATCGAGAGCGATGGCGCAGCGATCACATACGGTTGGCCAGCGAGGATCCTCCCCCACATGCAGCGAATAATTCCAGCAGCGATCGCACTTGATGCCATCTGCCGGAAGCGTTTCTGCTCTTACTTCGGCCTTGGCAGACCGCGCCAGTTCGACTTGCGAAACATTGAACAGTTCTTTCAGGCAGCTGTGATACTTCTGCGCCAGTGCGAATTGCTGCTCCGGCAGCTCGAGACGCATCTTGGCTTCGAGCGCCTTACCAATGCGGCCATCCTTGCGCGATGCTTCGAGGCTCTTCATCGCTACATCGCGGATGACCAGCAACTCCGCCCACTCAGCAGCGAGCTTCGTCGTATCCTGGGCGACCAGCACATCCGGCTTCAGGAAGTGGGCAAGGTGCACGCTGCTCTCGCGTTCGCCTGTGCCTGGAAGATATCCCCAGATCTCTTCCGCCGTGAAGCTCAGGATAGGCGCGACCAGTCGTACGAGTTGTTCCGTAATCGTCCACAGCACTGTCTGCGCCGAGCGCCGCGCCGGATCGGTCGGCGCGAAGGTATACATGCGGTCTTTCAGCACATCGAGATAGAGCGAACTCAGATCGACGATGCAGAACTCGTTGACCGCCTGGTAGACGCGATGAAATTCGAACTCGTCATACCACTGCGTGACCTTCTCCGTGAGTTCACGCAGACGTACCAGCATGTACTGGTCGATCGGCTGCAGCTGCGTCCAGCCAACTGCATGTTCCGTCGGTTCGAAGCCTTGAATATTGCCGAGTAGAAAGCGGAACGTATTGCGAAGCTTGCGATAGTTGTCGGCGACGCGCTGCATCAGGTTTTCGCTTGCGGCTACGTCTTCGCGAAAGTCGACTGACGCGACCCACAGGCGCACAATCTCGCCGCCGAGACGCTTCGCGACATCCACAGGATCAACGCCGTTGCCGAGCGACTTCGAAAACGCGCGACCCTGTTCATCGAGTGTCCATCCCGAGGTGGCGACCGTCTGGTAGGGCGCGGCGCCGCGGATCGCAACCGAGGTCAGCAGCGAAGAGTGGAACCAGCCGCGATGCTGGTCCCCACCTTCAGTATACAAATCGGCTGGCCAGTGCAGATCGGGGTCAGTATCGAGCACAGCATGCCAGCTCGCACCCGACTCGAACCACACGTCTACGATGTCCATCTCTTTGCGAAATTCGCCATGGCCGCACGAAGGACATGTCATGCCCGCAGGCAAAAGAGCAGCAGCTTCGTGGACGTACCAGGCGTCCGCGCTCTCTTTGGCAAACAACTCGACGATGCTGCGATTGACGCCCGCGTCTTTCAGTGGCTTCTGACATTTCTGGCAGAGGAAGACGGCGATCGGCACGCCCCAGATTCGCTGGCGCGAGATGCACCAGTCGGGCCGCGTCGCGATCATATTCGAGATGCGTTCTTCGCCCCACGAGGGGTCCCACTTGACCTGCTTGATGGCATCGAGTGCAAGCTGACGGAAGGTCGTGTCTGTGCCCTCGGCCGTCTTCATAGGCGTCTCCATACCGATGAACCATTGCTCGGTTGCGCGAAAGATCACCGGATTATGGCAGCGCCAGCAGTGCGGATACGAATGGTAAATATCGTTGCGGCCCATCAACACGCCGCGGGCTTTCAACAGCTCGATGATTGGCTCATTCGCCTTGAATACTGTCAGCCCGTCGTACTCCGGCAGGCCGTTCTGGATCCGGCCCGCGTTGTCGACATAGCAGGTCTGGTCCAGCCCATAGCGAACGCCGGTATAGAAGTCATCTGCGCCATGCGCGGGTGCCGTGTGGACAGCGCCCGTACCCTGGTCGGCAGTAACGTAATCAGCGTTGACGCCTAGGATCTCGCGATCAAGAAAAGGATGATGAAAGGTCGCTCGATCAAGCGCCGAGCCTTTGAAGCGGGCGATCTCCTGCGCGCCTTCAAGACCGCACGCGGCTTTTACCGATTTAGCCAGAGCCTCGGCAGTGAGATAGACGTTCCCGTCGGTATGCTCTAAAGCCACATACTCAAACTCCGGTTGAAACGCGATGGCAAGTGACGCTGGCAGGGTCCACGGAGTCGTCGTCCAGATGATCGCGAAGACCTTAAGGCCCTTTAACTTCTGGTCGAGAGCCTCTCCGGGAGAAGTCAGCGCATAGCGCACATACACGCTGGGCGAGGTATGAATTTCATACTCGACCTCCGCCTCGGCCAGCGCCGTGCGGTCGTGGATGCACCAGTAAACCGGCTTCAATCCCTTGTAGACAAAATCTTTTTCGAAGAATTCGTAAAACGTTTCGACGATCTTCGATTCGTACTGGTTGGACATCGTCAGATACGGATCGTTCCAGCGGCCGAAGACGGCGATGCGTTCG
>CAXTNK010000024.1:9428-10959 GCA_964245665.1 uncultured Acidobacteriaceae bacterium
GCGATTTCTGCAGGTCGACGTACTTATGCGCGTATTCACGGCAGTCAAGGCGCACGGCGACCGGGTCCATTTCAAGCTTCCTGCGGCCAAGCTGTTCGTCGACTTTTATCTCGATTGGCAGGCCGTGGCAGTCCCATCCCGGCACATAGGGTGCGTCATAGCCGGCCATGGTTTTTGACTTGACCACAAAGTCTTTGAGCGATTTGTTCAGCGCATGGCCCAGGTGGATCGGCCCGTTCGCATACGGAGGCCCGTCGTGCAGGATGTATTTGGGCGCGCCAGCTCGAGCCGCGCGGATCTGCCCATAGATGTCGTTCTTCGTCCATGCTTCCAGGCGCGCCGGTTCGTTCTGCGGCAGGTTGGCCTTCATGGGGAAGCTGGTCTGTGGTAGCGAAAGGGTCGCCTTGAGTTCCGGCGGTGCGGCCATTGTTTCTCCCTGCTTTTCTTCGTCCCGGTTTGATCCGGGGACCGGTATCGAATCTGGCGTTTAGCCTGATTCTGTATTGTAGCCGCGCTTGCCGCAGTTCATGGTATCGAGCGCAAAGCGAAGGCGCCGCGAGACGATCCCGGAATTTGCTCGTCTACAAATATGGTTATGTATGGTCGGAGCTGAATCCTTCGCGCCCTGTCACGGAATGATCGAGTTACGAAAGTTCCTGTCAAGGTTTCTGATAGGTCAACAGAAGTTTCCTCGGGAAACAAGACAGCAGGACGACCACTCGTCCATAATAAAGAGATACCAGTGGGTCGCCATGGTGACTCTATGCGGTGAGAAGTGAATATGGCGAATCAGGTATTGACACCTCCGGAGTTGGACCCTAAGGATCAGACGAGGGACGAGCGTATCAACAGGGAACCGTTCAGTAGCAGCGAGATTGTTGACGAGCCGGTCTGGAAGGCGATTCTCGGTAACTTCCGCGGCCTCTTCCAGAAAGAGGATCTGCCGCCGCTTGAGCTCACCTCGACCCCTATCCCGGTCAGCGATCCCTTCGCTGTCAAGCGCGATCCTGTGTCGTCCGGTGTGTCGATCGGCGTCCATGTACTGATCATTGCGCTGATTGCCTGGTTCCTCTATATGGCGCACCTTCACATGAAGCCGATCAAGAAGGCTGTTGTGACTGCAGTCGAAGTCCCGCAGTTTCTACCAATTGCTCCGCAAAAAGATGTCAGCGGCGGTGGTGGTGGCGGTGGTTCCCATGACATCATCCAAACGCCAAAAGGCAAGCTGCCGAAGTTCGACAAGAATCCGATCATTCCGCCGCAGGTGATCAAGAACATCAATCCCAAGCTGGTCGTTGATCCAGCCATTAATGTGCCGAAGGACCTGGTGACGAACAACAACCTGCCTGATCTCGGCAACCCGAAGAGCAACATCATAGGCCCCCAGTCCAATGGAACGGGCACGGGCGGAGGTATGGGCAGCGGGTCGGGTGGTGGCGTAGGTTCGGGAACCGGGAACGGTTTTGGACCCGGCCAGGGCGGCGGTACCGGCGGTGGTCCTGTTCGTCGGGATGTACCTGGTCCCGGAGAC
>CAXTNK010000024.1:10969-21193 GCA_964245665.1 uncultured Acidobacteriaceae bacterium
CCCACAGTTGATCTACTCGGTCGATCCGGAGTTCTCTGACGAAGCCCGTCGCGCCAAGTACCAGGGAGTCTGCCTGGTGCAGATCGTGGTCGATGCGCAGGGAAACGTGCAACGTGCCAAGGTACTTCGTGCACTGGGTATGGGTCTGGACGAGAAGGCAATCGAGGCAGTGAAGCAGTATCGCTTCAAGCCGGCCATGCTTCAGGGAAAGCCTGTCCCGGTCGAGGTGAATGTGGAAGTGAACTTCCGTATCTACTAGCCTTCCTCCGGCTCGAAGCTACGGATGTTCGTCGCCCGTGCCACTCCACCTAGAAGTGATTTCGGTATAGTGGATGCATGACACAGATGGACGTGAAGTTCCGCTATGAGCTGCACCCGAGCGAAGCCTCGATGGTCGCTCTCGGCAAGTTAAAAGAGGTCTACGGTATCCGGCGCGTCTTGATCGATGAAGAGTGGAAGGTCATCACCATAGAATATGACGCCACTCGCCTCACGGTTGCGGTGGTCGAACAACTGCTGCGCCGAGGCGGAATCGATGTCGTCGAGCGACTGCCACTGATCCCGCCGCAGCCAGAAGCTGAGTCAATTCCGGCAGCAGCCCCCGCCAAGTAGGTCCATCCGCTGGTTCAATGGGTCCGCTCAGGATTCCGGGCGGCCTATTGCTGCCGGTTCCTTCAGACGTTCCTCATTCTTTCAACTCTTCAGAAACGCCAGCGTGGTCGGCATCCCGTGTGGAAATCCTTGTACGTCTTGAGTATTCCATTCTTCAGCAGTTTCGCGGACTTCGGGCCTGACGCGACATAGAGCACAATCTGGTCGTCTTCACTCTGCATCACCAGCACCGGCACGTTGATCTCTTCAGGTCTTCAGTGAAATCGGTCTGTGAAGAGGCTACAATCCCGTCGTAGTGAGCCTTGGTTCCGCCCTATGAACTCCTTTGCGGTCGTTAAATGTGCTTGGTGAGCAACTGGCGCAGACCATTCTAAGCACACTCACGCTAAGCACACTCACGGGCGTGAGAGGAGACCTATTCGGGTTGGAAGACGTTCAGCGCGGGATCTCGGCGATCGAGATAGGCGTAGTTTTCAAGTCTGCCGTCGCTGCCTTGGAGAATTCCGATTCGTTTGGTATTCTCAATGAGTTGCAACGATGCGCCCATAGCTCAGCTGGATAGAGCGATTGACTACGAATCAATAGGCCGGAGGTTCGACTCCTTCTGGGCGCACCATTCCTCCCGCGTCACCCCCTAGACATTCCTGCTTACAGAAATTAAGTTGTGTGAACCCCAGGATGCATTGCGTTACCGACTTGCGAGAGATTTTCCGGTACTCTGGGTTAGCTCTAGAGTAAGGCGCATGTCGTTGATCTTTGGGCGGACCTTCTGGTGAGTGAGAGTTTGCATTTCAGATGAAACTAAAAAAAGAAGCATCTGCGACGCGTCTCTCAAGTCTATTTTACTGGATGTTACGATTGAAACGTAGGCAACAAGCTTAAGTCTTTTAGATGTCAATGGTTACCGGGACAAGGAGGAGAGCCAGGGTGGTCCGGTGGGGAGTAATCGGAGCGGGTGATGCCGCACAGCGGTTTGCCCAGGGCCTTACGCATGTAGCGGAGACTCGCCTGGTTTCCGTATGGACCCGGCGATTTTCTGCCGCCCGGGAATTTGCCAGGGAATACGGCCCGTCACCTTGCGAATCTCTACGCTCACTCCTTGCTTCACCTATCGATGCTGTGTACATCGGTACTCATCCGGATAGTCACCGCTCGTTTGCACTCGAGGCGATTGCGGCTGGAAAGCATGTGTTGTGTGAAAAGCCGTCCATGCTCAATGAAAAGGAGCTGGACGAGGTCCTGCGCGAATCCAACAAGCGGGGCCTGCTTTTCATGGAGGCCATGAAGCCGCCATTCTTTCCTTTGTATCGTCGTCTCCGCGAGCACCTGGAGCAGGACCCGATCGGACAGGTCGGCTTTGTGCGTGCCGGCTCATCGCTCGCCGACATTCCGTTCGACCACCCGCTGTATAACATCGATCTCGGCGGTGGCAGCCTTCTGGGCATCGCGCCTTATGAGGCATTTCTCGCACTCGATTGGCTGGGACGGCTCGAGAGTGTCGATACCGTCGGTTGTCTCGGCCCGACCGGCGTCGACATTTTCGCCAGTATGCAGAGCCAGCACCAGCACGGCATCGCCCAACTCTACTGCGGCCTCGGTCTGCATGGACAGGGTGACGCCCTACTTGCAGGCCCGCTTGGCAATGTTGCCATGCCCGCGAAGTGGTGGAACCCCTCCAGCGCAACCATCCGCTATCTCGATGGCCGCACCGTTGAACTCGAAGAGCCGATCGTTTCCAGCGGCTTCAACTATGAGACAGAACACTTCTGCGAAATTCTTCGCAATGGGCTCAGCGAAAGTCCGGTGATGACGCATGACATGTCACGCCAGATGATGCGTATCCTCGACCGTGCCCGCGCGAGTATCGGCCTGGTATATCCCCATGAACAGGAAACCCGGGAAGCTCAGGAAGCTCAAGTAGCCGGAGTCAAAGCGTAACCCTCTACAGGTGGGAGATGTAGTTGAGGATCTCAGGATTCGTCCAGTCCTGCGCATTCACGAACTTGCGCTGAATCACTCCGTTGCGATCGATCAGGTAGCTCTCCGGAAAAAGATTGGTGCCATAGAGTGCGTTGACATGCCGCTCGGTATCTTCGACGGTCAGCAGATTCAGCGGATGCTGCTCGAGGAAGCGATGGTAGGCATCCGGATTCTGGTCGACCGAGACAGCGATCACCACCACCTGCGGCAGGTCCTGATGCATCGCCTGCAGCGAAGGCAGTTCAGCGATACAGGGCGCACACCATGTAGCCCAGAAATTTAACAGCACAATCTTGCCGCGATAATCAGCGAGGTGAATAGTGCGGGTGCCGTCACTGACAGTAAAGTCAGGCGCGGGTCTGCCTAATGTGTGTGGATGATCGCCGCGGTCGCATCCGGCGAAAGGCAGGAGGGAGATCAGCAGAATCGTGAGGCGGATGAACAGACGAGTCACAGGATGATTTTAAACAGTTTCGCTATAGTCAGTTTGCTGTCGCGACAGTTTGCGGGACAGGCTTTCGTTCCATGACTGCGATTCCCCACCGGCAAGCGCAGAGTCTTTCGCGGGCCGCTATCATCGAACAGGACGAGAACACAATGATTCTATTGACCCGTAAGGCTGATTTTGCTGCAGCTCATTTTTACTGGAACGAAAAATGGTCGCCGGAAGAGAATGCGCGCGTCTTTGGAAAGTGCGCGAACCGGAATGGCCACGGCCATAACTACACGCTCGAAGTTACGGTTGCCGGTGAAGTTGATCCGATGACGGGCTTTGTCGTGGACCTGAAGAAGTTGAAAGACGTGATGCATACCGAGGTAGTCGACGTCTACGATCACCGGCACCTCAACCTGGAAATTCCCGAATTCCGCCAGCGCATGCCGACTGCTGAGAATCTGGCCATCAGTGTGTGGGAGCGCCTCGAACAGCCGGTACTGTCACAGTTGCCGGGCGCAAAATTGCACCGCGTCCGCGTGTATGAAATGGCCGATCTGTTCGCCGACTATTATGGGCCGACTGACCACGCGGAAGACAACAGTGGAGCACGATCATGACGGCGATCGTTGATATCCCGATCGTGCATTTCACGCGGCGCTATCACTTCAGTTCTTCACACCGTCTGCATGTCGAAGCACTGACGGACATCGAGAACCACGAGATATTCGGCAAGTGCAATAACCCTTACGGCCATGGGCATAACTACGTGCTCGAACTGACGGTGCGCGGACCAGTAGACGCCGAGACTGGCATGGTCTTGAACATGGTCGATCTGGATCGACTGGTGAAGGAGCGCATAGTTACGCGCTTCGATCTCGAAAATCTTAACTGCGATCCCGCGTTTACTTTGAATGTTCCATCGACTGAAAACCTTTGTCGCGTCGCTTGGCAGTTGCTGGAGGATGCCTCGTTCGGCAATGCCCGTCTTGAACGACTGCGTGTAGAAGAGACATCGAATAATTCGTTCGACTATATGGGTGAAACGGCATCCCCGGTTGCCAGTGCAGCGTCCGGGAAGGAGAACTGACATGGCGAAGCGCGAAGATGCTGTTGACAGCCCATTACCAACAACGCGCGCCGCAAGCAATGGCGCGTCCCTGCATCACGGTTCCACTTTGACGATCGAGACCGGCGCCGACCTTTCACAGGTCAGTACGCAGGACATGTATGCGGAACTGCTGCGGCGCCTGGATGAAGACCCTACACGCGACGGACTTCTGAAGACGCCGGAGCGTGTTGAAAAATCCATGGCGTACCTGACATCCGGTTACAAACAGCATCCGACGGAAATCCTTACCGACGCATTGTTCGACGTCGATTACGACGAGATGGTGATCGTCAAAGACATCGAAATGTTCTCACTCTGCGAGCACCACATGCTGCCATTTTTCGGTAAGGTGCATGTGGCGTATATCCCGAATGGCAAGGTTGTCGGCTTGAGCAAGATACCGCGCCTGGTGGATGTTTTTTCGCATCGGCTGCAGGTACAGGAGCGTATGACGCGGCAGATCGCCGATGCGATCGAAGATGCCATTCATCCTCAGGGTGTCGGCGTGGTAATTGAAGCGCGCCATCTCTGCATGATGATGCGCGGTGTCGAGAAGCAGCATTCGTCCACCGTCACCTCTGCCATGCTCGGCGTCTTTCAGAAGCAGACAACGCGCGCCGAATTTCTGTCACTGGTGCGCGAGCGCAGTCAGAATGGATTCTGACGCGTGAATGGTTTACTGATTATTGACAAGCCCTCCGGCATGACTTCGCATGACGTTGTGCACAAGGTGCGGCGCATCACAGGCGAGCAGCAGATCGGCCACCTGGGTACCCTCGATCCCATGGCCACCGGTGTGTTGCCCCTGCTGTTAGGAAAGTGGACGCGGCTCGCACAATTTTTTGGAAAGCTCGAAAAAGCCTATACCGGTACCATTCGTTTTGGATTCGCAACCGATACATACGACGCCGAAGGCGAGAGGGTCGGTGAACATACGCCGGTCGTTCTGAATGCAGAAGAGATTCACCTGATCGCCAAAACCTTTACCGGCACCATCGAGCAGACGCCGCCGGTCTACAGTGCGAAGAAGGTGCAGGGCAAAGCGGCCTATTCGCTGGCTCGCGCAGGCAAGGCTCCAGTCATGCGTGCGGTCCCGGTCACGGTGCACCGTCTCATCATCTCTCGTGTTCACGGTGAATGCGTCGACTTCGAAGTGACCCTCTCCGCTGGTGGCTATGTCCGTTCGCTCGCGCATGACCTGGGCCAGAAGCTGGGCTGCGGCGCTCATCTTGCGAGCCTCCGCCGTGTCTCTGCAGGTCCCTTCACCATTGAACTGGCGATGACACTCGATGCCCTGGCCAAACTCACAGCGTCGGGAGAACTCGCTGCCTCCATGCCGCACCCGCGTAATCTTCTGCCGGAGCTGCCGGCAACAACCGTGGACACAAATACCGCAGCCCGTGTCCGCAACGGCAACCCAACGAACCTGCCGGAGTTTTCCGACGCGGAGATGGTAAAAATTTTTGCAGGAAGGGATGACCTGATCGGCATTGGCAAGCGCATCGCCGGCACGCTCTTTCAGCCAGTCGTCGTGCTGGGGTAGAGAGATTTATTTCTGTTTGTGCAGCAGAGGCAGCAGCAGGGGCAGAAGATTTTCGGCGACTGTTTTATTGCCGCTCGCGGTTGCATGGATGCCATCCGCCTGCATGCCGCCGGGAACACCGTAGACGCCTTTGAGCAGGAAGGGCAGCATGGGTGCATGAAACTGCTTTGCGAGCAGCGAATAGGTGTTGTTGAACTGCTGTATGTAGTCAGGCCCGTAGTTCGGGGGAAGCGTGATGCCACCGAGAACAATCTTTGCGCCGGAATCCTGCAGTGTCTTAACGATGGCCGAAAGGTTCTCGCGCGTAGAAGCAATCGGCAGACCACGCAGGCCATCGTTGCCGCCGAACGCAACGATCACTACTTGGGGATGCATCGCCAGCACAGACGGCAACCTTTCGACGCCGTCTTTGGTCGTGTTGCCGCTCACGCCCTGGTTCACGACGTGATACTTGTATCCCCGTGCGTCGAGGTCGCGCTGCAGGTTGTCGGGATAGCTTTCACCGGGATTGGTGCCATAGCCCGCAGTCAGCGAATCGCCAAACGCGACGATAACAGGACGCTTGTCCATGACACTCTTGTCATCCGTTGCCGGTGAAACACTTGGGCCTGCGGGAGCATCCGGCGTTGTTGTAGACGAAGATGAGGACATCGAACTATCTGCCGCGGCGGTATCGCTTTTCGGGGCGCTCGAATGGCATCCTGAAAGTGCGGCGATCAACAGCAGCGGGATGCAACAGGCAGCACGGTTCACAGGTCAACTCTACCAAATGGCCGCAACAGCAGGGTAGCGAAGTAGTTCGGGAGACACATGATTGAAGTTCGGGGAGTGTACAAGTCCATACGAAACGGAAGTCGCACGGTAGATATTCTCAAGGGTATTAACATAGCGATTCCCGGCGGCCAGTTCGTCGCGATCATGGGCGCGTCCGGCAGTGGCAAAAGCACCCTGCTTGGCCTGCTCGCCGGTCTTGACTCTCCGACTTCCGGCGAGGTTCTGCTCGATGGCATCGACATCAGTCATCTCGACGAAGACAAACTGGCGGAGATTCGCGGCAAGAAACTGGGCTTTGTTTTTCAATCCTATCAATTGATTCCTACGCTGACTGCGCTTGAAAATGTTCTACTCCCGCACGAACTGAATGCCCACGGCGATGGCAAGCCGCAGGCGCGTTCGCTGCTTACGCAGGTTGGACTCGGCGATCGCATGACTCACTATCCCGTCCAGCTTTCAGGCGGCGAACAACAGCGCGTCGCGCTGGCGCGTGCCTTCATGCTTGATCCGCCGATCGTGCTCGCGGATGAACCTACCGGCAACCTCGATTCAGTCAATGGCCAGCATGTGCTTGACCTGATTCTTGGCCGCAATCGCGATGCGCATACTACGCTGGTGATGGTCACGCATGATCCGCAGGTCGCCGCGCTCGCCAACCGGCGCATCGTTCTGCGCGACGGCACAGTTGTTGCCGACGAGATGCAGTCATGAGCACACTCGCACCGTCGACAAACAAGCCCGCACTTGGATGGGCCACCGCCGCTCGCATCGCATGGCGCGAACTGCGTGCCTCCTACGCGAAGTTTCTCTTCGTCATTCTCTCTGTCGCAATCGGTGTCGCCGCATTGACCGGCGTCCGCGGATTGAGCGAAGCCTTCACACGCACTCTCAGCACGCAGGCCCGCAGCATCATGGCCGGCGATCTGTCGGCGCGCTTGTTTCGTCAACTCACTCCAAAAGAATCGCAGCAACTCGACGCGCTCAGCGGCCAGGGAGTGCAGCGCACGGACGCGACCGAACTGGTCTCGATGGCGTCCAGCGCGAACGATCCTGTGCCGCTGCTCGTGTCTCTGAAAGCAGTCGATCCCACCGCTTATCCCTACTATGGCTCTGTGCTGATTGACCCGGTTGGCAACTTCCATAGCGTGCTCACGGATCAGACAGTCATCGTCGGCCCGGACCTTCTTTTCCGTCTTCATCTCCACGTTGGTGACACGCTGAAGATCGGCAGAGATACATTCACGATCGCTGCGACAGTCACGCGCGAACCCGATCGTATGTCGTCGACCATGGGACTTGGCCCACGCGTATTCATCACCCGCCACGCACTCGAAACTTCGGGCCTGTTGCAGCAGGGAAGCCGCGCCGGCGAACGCTTTCTTTTCCACCTGGCACCGAATGCTCCCAATGTCGAGAAAATGCGCGCCAGGCTGGAAGGCATTCTGCCCGAGGCGCAGGTAGCCGATTTCCGCCAGGCCAATCCGGGCCTCACGCGCGGACTGGATCAGGCGACTGGCATTCTCAGTATGATCTGCCTGGTCGCGATGGTGCTCGGCGCGATCGGTGTCGCCATGGCCATGCGCGCCCACCTCGCGCAACGCATGGATATCCTCGCGGTGATGAAATCGATCGGCGCGCGTTCGTCGGACATCCTGCGAATTTATATCCTGCAGACCACATTGCTTGGACTTGCTGGCGGATTACTTGGAGTCATCCTCGGTGTTGGCGTCGAAAAACTGCTGCCCCATGTGCTTGGCATGCTTCTGCCGATTACAGTCGCTGTCTCCATTCCATACAAGGCCGGAGCCGCGGGCCTGCTGACCGGCCTGCTGTCGACGCTGCTCTTCTGTCTTCCCCCACTGCTCGATATTCGCAACGTCAAGCCTAATCTGGTCTTCCGCCGCATGGTCGAAACAGAAGACGGCAAGCGGTCATGGACGTCGGCCTTCAAAGAGAAGCGCGCGCAGTCCATCTCGATCGTTGTCATCATCCTTGCACTCTGCTGTATCGCTGCCGCGCTTTCAGATTCGTGGCTGGTCGCCCGCTGGTTTACCGGCGTTCTGTGCGCAATCCTGCTCTTCATCCTCGGCATGACTGCTGGCGTACTGAAGCTGTTACGTATGCTGCTTGATAAGACCCGGCTCAGCCTGCCGTCGTTCCTGCGCCATGGTCTCGCCAATCTTTACCGGCCGGGCAACCAGTCGAAAGCCGTGCTGTCCGCGCTCGGTGTCGGCGTCATGCTTATCCTCTCCGTCTTCCTGATGCAGCGCTCCATGATTCATGACATGCAGGTAACGCTCGGCAGTGGCGTGCCGAATGTCTTTCTTATTGACATCAGCAGCGAAGAGTTGCCCGGTGTTCAGAAGTTGCTAGCGAGTCAACCAGGCGTGCGCGGCGGCATGGAAGCCCTGCCTGTTATAAGTGGCCGTCTTTCCGAAATTAATGGTGTTGATGCCGAGTCACGCAAAGAAGAAAAACATTTTCCACGCCACCTGTTGCAGTCTGTCCTGCTGACCTGGTCCGACAAGCTACCGGCGGGCGCAAAAATTACCGAAGGAACCTGGTGGGGAAGTGACGCGCATAGCCAGGTAGCCGTGGAAGCAGATCTCGCCAAGCGTCTTCGCCTGAAGCTTGGCTCGACTGTCGCGTTTTCTGTGAATGATAAGACTGTGCCCGCCACGGTCGCTGCCTTCTTTCACAATGACGGAGAACACGTGAACGCGCGCAGTGAGTTTGTGCTTTCGAAGGATGCCCTGCAGGGGCTGCCGACAGTCTGGTACGCAGCAGTTCATGCTGCCCCGTTGCAGGTAGGCCAGGTACAGGCTGCACTCTTCGCGAACTTTCCGACGGTAACCGTCATCAACATTGCTGATGTGATCGAGACCATCCAGGGCGTCGTCCGGCAGATCACACTTGTGATTCGTTTCCTAGCTGGATTTTCTATCCTCGCCGGCGCCGTGATCCTCGCTTCGAGCATTGCTAGCACCCGCTATCGGCGCATCCGTGAAGTTGTTGTGCTCAAAACGCTCGGTGCGAAACGCAGCCGCATCGCCGGCATTTTCGCGGTCGAGTTCATCATGCTCGGTTCGCTCGCCGGCTTTGTCGGAACAGTCTTCGCGAACCTTCTTTCATCGCAGTTGCTGCGTCGCATGGACGTAACGTTTCATGGCGCATGGTATGCAAACCTGCTCGGTATCGCTGGTACCGCGCTGCTCGCCGTCGTCACTGGATGGCTCGCCAGTTTCCGCATCCTTGGTCAGAGGCCACTCGAAGTACTGCGCGAAGAGTAAAACCTTTTTAACGCAAATAGAAACCCCGCTCCATAAGAGCGGGGCTATTTTCAGACTGTAATTACTTAGAAGATGATCTTCAAGGCGAACTGTGTATTGAATGGTTCACCAGGTCCTATACCGGGAGCACCTTCGAAGGCGCCGATGGTCGAGCCGATCGTGCCGCCAGCGCCTGTCTGTGGAGATCCTATGGGAGCCAGGTTGGTGTGATTGAAAAGGTTAAACATCTCCACCCGGAATTGAGTATTGATCCGTTCAGTAATTTTGGTGCTCTTGAAAACTGATAAGTCAATATCTTCAAACCCGGGGTTGTAGAACAGATTGCGACGTGTTGGACTGAAGGTTCCTGTGGGAGCATTCGGAAACGCAGCGGCATTGAACCAGGTTACTGTACCGGCCACTATCGAATGTGAAACGCCGGCAAATGGATTAACTCCCGGCAATAATTCAGCACGGTCAGCATTATCGCCATTGCCGCTTG
>CAXTNK010000024.1:21203-22779 GCA_964245665.1 uncultured Acidobacteriaceae bacterium
GAACTAGCGACTACAGAGAAAGGCTGTCCGCCATGGAAAGCCGCACCAGTATTCAGCTCCCAGCCATTGGTCAACAGCCTGGGACCTTTGTTCGTATTAGGAAGATCATAGTTGGCGTAGGCCGAGAAAGTATTACGCGTGTCAAAGTCACTGTTGCTGTATTCCGCAGCTACGTCAAGACTGTTCTGTGGAAGATAGGGGACGAGGCCTGTTTCATAATCAAGCGCGTGTGACCAGGTATAGGAAGCCTGCGTTGTAAGACCGTGCCACTTGGATGTACGGATCAAAGTTTGCAGAGAGTTGTAGTTGGAGTTCAGGTTGCTCTCTAACTGGTTCACGGTGCCGATGCCGGGGAACTGGCCGTTCATCGTGTAAGGGCGCGAGCTTTGTGCACCGGCGCTCCCCTGCGCCGCAGCATTGATGTCCAGGACTTCTGTAAGATGACGCGATAATGTGCCGACATAACCTATCTGCGCGATAACACCGCTGCCCAGGCTCTGCTGCGCATTCAGGTTATAGCTATAGGTATAAGACTGGCGGTAGTTCGGATTGACGGAATATGCATTCGTCACACTGCCGCCAGCCCCTGTCAGGACCCCCGCGAGGGCTTGCCCCAGTGTTGGAAAGATAGGCTTATTGGGAACAATCACAGCATTGTCGGCAGAAGCTGTTGCAACCGGATCGGCTCCTCCAGGATTATTGCCGATACCGAGCGCACCGCTGTCTGTGGTGCCGCGCAGGTTCAGCAAGGGCAGCATGTAGGGAGTATCGAAGTACATACCGAAGCCGCCACGCAGTACAAGGCTGTTGCTTAATGAATAGGCCGCGCCGACACGTGGGCTCACTGCTCCTTTAAAGGGTGAGTACAGGTTGGACACATTTTGACCCTGCACAGCAAAGCCCGTTGAAAAGGATGGATCGAAGCTCGTCAGGTCCTTATATGGGTTGTGCACCGAACCCGCAAAATCATAGCGTACGCCGTAGTTCAGATTCAGCTTGGGTGAAAGCTGCCAGGCATCCTGTCCAAAGAGGTCGAAAGTATTCTCGAAAACCTGCCTCTTCTGATTGCCTTCTGCTATGTACGAAGAAGAGATGCAACCCGCAAGGAAGTCAGCGAGAAAGTAGACATTGCTGTCGGTGTAAGTCGTCGGATCAGCCGTCCCCACGTTTTTCGTCGCGAGAGCCGTGCAGCCGGGAGAACTTGTACCTAGATTCCATGGCCCCTGCGAGCCATCGAAAGTAAAATTACCCCGCGCGTTCGTCTGGTAGAAATCATCTACCTGCGCCTGCCGATATTCTCCGCCAAAGCGGAACTGGTGCTTGCCGACTGTGTACGACAAGGCATCGTCCAGGTGGCCGGTAATGTCATTTCTGCCTTCCGGAGGAGTGACACCAAGCGGGTCGAAGGCAGTGCCATTGCCTGTTAATCCGGATCCAGCCGCAGGCGGTCCAATCGTAAGATGAGGAGCACCAAGCAGGTCCGGTGCTGTTACACCCGTATTCAGTCCGAGCGCGACCGGATCGTATCCGTGATCTGCATCTGAAAACACCTGGTTGAAGTAACTGACTCCTGCGA
>CAXTNK010000024.1:22789-23658 GCA_964245665.1 uncultured Acidobacteriaceae bacterium
GGTTGTAAGTGACTGAATAGTTCTGAACATGAATTGGCGCAACTTCATAGTAAGGTGACAGGTAAGAAGAAGTTGGTGCAGTCTGACTGCCCTGACCGGCATACCACTTTACGGAAAGCTGATTGCTCGCGTTGAAGTTATGGTCGATCTTGACAATGCCATTGAAGCTGTGTCCGTTCTCAGTTCCGGGATTGAAGTAGTTTCCATGGGTAGCTGGGCCCGTGAGAGCCGCAGCAGGCCAAAGATTCCCGAGCAGTGCTTGCGAAACTGGGTTGGGAGTAATGCCGTAGTAGCCCAGCACTCCCAGTGATTCGGCCTGGTACGCGGCTGAGGGTTCCGTAGAAGAACTCTGGTTGCCAATCAAGAACTTCTGATGCTCAAAAGTCACGAAGAAAAAAGTCTTGTCTTTCCAGATAGGACCGCCCACGGAGAAGCCATAGTTCTCATCGCGTGTCTTATTCTTCGGCGAACCAACCGAACTTGCAAATGGCGACTCTGCAGCAAAAAACTCATTACGGTTAAAGTAATAAGCTGTACCGTGTAACTGGTTCGTGCCCGACTTGATCGAAAGGTTGACAGTTCCACCCGCATTACGGCCACTTTCTGGAGTGCCGCTGGTGACAAATGAAAACTGATCAATCGCATCGAGCGGCAGCACGATACCAGCGATGCCTGAAACACCGCCCTGATTTACGGCAGGGATGTTCCACTACAGATCATTGTTATCTGTTCCTTCGATCTGCCAGTTCACCTGGTTGGAGCGTGTGCCGTTTACAGACGCCAGCCCGGCCCCGCCGCCGAGGGAATAACCACCGAAGCCAGGCGTGAACTGCAGCAACTGCGTGAAGTCGCGCCCAATATTTGGCGTG
>CAXTNK010000024.1:23668-27018 GCA_964245665.1 uncultured Acidobacteriaceae bacterium
TATCTGTCGTCTGCGTAGTTGACGTCGTGTCAAGAGCCACAGTAGCGGCACTTACATTCACAACCTGCACTGAACTCGACACCGCAAGTTTTCCCGACACGGTGTAAACAGAGCCAGCCGAAACAGTAACCTTTTCAATTTTCTCGGTACTGAAGCCGGACGCGGTGATGGTCAGCGTATAGCTGCCGACCGGCATGTCCGGAAACGAAAATTCGCCTGCCGAAGAACTTACCGTGTTGCGCGCAATAGCGGTACCATCATTGGTTGCTATCACAGTGGCGCCGGAGACGACCGCACCGCTGCCATCCACTACCGTTCCATTGATGCCGCCACGGAAAGACTGCGCATGCAGCATCATGTTGCATGTAACAAGAAGCGTGATGAAGACGAGAAAAGGCTTTTGCCAATACTTCTTGGACAATAGTGACACGTATACCTCCAGAAACAGTGATTCCTGAATTTTGTGAACTATTTAATTGTTCAGAAGCACCAGCGTCATGGCGGGAGCTAAGAGTAGGTCAACACCCGAAAACGAATGGGTAAGCTGCAACTGACCGGGATCTGAGCGAACGCATAGGTGATTGCATGTTTGACTCAAGCTAATGCCGATTCATGAATATTGCAAGACATTTTCCGACGGTACAAAAGTGATCAATGTCGGCTGAGTGAAGACTATAGAATACTGATGCAGGAAAAGCCTTTCAGCCCCATTGCGTCGGGTTGGCGTAGATGCTGCATGCGGCGGGGTTGAGCAAACAGCGACTGCAAGGCATGACCAACAGCAACGGTCGACGCGACATGGCGCCTCTCCAGATGCGGCCTGCTAGGCATCGCTGAAGGCGTTGCTGTTTGCTCACCCGGCGTCCACGCCACTTATCCCGTTAAGTTTTCTGTGGCGGCACAGGACCGACGCCGATGCATGCTGCCGCAGTGTGGGTGCAGGGCAGGGAAGTGGCTGAACAATGGACGCATGCCTTCTGAAACTAATCGTTTCTGGATGCATCCCCGGCGTTGTCCTCTGGTAGCTATACGGTCATAGTCTACGGAACCGACTGGGACAGCACTCTGCAGCAATAGACTTTTACTATGAACATCGTCGGCATTCCTCGTCCACACCGGTAGGCCTACGCAGCTTTTGCAGGCTCTTGCTTATTGACTTACGAATGTGTCGGCTAGCTGGTGACCTCGCTTACATTCGGCAGATGCGAAATTTGGTGGAGCGATGCACGCCTCGCGTGAGAGAGCCGACCTAAAAATTTCTGTTCTCATGCCGAAGAAGGTAAGTGTTTCCGTGCTGGATCGCTGACCGTGGGTGAGATTCGGGCGTTCCTGTGATGCGGCATTAGCACGCTGCGTAACTGGTTCCGACGTTTTGCGACTTTTCGCACTGTTTGCCGTGATCAGTTTAGCTAATTCGAGATCAACCCAGGTTCGTCAGCATCACTCTTGCTCTTGCTTTCTGTACATGAGGGAACAGGGGGCTGAACAGGAGCACACTCCTTTTTGCTCTCGTCGTGCGATTCATAGCAATACTTTGGAGTCCCTTCCAATTGGTCAGGTAAACCACGTAGGAATGCGCCCGCACTGCCCCGTGGGCAAATTAGCAGGGTGTACGGTCTTCCATCTTCTGCAAGGGAAAGTGGTTTGATGAAGAAAGTGTGCGGCGATAGATCCGGCTAGTTTGTGGAGAACCACTCTCCTGGCCATGATCAGATGTGCCGCCACCTGCCTTCAAAACTTTCCGGCCGCATCAGAGTTATATAGGCAAACAAATTTCAAATTCGCGTATACAATTTTTCCAGCTTCACTTATTCAGTGCGGACTGAAGAGAAAGCTAAATGGGACCAGGTTTCAACCTGGGCCTGGGAAAAAGTCCGGGGCATACGTAAAGTCGATCGGGAGCTACAAGGTCCGTTGATGCGTTTATCGGTATTGACCTACCCCTAGAAGACCTTCCTTCCCGAGTTTGCCAACGCCTTAAGATCGAATGTTAACCCCGCGTTGAGCCCCTGCGTATTGAAGTTCACAATATTCTCCCCGGTGATCCGTGTATAGAACCCGAACGCGGTCACCACTGGAGTGATCTTGTACTGAAGGTGCGAGAAAATTCGAATACCCGTGTTGTAGTTGTCACCATTCAGGCTGAATCCGCTCTCCTGCGCATAGCTGCTGCCCGAGTACAGTCCGTAATCGCGGTCGATCGAAGCAAAGCCAAAGTCGCCGCTCAGCTTACCGATTTTCTTCTCGCCCACCACGGCGAATCCCTGCCGCGGAGCCTCATCGTCGCCCTGGAAGTAGGAGTGCGTCATCCGCTCATATACCTCCAGGCGAACCTTGTCGAACGCCTTGCTTTCGTGCACATCGGCCACCGCAGCCTGCCGCAGCGTCTGCGTCGTGCTAAGCCAGTTGTACTCCGCTGAAACGCCTATCCGCTTGCTCAACTGCTTCTTTGCAAACACCTGGCGATAGTTTGTCCTGGTCACGCTATCGCCCCGTGCAAAGAAGTTGGGCGTATCCAGGTCACCGAAGTACGCATTCGTATACCCGACCTGGTCGAAGAAGAGGTGCTTCGGATTGTTGATCCTGACCCGCTCTCCCGTAAGGTAGCCATCTTCATCGAAAGTCGTAATCTCGCTCGAAAATCCGCGCTCTATCCCGAAAGACCCAAACTCCAAAGTCAAGCCCTTTACAGGGGTCGCCGATAAGTAAAGCTCCCGCACATAGAACTTCCACCCCGCAGAATTAACATTGTTCACAAAGGCCGCTCCCGCCGGGTCCGCGATCGCCGCCGCCGCATTTGCCGCCGCCTCATCTGTTCCTGCAATGCTCGCCGCGTAAGAGGGATCATCCAGTCGCGCGGAAAAGCCTTCCCCGGCGTAGTCTGCATAACTCCAGTTAAAAGCGCGGCCGGAGGAAGCCTTGAAGCCGATTGCATACCTGCCTTCTGCATCCAGTTTCAGCCGGCCGGCAACAATCGACCGCTGCTGCCCATCCTCAAAGTAGTGATAGCCTGTGTCGCCGTACTGATTGCGATACCGCTCGCTATGTGTCATCGTCGTCAAGTCCAGCCACCGCGCTGTCAGAGCCTTCTCCACAGGTACTACTGGTTTCGCCGAGGTCGTCGACGCATAGGCCGTATACGCAGCAGGGGCCGGATCCCGGTTCGAGCCGGCCTCGTCACTGACTACAAAATGTTGCGCCAGACAGTAGTGAGGTGCGAGTGCGAGAGCTGCAGTGTAGAGAAGCCTGGAATATCTGATGGGAGAGTTCCCTTCCGGCGAGAGCGCCTAGAAAAGGAAGGCTTACCCTCTTCACAAAGGTGTTATCGGCTATCTGAAGATCTTCAATAG
>CAXTNK010000024.1:27028-31050 GCA_964245665.1 uncultured Acidobacteriaceae bacterium
GCGCCAAATCCCGCGCAGAACACCCTGCGCTGTACTTTCTGGAATCACCATTGCAGGATTACAAGTCCGCAGACGAACCATGCAGTTTGTATTTTGTGACTGTCTGATTACGGTGTAGCTGATCGATTCTCCAACATTGCCGATAGGACCCTTATGCGACTAGCCGAGCGCGACGCGACAACTCGCTTCAATCGCATATGCCTGTTGGCAACCCTGGCTGTTCCAGGTCCGGTTTCTCCAGCATTCCTTGATGCGGACCCGAAGGTAAAGGCCGAAGTCGCTCAAGGGCGGCTTACCTCGCTGCGAACACTCACTCCTTGCGAGAGGTACATGAACTTAGCAGACAGTGAGGCATTTGCCCACAGTCACACACTCTGTGTATTACTTTGGACGGACACAAGTTGTTGATCGGGAATTGGTTGCCCCCCAGAGATTCGAACTCCGATATGCTGAGTCAGAGTCAGCTGTCCTACCATTGAACGAGGGGGCAACACAGGCGCTGAGCGCAGGAGCACTCCGGCAATGTGTTTATCTTAACGGTCTTAGCGGCAAGGCGTCAATGCGTGTCGCAGCCACTCGTCACAACTCAGAACCTGCCCAGAAATACCGGCGCAATATGCCGACTATACAGGTTCTCTGTGACGTTTTTTGCGATGATCGCCTGGTTCGCTTCGACCATCTGCAGGTACCGCGGACCCATTTTCGCTGCCACCTTGAAGCCAACGTGCAAAAGTTGCCGAAGGCTGCTGTTGTAGGCGGCGTTCTTCTGGTCATGCCGCAGCGCGCCGGTAAATTCGTCCGCACTCCAGCCATTCACATCCGCCGGTGCAGGCAGCTTTGCGCTGTCGATCGCGATCACCGAAGCATAGGGCGCGCACAGCTCTTCCCGATGGCCGTAAGCCTCAACGTAGACCTCCTTCGCAAGGGCCAATCCATCCCCGCCCGCCTCCGCCAGCCCGATCAGTTCTTCAAGCCAGGTAGTCCCAGCAGTCTTCAGGTGGACGCCAGCTTTCGCAACCTGCATCACTTCGTAGATGGGACGATAGATGGAAAATTTGTCGCTGCCTGAATGCACACTGAGCTTCAGATTTTCGGGCAATCCGTAGTGCTTGATCGCATGAGCAATCGCGTACACATCCTGTGAAAACTCTTCACGGAATTTCGCGACGTCACCCTCGTAATCAACGCCCTTATTGAAGCGGCCGGTAAACTTCGGCGCGATAGTCTGCACCGGGATCTTCGCGTCCGCAATCGCGGCCAGGATCACCAGCAGCTCGACAGGTGTCTGCGGCGAATCGGTTTCGTCCATCGACACTTCCGTTACAAAATTGTTAGCGCCCTTGTGCTGCACAATCTTCTTGTAGATCTCGCCAGCCGACAGAACCGCCGCAAGATATTTGTTGACGATGGCGCGCAATGTCGACTCGTCGATGTGTAGCCCGTCGTCAATGCCATCGATCCTGATCTCACCGGTCAGCTCGGGATGCTGTTGTACAAAGCGGTCAACAGCGTCCACGTCAGCCGGGGTGTTGATGCGGTCGGCCACGTCGATCGTGAAAAAATCGCAGGCATGCAGATAGCGATCGACAGTCGTCAGGCTGATGTGGTCTGCATCGCAAAAATAAGGCCGCGTCCAGTGCAGCGCACGGACAGCCTCATCTGCGGCAAAGCGGGTAGTATTCGGTTCCGAGCCGATGATCGTATGTTCACGGTTGGACTTGTTCCACACCGGCACCACGGTCACGCCCCGATCAAATGCCTGCACACAGGCCGCGAGCTGCGCTTTTGCCTGGTGAGAAAAACGGTCACCCACTCCAATGGAATAAGTTGAAAGCTGTATGGAATTCTGGCTCATATCTCTCTGCTCGTCTCGAGTTCTCTGCGAGTTTAGCTCAATCGCAGGTTTCTACGATGCCGTTCGCTGCAGATGAGTCTGTTGCCAGCGAGCAACATCCAATTGTCTAGAATGAGTGGAGAAAATCATGACCCAGACCGCCATGAAGCTGAAGATTGATGGAATGCATTGCGACGCGTGTGTGCGCCGTGTCACCGCTGCCCTGCAGAAGCTGCCGACCGTGGCTGTAGACCGCGTAACTGTTGGCGAGGCGGACATAGTTTTCGACGTATCCCGTCTGCAAACGAATCAGATTATCGAAGCGGTGGATGCGATCGGATTTCGTGCCGAGGTTGCGCCTTGAAGTTGTGCCGGACGAGTGTGCGGGAATGAAAGAAAGCAACATCGCAGAGCCACCTATAGCGCATATCACTCTCGGTGTTTCAGGCATGACCTGCGCTGCGTGCCAGGCCTTCGTTCAGAAAACGCTGCGCGCACAGCCAGGCGTACGGGACGCATCCGTTAACCTGATGATGCAGAACGCTGCCGTTGACTATCTTCCGCAGGCCATCTCTCCCGTAAAACTGGTGGAAGCCGTAGAGACCATCGGCTACGGCGCTCAGTTGCCGGTCCTCGAGGCATCTGCAATTGAAGACCAGTCGCATCTGGAAAACGAACAGACACGCAACTACAAATCCCTTCGGCTGAAAGCCGGGGTCGCCCTGCTCTCCGGGATAGCGGCAATGATACTTTCCATGCCGCTTATGCATGATTCGGGTATGGGCGATCCGCTCCTGGCCTGGTTCATGCGCATACTTGATCCGCCTTTGCACAATGCGTTGCCTGTGCTCTACCAAGCGCCGGCGCAGTCGCTTCGCTTGATTCTCCTGGCGATCACGACGGGTATCGTGACGTGGGCGGGACGCCAGTTTTACACCAGGGCATGGGCCGCGCTGCTGCACAAGACAGCAGACATGAAGTCGCTGGTCGCGCTTGGCACTGGCACTGCATTTGTCTACTCTTTTATCGCGACCGTTGCGCCTGCGTATCTGCAACATCACGGTGTCACGACGGACGTGTACTACGAGGCCGTGCTGCTCATCCTGGCCATGGTGCTTTGTGGCAACACGCTCGAAGCACGCGCCAAAGGCCAGACGGGAAGCGCCCTACGCAAACTGGCCGCTCTACAGCCATCGTCTGCGCGCATTCTCAAGGCCGGCTCCGCACCGACTGATCCTGATGTCGAAATCGAAATATCAATTGCTCAACTACATGCTGGGGACCGCGTCGTCATCCGGCCAGGCGAACGCGTGCCCGTTGATGGCGTCGTACTTTCCGGACATTCGAGCGTAGACGAATCCATGCTCACGGGCGAGCCATTACCCATCGAAAAAACAATGGACTCCGTCGTCTCCGGTGGCACGCTCAATCAGAATGGCGCACTCGTTTATCGTGCAACCCATCTTGGCAGCGAGAGCGTACTGGGTCAGATCGTGCGGTTGCTCCGCGAAGCACAGGGAGCACGCGCGCCCATGCAGCGGTTGGCCGACCGGGTCAGCAGCATCTTTGTGCCAGTTATTCTCTGCCTGTCAGTCCTCACATTATTCAGCTGGCGTATTTTCGGCGGCCCACAGAACTGGGCCCACGGCATCTCCGCTGCTGTAGCCGTTCTCGTCATAGCCTGCCCATGCGCCATGGGCCTCGCTGTTCCGACCGCTGTGATGGTTGCTACGGGCCGCGGCGCGCGCATGGGCATCCTTATCAAGGGTGGCGAGGTCCTTGAAATGCTGGGTCGTGTACAAACCGTAGCGCTCGATAAAACAGGAACAATTACGCAGGGACGTCCAGCTGTCACAATGGTAATCCCGTTCAGTGGTACCGAAAGCGATTTAATCCAGCTGACTGCGTCCGTCGAAGAGCTCAGCGAACATCCACTTGCCGGTGCTGTCCTCCGTTACGCGGATGAGAAAAAGATTACGCGCCTTACCGCTGAAAGTTTTCGGGCGTCGCCCGGTAAAGGCGCTTCGGCAAATGTGAACGGACATACTGTTCTGGTTGGAAGCCGCTCCTTCCTTGAAGAGCGCGGCAGTGATCTGCGCACCCTTACTGAGAGTGCGCACTCGCTTATCCGTGCCGGCAAATCAATCCTATGGGTCGCGGACGATGGCACCCTCGTGGGCCTCATCGG
>CAXTNK010000024.1:31060-31530 GCA_964245665.1 uncultured Acidobacteriaceae bacterium
GTCTGGGTCTTCAACTTGTCATGCTGACCGGCGACACTGAAGCAACAGCGGCCACTATTGCTGAGCAAACAGGACTGACCGATGTACGCGCAGGCCTTTTGCCTGCGGACAAGTTGCAGGCGATTCACGCTCTTCGTGATCAAAACCGAACAGTCGCCATGGTCGGCGATGGCATCAATGACTCACCTGCGCTTGCTGCTGCCGACGTTGGTATCGCGATGGCAAGCGGAACAGATATTGCCCGCGCAGCATCTGATGTGACCCTCATGCGAAGCGATCTCGGCAGTGTCTATACAGCTATCCGCCTGGGCCGCAAGGCGACCAGGATCATGCGCGAGAATCTTTTCTGGGCATTTCTTTATAACGCCATCGGCATCCCTATCGCCGCAGGGATACTGTTTCCACACTACGGGATTTTATTGAGTCCAATCGTCGCCAGCGCAGCCATGGCCCTCAGTTCCGTCAGCGTC
>CAXTNK010000024.1:31540-34562 GCA_964245665.1 uncultured Acidobacteriaceae bacterium
CTGTAGCATCGGTAATCAATGGGATCGAGCATCGGTAATCGACGTCTGCGCGTGTGCTAATGGATGGTAGAAAAGGTAACTCCGCGCGTTACCCGCCATTACTAAATGACTAGAGCAAGCTGCCCTGCACACTGTGTATAAGTGGGTAAGCGAAGCAATGGATCGTGTGTGCATTCTCTTCCTGCTTTCCGCAGGAACTCTCCATCGCGAAGATTGTGAACTGTGTTCTTGGGCTCCTCATGCATCGGCTCTACCGGGGTAGTTTCAGGAGCCGTTAAAGCGTATCAGCATATGTTGCGAATATTTCGAGGAGCTTCAAACCTTTGCCTTTTTCCAGGATGCGTCCAGAGGATCCGCAGTCGGCGTCAACAGATTCTGCTACCGGAGGCAGCGATGCATCCTTTTCTGCAACGCTTGATCAACTGCTCGTCGAAGCCGCTATTCAGCGACCCGAAGCGGATGCGCTCATCGGTGATTTCGGCAGCATGTCGTATGCAGATCTGCTGATCAGGGCGCAGAATGTGGCGCTGATCCTCAAGCGTCGGGGCATCGGCCCGGGTAACTTTGTGGCCGTCCTCATGACGCAGACGCCTTCAGCCATCACGGCAATTGTTGGCATTATCCTCACTGGTGCCGCGTATGTTCCCATTCACTCTGATCTCCTCCTGGCAGATGCCGCGAAAACTTCGATAGCTCAAGCGGGCGTATCTCTGCTGCTGCGGGACAGCGTCGCATTTTCCTTGCCTCTAACCTCCGCAGACCTTCGCAGGACAGGCATTCCCGTGCTCGATGTCTCGCGCATGGAGCAGGAGACGATGCCTTCTTCGACAGAGATTCAGCTTCCATCGATCACGGCTGATGTGCCAGCCGTGCGTTTTCTTCTGGATGGATCCAATCAAGGCCATGTGACGGTCTCTCATCGCAGCATAGCTCGCCTCGTATCAGACCGCTACTTTCAGTTCGGCTCTGGTGCGACCTTCCTGTTGCGGTCGCCTGATCGTCCACCACTTCAGCATCCGTCACTCTTCGAACTTTGGGGTAGCCTTCTGCAAGGTGCTTCGCTTGCGCTCGCCGCAGTTGAGAGTTTCGCTGATCCGACCTTCGCCGACTGGGCTGCCCGCAAAGATGTGAGCATTCTCTGTCTCACTGTAGACCGTACACGGGAAGCGATCGATCTGACTCCGAACCTCTTTGCCACCTTGCATTGCCTGGTCATTGAAAACGATGGCAGGAGCGGCGCCATCCCGTCCTCGTATATTGAGTGGCTGCAGCGCGAGTATCCCCGTCTGCAGATCATCTATGTCTACGGTACACAAAAGACCGCGGGCTATGCCACCGTGTACCGGGTGCTGACAGGGTACACAGCACAGGCCGATCTACCGATCGGTCTTCCCTTGGATGGCTCACAGGCACGTATAGTTGACGACCAGCTTGAACCAGTAAGCAACGGTGACATCGGGCAGCTGGTTCTTCTCGGCGATTGCGTGGCGTCGCACGCATCAGTGGTCGTGCATGCATCATCTGGCATGCTGCTCACGGGCGAGCGCGCGCGTGAGAGGACCGATGGACTGATTGAACTGCAAGGTCATCTCGAGCCGCAACTTGTCGCCAACACGCGGGCACGAACTTTCGATAATGCTGACATCGAAGCACTGCTGTCGGGACATAAACATGTGCGCGAAGTCGCAGTCGTGACTGAAGCCGACCGCCACGGCAAACCTCAGATAGTCGCCTTCATCGCCATGGAACAGCAATCTTCAGCTACCAGTCCGGAGTTTGAAGAGTCTCTGAAAGGCCTGCTGCCACTGGCTGCGCAGCCTGAGGTCATCCATTACCTGGAAGTGATACCGCGCGATGCGCGAGGCAGAGTCGATCGTTTCGCCCTGCAGCAGACTTTGAGAAAAGAAAGCGAAAGTTCGACCCAGGCCGATAGTTCATTACAGGAGATTCTGCCGTTCGTGCGTTCCCTGTGGCTTCGACTTCTGAGGCGAAATTTTGTCGGCTATGAAGAAGATTTCTTCGCCGCCGGCGGCAACCAGGTGCAGATGATCCGTATGCATTCCGAGCTCAACCGGAAGTTTCCCGGAGCCATTTCCATGGCCCAGCTCTCCGTCCTCAGCACGATGCGGAACATCTGCGAACACCTGCTCGCTCACGTTGCGGATGCACGCCGAAGCAACTTCGCGCAACGCGGCGCTTGATTTTTACTGAGTGAGCGTCGCGGTCGTCAGAAAGCTGTAGTCGCCTGAAGGCGTCACATGAATATTGCTCATTCGCCTGCTGTGCACCAGTACGTTGTCGAAGTACCAAAGCGGAATTGTCGGTAGATCGTTCGCCAGGATTTTCTGCACCTGCAAATAGTCATCGCGCCGCGATGGCTCATCGACCTTCAGCGTTGCGTCGTTCAGTAGCCGGTCAACTTCCGGGTTCACATAGCGGCCGCGGTTCGCGCCATGCGGTGGCTGCGTTTCGGCACTGTAGGCCCAATGGAAAATATCAGGACTCTCGTTCCCGCCGACCCATCGCAAGGCATACATTGAAAACGCACCCTTCGTAATATCGGCATAGAAGGTGGCAAATTCATAGCTGCGCACATCGAGCGCAATACCCACCTGTCTCAGCTGCTGCGCGATAATCAGCGCCAGCAACCGCGTCGTCTCGTCCGTCGATGTCTTCATCGCAAGATGAAAACGAATTCCGTCCGGTCCGCGCTTTCTTCCGGTGGCATCGAGTAGTGCATTTGCCTTCGCGGGATCGTAGTTATAACTCGTCGCATCATTCGCATAGGCCCAGTGATTCGGCGGGAGCAGTCCCCGAGCCAGTCGCACCTGGTTCCAGAAGAGCGACTGCACGATGAGCGGCCGGTTGATCGCGTAAGCCACCGCCTGGCGTACACGAACATCGCTTAGTTCAGGATCCTTCATGTTGAACGTGATGTAGTTAACGACGGTTCCAAGGCTCTGGAGCACTACAAGCTTCGAGTTCGCATCATGCTCGATGGTATGGATCATGTCCGGCGTGA
>CAXTNK010000024.1:34572-38258 GCA_964245665.1 uncultured Acidobacteriaceae bacterium
ACCCGCAAGATCTTGGAACCAGCAGTCAGCACACTGGCAGATGTCAGCCGAACCTTTCTGCAACTCCAGTGCGCGCGTAATGGCATCGGGCACGACCGCAAATTGAACGGAAGCAATGGACGGAAGCGGTTGCCATGAACTCTCATTCCGATGCACGTTCACTTCTTTATCCGGCTCCTGCGAGCCAAAAATAAACGGGCCGGAGCCAATTGGATGTTTCGAAAAATCGCGTCCACTGCCATATGGAACGACGCCGAAAGCTCCGTCTGAAACGTTGAAAAGCAGGAACGGATCGGGTGCCTTCAGATGGACGACAACCGTGCTGTTGTCCGCTGTCTCCACGCTACTGATTTTGAGAAAGGAGCCACTCTTTGCAGTAATCACCAACCCGTTGTGCATCGAATCGATCGTCCACTTGACGTCTCGAGCAGTCAACGGACGCCCGTCATGGAAATGAACACCACTGCGCAGATGAAAAACATACGTCAACGGATTGGGCTGGTCCCAGCTTTCCGCGAGCCATGGCTGCGGCTGAAAATGTGCATCCTTCTTCACCAGCGAATCGAAAATAAGTGCGTCAATATGTTCGGACGCTTCATCGGTACCAACGCGCGGATCAAGATTGACCGGACTGCTCTCGATCAGCATCGTCACCTGGCCCGGCTTGTGCGCGCCACCACCGCAGCCCAGCAGGCAAGCAGAAGCGAGCAGCAACACGCCGCAGTGTCTAAGCAAAGTAGGTGACCTGCCCCAGAATGGCGGGTCCTCGCGCACCTGTCGCCGCCGGAACATTTGACGGCCGATGATGCCACGTCTCGTAAGCCAGTAGTGCAAAGGCAGCCGCTTCCTTCGCCTGCGCCGGCAAGCCAAACGTATCCGTGGTGGTAACGTTACATTTAAATGGTTTTACTGCCTCGTCCAGCAGGCGCATCAATGTCGCATTCTTCGCGCCGCCGCCAGCGACAATATAATCGGTCGGCACAGCACGCAGTATCGGCCGTACAAATCTCTCGAACGTCACGCGAATGCTCTCGACCGTGAACGCGGTGGCTGTTGCAATGGAATCTTCGCGCGTCAGGCGCGCCTTCTTGCAGAGATTTAGAAATTCCGCAGCGTAGCGTTGGCCGAATTGCTCACGCCCGGCACTCTTTGGCGGCTGTAGTTTGAAGTATGGATTCCGCATTGCCCGCGCCACTATCTCTTTTGAGGCGATGCCTCGTGAGGCAGTCTTTCCGTTGCGGTCATATGCTTTGCCAAAGAGCGTCTGCATCAGTGCATCGATGATCATGTTGGCCGGACCAGTATCGAAGGCGATCAATTTATCCACTCCTGCATTAGCCGGCATTGCTGTCAGATTCCCGATACCGCCAAGATTCTGCAGCACACGATTGCGTGTCTTGCTCTGGAACAAAACGTAATCAAGGTAAGAGACTAGCGGCGCACCGTGACCACCGGCCGCCATGTCGGCCGGGCGGAAATTCGAGATGACCGGCAGTTTCGTCGCATTGCTCAGTAGGGCCATCTCGCCCAGTTGCCAGGTGCATGCAACGCTGCGACCTGCGTAGGGAGCAGCGATTCCCTGGTGGTAGAGTGTCTGGCCGTGGCAACCAACCAGGTCAACCTTCTGTCCATACTCGTCGATAGACGCTTTCGCCGCCTCTGCATAGGCGATGCCCAACCTCCAGTTGAGCCTCGCTAATTCCGCAGTTGAGATAGTTTTCGCATCCATCGCCGCCAGAACCTGTTTACGTAACTGCGTCGGATATGCATAGGAGGACTGGTGCAACAGCTGCAATTTGCGTTCACTCGAACCCTTATCCGTAATGCGCGCCACGGCAACATCGACGCCGTCGGCCGATGTCCCACTCATCATCCCGGCTACAGTCATTGGTTCGACGCGATTTCGAATGGAAGATCTGTTCATTTCGCGAATAGCTTCCTCTTCGCCTCGGCTTTATCGATCTGCTTCTGCACCTGCGTCATAAAACGCTCCACTCGCTTGCGCATCGCCTGCAACTCGTCCGTCTTTGCCACCGGCGGCAACCTGTCGCGCCGCAGCAATCGCCGCTTTCGCCTTGAAACATGTGCCGCAGTACGCTCTACCTTTATACGGAAGGCCCGCGATCGCTCCGCCTCTGTCAGCACTGCTTCATATGCCTGCAGGATCAGCGCCGGCTCCTTGCAGACCTCGATCAAATGCGTGCCCGCCGCAATAGCCGCAACAGATGCTTCTTCAATCGACTGCTGTCCCAGCACCCCGCCCATTTCCATGTCGTCGGACAGGATGAGACCCCGGTACCCGATCTTCCTGCGCAGGATATCCGTGATCCAGAACTTCGAAAGCGATGCCGGCCCGCTTGATTGTTTTACGCGCGGATACGCTCCATGCGAGACCATCACGAACGGCAGCTTGCGTTGCAATTTGCGGAAAGGCAGCAGGTCTTCTTTCCAGAGCTGCTCCCACCCGCGATCGATCTCAGGCATCATCGCATGCGAGTCGAGCTTGCCGCCGCCCAAGCCTGGAAAATGCTTGCCCGATCCAAGTACACCGGCCTTAGCCAGACCCTTTAGAAACGGATCCGCGTAGGCAATCACTTCTTCCCCGGTTAGCCCGGCAACACGTGTCCGCATCACGCCGGTCGACGCAGGAAGCGCCAGGTCAAGCACTGGCGCAAACGTCGTATTCAGTCCCACTAGCCGAAGCTCTTCGCCAATCAGCCGTCCATGCGCAAACGAAAGTCTCTTACTCGCCGTAGACGCAACCGCAGCCGCCGAAGGCATCGGCGCAACCAGGTCACGGAGCCTGTCGACGAGACCGCCTTCAACATCGATGCAGCGGAACATTGGCCCTTCCGCCGTAGCAGCAACAGCACTCAGCAGTGCATGCACCTGCTCCGCATCTTCAATGTTTCGACGAAACAGGATCACGCCCGAAGGCTGCAGCAGGCGCAGCCATGCAGTCTCGGTTGCGCTCAGAGATGTGCCTTCAAGACCGACAATAAATAGCGAACCGACCTGTTTCCTCAAGCTCACCATTCAGTCTCCTTTGCTTGCAGCCAGGATGCCTGTCCTGATCTCACTCTTCAACGCCTCGATCAGGTTAAGAGCCTGCATCGGTGTCAGCTGGTTGATGTCTGTTTCATCCAGCCTGTCCAGAATACGTTGAGACAGCGGAGTAAACATCAGCATCTGCATCGGCGCATCGGTCTCGGCCGCAATGGTGCGTTTTTCAGATCGTTCATGTTCGCGCAGCACCACCTTGGCGCGCTCGATCACGCTCGCCGGCAGACCCGCAAGTTTGGCCACATCGATGCCATAGCTGCGGTTCGCCGCGCCCGGTTCGATCGAGTGCAGAAACGAAATCCCGTTCGCTGTTTCCTTCACTGCAACGCGCAGGTTCTTCAGCCGCGGCAGGGAATCAGCCAGCATCGTGAGCTCATGATAGTGCGTGGCGAAGAGCGTCCGTGCGCCGATCCGCGCATGCAGGAACTCAAGCGTCGACCATGCCAGCGACAGTCCGTCAAACGTCGCCGTGCCGCGCCCCATCTCGTCGAGCAGGATCAGCGATCGTTCCGTCGCCGTGTTTAGAATAGTCGCCGTCTCCATCATCTCGACCATGAAAGTCGAACGTCCGCGCGCGACATTATCGCTTGCGCCAATACGAGTAAAAACGCGATCCACAATAC
>CAXTNK010000024.1:38268-46064 GCA_964245665.1 uncultured Acidobacteriaceae bacterium
CCACAATACTGAAGCGCATACTGTCGGCTGGTACAAACGAACCAATCTGCGCCATGATGATCAGCATTGCAGCCTGCCTCAGATAGGTGGACTTGCCACCCATATTCGGCCCCGTAATCACCAGCACCGCCGGTCCTTTTGTCGATAGGTGCAGGTCATTCGGCACAAAGCGCCCTTCCCCCGAAGCTTCCAACCGGCACTCGACAATCGGATGCCGCGCCGCGACTGCTTCCAGTATCCCGCCTTCTTCAAGAGTTGGCCGGTTGTAGTTGCGCAGTACCGCGAGATGCGCGAATGCAGTCAGTACGTCGATCTCTGCCAGGGCGGCAGCCGTGCGCCGTATACGCGAAGACGCAGCAATGATCGTCTGACGCAGCTCGGCAAAGAGTGTCTTCTCAATCTCGACCGCTCGTTCATGCGCGGTCAGAATACGCGTTTCGTAGTCCTTCAACTCGGGCGTCGTAAAGCGTTCTGCATTGACCAGCGTCTGCTTACGTTCATAATCTGCGGGCACGGATTTCAGATTCGATCGGGTGATCTCGATGTAATAACCGAAGACCGAATTGAACTTCACCTTCAGCGAGCCGATACCAGTCCGCTGCCGCTCTCGTTCTTCAATCGCGGCAATCGACTGTCGCCCTGACTGGCTTAGTGTGCGTAGTTCATCAAGCTCAGCATGTCGCCCCTGTGCGATCACGCCACCGTCCGCAATCGATACCGGTGGCTGTTCTAGCAGTGTCTGGCAGATCGCCTCGCAAAGATCCGCTAGCGGATCGACGGCGCCGGCCAGATCCGACCAGCGACCTGTCGGAAACGCCTGCAGCACCTTCGCGAGCAGCGGCAGCTTGGTCAGCGAGGCGCCCATGGTCGACACGTCGCGCGGCGTAGCCGTATCGAGCGAGACACGCGCCAGCATCCGCTCCAGGTCATAGACATTCCCGAGCAGTCGCCGAAGGTCTTCACGCTCCATCAGGCGCGCCCTCAGGAACGCCACAGCATCCAGGCGGCTGTTGATGACCTCTGGAGAAATGGATGGCCGGAGTATCCACGACCGCAGCAGACGCTTGCCCATCGGTGTAATGCAACAATCGAGTGTACGAAACAGTGTCGTATCACGCGCCGAATCAGCAAACAGCGGCTCAACCAGTTCCAGGTTGCGGAGCGTCACCAGGTCAAGCTCCAGGTCGTTCGACTGCGCATAGAAACTCAGCGAATCAATATGCGACAGGTCTGCCTGTTGCGTCTGCCGGACGTAATGAATAATCGCGCCCGCAGCAATCGCTGCCGCCGTGTGGCCGCTCAGGCCAAAGCCGTCGAGCGAATGTGCATTGAGCTGTTTTTGCAGTAACGGCAGCGCGTAGTCGCCGGTGAATATCCACGCATCGAGTGGAGTCTTCGTCCGGATACCTTCGAGTGCCGGGCCATTCTGCGCAAAAGCGTCTGCGTTCTCAACGAGCGGTCCGGCAGTCGGATAAAGCAGTTCCGCGGGCTGCAGCTTTTCGGCTTCCGCCAGGCATCGCGCCAGTGCCTGGGGTCCCGTCATCTCCGTGGCCGGAAAGTAGCCGGTAGAGAGATCGAGCATCGCCAGTGCTGCCGTCTCTGCTGTCCCGGTCTTCGCGACAAAAATTGCTGCCAGAAAATTGTTCCTGTCGGCCGCGAGTTCGGCGTCGATTGCCGTGCCGGGCGTCAGCACGCGCGTCACTTCACGTCGGACTATCTTCTTCGTCAGCTTCGGGTCTTCCATCTGCTCGCAGATGGCCACACGATAACCCTTCCGCAACAGGCGGGCAATATAGGCCTCGGCTGCGTGGAAGGGAACTCCGCACATGGGAACAGTCTTTTCCCGATCGCGCGCAGTGAGAGTGATTTCAAGCTCTCGCGCACCAGTCTTCGCATCTTCGAAAAACAACTCGTAAAAGTCGCCCATTCGGAAGAAGAGAAGTGCGTCCGGATTCTGCTGCTTGGCAGCCGCGTATTGACGCATGACAGGGGTCAGCGCCTGGTCGTCCTGTGATGTGCGAGGGAAGTCGGCCACGAAACAACAGCATACAGGCTCAAGCTGGCCCGACTGAACTTGGACTACAGTTTTCCGGGGTCTGCCTCTGATGAAAACAGAAAGGGGTAGGTTGCCTCCCTACTCGGGAAGGCAACCTACCTCTTGTGTTCATGACCAGGCGCGCCCGGTGCGAAGAGTGACGAGTCGAAATTACCCGCGAGTGACTGCGTCGGAGCCGTGCTGTTTGACAACCTTGTTATACAAGCCCAGGAGCAGGAAGGGAGCAGCCCACTGCCCGACGAATAAAGCGTGCTCTTCCTTACCCTGAATCTTCAGGATCAGTGATCCCAGGATCGAAGCCCCAGCGGCTCCGAGAAAGAAACTGGATGGCCACTTCGACGAATAGCTTTCCAGGAATCCAGTAATCTGATCTTCCTCGACTTCACCAGCGCGTACACGATAATCCGTCATCTTTTGATTCTCCTTAGCTTACAACTCTAAGGGAGATGCGGCCTGTGCGCGAACACGATGCACCTGGCTTAAATAAATTTGGTAGAAGAAAAGTTATGTGTACGATTTTGGACCTCGCTATACAACCCGGCTACTGCTAGTTCTCACCGCATCCGGCGGAAGTTACGCAGCCCGAAGCTGGAGGGGTTCGTGAAATCGACGGAACCACTTATTCCCCCAGCATCAATCGCCGAATGGAGTACGCCCTCCCGGTCTGTTCATCGCAGCCGATGATGACTGCACACATCCGCGCATCGTTACGCGCCGCTTCAAACTTCGCCGGCATACCGGTCAGGAACCTTTGGAGCACGAGCTCCTTCTCGACCCCGATGACGCCGTCATAGGGACCAGACATGCCAACATCCGTCTGAAAGGCGGTACCCTGCGGGAGAATACGCTCGTCGGCTGTCGGTATGTGGGTGTGCGTCCCGATTACCGCAGTAACCAGCCCGTCTAGGTACCATCCGAGAGCCACCTTCTCTGAGGTGGCCTCAGCATGGAAGTCAACAAAGACCACTCTCGCTTTCAAACGTTTCAATATGTCCTTGATGACACGAAATGGGTCTTCGTTTGATGCCATGAAAACCCGCCCTTGCAAGTTGACGACAGCATACTGAACTCCCGACGGCAATGCTCCTTCATACAGGCCGTAGCCGGGAGAACCCGGCACATAGTTCGCGGGACGGATCAGACGACGCGGTCGATCATGGCTTTCCTCAGGCACAGACTGCATGTAATCGATGATCTCGCGCTTGTCCCAAACATGATTTCCGGTCGTCAGAACATGCGCACCCAGGTCAAAAAGCTCTTCCGCAATGGCCGGAGTTACCCCGAAACCGCCGGCCGAGTTCTCCGCGTTAATGATGACCAGATCAATTTGTTGCTTATGCACAACATGGTTCAGGTGTTCATGGACGATTCGCCGCCCGGCGCTCCCAAACACGTCACCGACAAAGAGAATGTTCAATTTACTGCCTTTCTATATGGTTACTTTCGGCGGGACTATTGGTATGATCTGGCCACAGCTACGTTTTATCAGTAACAACATCGATGACTAACGAGTTATGAACGAACCGCCTGTGTATGATAGCGTTCGTCTCATGGCCGCAAATACACGATTCGCTACTGGTGTCCACATCCTGGTTTTACTGGCAGCAGAGCCAGACAAACTTCAAACCTCCACCAACCTGGCAGAGCATCTCCACACCAATCCCGTCGTCATTCGCCGCGTTCTGTCTTCTTTGCAGCGCGCTGATCTCATTGTGAGCCAGAAGGGTCCCACCGGCGGTTCACGGTTGGCGAAACCCTCAAAATCTATCACCCTTGCCGAAGTCTACAAGGCAGTAGAAAGCAATCCTCTCTTCTATACGCCGGACGCAACCAGCGGTGTCCCCGGCAAAGTAAATGTAGCGCTCGATCGCATGTTCGTCATCGCCAAGAACTGCGTCATCGAGGAATTCAAGGGAACCACGCTCGCACAACTGGTCAAAAAAGTCGGTAAACCAGCCAGGAAGTAGCATCCGTCTCCTTGTTGCTTATAAGCGATTACTCCGTTTCCCCTTGCATTCTTGGCTTCATCAAGGGAAACAGGATCACATCGCGGATCGAGCTGGCGCCGGTCAGGATCATCGTCAGCCGATCGATACCAATGCCTTCGCCGCCGGTCGGAGGCAGTCCGAAGGAGAGGGCTCGCACATAGTCGTGGTCCATCTCATGGGCCTCGTCATCACCGCGAGCCCGTTCTCCCAATTGCTGCTCGAACCGCTTTTTCTGCTCCTCCGCATCGTTCAGCTCACTGAATGCATTCCCGACCTCAAATCCTCCAATATAAAATTCAAACCGCTCCACCCAATCCGGCTCGTCCGGCTTGTTTTTGGAGAGTGGCGACACCGCAACAGGGAAGTCGTAGATGATCGTTGGCTCGATGAGGTGCTCTTCCGCCACGGTCTCGAAGATCGTCGCAATGGTTTTGCCGGTCGGCTCGCCCTGTTTGTATTCGATCTGCACCCTGGCCGTGCGCAGTTGCTGTACCATCGCCGTTACTTTCGCGCCGTCGGAAAAGTCTTCCATAACAGGCGCAGCACCAGCCTCCGCCGGCCAGAAATGCAGGATCGCCTCCCGCATCGAAAAGCGTCGCCACTGTCCGAGATCGATCTGCGCCCCGTTAAACTCGGTCACGAGCGACCCATTTACCTCGAGCGCCACCTGCCTGATGAGTTCTTCGGTCAGGTCCATCAGGTCGTGGTAATTCGCATACGCCTGGTAGAACTCGAGCATCGTGAATTCAGGATTGTGCTGGGTCGATACCCCTTCGTTCCGAAAGTTTCGATTGATTTCGTATACGCGGTCAATGCCGCCCACCACCAGCCGCTTTAGATACAGTTCCGGTGCAATGCGAAGGTAAAGCTCCAGGTCGAGCGCATTGTGGTGCGTCTTGAATGGCTTTGCCGCCGCCCCGCCGGCCAGCGGCTGCATCATCGGCGTCTCCACTTCCAGGTAGCCGCGTTCATCGAAGAACCGCCTTATTGCCTTCAGAATTCGCGCCCGCTTCACGAAGACAGCCCGCACGTCCGTGTTCATGAACAGGTCGACGTACCGCTGGCGATAGCGCAGCTCCACATCCGCCAGGCCATGGAATTTTTCCGGCAGAGCCAGCATTGCCTTGGCGAGAAATGTGATTGTCTCGACATGCACTGACAACTCGCCTGTCCGCGTGCGAAACAGGTACCCGCTGACGCCGATGTGGTCGCCCAGGTCAAGCAGCTTGTACAGTTCGAATGCCGGATCGCCGACAGCGTCCTTGCGCACATAAATCTGCAGCCGTTCGCCCTCCTGCTGCAGCGTGGCAAACCCTGCCTTACCCTGCGCACGGATGGCCATCAGCCGTCCCGCCACCTTCACGTCAACCTTCGTCGCCTCGAGCTGCTCGCCGGTCAACGTGTCGTATCCCGCGCGAATGGCGGCCAGGCTGTGCGTGGATGCAAAATGGTTCGGGTAGGCGGGCGACCCGAGCGCCTCGATCTGCTTCAGCTTCTGTTGGCGCAGGGCAACTAAGCCGCGCTCAAATTCTGACTCGGACACGTTGTTCCTCTTCATTCGGATGGATAGTTTTGAACCCCAGTATACTTTGGGAGGCGGCCGGCACCATCTCTCCGCAGGCCTCCAACGCCATGACCAACCCTCAGGACAAACAACCCGGTTCTGCAACACCGAGCTCGACTACGAAAAACACTGGAGCCCTGCAGTCTCTCGTCCAGGTGGAAAAGCTCGTGCAGCTCGGTCTGCTCATACCCTGCGCCACCTGTATCGGCTGGATCTCCGGCGTCGGCCTTGACCGTTTCTTCCATCAGCACTGGATCTTCATCGCCGGCCTGCTGCTTGGCGCCACCGCCGGCTTTGTGCAGATGTTCCGCGTCGTCCTCGCCAATACGAAAGAATAAGCAAGCAAATGCCAGAGAACGATCCCACTCCGACCGAGTCGATGATTGCTGCCTTCCCCTTCAACGACCGGGATTTCAAGCTGGCCCTTAACCGTGCCCTGCGCCTGGTGGCGATCCTCGCGCTCATCGGCATGCCCGTTGCATGGATAGGCGCCGGCCGCCCGTCAGCCCTCCTCTTCATGGTAGGAGCCATCATCGCCGCCAGCAGCATCTGGATCTGGCAAAGGCTTATGGGCGCCGTCCTTGACCGCCTTGCCCAGGGGGTTACGCCGCGCCCCATGGGATCGGTGCTCGCCTGGTTTTTCGGCCACCTGGTTTTCTCAGGATGCCTGCTTTATGTTAGCCTTAGGGGTTCCAATGGCTCAGTGTACGCTTTGATTGCGGGACTGGGACTGGCCCTCTTTGCGCTGTTGATCGAGTCCATTCGTTTGCTCAAGGTCTGGACCCTCTAAACGCCGTTAGTGCCATCCCACGCACAGGGAAAACACTGTAACCATTGCCGGCACTGAAATCGCAGGACTGACACAACAGAAAAAGAGACTTTAGAAACAGACACGTATGCCAGCCCAATTGCCCTTTACCGCTTTGCTGAACCACTACTTCGCCGGCCCGGCGAACGCCGTGCTCAATGCTGTTCACGTCCATCCAAAATACCCTGCGCAGCCCATGGACAATGCCTTTGCGATGGAGATTCTCGTCTTCGCCGCACTGCTGCTGTTCTTTATCGTGGTGCGCGCGTCGCTCAGTGTCGAGAAGCCGGGCAGCATCCAGATGAGTGCCGAATGGATCCACGAATTTGTCGATGACCAGGCCCATTCGATCGTTGGCCACGGCTACGAGCGCTATGTGCCGTTCTTCACCTGCATCGGCATCTTCGTTCTGCTCAGCAACCTGCTTGGCCTGGTGCCGAAGTTTGAAGCGCCGACCTCGAAGCCCTGGGTGCCACTCGGCATCGCTGTTCTGACGTTTCTTTATTACAACTATCACGGCGTCCGGGAGCAGGGCATTGTCAATTACGTGAAGCACTTTATGGGACCTATCTGGTGGCTGGCGCCTCTCATGATCCCCATCGAGATCCTCTCGCATCTCGCCCGTATGCTTTCGCTGACCGTCCGTTTGTACGCGAACATGTTTGCGGGCGACATGGTGACGCTCATCTTCTTCTCGCTGGTACCTATCGGCATTCCCGCAGCTGCAAATGCGTTGCACCTGATGGTGTCGATTATCCAGGCCTACATTTTCATGCTGCTGGCCATGATCTACGTCGGCCAGGCGACAGCGCACGACCACTAGGGCTTTCTGAAGAGGAGCGGCTTCAGCCGCTCCATCGATCTCGGGAGTGAAACCGGGGCTTCAGCCCCTGACACAAGCATTATGCCGGGATTTTCGATTTAAGCGCGAAGCGCGTACCGACATACGCGAAGTACCGCAGTACTTTGGACCGGGAGATGCTTCCGCCCGCTCCATCAAAAGCCGACAGCGTGAGGATGCCAGCACGGTGAGCATCAACCACCCACTGACGGACTTTCAGGGAAGCTCTAGGAGAACCACCATGCGTACCATCTCAAAGAAGTGGCAGTACATCTTCATGGCATTGTGCGGACTGTTCCTCGCCGCCACACCAGCCTTCGCGCAGGACGCCGCTGCAGGCGGTTCATCGGCCGGTCTCGGCACGGGTCTCAGCGCACTAGCAGCCTGCCTCGGCATCGGCATCGCAGCCGGTCTTGCAGGACTTGGGCAGGGAAGGGCTACCGCATCCGCTACCGAAGCCATGGCGCGCAATCCAGGAGCCCGCGCGGGCATCCTGCTGTTGCTCACCCTTGGTCTCGCCTTCATGGAATCGCTCGTTC
>CAXTNK010000024.1:46074-61148 GCA_964245665.1 uncultured Acidobacteriaceae bacterium
TGCTGCGCACCCACTAAAGAGCGTTCTGAGCAACTGGAGACTGCAAGCCGCGGCGCGTACTATGCTCCGCGGCTTGTTTCGTTTTCCCGAAGTAGTCGGGCCTTGCTGCTACTGCTTCCTGTCGTTTGTGATTTGCACCCCGGCTCTGAGTTGTCATCCCGACCGGAGCGAAAGCGTAATGGAGGGATCTCCATCTCCCTATGCTCAAGGGGAACGAAAATAGAAAGCCCCGGCATCGCGCCGGGGCTTGTTTTTGCAGTATTCAGGAAGAGACCGACCAGCTACTGACTCGCGGCGACCACCCGAACAGAAGGCGCGTTGGCCGGATTGCCCGGCGCCTGGAAGGTAGCCGCACCGGCCTGCGCCATGCCCAGAATCCTGCCTGGAGCAATGCCGAGGATCAGCGTCGTGCCAACGGTCAGGATGAGCGCTAATGCGAGGGTCCACGACATCGCCGGAACTTGCATCACCCCGGCGTTCTCGATCGGCTTGGTGTAGATCGCCATCAGAAGCCGCAGGTAGTAGTACGCTGCGATGCCACTGTTGACGAGCCCGATGATCGCCAGCCACACCATTCCCGAATGCAGGGCAGCCGTGAACACATAGAACTTGCCGAAGAAGCCGCCGGTAAAAGGAATACCGATCAGCGAGATCAGGAAGAAGGCCATCGCGCCGGTGAGAAGCGGCGCCTTGTAGCCGAGTCCGCGATAATCCTGCACCAGCGTAAGCCGATCTTCGTAGCCGCCCACGTGACTGACGACAGCGAAAATACCGACATTCATGGCTGCGTAGGTGACTGCGTAAAAGCTCGCTGCAGCTATGCCGTCACGAGAGAACGCCGTGAAGGCCACAAGCAGATAACCGGCGTGCGCGATTGACGAATAGGCCAGCATCCGCTTCACACTCTGCTGCTTCAGCGCGCCCAGGTTGCCGATGGTCATCGACAATGCCGCCATGATCCATAGCAGCGCTTCCCAGTGCGACGCGAGGTTCGGATAAGCCACGTAGACGATCCGCAGCAGTACGGCGAATGCCGCCGCCTTGGGCGCAGTCGACATCAGGCCGACTACCGGCGAAGGTGCGCCTTCGTATACATCCGGAGTCCATACCTGGAAGGGTGCAGCGGACACCTTGAAGCCGAGACCGATGATGATCATCGCAATCGCAAGCCACGCGAGAGAGGGTGTCGTCGTATGCGTCAGCAGGGCAGCAATGTCATTAATCTTGGTGGTGCCGGTAGCGCCAAAGGTCAGAGCAATCCCGTAAAGGAAGAACGCTGTCGCGAACGATCCAAGCAGGAAATACTTGATCGCTGCTTCCGGGCTTTTGCCCGTCTTCTTTCGGAAGCCGGCAAGAATGTATGTCGCGATCGACGAGATCTCGAGGCCCACGAAGACCAGCAGCAGTTCGACTGCAGAGGTCATGAGGCACATGCCGACCGCGCCGAAAACCACCAGCGCGTAGTAGGCGCCCATGTCTTCTGTCGCCGCCTTGGTCGCATCAAGTGACACCAGCAGCGAGACCAGGACGATGCCGCAGATCAGGATGTGAAAGAAGACGCTGAACGCATCTGTCTGCACGGTGCCGAAATAGCCGGTGCCGGGAGCAAGTCCAAGCTGCCACACACTGGCTGTCATGGCCGCGAGTGTACCGAGGATCGCAACCCAGCCCAGCGACCGGCGCGAAGCTTTCGGTGCAATCAGGCCATCGGTCAGCATGATGATGACGCCGAAGATGGTCAGGATGATTTCAGGCAGGATGCGATAGGCAGAAGGTACTGGCATTAGCGCACCTCCGCGTTGGCGACAGTATTGGCTTCAACAGCATGCGTCACTAATGGTGCGACACCCTGGTTAATCGCCTGGAACCAGTATGTAGAGTAGACGCCCATTACCAGCATCAGCACGGCGAGCGTCCACAACTGGACCTTCTCACGTGTAAACAGGTCGGGAACGATTGTGCGTTCGACCATCGCCGAGTTCGCGCCGTAGAAGACTCTCTGCACCATCCAGAGCATGTAGGAAGCGCTCAGGATGACGCCGGTCGTCGCAATCGTGCCCCAGGTGTGGTTCGCTGCAAAGCCGGAACTCAGCGTCAGAAATTCGCCTACGAATCCGGTCAGACTGGGCAGGCCGATCATCGCCAGCGTCGTGATCAGAAACAGGACGACCAGGCGTGGCATGCGGCTCGCCAGGCCGCCGTATTGCTCGATGTCATACGTCCCATAGCGTTCATACATCAGGCCAAGCAGGATAAACATTGCCGCACCGATAATCGATTCGCTCAGGATATGGAAGAGCGCACCACTGAGGCCCGTAGCCGCAAATGTGTAGATACCGAGGACGCAGAAACTGAGACTGCTCAGCGTGCCGAATGCCAGCAGACGCTTCAGGTCTTTTTGTACCAGCGCCACCAGTGCGCCATAGACAATGCCGATCCCTGCCAGCGCAATCATGAGTGGCGCGATATGGCGCGCCTGCGCAGGGAAGAGGGCGAGATGGAAGCGCAGGATCGAATAGATTCCCAGCTTGCCGGAGACGACCATCGCCATCGCGGTCGGCGCTTCACTGAATACGTCACCGAGCCAGCCATGTAGCGGAAACACCGGGACCTTGACGGCAAAGGCGAAAAGGAAGGCCAGCGAAATCCACCATAGTGCCTGTGGCCCGAACAGCGAGTGCTGGCTTCCCAGCGTCTGCTGCAACTGCACGAAGTCGAACGTTCCGGTCTTCGCATAGAGCGCAAGAATACCGACCAGGAACAGAGCGGAAGGAACGAAGGTGTAGACGAAGAACTTGATTGCCGCCCGCCCGCCCTTGCTGCGGCCGTGCATGGCAATCAGGATGGCCATCGGTACCAGCGACAGTTCCCAGAAGCCGTAATACAGGATCAGGTCAAGCGCGATGAAGACGCCATACATCGCCGTCTGCTGCACCAGGAAGAAGAAGTAAAACTCCTTGGTGCGCGTTTCGATCGCCTTCCACGAGGCCAGAACACCGAGGGGCGCAAGAATGCCGGTCAGGACGATCAGCCACATCGAGATGCCGTCGACGCCGACGTGATAACGGATAGCCGGGTTGCTGATCCACAGCGAATTCTGCTCGAACTGAAAGCCGCCCTGGCCATATTGGAAATGCGCTGGAAGATGCAGCGTCAGCAGGAACGAGAGCAGCGTCACCGCCAGCGTGAAGCCGGGGATGACCTTGCCCGCGCGCGGCAGAATTCCGACGATCAGTGCGCCCACCAGGGGCAGGAGCACGATCAGCGTCAAGATATAAGCGTCTAACACCAGTTCATTCCTTGCATACGTAGGTTCAACGACCTATTCGTAAAAACGACAACGCTATTGAATGAGCAGATGACTGCCCAGGCCAAAGTAAGTGATCAGCAGGAGAGCGGCCGCACCAAAAGCGAGCCATCCTGCATACGAACGGATATTGCCGGACTGGATGCGGCGGACCAGCGAGCCGAAACCGACATTGATACCACCGATGCCTGCACCCGCGCCATCGACCAGGCCGCGGTCGAAGAATATCCAGAGCGCGTACTTCGAGACGGCGAGAACCGGCTTGACGATGAAGCCGCTGTAGATCTGATCCACCCAGTACTTGTTCTCAACCAGCCAGTAGATTCCGCGGATCTTCGCTGCAAACTTTGCCGGCAGTTCCGGCTTGCGACGATACATCAGATCAGCAAGGAATAGACCGAGAAGTCCAGCGAGAACAGACAGGCCGCTCAGCGCCAGTTCAGTTCCGCTATCAGCAGGAGCAGCCGCAGCCGACTCCGCAGGAAGCTGCTGCAGCGTACCTGCAGTATTGGCGACCGTCGCCTGCTCGAAGCTCAGTGCCTGGCCGTGAACCACTGGCGAGAGAAAATGCCCGATCTCATCATGGCCATGCAGTACTTCGGGAACGCCGACCCATCCACCGACAAGCGACAGAACAGCCAGGATCACGAGAGGCGTCAGCATGACCCACGGGCTCTCATGCGGCTGTCCCGGATGATGATGTGTGTCGGTCTCGTGGGCAGTCTTTGATGACTCGTGGCTGTGGACCTTATCGTGTCCGCCGCGATAGATACCAAAGAACGTCAGGTACCAAAGGCGGAACATATAGAACGACGTCATGAAAGCCGTGACAAAGCCGACGAACCAGAGAAAGTGTCCCAGCGCCGGTCCAAGAGAAGGCGAACGGAATACCTCAGCCAGGATTTCGTCCTTCGAAAAGAAGCCGGCAAATGGCGGCAGCCCCGAGATGGCGATCACGCCGGCCGTCATCGTCCAGAACGTGATGGGAGTGAACTTGCGAAGCCCGCCCATCTTGCGCATATCCTGCTCACCTGCGACCGCGTGGATCACGGATCCGGCAGCAAGGAAAAGCAGCGCCTTGAAGAACGCGTGCGTCAGCAGGTGGAAGATTGCTGCCGAGTAGGCTGCTGCGCCACAGGCCATGAACATGTAGCCCAGCTGAGAGATGGTCGAATAGGCAAGCACGCGCTTGATGTCCGTCTGCACGATGCCGATCGTCGCGGCAAAGAATGCAGTCGCGGCACCAATGACAGCGACAACAGCCAGGGCAATCGGGGCGCGATCAAACAAGACGTGCGAGCGAACGACGAGGTAGATACCAGCCGTGACCATCGTCGCGGCATGGATTAGCGCCGACACGGGTGTCGGACCTTCCATCGCGTCCGGAAGCCAGACGTAGAGCGGAATCTGAGCGGACTTGCCCGTGGCACCCAGGACGAGAAGGAGCGCAATCGCGGTCAAAACACCGCCATGCCATTCTGGATGAGCAGTGATCTGTGAGAAGACTTCGCTGAAGCTCAGCGTGCCGAAGTGCTGAATGAGCAGGAACATCGCCAGCAGGAAACCGAAGTCGCCGATGCGGTTGACGATGAATGCTTTCTTGCCGGCATTCGCTGCAGAATCCTTCTGGAAGTAGAAGCCGATCAGGAGGTAAGACGCGAGACCGACACCTTCCCAGCCGACGAAGAGCAGCAGGAAGTTTTCCGAAAGTACCAGCGTCAGCATGAAGAACATGAACAGGTTCAGGTAAGCGAAGAACCGGTAGAAGCCATCTTCATGCGCCATGTAACCGACGGAATAGAGATGAATCAGGAAGCCGACGCCGGTCACGATCAGCACCATGATCATGCTGAGCTGATCGAGCGAGAACGCAAAGTCCGCGTGGAAGGTGCTGGTAGCAATCCACGGAATGGAGGCGCGTTCCACATAGGGGATCGTCAGCGATTTAAATTGCAGCCATGAGTTCGCGGCGAGCGCAAATGGAATGGCAGTTGCGATCAGCGCAATGGCAGAGACCGCGGCGCGCGGCAGTTTGCGGCCGATTAGTCCGTTGAGCAGAAAGCCAACGAACGGGATCAGCGGAATCAGCCAGAGATGGAGCGCAATCGACGAGGTCGTGTTCATAGTTTCATCAGGTTCACTTGGTCCACGTCGAGGGTGTTCCTTGTGCGGAAGATTGCGATGATGATGGCGAGGCCAACGGCAGCCTCAGCAGCGGCGACGACCATAACGAAGAAAACAAAAATCTGGCCGCTGACATGATGCCACTGGTGCGCGAAGGCGACGAAGGTAAGGTTGACCGCATTCAACATCAACTCGATCGACATGAAGACCGTGATGATATTGCGCTTGATCAGGAAGCCCGCGACGCCAATGGTAAACAGGATAGCGCTCAGGATGAGGTAGTAAGCAATAGGAACAACCATCTTTGGCTACTGCTCCTTTCGCGCGAGCGCAACAGCGCCGAGGATAGCGATCAGGATCAGCACAGAGGTGACTTCAAACGGCAGCAGCAGATCGCGGAAAAGGACCTTGCTCAGGTCCGACGTGGTGACGATGTAATCGCCCAGCCTTGCGCCGCCCAACTGTGTCTTCACCGAGAGGAAGACAAATGTCAGCAGGCCGAGCAGGGCAGCCGCTCCGGGAAATCCAACCAGGTAAGCCGCCTTGCTGCCCCGTGTGCGTTCTTCTTCGCCGGCATTGAGCAGCATGATAACGAAAGTGAATAGCACCATGATGGCGCCCGAGTAGACGATGACCTGCGCGGCTGCGAGAAATTCTGCGCCCAACAATAGGTAAAGAACGGCGAGCGCTGTCATCACCACAATCAGCGATAGAGCACTGTTAATGGGGTGACGCTGCAGCAGCAGGTTGAGCGCGCCGCCCACGCAGATGGCTCCGAAGATGAAGAAGATAACTAGATACATGCAAAGGAACCGTTCGTCGGAGTGTTGAAACGACAGCAGAAAGTGGATGGTACCGAAACACGATTGTAAATCAGGACTAGCCGTCCGGGCGGCCGCGCTTCGCGCAAATGCTGGCTCACCGCAGTGTCGCGGCCAACTACAGCATGATCAGCAAAGGTGAAAGCTGTAGCGCGCGTACCGTGTCTGGCTGCAAGGCGGATGCTCACTTCAAAGCCAGCCACAGGCTGGTGCCAATGATGTTGACCACTGCGAGCGGCATCAGGAATTTCCAGCCGAAATCCATCAACTGGTTGTACTTGAAACGCGGCAACGTACCGCGGATCCAGATAAAGAGAAACAGGAAGAAGACAACTTTGAGGATGAACCAGAGAATTGGCATCACGATCTGAACGAAGAGTGGGCCGGGCGCAAACAGGTGGCCGAAGGGGCTGCCGGAGCCGCCGAGGAACAGCAGCGTCGCAACACATCCGACGGTGATCATGTTCGCATATTCGGCCATGAAGAACATGGCGAACTTCATCGAGCTATATTCCGTGTGATAGCCGGCAGTCAGCTCGGTTTCGGCTTCGGGGAGATCGAAGGGTGTGCGATTGGTTTCAGCATAGGCTGCGCAGAGATAGATAAAGAAAGCGACGACCTGAAAGCCGCCGAACACATTCCAGGAAAAGATGCCGTGGGCCGATTGCACATCGACGATCGTCCGTAGACGTAGCGAACCGGAACGTAGAACCACGCCTACCAGCGAAAGACCAAGCGCGAGTTCATAGCTGATGACTTGTGCACTGGCTCGCAGCGCACCCAGCAGCGAATACTTGTTGTTCGATGACCACCCAGCCAGCGCTACTCCATACACCCCGACACCGGTGACGGCCAGAAGAATGAGCAGGCCAATGTTCACATCGGCGATGTCAAACATGTCGAAGCCGTGAAAGATGCCTGGCAGAGGAATCTGTGCGCCGAACGGAATGACTGAGATGGAGATCAGAGCGCAGGCCAGCGCGATGATGGGGGCCAGGATGTACAACGGGCGGTACACGCCCGTTGGCATCAGGTCTTCTTTCAGGAAGAGCTTAGCGCCATCAGCGAGTGGCTGCAGCAAGCCGAAAGGGCCAACGCGACTCGGTCCCCAGCGGTTCTGAATGCGACCAACAACCTTGCGCTCAAGCAGCACGGTGTACGCGACAGAGGTCAGCAGGAACACCAGGACGAGCGCAATCTTAACGGCACTTAAGAGGAAAAATACAAGCAGGCTCAATCGATTCGTCTTTCTTGAATTTAGTCTGCCGCGGTTTCGGCGGGTTCGTGCGATTCCATGACTTCGTTGAGCTTGGCGCTGTAGCGACCGAGCGTACCGGAGGTAAAGAGTGTATCGACCGAGGGGAAGACCAGGTCCTTGCGCGCGCCAAGATCCGGAACCGATGCAGGTAGCTTCGTCGCAACATCATTGCCGGCAAGCAGGTTCAATCGCGAAACGCCATATCCCGGTACGATGCGTGCGATTTCATCCAGAGTCGCGAAGGGATTAAAGGGGCTGACTTTCGGCTCGACATCATGCGCCGTGAGCCACACTGCGTGACGATCCGCTTCACCTGATTGCGCACCGCGAGACTGGCCCGAATCTGCGCGCAGACCTTTACCGAAGGGAACGAGCCCCTGCGGGTTATAGCCCATGCGATCGGCCAGACGGACAATCAATTCGAAGTCAGTGCGGACACCGGCACGATCGCCGGCTTTCTTCACCATCTGCTGATCGCCGTAGGTGTTGGTCACGCTGCCCGCCTTCTCGTACAGGTTGGCGATCGGCAGAACCACGTCGGCAACAGCAGCTGTCTCGGTCAGGAACATTTCCTGCACCACGATGAAAGTGTTCTTAAGCGTATCTGGATGAACGCCATATCGTGCGACCGGGTTCGATCCGACAACATAGAGTGCGCCAAGCTGGCCGGCCGCCGCTGCGTCGAACATCTCGACCAGGTCAAGCCCCGGTTCGGTTGGAAGGCCTGCGTACTCCGTCGCAAACTGTCCGGCATTCGTCACCGGAACATAGCCGGGAAGCAGGTCGGGCAACAGTCCCATGTCAGAGGCGCCGCGTGAATTCACGTAGTCACCGAGAGCAGCGAACTTTGTATTCGGCAGCGAGAGACCGAATTTCACCAGTGCTTCAATGTCACGGCCGCGATATTCCGAGCCGAAGACGATCAGCAGATTCTCTTCCTTGATAAGCGCATCGCGGAAGTCAGCAGCAGCTTCGGGCAGGGTCAGAGCATCGTTGTCGCCAGCCAGATAGCTGATAAATGCCGCGTAACCGTCCTGCGGAATCTCAATCGAAGCTTTCGCCTGCCGTCTGAGCTTGATCGGGTTGCTGTTCGCGACGTAGAGACGTGCCTTGTTCAAGCGCACGTTGCTGCGGATATTCCAAGCCAGTGCCGGATGCTGTTCCGTCGGATCGTTGCCGAGCAGCAGAATGGCCGGAGCAGTCGAACTGTCGCGCAGGGTTGCTGTCCTATCAGAACGGCCGGCGAGTGCCTTCACGAAGCTGACATAGTCTGCCGTGCGGTGATGATCGATATTGTTAGTCTGCAAAACAGTCCGTGCAAACTTCTGCAGCAGGTAGTTTTCTTCGTTCGTGGTGCGGTTCGATCCAATGACACCGATCGCCTTCCCGCCCTGCGCGTCACGGATGGCGCGCAGTTTCTTACCAGCGAAATCCAGCGCCACTTCCCACGACACTTCTTTCAGTCGACCATTCTCGCGGATCATCGGCTTGCTGAGACGGTCTTCGTGGTTCGCGAAATCAAACGCATAGCGGCCCTTGATGCAGAGAAAATCACCATTGATACCGGACTTGTCGCGGTTGTCGCCACGCACAATTTCGGAGCCATCATCAGACCGGCGGACACCGAGAGTCGTCGTGCAGCCGTCGCCGCAATGCGTGCAGACGGTGGCAATATGATTCATCTCCCATGGCCGCGTCTTGTAGCGATAGGTGCCGGAGGTCAGCGCGCCTACCGGGCAGGCATCGATGCACATGCCGCACTCTTCGCAATCCAGATGGTCCTGGCGGTTCGGTGCGATGACACTGTTGACACCGCGATTCTGTACGCCAAGCGCCCAGATATCCATACCTTCGCCGCACATACGGATGCAGCGGTAGCAAAGAATACAGCGAGGACGGTCGAAGAAGACAACCGGCGACCACTGCTGTTCTTCCCGATGCTGCTTGATCTCGGTGTAGTTCGATTCTGCAGCGCCGTACTTGAAGGTCATGTCCTGAAGTTCGCATTCGCCGCCGGCATCGCATACCGGGCAGTCGAGCGGATGGTTGCCAAGCAGCAATTCAATAGTCGACTTGCGCGCCTGTGCAATCTCCGGCGTTTCGGTCGCGACAATCATGCCTTCCGCCACGGGGGTCGTACAGGCCGTCTGCAGCTTCGGCATCTTCTCGATACGAACGACGCACATGCGGCAGGCAGCCTGCAGCGACAAACCGGGATAGTAGCAGAACGCGGGAACTTCAATACCGGCCGCACGGCACGCTTCGATCAGCAGCGTGCCGGCAGGCGCGGTGAGCTTCTTTCCATCCACTGTGAAACTTACGTCAGCCATGAATTTCTAATTCCTTCTTGCACTCGGTTGAGGCATCGGCGGATGCAGATTTCTCCGCTCCGTTCAGGATGACAAAATCGTTCACTAAACAGATACCAGTTCACCGATCGGACGTTTGACATGCAGATACGGGCATGGACGCCCGTCAAGATGCGCTTCAAACTCATCGCGGAATTTCTTCACAAAACCGATGGTCGGCATCGCAGCCGCATCACCGAGTGGACAGAAAGTCCGGCCAAGCATGTTTTCTGCCAGGTACTTGATGTTGTCGATGTCCTTCGCGACACCCCCGCCTGCGTGAAAACGAGTCAGGGTCTTCTTCAGCCAGTCTGTTCCTTCGCGGCAGGGTATGCACCAGCCGCAGCTTTCGTGCTGGTAGAACTTGATTGTCCTGAGCGCGAACTCGACCATGCAGACTGTCTCATCAATGACGACAACACCAGCCGAACCAAGCATGGTGCCGGCCTTGCCCATTTGATCGAAGTCCATGCCGACATCAATCTCATCGGCTTTTAGTACAGGACATGATGAACCACCAGGCACGACTGCTTTCAGTTTCTTGCCGCCGCGAATTCCACCGGCGACGTCGTAGATCATTTTTTTCAGGTTGTAGCCCATCGGCAGTTCATACACGCCTGGTTTATTCACATGGCCGCTGATGCCGAATAGACGCGTGCCACCGTTGCGCTCGGTGCCAATCTTCGCGTATTCCGCACCGCCCATATCGAGGATCGGCGCAACGCTGGCAATGGTTTCAGCGTTATTGATGACAGTCGGACCACCGTACAGACCAACAACAGCAGGGAAGGGAGGCTTGATGCGCGGGACGCCGCGTTTACCTTCGAGCGATTCCATGAGCGCCGATTCTTCGCCTACTTCATACGCTCCCGCACCTGTGTGCGAGATGCAGTCATATTCGAACCCGAGGCCCATAATGTTCTTGCCCAGGATGCCCTTGGCATAACACTGCTGAATCGCCTTCTCCATGATCTCGATCAGGTAGCGATATTCGCCTCGAAGATAAATGAAACCCATCTTCGAACCGATCGCGAGACCTGCGATGATGGTGCCTTCGATGATCGCGTGCGGGTCGTGCAGGAAGATCATGTGATCTTTGCAGGTACCCGGCTCGCTTTCGTCACCATTCACCAGCACGTACTTGGGCCGATCGACATTCTTCGGAACGAACGACCACTTCATGCCCGTAGGAAAACCTGCGCCCCCTCGGCCGCGCAAGCCAGAGGCTTTCATCTCGTTGATGACCCATTCCGGACCGTTTTCGATGGCTTTGCGGAGTGATTTGTAACCGCCAAGCTCGATATAGCGATCGATGTCGGTAGCGCCCATGCCGAATCGCTTCGACAGCAACTTCACTTCATCTGGATGCGAGACGAGTTCCGGCATTACTTGACTCCGTCCTTCTTGTAGCTTCCATCTTTGTAGCTTTCGATAACAGCGTCCATTTTGTCCGGTGTCAGGTTGTCATAGAAGGCGTAGTTCACCTGCACAGCCGGCGCCCAGCAGCAGGCTCCAATACACTCTACTTCTTCAAGCGAGAAAAGACCGTCTGCTGTCGTTTCCTTGTTGTCAATACCGAGCCGGTCCTTGCAATGGTCGAGCATCTCGTAGCCGCCGCGCAGCATGCACGAAATATTCGTGCAGACCTGCACATGAAACTGGCCATGTGGCTTGGTGTGCAGCAGCGAATAGTAGCTGATGACGTTGCGCACTTCGAGCTCCGAAATGCCGACGCGCACCGCGCACTCTGCGACCACAGCATCATTAACGGAGCCGATCTCATCCTGCGCGTAGAGCAGCATCGGAATCAGTGCCGAGCGCTTCACCGGGTAGATGGTCACCAGTTTGTCGAAACGTGCGGCTAACTCCGGCGAGAAAATAGTGTTCGCGACCGCGCTCATCGTGTTGCTCCTTCCGACCGGGCTGCTACTAATTTTTGGGCAAAAAGCTCCACAGCCAGTTCCATGTCTTCTTCTTTACCGTCGCCCACACACGCTGTTCCATTGGCGTTCAGTTGCCAGGAACCTTTGGCTTTTGGACCACCACAGCTTTTCGCTTCGTATGTCCCAAGTCCCTTTCCTGGAGTTATCGTGACTGTAATGTTCCCGTCCAGATCGCCTGCAATGAACGACATGGGGGATGTTTCTAAAACCTTTACCTGAGTTAATCTCCCGGTTGTCTGCAAGGCGGCCAGGTGAGAGCGCGTCAGACTGACAAACGAAGTCCAAAGCTCGGCCAGAACCAGGCCACTTGCTCCATCCTCTATTTCGGAGACTTGACGCGGAACAAGATCGATCTCGCTCATCGATCAATCTCCCCGAGCACAATGTCAATCGAACCGATCACAGCGACCACATCGGCGAGCATCTTGCCTACGCACATGGCCTCGAGTGCCTGCAGTGTCGCGAAGGAAGGATTGCGCATATGCACTCGGTAGGGTTTGGCGGTTCCATCGCTGACCGCGAAATAGCCCATCTCGCCGCGCGGCGATTCGATGGCCTGGAACACCTGCCCGGCAGGAACCTGGAAGCCCTCGGTCACAATCTTAAAGTGATAGATGAGGGATTCCATCTGCGTCTTCATCTTCTCGCGGTCCGGCAGAACGACCTTGGGCGAATCAGCCTTGATCGGACCGCCAGGCATGCCGTCGAGCGCCTGCTGGCAGATCTTCACCGATTCGCGCATCTCTTCCATGCGTACGATATAACGCGCCCAGACGTCACCATCCTGCGAAACCGGCACCTTGAACTGAAACTTTTCATAGCCGGAGTACGGCATGTCGCGGCGCAGATCCCAGTCAACACCACTTGCCCGCATGGGCGGCCCGGTAACACCGAGCGCGATCGCTTCCGCGGCAGTCAGCTTGCCCACTCCCTGCGTCCGACTGACCCAGATCGGGTTGCCACTGAGCAGATTCTGGTACTGGTCAATGCGCGCCGGCATGGTCTTCAGAAGATTCTGCACGCGTTCATAGAAGTCCACTGGCGGCTCAAGTGCTACACCACCCACGCGGAAGTAGGAGGTCATCATGCGCTGGCCAGACACATGCTCAAATATTTTCAGCAACTCCTCGCGCTCACGGAAGCAGTACAGGAAGACCGTAAGTGCGCCGATGTCCATCGCATGGGTCCCGAGCCAGACGAGATGCGACTGCAGCCGCGTGAGTTCATTCAGCAGGACGCGCAGATACTGGGCGCGTTCGGGAATTTCCATCTCAAGCAGCTTCTCAATCGCGAGACAGTAGCAGAGGTTGTTCGACATCGGGCTGAGATAGTCGATGCGGTCCGTCATCGGCACTACCTGCTGGTAGAACTTCGCTTCGCAGGTCTTCTCGATGCCGGTGTGAAGAAAGCCGATGTCGGGAACGATCTTGAGTACAGTTTCGCCGTCGATCTCGAGCACGAGCCTCAGTACGCCGTGCGTAGAAGGATGCTGCGGGCCCATATTCAGGATCATTGTCCTGTCGTTGGCGCCCTCTTCTTTGTGCGGTTCAAGCAGCGGTGCAATCTGGAAGTTCACCGCATCCGGCATGTTATGTGAAGCCATTATCTATATCCTTCGACCGGATAATCCTTGCGGAGTGGGTGCCCGTCCCATTCATCGGGCATCATTATGCGGCGCATATTGGGGTGACCACCGAAGCGAACGCCGAACAGGTCAAACACTTCGCGTTCGTAAAAGTTCGCCGAGGGCCATACTGTCGTAATGCTCGCGATCTCAAGGTCAGCTTCTTCGACAAAGGCAATCAGCCGGATGCGCTGTTTCAAGGGATGCGACAGGATGTGATATGTCACCTGAAAGCGCTCGATGGCCGGCAGCCAGTCAACGCAGGTCACATCTTCAAGAAAGTTGTAGCCGGAGTTCTGCACGATCGCGGCGGCTTCTACGATCAGCCCGCGTGCGATGGTCAGTGTGAGTTCGCCGCGGTCGAAGCGTGCATTCGTGATGGCGTCAGGTAAGTCCCGGCGTAAAGCAATGATCGCGGGATTGTCGGGATGCGCAGCGGATACTTCATCGATACCAATCTGGGCAGAAGCCATCTTTAGAGATCACCCCGGTCATTCGACCACTCAAGCACGCCCTTCTTAACGATGTAGAACAAGCCAACAAAGACGAAGCCGATGTAGATCAGCATCTCCCAGAAGCCAAACATTCTCGAGCCGACAATACCAGGCAGCTGGCGATAGATAACAGCCCACGGCATCATGAATACGGCTTCGACGTCGAACAGGATGAAGAGCATGGCAACCATGTAGAAACGGACGGAAAACCGTCCCCGGGCGTCACCGACAGCGTCAATCCCGCACTCATAGGTATCGTTTTTGGCCTTCGACTGGCGATGTTTGCCGATGCGCCAGGAGGTCGTCACCATCGCGCAACCCATGCCGACCGCAACCAGTATCTGCATGAGAAGAGGGAGGTAATTCCAGAAATAAGTTGGCGAAGACATGCGTCGGGATTCCCTCAGGTTCTGTACCTCGACTCTAAATTCCAGATGAGTGGCAGTCAAGGTGAGCCGCTTGATAGGACATTAAGGAACGCACATAATTTTCTATCTACAGTTCCGAATCGGGTCGCATACACGAACAGCGCTCCAGTTACGGAATGCCAGCGAGATGTGACGATCGTTTTTCATCGACCTTGCCTAGCCAGCCGATAACTTCAGAAGCGAGGAAGTTATGACAATAGACAGGGACGTTCCGACACTGGCCAAGCATCCGGAATCTTGGACGGGCACGCACGCCAAAGCTCTCCATGTCGCGCCTCCAACGCCAGCCCTTGCCGTAACTCTGCCGACGCGCGCGGATCGCCGGCCGCGACGCCTCAGTGCCCAGGCCTGCGCCGCGGACAACCTGCTCTCGCATTCCATTGAATATCTGACTGACGCACGAAAGCTGCCGAATGGACGAGTAGGCCGGCTGTCTCCAAACGGGCCAGACGTGCAGGCTGTGATGTTGTTGATGAGTGCCCGGCACGATGTTTACATGGCCTGCCCGGTGATCGAAAGGCGTTCGAAATCGGGTTTATTCGGCATGTTCAAAGGGCCGGACCGCCGCAACCGTTAGTACGTAGGTGAGTGATAATCTGCGAGTATGGATCTCTTGATCAATGGCCAGGCCCGAACCTTCCCCACGCTTTTGCCAGGCGCTACTCTCGCTGAACTGATCTTGGCGCTCGATCTTAAGGGAGACCGCGTTGCTATCGAGCACAATGGC
>CAXTNK010000024.1:61158-62321 GCA_964245665.1 uncultured Acidobacteriaceae bacterium
CAGATCGTCAGTCGACCTTCCTGGACGACGACTTCATTGACTGCCGGGGATCGGATGGAAATTGTGCACTTTGTCGGTGGTGGCATCGATCTGCAAACGACCACCTGCCCGGGTCTTATGAGATTGGAAGCATCGGAGCAAACGGCTTAGTGTCGATGAACGCAGGCCTGCGTAGCGGCTGGAGAGTGTTGACAGCGTGCGGCGTTGTCTGCGCATTGATGGTGTTGAACCCCCTGGCTAGCAGTCAATTGACGGCTCCGGACGCGAACAAGCCTTCCTTCGTCGTCAATGACATCAAGCCCGGTCAGCCTCTTCGGATACTGGTATACGGCGACATGCGGTTCACTGACCCGAAGAACACAGTCAATACCCTGCCACGTGTGCGGGCATGGCTGGCGCAGAAGGTGGATTCTGAGCGGCCTGACGCCATGCTGGTGACGGGTGACGTGCCGTTACATGGCAGCGACAAGGCTGACTGGCAACAATTCGAGAAGGAAGCAGCTTCATGGCACCAGGATCAGCTGCGGGTTTACCCGACGGTCGGCAACCACGAAATGATTCCCGATCCGGTGGCCGGTTATGTCAACTACTTCGAGGCTTTCCCCCAACTGAAGGGCTATCACGTCTACTCTGTCCTGCTGGGAAACGTCTACGTGATCTCGCTTGATTCGGTCGAGCCGATCTGGCCGACCGGCTACCAGGCCGAATGGCTACAGACGCAGCTTGATCACCTGCCACCCCAGGCGGACTTTGTTTTTTTCCTGGTTCACGTACCGATGATGGCAGATGTACAGAGTGAGTTTTTGGCTAACATTCCGAGCGCTGACATGGTGAACGTTCGGCATTACCTGGAAACAAAGGCGGCGGCGAGTCGGGCGAAATTTATCGTGGTCTCTGGTCACATCCACAATTACGAGCGGTTTGAAGAGAAGGGCATTACCCACGTGATCAGCGGCGGCGGTGGCGCCAGGCCTTACCCGGTCTACCTGCCAGGTGGACGTGACCTGTATCACGACCACACGACCGAGCCAGACTTCAATTACGTCCTGTTCACGATCACTGGACGGCATGCCGAGGCCAGGATGTACCGCGTGGTAGACCCGGATGCGGCGCAACTCTCTGTCAGGGTGAGCGATACCTTCACACTCGATTCACCTCAAGAA
>CAXTNK010000025.1:0-299 GCA_964245665.1 uncultured Acidobacteriaceae bacterium
TTCCCGCAGGCATGAGACAGATCAGGATTACCACGCAACGTAACAGAGCCGTCACCCCGGAACTCAAATCAGCTGATCCATCCATCATCTGTGTCGGTACCTCATCGGAGATACTCAAGCGTCTACAGCTTCAACGAACAGCTGCACGGGTCCAAGCAATCCCGAAGATTCCAGCGGAGAGTCCTTCTCGAAGTAATTCCAGGTTGTGAAGGTCAGCCTTTCTTTCGAGGGGCGAGGCTCGTTCTTCAGAAACCACTCCGGAAATTCCTTGAGAAAATATCCGCTCTTGAACTTGGGAT
>CAXTNK010000025.1:332-36056 GCA_964245665.1 uncultured Acidobacteriaceae bacterium
GTTCATCGCCTATAAGCCGGTTAGCCCAGACGTTCGTTACAGCAATTGCAATAGTATTCGTACCTGGCTGTAAGAGCTTCGTGACTTCCACTTGCCAGGGCGCTGTCCACACTACGCCAAGTTCATCGCCATTCACTTTGACTTCGGCGATATGCTTGACCTTGCCAAGATCGAGGTACAGTCGACGACCCTCGGTCAACTTCGGCACCTCCAAGGTCTTGGTGTAAACCGCCGTACCTGAGTAGTACTTGATGCCGCTATTCGTGTGTTCAGACCAGTCTTGAAGAGTGTCGAAAACAATGGAAGCAGGTCCGCCCCAGGCCTGATCAAAGCTTACATGCCAGGGCCCATCAAGCTCAGTTATTATCTCTAACCGAGGGAAATCAGCGAGCATTTTCATGCGGACTGAAGGGCGATTACGTCGAATAGCTCGACGAAACACACAAAAGAAGCTTTGCGTCGGAGCAAATGCAATCGAGAAGCTGGTTGACCCGTTCGCCTGCACGAAGTTGTTCACATCGCGTACCGTATCGTTGACGGGGTCCCAGAGTTCCGGCTGCAATCCCTGCACGGGGAAAGTACAACGAACTTCGCCGCCAGTCCATGCAGTATTTGCCACGAAGTATATCTCGGCCTTGCCGTCCTGCCGATGAATGCTCCGAATAGCGTGCCCGGGCTCATCCGCTGCCACCTTCAGGCTCGTTGCATCAGATGGCGCGATATACGTTCCGCGCTGCAGCAGCGCCTGGCATCGCCACAGGTAGGAGAACCAGGCTTTGCCCGGCGTCCACCAGGTCTGGTAACGCCCAAGGTGAATACCCCACTGTCCCATCGCGTTGCCCGGCTTGTACTTCGAATCCCAGGGTTGCTGGACAAAGTGATGAATATTGACTCGATTCACTCCGGCGCAAAAAGCTGCATCACCTATTGGTTTCAACCATGCGGGATGCTCGTTCCATTTAGAGAACTCCGGCGAGGAGGTAAATGCCTCAGCTGCAATCAGCGGGTCATGCTGAGCTCGTGCGGCTTCCACTACGGGCTCGAGGCTGAACGGTGAATACCGGTTGTTGTTCGTCCAGAATTCGACGGTCGGCGTGTCCAGGTCCTGGACGACCTCACTTATTTCCCACGGTCCCTCGTAGGGTTCCGCATTGAACTTCAGTCCATGCTCATGCGCAAGCGGTCGAGGCGTGGCCCAATAACAATCCCGATACAGGTCTTCGATCGTTCGCTTGAAGTCTTTCTGAAAGCTCTTCGTCTCGGTCTCGCTGCCGATGGTACGACCTGCGAGGACTGGCAGCCACGGCGTGATATCGTAACCGCGCCTGGTCTTAAACTCTTCACGCATCTTCGGTGTCCAGGTTGGATCGCCTGCTTCATAACTATCGAAGTAGAGCGTGGTGAGACCCTTGCCCATCTGGTCTCCCAGATGCTTTTTCATATCATTCAGTACATGCTGCACATGGAAGGTAACGGCCTCTTTACTCATCTTGTCGCATTCGAGTCCCATCGCGTCCCATTGAGCGGGCTGGATCATGGCACCGGTAGTTGTGTGGCCAAATCGATAGATGGTCCACTCCCCGGCCGGCGCGTCCCACTCTATATCTCCATCTGCAGTCATCCTCGCGGATAGATCAACCAGGCTTTCCTTTGCTGCAGTGCCTTCCGCAGGTACTGCAAGCACGGCGATGTCGCGGTAGTAGGTCTTACGCGCTTCTACGATAGGTACCCCTACTTTGCCCTCGGAGGGAATATAGCAGTCAGGAAAAAGCGCATTGGGGTGAGGATCGACCTCTGCCCGCTTCAGCGTCGTGCGCACAGACTTGCCTCCGATATGGCGTGACTCTGACCAGATCACCTCCTGCATGGAAAGTTCTGGAGTAATCCAGGTTCCGCCGCTGCTCTCGTATCCCGCGCAGTTGTGCAGAATAAGCTCAAGACCAAGCCGATGGCATTCCTGGGCCGCGTGACGAACGAGAGCCCACCACGGATCGCTGAACGAAACGATCTCGGGTGTCGGACTTTTTAGAATCGCTCCCGCCCACGGAATGACCGTGTCAGCCAAACTGAAAATGGTAGCTCCGCCGATGCCGGCTTCCTTCATCCCCTCAAGATCGAGCGTGATGCCCTCTGCGCTGATATTGTGCCCCATCCACATCCAAAGCACGTAGGGGCGCGCAGAATCCGGTGGAGTGGGGAAACGCGCCACTCGTTTATTGTCGATCGATGCGCGTGGATGCGCCTTGTTCAGAGCAGGCAGCGGAGCACTGCACAAATGTTGTGCTGCGCCGGCGAGCAAAACGCAAAACGTCCTTCTGGACACCATGGCAAAAGCTCCTTCTACCCATAATCTGGTCACTCAACCGGTCGGGAAGAACATCTCACTTTCCCCTGGAACGGGTGAATATCGCCCCCTGGCTCTCGACGGAACTGGTCTTGAGACAACCTTGCGTGATTAAAGTTTGGTTTGGCCGGCGTCGCATAACTTCGATCGTTTGCCTCATGGCTTATTTATATGTAGTGCAAAACACCGTTTCCAAAAGCCCTCAGAGAGACTTATGAATCGGAGCGCCACGCTGTCCACACGACCTCGTTGTCACCAACTTACAACCGATACGATGCTGATTTCACCAGTATTAGAGCTATTGTGCCGGATCAAGCTCCTGCTTCGTAACTTCGCCATCAATTGTCACCGGGTTCTTAGCCCGCTGATCAAGCGCAGACTGGTGCAAGGTTTGGAAATGCGCAAGCGCGTCTTTTTGTTCACTCATGTGACCGAGTAATCTCTCGGCCTGAGACAGGCGGTACCAGGCTACTTCATCATCAGCCCGAAGAGTGATAGCGGCGTGCAGATGGTCAGCCGCCTGCGCTGGTTCATGCTCTGCCATCAGCACACTCGCTAGTCCAACGTGAGCCTCTTCAAAGTCCGGGTATTGAGAAAGCGCCTGCTGAAAATATTGTTCGGCCTGTGCATCATTACCTTTCTGGCGCAGCATTTCAGCTATCTCATAAGTTGCATTGCCATTGTCGGGGTCGATTTGCAGTTCCTGCTCGAATTCATTCTGCGCATCTGTCAGGTTAGTAGGATTACCGGACCGGTGATACTGCGCGAGCAGGGTTCGTCCCATGCGATAGTGGATGCCGCGCCGTCGCGGAGCCATGGCAAGGACGGCGTGATATTCGCTCAGGGCTTCAACCCCTGCACCCTGGCTTTCATAGGCTTCGGCCGCGGCAAGGTGCCGCCACAAGGAACCGGGCGCATCCTGCGCGAGTTTGCTGATCATGAGAAATGCATAATTGCCGTAGACCTTGCCGGTGTTGTAGAGAATCTCCGGATCACTCGGAAACTCGTGGTCGAGCTTGAGAGCGGTTTCGACGGCCTTCTCATCCTGGTGCAGACCACCGTACGTGCGTAGAAGTTGAAGCCCGCACATCCGTCTCACATCAGGGTCTGGTGCTTGATTAAACGCTGTCTGCAGGCCCGGGAGAGCTTCCTGATAGCGCCCGAGCTCGGCAAGTGAAAGAGCCAGCAGTGAATGTAAACGCGTAAGGCCGGGCTTTAGCTTGAGTGCCTGGTGAATTTCACCGACTGCCGGACTGAATCGTCTCTGCTCAAAGTAGATGGCGGCAAGGGAGGCATGCACTTCCGCGACGCGGGGACTCAGCTTTTCGAGCGCGGTGAAATCCTGCTCCGCCAGATCGTACTGGCCTGCCGCGAGCGCCCTCTGCCCTTCATCGGAGTAACGCTGGATCACAGCATCATCAGCGGATTGAGCGTGTCCGGCCCGTTGCAAGAGCACCACGGAGAGAAGGGCAAATCGCAGGGACAAACGCAGATGCGTCATGAAAGCCAGTCTATCCTTTGACCATAAAATTCTGCCACGCCCGGAGGCGTGGCGGATGGAGTAAGTAGTGCAGTGAGAGAGTTAGAAAATTATCTTTCCACTCAGCTGGAGAATACGAGCGGGAGACGAAGCAGTAATCTGCCCAAAGAGAGCATCGCCTACACCGTTATCAATGGAGGAGCCGCCGCCCGAGCCACCCGTAGCCAACCCACCAACGTTCACATCATACTGGTGATGGTTGAAGGTATTAAAGGTATCGAACTTAAACTGGAATTTCGCACGTTCTGTGATGTCGAAGAACTTGCTCGCTCCCATGTCCCAGTTATTGATACCGGGTTGACGAAGAATACCGCGACCTGAGTTCCCGTAGACGCCGATATCAGGCTGCTGGTAGCAGGCCGGATTCAGACGCTGAAAAAGCTTCGTGAGGTTGGCATGAATATTGCAACCCGGGACAATGTTAGCCCTCTGGTTGACTGTTCCCAGTAATCCATTGGTATCCGTTGCGCCGATGGCAAACGGGAAACCCGTTTGGAAGGTCGTGATACCAACAAGCTGCCATCCACCTACCGCTACATCTTCTGCACGATTCACGCCGCCAAGGAACTTCTTACCCCGGCCCACGGGCAGCTGATACACATAGCTCGCCACAAAGCGGTGGTTGACGTCAAAGTCAGACGGACCATAATCGCGGTTCGGGTTGTGATTGTCTTCAAAGCCCTGGTAACCGCTGCCTGTTGCACCTACACCGGCAGCAGCCGACTTATCGTCAAGACTTTTGGCATAGGTATAAATACCAGTGATTGCCAGGTCAGCCGCACGATGCTCGAACTTTACGTTCATTGCGTTGTAGTCGGAATAACCGCCGAAAACACTGTCGATATAGTCGCCGGTAAAATTCGGATAGGGCAGACGGCTGGACGTTGGGCAGTTGTTTGTGGTGGCACCGGGATTCGCCTGGCAGAACGCGAGATCTGCAGCCGGAATACCAAGCGGCTGCGCGATGTTCTGCCGATCCAGAAGATGCGTGCCCTTGGTACCGATGTAATTCACCTCGAGGGTCGTGTTCTTCGCAAGTTCTCGTTCGACTGACAGTGTGCGGGACTGGATGTAAGGATTGTGTGGGTTCTCGGATTGTATGACGGCGATGAAAGAGAGCGTCGACGCTGGAAACGGTGCAAGCGTGTTGTAGGGCGTGAACAGGTTATTCGTAAATTTCGTGACTGTAGGCGTTGCCGCAGGTGTCAGGTTGTTCCGAATACTATACGGGTAGATGTCGCCGGAGTCATCGATTTCGCGACCTTCGAAGGAATCAAAGAAGATGCCGTAACCGCCGCGGACAACCGTCTTCTCGTCTAAGCGATAAGCAAAGCCGAGGCGCGGAGCGAATGGAGTTTTAGAACCAGGACGCGGTACTTTGCCACAATAGCGCAGGATGGGAGCGCCTGCGTACCCCGCTCCCGGAGCAACGCCGTTTGTGGAGAGTGTTTTATCTGCATAGCAAAGTCCGCCATACGGATTGGTCGCGTCCAGCCAGAAGAAATGGTTGCTCTGTTCGTAAGGAGCTGCGCGGAAATCCCAACGCAGACCCGCGTTCAAAGTCAGCTTCGGCGTCGCCTTGAAATCATCCTGCACGTATGGTGCAAAGTAGCTGAAGACATGCGTCTGAGGATTACCGGCAGTGTTCGCAGGACTTAGAGGACCGGGTACGAATCCCGCTGCTCCAGCATAATAGCCGAGCAGCAAATCACCTACGGCATTGCCAGTACCGCAAAAGCTGAAAGTTTTTCCAGAATTCTCGGCATCTGGAACCAACGGGTTTGGACAGTTGATGTTGTTGGTCTTGAAGTTCGCGGAAGTAAAGCTGAAGTCACCATAGAAATCATCATCCAGATTACGGATCAATCTCCAGCGGCGGTAGTCAACACCCAGCTGCAAGGTATGCCGGCCATGAATGGTCGAGAATGAATCTGCAAACTCCCACGATGGATTGTCAGAACCGGTATAAGCATTGCCCGGACCACCTGTCCCTGAGTAAGTCGAAAGTCCCAGCGTCGACCACGATTGCTGCAACGGCGAAAACTTCTGAAAGACGCCAGTCTCACCAAGTTCTGCAACAGCAGAAGCCGGCGGTGCAGGCGCACCCTGTGGAGCCATGGAGTCGAGATACCCGAAGCGGAAGTTATTGACGCTCGCCTTACCAAGACTGATGGTGTGCGAAATTGCCCAGTTCTTTTGTGTCTCGTACTGCGTCAGGATGCCATAATCCAGCGTCGCAGAATCCAATGCGCTGTTCTGATATTTGGAATAAGTGAAGCGACCGAACACCTGACCCAGTCTCTTCGGCAATGCTTGGTCGACGCGATATGTCTGCTGGTTTGTTCTAAGTGGAAGACCAACATTTTCAATAAAATTCGTTACGCCCTCTGGCTGATTCGGGATCGTTGGCGTCTCGAAATAACCATACTTGATGACCGTATTCGCAAAGCGCGAAGTGAACAGGCCTGCGGGAATTTTGTTTCCCGGATAAGACTGACCGGTCAACGGATTGAGCGGCATGCAGTTACGGCCAACGCTGCGCAGAAGTGTGCAATCGGCAGACCCGTATTGCGGTAACAGACCGCCCGGCAGATTAACTGATCCGACTGTAAGTGCTGGGTAGGTCTCGTTCGCAAAATCACCGGTCAGGACGCCCGGGTTCGGTAAAGTTGCAGTCTCACGCGCGCCATTGTTAATGCGCCAGCCTTCATAGTTGGCCATGAAGAATGTCTTGTCTCGACCGTCGTAAAACTTCGGAATATAGACCGGACCATCGGCAACAAACCCGAACTGGTTTTGCCTCAAGGATGGATTAGCTGTAGGCGTGTTGGCGCTGTAGTCAGTTGCGGTCGCGAACGGCCTGGCGTCCAACGCGTCGTTACGGAAGGTCTCAAATCCAGTCGCGTGCAGTTTATTAGTGCCGCTCTTGCTAATCAAGTTAATCTGGCTTGCGCCAAACCCATACTCTGCGGAGTAAGTCCCGCTTTCGACTTTGAATTCCTGGATGGCATCCTGCGACAGAATGACGGCAGGAGTAACAAGTGCCTGGTCAGTATTGATCAGGCCATCCAGCGTGTAGTTGTTTCCCTCGGGTCGGCCGCCGTTGATGCTGACAGCATTACCGACACCCTGGCGCATCACTCCCTGCTCTCCACCTACTGTTACAGCGCCGGCACCCAGGGTCAGCAACTGCATAAAATTACGGCCATTGAGTGGCAGCTCTTTCACCTGTGCTTCACTCACCAACTGCGATAGCGCGGAGCTGTCTGTATCCAGTGTTACTGCCTGTGCAGTGACCATTGTCTCAGTGTTAACGGCGCCGAGCTTCATGGTGACATTGACACGGACCTGCTGATCAACAGCCAGGACGAACTGGTCTGTCTGCGCCTTCGAAAAACCAGGAGCCTGCACGGTAAGTGAATAGCTGCCAGGATTCAGAGAGGGAGCGTTATAGTCGCCCGCCGATGTAGTGGTCGTCTTATACGCAAGGCCAGTGCCAACATTGGTGACGGTGACCTGAGCGTTCTGAACGATAGCACCTGAGGTATCGGTTACCGTACCAAGGATAGTGCCGGTAGCACCACCCTGAGCAAGCAAGCGGACAAAACCTGACGTCAGCAGAAAACATAGCAGACACAGCCACTTCAATTTCATTTCAACCCTCCAAAAGAGTTCAGCCCAGTCACATCACTTATCAGCAGAAAGTCGTTTACTCAACTTTGCCAGACTGATCAGAGCTCTGTGCAGAATCAGCAGGTTGTTCTTTCTGTCTGAGAGAAACCATTTCCCTATTGCAGCCGGAAGGTAGCGGCTGCCACTAGACACTGTCAAGGAAATTTATGCCGAATATTTCTTCAATGCATCCCGGTTGTACTTCATTGAGCAATCCCTTCTCATTCACTCGAAATAAGACCGTACTAAAGAGACCTTATAAGGGATCTTTCTTTTCCATGTAGCTGACAAGCGGTTCAGAGGAGGATCATGCGCAGCACCCGGGATTAGACGGCAAGCACTCCACATGCATGACGCGGAGGGTTTGCAAATGGGCATCGCTGCATCGACGGCGCGTCACTGAGACCGATATTGGCGGATAACAAATAGCAAGCATGCGAATACCGGCTCGCGAGAACTGGGCCGAATACAACTGTCGCATCACAATCGGGGTAACTGCGCGAAGACAGTACTCAGGGATGCACTCTTAACTCTGCCATTCAAGGCACCGGTTCGGACAACCATGCGGCCACGAAGCGTGCTGGAGTCTACCCTGAGACGCTCGGCTAATTCTGAAGGGATCCCAGCCCACCATATCGTCTGCCGGGATGCCACTTAGTGGACGTTTAAGACAACCACCGCGAATGGCGCAAGCGTAATCGTAGATTCGTTCACCGAAGCGGCGCGCGCTTCGTTATCACCATTGGTCTCGTCCACGACCGCCATGGAATCGACCTTGGTGCCTGCGGGCAGACTTACCTCAGTCGATCGATCCCGCTTGTTCAATAACAGCAGCTTCTTGCCTGCGTGGGTAACGAAGCCTTGCACCTGAACATCGCCGCCCGGTGTGATGGAAGTGTCGACGAGCTTATCGCCAGGGCCGAAGTTCGTTTTAATCAGTTTCAATACCCAGTAGCGCGCATTTGGCTTTCCATTCGTCCAGTCCATCATGGAGACACTTGGAAACTGCGAAGGATAGCCGACCAGCTGTGATTCACCAATGACATCGATCCCCAGCTTTACCAGCGCGATGTAAAGATAGCAATACAGCGATCCGGCCGCATTCCAGTAGAGCTTGGGAATCCTGTCGGGGTTTGCTTTCGATGCCGAAATCTCTTCCATGTCCGTTGGCAGAATCACGCCAAGTTCGTCCGTATCTGTTTTAGTACCAGGCGATAGCCTCTTCTTGATGCTTTCGATATAGCGTGTGGTCGCAAGAAAGCGATCAGCCTGGTCAAAAAAGCTGTACTGCCAGTTAGATATATCTTGTGAAGGCGTGGGCGTTGCATAGAAGTGATACGAGATGTAGTCCAGCGGAATGCCCGGCCGATGATTCGCTGGATTGAGGAAATATTCGAACATGCGCGGATCCGCAGCGGGGTCAGCCAGCGCCAACCCCATGAACTGCGTGTCTGGACTGACTTTATGGATGGCCGCGACCATCGCATCGTAGCGCTTCGTATAGTCTTCCGGTGTAGTCTTGTGTTCGAAATCTACCTCGTTAAGAACTTCCCAGATAGGAAACTTGTAATGGTAACCCGAGCTATGCGTCTTTCCGTTCTCATCAATAAAGCCGCCCTTCGTGTACCAGCTGACAAGCCGCCCGAAGTAATCGCCTAACTCCTTGCCCGATGGGTCCTTCAGCTCGCTGCCCTGGGTATACGTCCAGAACACCTGCAAGGGATCGGAGGGATATTTGACGGGTTGATCGGTCTTGAACATCCATGCAGGAATGGTGCTGAAATTCATGACCGTCGAGTGGCCGGCGGTGGCATTCAGGAAGTCCAGGGTCACTGGGTCGATCTTAGAAAAATTCCAGGAGGTCTTGTCTTGAGTTGGCGGGTCGAGTTCGGCAACAGCCAGCTGTGGATAGGGTTCCCACGGCACATAACGGACATAGTCAGCTCCAAGGTCCTTTAAGGCTGCAAATGACCCGTCGTGAATCGATGCTCCTCGCAGCAACATTGGATTGACGACAACCTGAAGGGTGGCTGTCGACTTCGAGACCATAATCGTCTTATCCCAATCGACAGCAACCATACTTGGTTTGTGCTCGCCTTGCGCCAAGGCTCTTACTCCCCAAATGATGAACAAAGCGATGCACAACTTACATGCACTGCTTCGCGTAAAGCTTGTTCGTGCTTGCTGTTGCCTCGTCAATGTTTTTCTCCCTAAAACCCTGCAGCTTCCAAGCTAGTTCGACCCATTCAGGCAGAAGTAGCTCAGCTTTGATGCTTAGGCGCTCAACGACAGCTCTATGCCTTCAAAGAAACAGTTTCCGATTGGCCTTTCGGATAGCGGCACACTATAGCATGTACAGCAGAACGTAAGCCACAACTCTCTCGAGCAGAAAATGTGATTATCACCATGACCCGGCCGCGCGGCAGGGACGTTCCCAAGACTCCCTACCCGAGAGAGGGAGGCACGTCTCTTTCTTAATCGTAAAGTTATTCGCTGCCAGGACGCTTGCGCCAAGTAAAGGAAGCAGGCGTTCCCTTCCTACCGAAAGGCTTCGCTCGCACACAACGAGCTGCAGTATCATAGGCCGCCAGCGGAGCCAGCCTACTACTACTACTAACAAACTGGCGATTGGATGGGGCCTTTTGAACCATCTGTTGTAAGACTTACAAAGTGCGATTGCTAGTATTAAGGCTCTCAACAACTGTTGGGCATTGTGACTGCCTGTACGGAATAAAGGAGTGAGGGAAGCTGACTGTCGACGCTTGCCGGCGAACGAAAATTGCGTGAATCCTGGAACAGCTGTGACCGCACAAGAAGCCACTCTCTTCGACAGCCTTTAGAGCGAAACAGACATAAGCACCTAAAGGCATTGAAGGGAGGAAGTCGTTCTCCCTGCTGCAGCCGGCATGAAGCCGCCCTGTTCCCGCCCCCACCTCTGTTGGGCCGGTTCCTGGCCGCAACGCCGACCCGAATGCAATCTCCCCGCGCTCCGCGCGAAACACGAGCTCCCTGATGGACTCCGACCCTGGCGCGTGACAAGGGGCAGCCCAATCTTCCGCACTCCGCTACCCAATGGGCAACAACACCCGCTGGGCCCCGGTTTCGCTTGTGCAGATCTCCGCTGGCTCCGCCCTATCCGTTCCAGCTGGCGCTTCCTCTTCAAGGATGGGTAACTCCTCCTCTTGCACTTGCCGACCCGGGTGGCGTGGGCCAAGGCCAAGGCGTGATTGAAAGCAAACACAGCACACCCATTCAAGAGCGGAGGAAATATCTGATGACAAATCATCCTAGAGCCCAGGCATCCACAAAGAAGAACAGAGTCGACGAACCATCCATTGAGGTGGCGTAATGCGGACGATCCTCAACATTCTGTCTAATGCCGGTTGATGGCATAAGGGTCTATATCTTAAATGAAAGTCTGCCGTACATGGACCTCGTCATCGAGGCTGTCGACGAACCTGGCCCCGCAAGGGTCCCCTTGATCTCTGTAGCCTACTATGGCGAGCACAATGGCGATCTTATGCGCGACCCGGAAATGTGTTTCGAGTTGGCCGTGAAAAAGGTCCGGAGCTGATTCCCTTCTACTATCAAAACAATTATGTTGGCGTCGAGCAATGGAGCCGGAACATCATTCGCGATCACCACATGTGTCTCGAGTTGTTGCACAAACAGCATGAACGATTGGCGATGACGTGGGACAACAACCTGCGTCTGCAAGCTTCGCGGAGGCCTTCGATCAGACCGCCATGTTCGCGGGTAGGATTGCCCTACCCAGACCAACAACAACGGAAAGAGGGCGCAGCCTGAGACTGTGCGGGAGCCATGGAGTGGCTCACGCACAGCTGCCAAACCTCATTCACGCATCGCAGGCGGGGTGGGGTCCCGTTCCGACCCTACGCCGCCTGCCTTTCGAATACATCTGACAGAATGCGCGCGGCGGCTGCCTTGAAGCAAAATGTCATATAGATGCGCTAATGACTCGGCCAGTAGAACGTCCTATGACGTAGAAACCACTCAATTCACTCGATAGTCTCGTGAATCAGCGTAAGATTCGTCTTCGTCGCTTCCTCGCGGCTCATTGAATTACTTGCTGAAGACGGCGATCGCAGTCCGGCCTGACTCCATCGAACATTAAGCGGCCGTTTGAGACAGCTTTCTTCATACCACCGAGAGCCAATGCTTCCTCAATGCAGCTTGCTATTGCTTGGACGGATGTTTGCTTATACGTCGAAATCCTGGGCCTGTGTAGCGATCTACCGAGATTTATTGCCTCAACCACGATAATGGTGCATCTTCTTAAGGAATTCAGCGCCGCCGCAGTGCACACGATTCTGTCTTCAAGAGTAAACACGTCGGGAAATGTAAGCGTTGCTGCTAAAGATTCGAAATCATAGTCGTGTGATGGAATTACTGAAATAGTGTGGGTTGAATTCTAGGTCCAGGAGAATGTGTGCGGAAGCATCACGGGCTGTCCATCGGCCGCAAAGTCCGCTGCTGTCGGATACCTGTCCGAAGGATCTTTGGACAGCGCAAGCTGAAGAATCTGTTCGATCGCAGTCCACATGCCATGCCCATGTCTAAACGTGGAATCGGATCTTCAACAACCTTCCTTAGCAACTCGCTTATGCTTGTTGCATAAATGGCAGGGTGCTCGTGAGCAATTGATAGAGTGTCACTCCGGTGGACCAGATATCTACTTGTCGGTCGTAGCATGCTGAACCCTTAACGACTTCCGGAGCCATATATGGTGCCATACCGGCTAATGAATGGTCGCCCGCGCTGGGGTGAGGTAAGGAAGATGATTGCCAACGTGTCCGGCGACAAACCGACCGATCTTCGTGCAAGGGCAATCCTTTTGTTGCTTGCCGTGTATGGATTGCGAAGCAGTGAAGTTAGCGGTTGACCGTCGAAGACATCGACTGGTTGGATGAAAGCTTCCTTGTGCGAAGAGCCAAGCATGGCGTAACACAAAGATTTCCGCTGCAATACGAAGTCGGCGAAGCGATTCTCAAGTATCTTGGGAGCGGACGACCCGCTTTTCCATTTGGGTAGATAGCGCTGGACGGTTTCTAGATGAATGCCCGGGTGGTTTAACAATCTGCCAAGTGGCTGCTGACTACTGGTTCTTCTTCTATGGCTGTGTAGGCCTTGGCTCAAGCATAGATCCTCAAAGTCTGAAAGGGCGTCTGCGGTGTATTCTGGTTCGCGTGTCGAAACCAACCGAAAATTTGCCCCCCACGAAAGCTCCTCAGTCCACCACCCACTCCCGTACCAGCCGGCGTAAGTTTATCCAAACAGGCTCTCTGGCTGCGGGCGCTCTCGCATTTGGCGTGCCGACCCTCTTACGCGGACAAAACCTCAACAGCAAGTTGAACATTGCCTGCATCGGTATCGGCGGTAAAGGCCGGAGTGACACCGATGCCTGCTCCAGCGAGAACATCGTTGCTTTGTGCGATGTGGATACGGGTTCCGATGCGTATCAAAAGCAGACAAACAAATATCCGGGTGCAAAGTTTTACAAAGATTTCCGTCAGATGCTCGATCAGATGGACCATCAGATCGATGCGGTGACCATCTCGACACCCGACCACATGCATGCGATCGTGGCGTCGATGGCGATGAAGCAGAACAAGGCCGTGTTTTGCCAGAAACCATTGACGCAAACGATCTACGAGGCGCGCTATCTGCGGAATATGGCCCACCACAAAAAGCTGGTGACGCAGATGGGCAACCAGGGCAGCGCCGCTGAAGGGTTGCGCCGCGGTGTGGAGACGATTCAGGATGGACTCATCGGGCAGGTGCATGAAGTGCACGTCTGGACAAACCGACCGATCTGGCCGCAGGCCATGGAGCGTCCGGCGGGAGAAGATCCGGTACCTTCAACCCTGGAATGGGATACGTGGATTGGTCCGGCTCCCATGCGGCCGTATGTGGGCAGCCGGGACCCAAACCACAGGCAGGGAGTGTACGAGCCCTTCAACTGGCGTGGCTGGCAGGATTTTGGCACTGGCGCCCTGGGCGATATGGCCTGCCACACGGTGAATATGGCGTTTCGCGCACTCGATCTCGGCTACCCCACAGAGATCGAAGCGGTGCCTCTAGGCACGATGAACAAGGAGTCTTATCCCATTGGCTCCAGGATCCGGTTCGCCTTTCCGAAGCGCATTGGTCGCGTCCCGCTCGACCATCCACATCTCTTCCACCATGACCGAGAAGTCCAGCATGATCCAGTGACGCTCTGGTGGTACGACGGCGGTCAGCCTGACCACGCGGCTCGTGGGGGCCACGACCTGACCAACAAGCCGCCTGCTGATGTGACCGCTGATATCGTGGCGCTGCAGGGCAAGCTTCCCGATAGTGGTTGTTTGTTGATCGGCGATGGAGGCTCTGTTTTTTCACCGGACGATTACGGGACTAACTTCTTCGTGAAGCTGAAAGGCGAAGAGAAGTTCGTCCAATACCTGGAGCACCCTGTGATGGCGCACTATCCAGTGCGAATCCCTCGTAACACTGGTGGCGGGAACCTGGTTGTTGCTCACTCGCAGGAATGGCTTACGGCTATCAAGGAGAACAAGCCGGAGATGTGCTACTCACGTTTCGACGTTGCCGCAAGGCTCGTAGAAATCATGCTGCTGGGATGTGTCTCATTGCGTACCGGTCAGAAGATCGAATGGGATGGACCAAGGATGGTCGCGAAGAATTGTCCTGAGGCGGCGCAGTTTATCCGCCGTCAGGACCGCTCTGGCTGGGCTCTTTCCTAATGCACCTGCACGGCGGGCAGCAATGAAAGCCCAAGCACTTATGTATCTCACGAGGCACAAATGAAAGGTCAAGCGATCTCATTAAACAACCGGCCTTATACAACGGGAGCTACCCTCACACGCATGCATATTATGAAAATCCTGTTGATGTCTGTCCTCGCGACGGCACTTACCTCGACTGTTGCTGCGCAAGACGCTAAAGAGTTTCTTGGCCGCTGGGACATAACTTCGACGCCAGCCGGCGGCGAACCGTATCCGCAATGGTTGGAACTTACTGAGAACGGTGGCAGGATTGAAGGCCGCGTTCAGCCGAGGGGTGGCGCATGGCACGCGATCGCGGGTGCGCACGTGAAATCCGGCAAGCTCATTGTGGATGTGGGAGAAGCACGCCCCGGTACGGACATCCAGTGGGAGCTTATGTCTTCCGGCACAGGCAAGCTTACCGGTGAAGAGAAGGATGGTGATACAGCAGGTCCAACGCTTGTTGGTCTGAGCGCCCCTTCGTTGGATCGGCCCATGCCAAAGAAGTGGACCACGCCACGCCCAATCTTCGACGGCAAAGATCTGACAGGTTGGGAGCCGATCGGAAACGTCGACAACAATAAGTGGGTGGCGCGCGATGGTGAGCTGGTCAATGACAATCCCGAACTGCCAGGACAAAGAGTCCACGGCGCGGCCAATATCAAGACGACCGAGAAATTCCAGGACTTCAAGCTACATATTGAAGTGAACTGCCCGGAGGGTGGCAATAGCGGAATCTATCTTCGTGGCCGCTACGAGGTGCAAGTCGGCACCGAAGGCGGCAAGCTGCCGTCGCATGAGATGGGCGCCATCTATAGCTGGTATCCGCCGCCGGCGGGCGCGGAGAACAATCTCGGCAAATGGACAAGCTTCGACATCACGTTTGTTGGCAGGCATGTGACTGTTCTGCGGGATGGCATGATGTACCACGATAACGTTGAGATACCTGGACCGACCGGAGGCGCTCTCGACAGCAACGAGGCGGATCCCGGGCCCTTCTATCTGCAGGGAGATCACCACGGTATAATCGCGTACCGCAACATCACTGTTTCGATTCCGAAACAATGATGCCGTTGGGTTTGAAGGCCATTTGAATCACTGGCGTTTAGGAAGTTCAGTTCTGACGAGCGCGATTATCGTCGCAGGAAGGTCTCGACATAAGACACTGATACGAAATCGACCTCGCTGGAAGCTGAAACTTGTCGATGCAATGATCAACTTCACCCTCGGAGCAGGCTCGGTAAGCAAGCCTCAAAGTTGCCGAAAACTGATGTTCTTGCTTGGACGACCGTGATCCGAGCGACGCGCGATTTGTCACCAACCAAAGGCATCATTTACGGGAAGCGCCCTTTAGTGGGACTTATTTGAGAGTTCGCTGCAGGCCACGCCAAAGGGCTGCCATTTGGAGTTCCAGCAACGATTGACGGTCTGAAAGATTTGCATCATCGCCGGCAGCCAGAAATACCTGCGCGGTTCCGAATAAGGACACCCACCACGTGTGTGCCTGCAGAAGCCCATCTGTTCTGTGGCGAGAAGCCCAGGCTGTCTGAAATGTCTTCACGAGGGCAGCGAAGCACTCACACCCTACAGAGTCGATATACCGCCGTGACTGCACCTCTCCCCAGTGCCCTGCGCCCATGAATACCGTGCGAAAGTGATGGGGGTGCTTCATCGCAAACGCGACAAAGTGCCTTGAAGTCTCGAAGAGAACTTTCTGCCTGTTACCAGGTTGCGACTGCAGCTCGCTAACTTCGGCCTGAAGCTGGGCGAGAGTCTGACGGCAGATTTCCCCCAGGACCGAAAACTTGTCAGGAAAATAGCGATAGAGCGCGGCATGAGCATAGCCCAACTCTTCCGCAATGGCGCGCAAAGTCACACTCTCGTAGCCGTTCTGTACGAAGAGCCGGCTCGCGGTGGCGAGGATTTCCTGCTTGCGCCGTTCGCGGCGCTCTGGTGCTCGACTTGTTGTTTTTACAGGCATGCATCAACGATATATTCGCTACCTATGTACATCAAGTGACCGCTGGTTAGATATTGTTGTATGCTCTGGACTGGGTACCCGATCAATGTCTACAGGCGCAACGCCAATTCACCTCTCGCGACCTTCCGTAGTCGGCGGTCTTAAGGAAGGAGTAGGTTCATGCAAAACGTCATCAGCATCGCTGGGGCAACCGGCAACCTTGGCGGTCGGGTAGCCACCGCACTTCGCAAACGAGGCACAGGAGTACGCGCCCTTGTGCGTCCAGGCACAGCGCTAGAGCGGTTATCGAAACTGCGGCAACAGGGAGTTGAGATCGTTGAAGTCGATCTAAACCAGCTCGACGCGCTGGCGCATGCCCTCGAAGGCAGTTCGTGTGTCGTGTCTACGCTGCTTGGCGTGGAATCAACCATGATCGGCACGCAAAATGTTCTCCTCAATGCAGCTGTTCGCGCCGGCGTGCCTCGCTTCATCCCGTCGGATTATGCGATGGACTTCACCAGACTCCCGCCCGGACTGAACCGCAACCTGGACTTGCATCGCAACTTTCAGCACATCGTGGATGCGACCCCGATCCGCTCCACAACCATCCTGAACGGTTGCTTCATGGAGCTGCTCACCGGTGAGGCACCTCTGGTGCTGCAGAAGATCCATCGCATCCTTTACTGGGGCGACAACCCCGATCAGCTTATGGATTTCACCACAATCGACAACACCGCAGAGTTCACGGCAGAGGCGGCACTGGATGTAAATACGCCTAGAATCCTGCGCGTCGCAGGTCAGCAAGCCTCCGCTCGTATGCTTGCGGAGATCGCCGGAGACGCTTACGGGAAGCGGTTCAGTCTGTTGCGGGGTGGAGGACTTGGACGACTTCAGACCATCATCCGGGTAGTGCGTTTCCTAAGTCCAAAAAACGACAAGCCGTTTCCAGTCTGGCAGGGCATGCAATACCTCTATTGCATGTTTGAAGGGAGCGGGACTCTGGGAAACCTAGACAACGGCCGATATCAAAGTATCCGTTGGACAAGGATTCTAGAAGTGCTTAAGGCCAACTACGCGCAATCAGCGTCATGACTCCCGACGGTTGGACAGCGGGTCCAGATAAGTCGGCTTCTCGCTAGGGATGCACTCCTGATCTTCTCCCGATAAAGTGGGTAGGCTACGCTGTTTTTCGCTCCATGTCAGCGGGACTGATATAGACGATGGCGGCGTCGAGACGATAGAAATTATAGAAGCCTTCGATCTAGGCCACTATACCTCGTTTGCCTGAACTCTGGGGTCGTGGATGCAGCGATGAACGCGTTCAGTTTCGAGAGTCTGGATCATCGCGCAGGTCCGGGTCCCAATCTACTTAACTCCACTTCCGGGTGTCGTCAGTGTGAATAAATCAGAAACCCGCCGTTCCCTTCAAGAGTCCGGATACCGCTATCAATCCAGCGAACGATTGAGAACTGCGCGCCTCGACTGCGGGGTGTCGGTGCTTATACTAATTACGTATATGCACTTATGCTATTACATATCAGAATATGAGAATGGCTCGCGCTACTGGCACACGCTACGCGGTCGGGGAGTGACCACATAGTTCCCGTGCTGCACATTTGCAAGCACCCTATTATTTTCAACACCGTGCTTATTACGTGTACACCACTATAACGTTCTCACACATAGCATCGCTATAAGCTTTGGCGTCTTGTTTGAAAGCGCAAAGAGCATGTCTCGAGAATCTGAATGGGGAACTGTAGCTATGGACAAAAAGAAGATCTTGGTTGTGGACGACGATCCTGAAATGCAACTTGCTTTGCAGGTACGGCTTAAGGCAAATAACTATGACGTCGCTTTTGCACAGGATGGAATTTCCGCCATATCTGAAGCACTGAAGCACATGCCGGACCTCATCCTTCTTGACCTGGGTTTGCCTGCCGGCGATGGATTTTCTGTCCTCGAGCGGCTACAGGCGATGAACGCTCTAGCGTGCATCCCAGTGATTGTTGTCTCCGGCCAGAACCGGACAGCAAGTTGCGACCGCTGCCTAAAAGCGGGAGCAAGACTGTTCCTGCAAAAACCAGTTAGGCAAACCTCTCTCCTCTTAGCAATATGTACGCACTTAGCGTGAATGACCATGTGGGCGTGAGCCTGACACCGCTCTTAGGCAGTCCTGATAGCTCTAAACACTCCTGCACGCTAACTTGCGCTGATGGTGAATCCTTGCAACCCTATTCGGTAAACTCAGCTACTGCAGCCAGCGACGCGGAGCCTGTAATTACAACGCAGCAGCCTTTCGTCGATTATCAAATTGTGGAACATACAACACTCCTCGCAGAAGAGGCCGACACTCTCGCTCAGCAGGCTACGATGCTGGCCGCGAGGGCTACTGAACACACAAAGTCTCTTGGTCTCCAAGCTATCTGCCTTGCCGAAGAAAAGGCTGCGCTGCTGGATCTTATGCATGACTCGATCTTTGTACGCGATAGAGACGACAGAATTACTTTCTGGAATCAAGGGGCTGCAAACACATACGGATGGACTGAAGAGCAGGCACTGGGCCAGGTCTCTCACGATTTACTCCAGACTCAGTTTCCCATGCCATTTAACACGATCAAGGCTACGCTTCTTGTCGATGGTCACTGGGAGGGCGAGCTTACGCATAAGAGGGCTGACCAGTCACCTATTACCATGGCCAGCAGATGGGTCATGCAACGTGACTCTGAAGGCAATCAGCTAAGTGTACTTGAAGTCAACAACGATATCACCCAACATAAACGTATTGAAGATGACCTCCGGATTAGCGAGGAACGACTGACTCTGTTGATCCAGGGAGGTAAGAATCATGCTATCTTCATGCTCGATACTGAAGGCGTCGTAGTCACCTGGAATGAAGGAGCGCAACGTATCAAGGGCTACACCTCGCCGGAGATCATAGGTAAGCATTTCTCATGCTTCTACACAGCAGAAGATAAGGCGCTCTGTATTCCGGATGAAGCACTAAGAGTTGCCAGGGAGGCAGGGTGCTTCGAGAGCGAAGGCTGGCGCGTGCGCAAAGACGGTTCCCAATTCTGGGCTAGCGTCATCATTACTGCTCTCCTCGACAAAGCTGGACACCTTCGAGGCTTCGGCAAAGTGGCCCGGGACTTTAGCGATCATAAAGCAGCGGAAATGCTCCTGGAAGAGACTCGTCGGGAGCAAATGAGGTTAAAAGACGAATTCCTTTCCCATGTCTCGCATGAACTTCGCTCTCCTCTAGCAGCAATTGATTCCTTTAGCTCAATCATTGCGGATGGATTGGCCGGACAAACAACGACAGATCAGGATAAGTATCTTGACATTATTCTAAAGAACGCTGCGCAGCTAAAATCAATGATCGAGGATCTGCTAGACGTCACCCGAGTCAAGTCAGGACAATTGACCATCGACCTTGAACGTGTTGCGTTTCACGAATCCCTGATTGATGCCTTGAATACATTGAAAGGGGTTGCAACTGCAAAGGAAGTTACGATCGAAACAGATTGTGCTGCCAACTTACCTGACGCTTGTGCCGATAAAATTCGCCTGCTACAGGTGCTTATCATCCTGTTCGATAACGCAATCAAGTTTACGTCGCCTGGCGGTGCAATCAAGGTGGAGGCAAAGATTTTCGAACAAGATCCACAATTTCTGCTGGTGCAGATTTCTGATACCGGCTGCGGCATCGATCCACAATCGCTCGAACACATCTTCGAACACCATTACCAGGCATGTGCGGTCGGCCTTTTAGGGCGCAGAGGGTTAGGCCTTGGACTGCATATTGCCAAGAACCTAGTTCACCGCCAGGGCGGCGCAATCTGGGCAAGTAGTGAGCCTCATCGAGGCAGTACTTTCAGTTTCACTCTCCCACTTTGTGTGACATAACATGCTTGAACACAGGCGTTCTTGCTAGCAGCGTATCTAACACGACTGCACTCATAACTGCACATCTGGTTCTCATCTGCTTGGAAGTAATCGCTTTTAATTGCAAAACAACTTGTAGGTAATACTGCGCTTCAGACTTTGCGCAAGATGCAACATGCAAACGTACTGTCAAGGAAGTGGATCTCTCGATCCTGGGATAAAACTCTGCGGATGAGTGGCTGCTATCTCCGCGAGAATCCAGGACCGACATCTAGGGTCTAAGTATTCAAACTCTATACCCGCAGCATCGTCGCTCCTTGAAACCCACCGTACGTACCCCTGTCCAGACAATACTTGCTCTTCTTCACTAAAACTGCATCTAAAAGCTAACTTGCCGCGCATGAGTGGTTCGCTCTGGTGAACACTAAATCCACCGCGGCCAAGTTCAAATGTGTTATCGCCGCTCTGACCATGGATTTTATGCAGGTCAATATCAAGGGATTGCGCGGGAGCTTTTTCCATCTGTTCCAACCAAAGTCCAGCTCGGTCGGCAAGCGCTAACTCCACTGATTTTATGAGCAGGTCCTGCGGAAGAGGCTTCGTCAAGAATGCTTCAACACCTAAATCGTACATCTCACGTACATCAATGTCCCCAAACCCACTTACGAAGAGAATGCTAGGTATAGGTTTATGTAAGCCTGACAGGCTCCTGACGAGTGTTATTCCATCCATTCCAGGCATCCGGATATCGGTGATAAGCAAGTCAATATCGATAGCCTTGAGCAACACAAGCGCGCTTTCACCATCTTCAGCTGTGTAAACGTTCTTGCATCCGAAGATAGTAAGCCATCCACTATAAATTTCACAAAGTAACGGCTCATCATCAACAAGGAGAATTGTTGCTTCAGATAGCTTCATAGGGCACCTCGACTGCGATTTGATTATCACTCAGCCGTCTGCGAAATGAATGAACTGGAAGCACTAAGCAAAAGCAGGTATTAAGAGTTCCCTCGAGTAAGGTTAGGCTTCCTCCATGGTCCTGAGCAATCGCTCGCGAGAGACTGAGTCCAACCCCCATTCCCGCGCCAAACGCCTTGGTTGTGAAGAAGGGTTCCATCAGATGAGCTCGAAAGCGGTCTTCAACGCCAGGACCGCTATCGGTCACCTCGAGATGTAGATTTGTCCCTTCCAACATAGCTGTTATAGTTACCCATCGCTCATGCGCATTCGATCGATGAATCTCATCGAACGCGTTGTTAAGAAGATTCGTGAGGATTTGTCCAATCTGAACTTCTCGGCAGATGAGATCGGGAAGGCCGGGAGTGAGCTTGGTTCGGATCTCAATATCCTGTTCTTCAAATCGCTCACTCTGCGCATTCACGGCTTCGCCAACCATTTCGTAGATCGAAGCCAGCGCCATCGCATCCTGAGCGCCTTCTCTGGCGAAACCTCTCAGACCGCGCAAAATACTACTTGCTTGATTCACTGTCTTAATAATTGCACTGCAAGCGGCCAGAACTTTAACACCCTCCAACGGCTTGTTTTCTGATGCGAATGTCGCCAGGTCGCTTGCCCGACCGTGTATGATCGCCAGCGGATTGCTTATTTCATGCGCTAAAGTCCCAGCCATGTGACTCAGTGCCTCTATTCGTTTTTCTCTCAATAATTGCTCTAAAGTTAATTGGTCTTTTATCTTCTTCTCTTCGGAAATATCATTGAAGAATAGAGTCAACCCTTTGCTCGTCGAAAATACGTTGACTTCGTAACATCTGGAAGAGGAAAGATCGTCGATTTGGAACTTGCTCGCCGCATGAGTGGTCATTGCCATCCGCAGATGTTGCTCCGAAGTGTCGCTCAAGAGGGCGGGAAAGCACTTCCAGCAATCTATACCAATGTTGAAGTCTGGAAGAATCTCCGCGGCTCTGCGGTTACCATAAATAACGATCCACTCATGGCTGATCTGAAGAATACCCTGCGAGGTAGAATCCATGACAGAATTCAGCTGGACATATGCGCTGGCGAGTTCATTTGCGGTGAGCTGCCGTTTGGTCAGATCTTCATCGATCCGGCTTTGCAGTACTTTCGCGTGTTGTCTCCCGTCAACAATGCTTACTTGATTGCCGCCTTTGTGTTTCGCAACGTACATGGCAGAGTCTGCTGCTCTGAGCGGGTCTTTTAGAACCCAGCCCAGAAGTTCATTCGGCTGCACTGGAGCGATTCCGACACTAGCGGTAAGTCGCCAGACCCCCCCTGGGACAAAAAGCGGTTCAGCAAGACCCATGATAATGGTATTTGCGAGCTTCTCAGCCCCGTATAGATCGAGGTCCTCACAGAAGACTGCAAATTCGTCGCCGCTCAAACGCGCTATAAAGTGCTTCTCACGTGTAATTGAAGATAACCGTTGCCCAACTTTTTTCAACAACTCATCTCCGGCATGGTATCCCAATTGATCGTTGATTCTTGTGAAATCATCGAGGTCCAAAAACAAAAGGGTGGCTGGCCTGACGCCGCTGCAGTTCTGCCATTTTGTAAGTTGTTCCAGCAATGCGTTTCGATTAAATAAGCCCGTAAGTGCATCTTCGTAAGCCAGTTTCTGTAGCTTATCTTCCGCATGTCGAAGTAAAGCTTTGACGAGGATCTGCTGCATTTCTCGGGCAGCATCCAGATCCTGCAAGGTCCAAGCGGACGCTCGACCTCTCTGAATTTGTTGCCAAGCGGCAAAGGACTTTCGAGGGCTAAGTCGAGTAGAGCTCTCGTTGCGTTGTTTTGGGGCATTGGGATCCCCACCCCAGCGGACTGTGCTAACCAGCTCGCCTCGGAACAAGAGTATGCCATCATCCTGGTAACCTAATGCGAGCATCAAGACACCACTTGCCACTGCCGCGATGTCAGAAAACCCAGGGAAGTCCCTGCCAAGTTGATCGGTGGAACCCACCTCCTCGCTCCAGTTCGATTTCAGCATAGACATGAGAGACGAAGAGATAGATAACGGCGGTGTGCGACCCATTGAGTGCGTCTGTCCACTTAACCTTATGAAGGCACCATCCGCTTCAGCGAGTGCGAGGAAAGCTTCGGAATGGTCCGCCATTGTTGTCTCGATAGACTGCTGTCCATCAAGCGCCTGGCTGAGGACATCCAAGATCGCGCGTTTCTGAAGTCTCGATGACGACTCTTCACTATTTTGGACAGCACCTATAAGCAAGGAAAGAACCTGTCCCATAATGTCGCATGACGCTCTCGTTTCAGGAGGAAGATGCTTTCGAGAATTGTGATGACATACGATCAAGCCCCAAAGATCGTTGTTGAGGATTAACGAGATCGATAATGTCGCTCCTACACCCATGTTTTGCAGATATTCAATGTGGATGGGTGAAACGCTGCGGATACCGCAGTAAGTCATGTCAAGTGGAGTGTTCCCAACGGCATCACGCTTTGAGAGAACAGGAACCGGGACATAATTTATATCGGTGATCATCCTGATTCGTTGAAGAAGATAGAGGTTGCGTGCCTGACGCGGAATATCTGATGCGGGGTAATGTAAGCCCAAGAAGGACTCCATCTCTATTGTCTTCTCTTCTGCCATGACTTCGCCATTGCCATCTGAGTCAAAGCCATACACCATCACCCGGTCATAGCCGGTCATACTGCGGAGCAACGGAGGAATTGCCGTGCAAAGGCCCTTTATCGTTTTTGGTTGCTCCAGAGTATGCATGGAACTTTCAAGACGCCGTGAGAGTAGATCCCAGCTCCGCTCCTCAACTGCTATCTCTAATTCCACGTACAGCAGGCCAAAAGCCTCGTGGGCGACGACATCGAGGAGCGCCTCTCCCATGCCTGGTATATTCGTTGCCATAACGTAGTGCGGTATACACTTTTCTTTGCCCAACGTTGCTCTGATTGACTCCACAATCGGTATGCCGAGGGCTTGAATAAGAGTTTGTTCGAGTAGGATCTCCGGACCTACATTAAGAAAGCTACGTGAGTTTTCACTGACATATACAATCTGCAGATCCGACTCACGTGCAGCAATAAGCATCCCATGAGCCTGAATCGACGAGGGTATGTGGATAGGCTCCTGATCGCAATTTGATAAATCTATATGTTCCGAAGGAGGCACAAACAGAACGTCTTGTATCACGGGCGCATCCATTCCCCGACAGCCATGAAGGTTGCAATCGCGCCAGCTATCACGTCATCTATCTCGTCAGGATGTTCTAATCCGAAGCCATCGAGCGAAGTCTTGAACTCGGACCAAAGCATTGGAACCTGAGAACCGTGTCCACGAAAAAAAGCGCCTATCCCAGACATTTCATCTCCCATCGCTTTTCTTAGGTCCCTTAGTATGTACTGCGACCCGAGTGTCGAACCTTGAAGAACATAGAGAGCTCCGAGGACATGGGCGAAAAACGGAAGGCTTGGCATGTACCTTATTGGCATGTCTGCAATCAGCAGCGGGACTCGGCCGAGTGCTTCTAAATCAGACGCTAAGTGGCTTGTCTGCAGCCGCTGTGAGAGAGCAATGCCAGCATCTGGCCACTCACTAAATGAATCAAGTACTGCCTCTACCGGTCGGTAGAATCTATAGAAATGTTCAATGCAATCACTATATGCTTCGATAGAGCAGACACTTACTCGTAGGCGAAGACTACTTTCTACCTCTGTGTGCATGACAGATATCTCAGTCCGCAACTTGAGTGATAAGGGAAGTAGTTCTGAAAGATCCTTTCGGTCGGACTGCTTGCTGTTCATATGCTCCTCCATGGGAGCCTAAACACTTTATCCAGGTTGACTTAACTGTAGGAACGATCAATTCTCACTCTGTCTATTGCACACCTATCATAAGCCTTGATGCATGAAAGAACACACTAGTGGCTGGTTGATCGATCCAGGCTCTTCGGCCTGTACTTGTCGCTCAAGGCACCCTATGTGCCCGGCCACGCCCTAGAGGATGACCACCAACGATGAACTGTATTGATAACAGATCCTTCAGCCGGAGAACCCAGCATGATCATGAGGAGACCGTATCAGTGAAAAATGCAGAAGGAGTTGCCTTAAATCTCCATCCTGAGGAAAGAAGCCAAGATGACGCAAGAGCATAGATACAGGCGACGAAGATGCGTGCGCGTTTTTCTTAAAAAGGCCCTTCTGTTTGGCTGCCTGGCATAGATACTGTTGTCGCTCGATGCCACGGAATACAAATCAGCAAAGAACCACTAAACGCCATCATTTTTGATGGTGGTCAACGAACGACACCCGTAACGTGTCTAGATCGGCACTTTAACGGAAGGTAGAGCGTTTTGGGCACAGGTCCGGTGCGGCTATCACGAAGAGCGACTGGCTAATTCCACGGTACAGAGTTCCGCTGCGATATTGACAGCATTTGGAGATATTAGAGACGCTCGCACTGCAGTCAACCACGGCAAACTTTGTACCTCGCTGCTGACGATCAGACTTGATCTGTGGTGTCTGTATGATCCGCCTACTGTTTCGATTGCATGCATACCGACAAAGGTAACGAAGGATAGTGTAAGCCATCAGTTAACAGCTTGATTGAAAGACCGCCCCTACTTCTAAATGATTCATGTGGATGTATCATGCGGATCACCTTTGTACTCTTCCGACCCTAGCAGCTATTCATCCCTATGTTTATTATTCTCTTACATCTTTCGTGCTACGAATGTGTCTAAGCAAGTTCATTATCTGAGCGGGTTGAGGTAATTCGTAGCTCATTATGGAGATCCCTTCCACCCCCTGAGAACAGCCGTAAAGAAAGCAAGAGTTGGCGTGAGCAACCGAAGCAGGTTTACCTGCCCAAGTTTTCAGCCCCGACATACTCACCCGTGAGACGGTATAAATAAAGGACGGATTGGGATGATTGACTAAATGGTCCTCCTGTCCTTGATCGTGTGGATCTTTCCAAGGAGAATTCCTATGAGGAAACTTGCTGCATGGATAGTGAGTCTGACGGCCCTTGCGGCGTGCGGACAGCAGCCCACAGGTCTATCCAGCCAGTGGGAAGAACTGACCGGCCCCGACTTCATTACCGCGATTCACCAAGCGCGGGGCGTGTGCGTACTCCCTTTCGGGATCATCGAGAAGCATGGGCCGCACCTGCCGCTGGGAACCGACCTCATTAACGTGCGTTACGCAACACAGCATGCGGCACAGCAGGAGTACGCGGTAGTGTTTCCGCCGTACTACTTTGGCCAAATTGCAGAGGCAAGGCAGGAGCCCGGAACCGTTTCGTACAGCTGGAAGATGCAGCTGGATCTTCTCCAGGCAACGACGGACGAGATGGCTCGCAATGGCTGCAAAAAGGTTGTCATCGTGAATGGTCACGGGGGAAATGAGAGCCTGCTGCCTTTCTTTGCGCAGGCGCAGCTGGAAGAGCAGCACGACTACGTGGTTTACGTTTATCGGTGGCATCCGAATGATGATCCGGGCAGGCCGAAAATGCACTCCAAGAACGACATGCACGCGGGCGAATCAGAGACGGCGCACACCATGGTGTCGCGGCCGGACCTCGTCCACCTGGACCGCGCAGGCCAGGAGTCAGGCGCTGATCAGAACCGCGACCCTTTGCCGCCCGACGTCTACACCGGCATCTGGTGGTACGCGAAGTTTCCCAATCATTACTCGGGTGACGGAAGCCTAGCCACGAAAGAGCTGGGCGAGTACGACCTAAAGTCCTGGGTGAACGGCATTGCAGGCGTGGTGAAAGCAGTGAAGGCGGACGACGCTAGTTTGAAGCTGCAAAATCAGTTCTTCGAGGATGCCAAGCATCCTGTCGATACGAAACAGTAGAGCGGCCATCGGGGTGTTCACCACTCACTGTTATGAAGCTGGGCCAATGATGGCAATCATCTGGTCCGGCTTTGCAGCCAAGAAAAGAAGAACACCGCTAATTCGTCTGGTTGTAACCACGCCGACGAGCCTGGACGAAGCAGGTCCTGCGCGCAGGACTACTTCAGCGTCATGCTCTTTACCGGGACCGGAAATTAGCCTGGATTGGATGAAGTCTTGTTCGAAAGCGCGCATGGTCATTGACGATCGCGCCACGAAGCATTGCCATATCCCATTCGGAAGGTGATTTGTATCAACTACTCCTGACAACTGGAGTGGGCTTATGCAGACAGTCGTACAGGATCTTCGTCCACGCTGCGACAGCTATGGTTGCCGAAGGGCTTACCTTTCTTGTGGTACTGATACTGGTATTGGGAATCAAGTCAAATACTGCAACGGGAATAGTAGTTCAAAGAGTCCTGCCACGACCCTGCCGCATGAAATGCAAACTGTCTAGCCTGCATTGGAGCCCAACAAAGCAGGGCATCGTTCGAGGAAATTGGTAGCTCAACTACCGCGATAGCAACGGCCAGGTAAGATCCTTCGCGAATGTCGGCTGAGATTACGAAGAGGTTAGCGTGAGCAGCCAGGGAGCAGAGAGCGTGTTCGCGCCCATCTGACGCCCACTGCCTTCGCCTTACTCAGCGCAAAGCCGCTACTCGGGAGAACCTTCGTTTCGTCGGAGCATCTGCAATCGGCTAACCCAGCGCCCAGGGGATGATGTCACTGGAACAGAGCTGTGTGGTTGTCAGACGGGGGATACTGGAACATGGAGTCGAGGATGCAACGTTCCTGTGTAGTCATCCGGATGGTACAAGAAGTTGACAGGAAAGGTCACGCTAAGAACGGATTGTTGTATGCCAGGAATAGCTGTTTCTTCCATTGCGCTTGGCGCAATAGAGAGCCCGATCTGCCGCTTTGTAGAGTTCCTCTTCCGTAAGACAGTCATCAGGAAATACAGCGATACCGAGGCTGCAACCTATCTTGAAAGTTGCCTCTTCAAATTGTATCGCTGCAGCGAAGCTATCGAGAATCCTTTTGCAGACAGTCTCAATAGCTTCTTTATCAGTAGCGGTGCCGAGTATGATCGCGAACTCATCACCACCCAGGCGTGCAACGCAGTCCTGTTCTCTCACTGCAACTCGCAAGCGGGCTGCGGTCTCAAGCAGGACGAGATCTCCCGCATCATGACCATAGGTGTCGTTGATCCGTTTGAAATGGTCAAGATCGAACATGATCATGGCGAATGTCTCGCCATTTAGGCGGGCTGACACTATGCGCGTGCGAAGCTCCTCGATAAAGCAGCGCCGGTTTGGTAGAGAAGTCAGCATATCGCAATAGGCGATCTCCTGGAGCTGCCGCTGACTCTCCAGCAATTCAGATGTGCGGTGTGCCACCTGCTGCTCCAACAGGCGCTTCTGAACTGTGAGTGCTCGAACACGTAGATGCCATAAAGCATACGCGGTGAGCGCTCCGGCAAAGAGGCTGGCAGCAATAAACCACCATGCCTGCCACCATGGCGGTCGAATGACAAATGAAAAACGTGCCGGTGCTTTACTCCAGAGATGGTTGGAGCCTTGCGCAACAACCTCAAAGGTGTAGCTTCCTGTTGGCAAAGCTGTAAAGCGGACGGACCGTTCGCTCGTTTCCGTCCAGCCGCTTCCCAAGCCCAGCACTCGGTAGCGAAAGAGCACACTATTCTCGGGTGAAAAACTCAGGCCGGCATATTGAATGGAGAGAGTGCGCTGTGAGTAGGAAAGGATTGGGCGGTCGCCAGGCAGCCATTCGCCCGCTTCCCCTTTGATTGAAGTGATGACGATCGGGGTGGGATTCTCGGGCACCTCATAATCTAGTGGCACATAGCGTGACAGACCGCCTGAAGTACCGATCCAGACACTTCCCTGGGAGTCCACATTCAATGCGACGCCGTTCGTATCGTCCCAGACCAATCCGTCGGGGCTGCCATAGTGAAGCCAGCGTCCTTGATCGAGGACCGCGACGCCGCGATCGGTGTTCACCCACAGTCGTCCTGTCTTGTCGAAGGCAAGCGCGTAGGCGAGTGCTGAGGCGAGGCCCTCCCGCGTGCTGTAGTGCTGAACATTGATCTGATTGCCGTCAAAGTGTAACCGGGCAACGCCGAGAGCATCCCGGTAAGCAATCCACACTTCATTGTTTCTGGATGCCACTGCCGCAATATCCGGGGATTTCAGCCCATCTTGCGTTGTAAATGTTCTCCACGCCACGCCGTCGAAGCGCACCAGCCCACGAGAGGTTCCAATCCATACGGCGCCCAGATCATCGACTACAGCCGTCCGGTATGAAGTCTCTGGTGGCAGACCCGGTACAAGCATTCGTTGAAAGGAAATATCGCCAGTTGCTTCGAGTGGAGCACGAGTGCGGAAGCAGCCGCCCTGGCCCATCGCCCAAAGCCTCTTTTGTTGATCGACCACCATCGCGCTGAGTCGCCTGGCTGTATACCCGGATGGGGATCCATAGGTCCGCAGCAACTTACCTTGGCTGCTGAAACGACTGATCCCTGCGGGATTCGTGCCAACGTAAACGTCTCCGTCCGAACCCTCCACGATTGATGAGACTTGGTCGCCGGCCAGCCCCTTGCGACTGGTCCAGGAACCCAGCAGGTTGCCCTGCGCGGTGAGGATGCTGAGACCACCGTATGAGCCAACCCAAAGCTGCCCCTTCAAATCGTGTCGCGTAGCCCAGATCGAATCGTGGAGCAATCCATCTTCCTTCTTCCATGAGGACCACTCCCCGTGTCCAAGACGACGGATTAAACCTCCGCCGCTGGTTCCAATCCATAGCGAGTCCTCGCGATCAACCAGGGCAGCATTCATGGGATCAGATGGAAGTCCACGTCTAGAATCCATTAATGTAATGGATTCTCCGTCCAGCACAGTAAGGCCTTCTGTTCCTGATACGTAGACTCTTCCGCGCCGGTCTGAATACAGATACGATTCGGACGCACTGGCGATGCCCCTGCTGCGGTCAACGAACCTGGTCTGATCGTGGGAAAGTTCATAAAGTCGAGTCGCACTACGGACCCAGAGGTTGTGAAACGAATCTACCGAGATAGCATCCCACTGATCCGCAGGCAACCCAGCCGAAGAACCGATCCGCTCGGCCTTTTCTCCATTCAACCGCCAAAGATCGCCATCCTTGCCAAAAAAGAGATCTCCCCCGTTCATCAGGAGACTGTGTACGACGCCGAGGACGACTGGATGAAACTGGTACGCGCCCGCTTCGTCCGGAACGCCACGAAGAATGCCTGAGGTGCCTAGTAGTAGCAAGCGGCCAAGAGGATCAAAGGCGATCATTCGGAACGTGCCGCTTTCCCCGACATCGACTCTCTGAAAGCGAGTTCCCGAAGAGCGTGCCACTCCTTCCTGCGTAGCCACCCAAAGATCGCCATTGGAGGATTCTGCCATCCCTTCGATTTCGGTGCTCGGAAGCCCGTCCTCATGATCGAACTCTCGGAAGTTCGCTCCGTCATACCGAAAGAGGCCATTGTCTGTACCGACCCAGATATATCCGGTTCGATTCTGGAGCAGACATCTGACATTGAGATTGCTCAAGCCATCGATCAAGCCATATCTGCGAAAGGGTTGCCGCTGTGCAAGCAGCGTCACTGTAGTGAGGAGTGAAAGCAAGACCCAGATGCCTGCTACCCGAAGGTGTGTACGAAAAATCATATCGACACCGGATATATCGGCATTATGCAAACGATCGTGAACAGCTGTATCGCGATGGCTCAATTCAGAACGAATGCTTTTGATTAATGTCTTCGCAGTGCAGCGCACTTGACAATTCAGAATGGATGACGAACGCCTGCTACTCCGGCAGATGCGCCTGAGCTGATGTTTATCCTTCCCGGTCACCACCGACAAGCGATCGAATTGGAACTTGTTGCATGTCTCTAAGTGTGTGAACCGGGACGCCAAAGGTTCATTGTGAACAGCATCGATCGCACGGTTCCTCAAGGCTGCCACTGTTTCCGATACTGCGTTACTTACACCCGAGCCGCCGCGTGTCTCGCAACGGCGGCCATCCGCCACGACAAACCATTCTTCAACTTGTAGACGTCCGCTTTGGACCGTCTCAATGGGTCGGCCAACCGGACCAGGAAGCTGCCCGCCAGAAACTCCATCAGTTATGACACTGCCATTCTAAGTAGTCAATAGCTACAAAGCGCTATGAAAGTACTTTAGTCTTCTTCCGATTAGACTTGCATCCGAAGTCAGGGCTTATCGAAGCCCGTGCGTTTCCTTTGGTTGGAGAGTTGATTCGATGCGGGCGAAAAAGCTATTGATTGTAGATGACGATCCGGAGATGCGCCTCGCACTGGGAATAAGGCTGCGGGCTAATGGCTACGAAGTAGTGTCAGCAGTCGATGGTATCTCGGCAATCACGGAAGCGCGCAAACATAGGCCGGATTTACTCCTTCTGGATCTTGGGCTGCCCGGCGGTGACGGATTCACGGTGCTTGAACGTTTGAAGGCGCTGGACATGTTAGCTGAAATCCCGATTGTCGTGATATCGGGCCGAGATCGTTACGTCAATAAGGATCGCGCCTTACAGGCTGGCGCCAAAGTGTTTCTCCAGAAACCGGTAAGAAGCGCAGAACTGCTGTCGACGATTCAAGAGCTTCTAGTTATGGATCAGTCAGAGCACCGGTCCCCTGTAGTCTACGATGTCCATGGTCCGTCAAAAGAGTTTGTCTGAAGATCATGCAGCATGCCGGATATCTTGGGAATGCCAGCGGCGTCTTTGCGCGCGGGAGCAGGGACAGGTTTGCAGACGCGTTTCATTTGTTGTCAAAACCTGAGTACTCACCTCGCCGCAGTTTGTATCTGGCACATCCCGTCCTTCTCTGGACGAATGTTCTGTTGGATGTTTTAACCACATCTGCTTATTTCCTTTTCTTCTTCGCAATCTGGTGGTTAATCCGGAAGCTGAGAAAATTCCCGCAGCTGAAGAGTTACATCTGGGCACTTCGGACGTTTCAAGTCTTCCTGCTCGCAAGTGGAATAGCGATTCTGATACGCACGATCAACATCTGGCTCCCGCTTTACCAGATTTCAATCTGCGTTAAGATCGTATGCGCTGCTGCCTCCACGCCAACTGCTGTTCTCTTCATCTGGCAACTACCATTACTCTCAGCGGAGATGACACGCTTTTTTGATCTTCGTAAAGATGAAAAAAAACAAAGCGAGGCTCTTCGCAAGAGTGAACAATTGTTGGACCGTACAAACACTCTTGCAGGGGTGGGCGGATGGGAAGTGGACCTCTCCAACAATCAAGTTTCCTGGTCTGCCGAGACCTGTCGCATTCACGGATTCGCCGAAGGCTATGTGCCGACACTCGAAGAGGGCATCGCTTTTTATACACCCGAATGCAGGCCCATCATCACTGAAGCAGTCAAGAACGCGTGCGCTGGTAAAGGAGGCTTTGACCTGGAACTTTCAATCGTTCGTCGAGATGGAAATAGAATCTGGGTTCGAGCGGTGGGAGCAGCAGATTTCGCGAATGGTGCACCTGTTCGACTAAGCGGGGCTTTTCAAGATATTAATAACCGGGTAGTAGAGCGAACAGCTTTGAAAGAAGCGAACGAGCGTGTTGTGCTCGCGACTGACAGCGGAAAAATTGGTATATGGGATTGGGATGTGATTCGTGGCGTGGTGCACTGCGACCGGTGGACGCATCATCTGCATGGCATCGAGTGGAAGGATGGCGAGGCCAACGACCTTAGATGGCGAAAGCAGATGCATCCTGAAGACAGAGGCTCTGTCGTACAGGCACTTCAAGATGCAATAGACGACATAAAACCTTATGATGTTGAGTTTCGCGTGATCTGGCCAGACGGCAGCATACATAACATCCGTGCAACCGGAAAGGTTGAACGCGACGCATCGCATAGAGCTCTCCGTATGGTGGGTGCAAACTGGGATGTCACAGAGGCGCGCAGTCTTAGTGCACAACTTGCAGCACAGCATGAACTACTCCGCGTAACGCTACAGTCCATAGGAGATGGAGTAATTACGACGGATGCTCAAGCCTGTATCGTCTGGCTGAACCCTGTTGCCGAACGCATGACAGGCTGGACCTCAGATGAGGCTAAAGGGCAGGAGATCAGTGACATCTTCAAAATTGTTCACGCGGAAACACGTCTTACAGTCACGAACCCTGTGAAAGCTTGTTTAGCGGAGAAGCGAACAGTCAGACTGACACCTAATACCCTTTTGATTGGAAGACACTCGACTGAGTTTGGTATTGACGATTCTGCTGCACCCATCTTAGGTCAGGGCGGAGCGTTGCTCGGCGCAGTCCTTGTGTTCCACGATGTTACAGAGCAACGTCTCCTCATGGCAGAAGCCCACCGTGCCACCAAAATGGAACTGAGACTAAAGGGCGAGTTTCTGTCGCATGTTTCCCATGAGCTGCGTTCACCGCTTACTTCTATTTACTCGTTCACATCAATTATCATGGACAATCTTGCCGGAGAAACAACGCTGCAGCAGCAAAACTATCTGCAGATAATACTCAAGAACGTCGATCAGCTCCAGGGAATGATTGAGGATTTGCTGACGGTTACGCAGGCGAATGAGGGTAAGTTGCGTATTATACCCAGTGATGTATCGATCGTTACTGCAGTTGAGGATGCAGTTCACACAATTCAAACGGCAGCGACAAACAAAGACATCCTTATAACGGTGGGAGCGGAAGAGAGCGTCACTCATGCTCACACCGACCCGCTGCGTCTGCGCCAAATTCTTATCATTCTGTTGGATAATGCTGTCAAATTCACGCCGCAAGGTGGAAGAATCGGCATTCGCACCACCAAACAAAACGATGAGATTCTGTTTGAGGTGTCAGACACGGGTTGTGGCATCCCGTACGACAAACAGACACGGGTGTTCGAACAGCTTTACCAGGTCACGGGGTCTGACCAGCCAGACACTTCATCAAACGGGCGCAACGGTCTAGGCCTTGGACTACACATTGCTAGAGATCTCGTGATGAGACAAGGCGGCAGGATCTGGATTACTGATGCTCCTACTCAGGGCAGTATCTTCTATTTTACATTGCCAGTTGCATCCGGTGATCTCCTCTTAGATCCACCTAGCGAGTTCAGTGAGCGAAGCCTACTTATCTAGAGAACGTCGTCCGTATGTGGTGGACGAGAGTTGTCTGGCTTCGACGCAACAGATGCACGAGTTTGTGAATCGCCCTCCGTGCGAACGGTCGCGTTCTACTGCTCGGCGGCACACGCCAGCATGAATGAGCCGAAGGCCGCAGCTTTGCGCAACTTCAGGATGGGGATGAAAACCTTCAGGCTCAATCAGATCGTAGGACAGCGCAATCCTGAGCCGAAGCAGACAGTCGATCAACTTGCGCATGAAGTGATTGTGCGGGTATGCACAGGTTCTTTTTCTGTGGCCATCACACATTAAGTCGCGACTGAAGCCTTACTACTGAGAGTGCCATGCCTTCGTACCAGGTGCTTTTTGTGCGCGATTGAGAGTCGATGATTGCTGCTTTGCGATTCTCTGCTACATGGTTTTGGGCGGACCCTGGAAGGGCCGCATAATTGGCCAGACTTAACAGTGTTGGAAGCTCTCCTGATGCGAATACACCCAAATATTTACGGCAATTCATTCTCGAGGCAGCAAACAGTTCTTGCCTTTTTGGACGTCATTTGAGCGAGATTGAAGATCGAGGTTGCTTCCCTGGTCATCGAAATGAATAGCAGCCAAAACGGAGAACTGTAAAGGATCTGCGTGTGTACTTTGTTTCAACCCATATGATCCCTGACAGGTATCTCAAGTACCCTGCGACACTCCCATCAGAGGGAACTTGTACCAACCCTGGAGTTGTGGCCGGATCTTATCCCAGTCGGGGCATTCCCCTCATCGACAAGAGCCGATGCATGCGCCGGACTTAGGCCGCGTCCAAACAGGAAGCCTTGCCCCTCGTCACAGCCCGCTGCCTGCAGGGTTCGTGCCTGCTGCTCGGTTTCCACGCCCTCTGCCGTAATCGTCAGATCGAGCGTTCGACCGAGCGCAACTACCGTGCTGACGATCGCAGCTGCCTTGAGGTCTGTTCCCATCTGCATGACGAAAGAACGGTCGACCTTGATCTTGTCGAAGGGGAAGTTGAGCAACTGCGTCAGACTGGAGAAGCCTGTGCCAAAGTCGTCGAGTGCGACGGACACGCCGAGTGAGCGCAATTGCAGGAGTTGGTCGAGGACTGCTTCTGTGTCGTGCAGCCAGAGGCTTTCAGTCACCTCAAGTTCGAGCCGCGACGCATCCAGTCCCGATTCGGCAAGCGCACCAGTTACTGTCGCAATGATGTTACCGTGGCTGAATTGACGTGGCGAAAGATTGACCGCAATGCGCAATGGCTTGCTCCATCCTGCTGCTTCTCTACAGGCTGTCTTGAGCACCCATGCCCCAAGGGGCACGATCAATCCCGTCTCCTCAGCTACAGGGATGAAGTCCACGGGAGATTGCGGAGGCCAACCGTCTGGCCAGCGCAGCAGCGCTTCGAATCCAATGAGCTGCCCGTCCAGGAAACCGACCAGTGGCTGTAAGGCCAGCTGGAAGGCATTGGTATCGAGAGCGCGCCGAATATCCAACTCGAGCTGCCGTCGGGCGCGGAAGATGACATCCATGCCGGGCTCGAAGAA
>CAXTNK010000025.1:36066-42242 GCA_964245665.1 uncultured Acidobacteriaceae bacterium
CACGGCCTTCATCCTTGGCGCGGTAGAGCGCTACATCTGCACACGAGAGCAGATCATCCCAGGTTGAGCTGGCATCGTTGGAGACGGCCACCCCTATGCTGGCTCCGCAGATGACGTCAAGGCCGGCGATCTTGTACGGCTCGCTCAGTAGGCTAAGCAGGCGATTCGCCAAGTTGTTTGCTCCTGAGGGCTGGCTCATACCGACCTGCAGAACGACGAATTCATCGCCTCCAAGGCGCGCTACCAGGTCCTCCGCGCGTATCTCTGCCTTCAATCGGTCGGCTACCGTCTTAAGTACAGCATCGCCGGTTGCATGTCCGAAGCTGTCGTTCATCGATTTGAAGCGGTCCAGGTCCAGCATAAGAACTGCGACTTGGGTATTGTTGCGCCGATTCCAGGCAAGCGCTCCTTTTGCCGTCTCTTCGAGTTTCTTGCGGTTAGCCAGGCCGGTCAGAATGTCATGTTCCGCAAAGAACAGAGCCTCTGCTTGCGCGTCGCGGTAATGACGCATTTTGCGGTAGACCATGAAGACCGGAATACCACCTGCGAGAAGTGCTACACCTCCAACGATGGCTTCGGTAAGCTGCAAAAAATGTGTGTAGAACGCATAGGCATCCGTCTCATCCACATGTTCTTCCAGTACCCCGATGATCCGATCGTCCGCATTTTTGATGGGAATTTCTGTCTCCGCGAAATAAGCTGGATCAATGGCGCCATCCCCCACGCCACTGACTGTAAGAATCCTGCCCTCGAGAATGGCGCGAGCATGACGCCGCCCGTGGCGTGCGGCCAGGGTGGTACCTGGAACGAAAGTCTCACCGCCCGAGATGAAGACCAGAATGCCCTGAGCATTCCAGACCTTGTAACGATAGATGTTGCCGATCTGGCGTGCGTCGCGCATAAGCGTCTTTTTGTTTTCCGGTTCCGCAATGCTTGTGACGACAGCAGAGAGGGTATTCGCGTGGCCAAGCAAAGTCTCGCTCCAACCTAGATTGTTCGACTCAGCGGTAGCGCGCAGCATCATGAGGCACACGCGGCGGCTAAGTTGAACTCCTCCAAACATGAGGGTCAACACGACCAGCGTGAGCAGCACCATCTGTCCCCTGTCCGCAGCAAACAACCACTTCGCCATCCGCCTCATAGTGCTTCCCTTTCTGCGGTCATGAAGGAAAGCGAGACCTGCGCCAGTCGTCGGGCATGCTTAAATTCAAACTCGTACTCCACACCCACAGAGAGGAACGAACTCCGCAGTGATGAAACGCTCGTCGACAGAAGCGACTTACCATGCGTGCGGCTGGGTCTGGAGGAGACAATCGCCTGCCTTGACCAGGGAGAAGCCATTAAATTGAAGAGACGAGTTGTACGCAGCCTATGCATTGGGATTATGACCTCAGAAACTAGAACGTGACGCCTACTTTAAGGGCACTCAAATTTGTACTCGGTTGAAGATTCGGGTTCTGATCAGCATCGAAAGCAAGACCAGTCCCTCGGATGAGGTGCTCCTCGGCCTTGACGTAAACAAACTGGCTGAAGTCATAGCGTCCGGAGAAGACCCACTCGTTGTAGTGTCGCTGCGGTCCGAGCAAAGCCTGATGATCACTGTTTTGGCTGTCGTAGAGGCCGGCGGTTACCTTCGACGTGACCTTGTAGCTGGCCATGGCGTACCATCCCCGATCGTCATTCCGCAAATAGGAGGCCAATATTCCTGGAAACTGGGCCAGCTGGTTACCCCAGCTTCGTTCGTATTCAAACGCCGTCATGATTTTGTTTTTTTCGTACTTGGCGAAGTAGTTCGGTTGAGTGTTGGCCAGCAATGACTCTGTTCCAGTAGTCGTACCCCTGTTTGCCGTGTATGCAGCCGTCCAGGTGGTGTCTTTCAAGGCGGACGCGCCGATCATAAGCCCAGGAAGTGGCGTCTTCCAGTGCAGAGCACCGCCGTAAAGAGGACCTTTAATGTTATTCGGGAGGTTGAAACCCGCCTCGGCCTGAGGGCCGAAGTAGCCATCGCCCGCGTAGTAAATGCCTTCGCCTGCCCACGCTCGATATTCCAGCTTTCCCAATTTCTTAATGGAAGAAGTAGAGCCGTAAACGACCCCACCGTAATGCGCAAGGTACGAACTTCGACTATCAATCGGATAGATACTCTCAGGCAGCAGCGCCCACAAATATGCGGAGTCGACATCCTGGCTTTCATTGAAGAGCCCCCACGGGGTCTTGACTTTACCGAAGCGAACGCCGAACTTATCATTGATCTTGTAGTCTCCTAGGGCATAGTCGATCGTTACCGAGTTGCCATAATTCCCTAGAAAGAAGTACCGCGCCTGGATGGAAGCTCGAAGCTTCGCCGCCGGCTGCGCACTGAGATTCACCACTGCATCGGTCCACGCCGGGCTGCCGTCGCTGGACTTGGTCGTGAAGACATTGTTCTGCGTGGTGTACAGAAAACCCTGTGTCACGTAGCCGTGAAGCTGGACGTTCAGATCGTCCAACCCTTGCGAAAAGGCGGGCGCGCCCCAGCCCATTGCAAGCGCTGTCAATAATCCGGCTGTCTTCTTCATAAGAACCTCAATCAATGGGCGGGAGCCCCGCCTCGTGCGAACTGCTGTCGACGCTTCCACGGCTACTTATCAGCAAGCACCTTGACTCCTTCGTGGGGCGTGTTCTTGTCTATATATCCAATCGCTCCTGGTGTTTTCGCCACAAACGCCACTGCAGCAGCTTCGGAATCGACCGACCTCGGCATGGTCGCCTGTCCGGAGAAGACCAGCGTGCGCCAACTTGTCATGAATGCTGCCTCAGACCTGCCGATGTATACGCGAAGAAACCTGTCTTGAGTCGGCCCTGACTTCAGCAGAATCGGCGTCACACAGGATCCGTCAATGGTGGACGAATCACCTGTGAACGCGTCCTTGATGTCGCCTTTTGAGACATCAGAGACCTTGACGCTGGGGTTTGCGATAATCAGCTGTGCCTGAGCGAGGCTCCAGCCGAATATGACAGCCGGGAGACAGATGAGGAAACGGAGCATGTTCATCTTCCACGTGTGTGTCCAGTTGGCCAGGCGTTGTCGACATGCGGAGGCGGAGGGATCAAGGACGGCGGCGGAGTGGGTCATACGGGCCGCAAATCCACGGCCGGCGAGTCTGCATAGGACCAGGCGAAGTTACGTCTGGGGGTGGCGGAAGCCGATAGTGTACTTGCCATTGTCATCGAGCTTCAGCTTGTAGCTGACGATGAAGCACTGGCTGCAGTTCTGGAAGCAATGTAGAAAGTGTCGCCGGAATGGTTGCGGGAACTTTCGCCAGGAAAAAGGTTAGTCAGGTCGACGGAGCCCATGGAGAGAGCGCGCTCGACAACGGCTTTTGCTGCGCCAGAGATATTGGACGGAATGGCCTTCAGCGAAGCGTCAGTGTTAGCAGCCGTCGCCGCGCTGGTTGAGTCCAACGTTCCCGGAAGCAGACCGTAATATGTCAGGTGTTGCGCCATGCAAAAGTGAGGCGCAAGCGCCAGAACGGTGGTGTAGAGAAGCTTTGAGTGTTTGATCGAGCAACCCCTTCCGGCAACAGTGCTTCGAAAAGGAACCAATCTCTTCGTAAAAGAGTTATCGGCTTCAAAACGAAACCCGTTAGTCAGGCTGCAAACCTAGCGGTGAAAGCCTTCGCCAGGACCCATTCCCTCAGCCCCTTCCTGGCATCTATAAGCTGGTGGCGCTAATGTCACCAAAGATGATTTTTGCGCTCAGGGCTTCGCTTTGCAGAAGCCACCGCATATGCATCTCGTAAGGGAATCACTTTGCCAAACCCGTAATCACCGGGTTGGAAATCCGGTACCGGCGATCTGCCTGATACCAGCAGTTTGACCGTAGGCTAACTGGCGGCAGCCACTGATCGCGCTCCTTTGCTCACGCGAAATGTGTATGACCTGGTCCAGGGTGAAGTGAGTGGGAATCGTTAAAACGGGAGCTATCATCAGCGCTTTATCAAAACCCTGGCTACCTGCAGCGATTTTCATTGTGGTTTAAATCAATGTTCTAACAGCTGAGTAATCTTCTCAGGTGCAGCGAACCTGAGATGGTGTCGCCGCCGGACCTCGTCCACCTCGACGACGCAGGGCAGGAGTAGTTGCAGATCAAAACCGCAATCCTTTGCCGCCCGGCGTGTACGTCGGCATCTGCTTCCACCCGTTTGTCACATCGTCTTACTTGGCATACTGCTCATCAGTGACGGGTTCCAGCCACTCCACGGCTTTGCCGTCGAGGACTTCTGTAATGGCAATGTGCGTCATACCGACCTTGGGGGACGCGCCGTGCCAATGCTTCTCCCCGACTTCGAAGAAAACAACATCTCCCGGCCTGACTTCCTCAACGGCGCCGTTCTCCCGCTGAACAAGGCCGAGTCCCTGCGTGATGATGATGGTCTGACCAGAGGGGTGAGTATGCCAGTGGGTTCGCGCAGCCGGCTCGAAGGTGACGACGCCGCCATTGGAATGCCGTCCGCCGTCAGGGGGAAAGAGGGAGTCGATTCGGACATTGCCGGTGAACCAGTCTGCGGGTCCGACCATAGAGGGTGTGGTACCTACTCGTGTAATTTTCATGATGTCCTTCCAAACATATTTGTTGCGGTTACCGAGCGTACGCCTGAGGAGTTTTCTCCGCCCGAGCCAGACTCGATTTTATCGAGACGCTGAAGCGTGGCCACTGTTAGTTTGACGTCCAGTGCGCAAAGCGGTCCCATGGTCGGAGCGGTCACAGCAGGATTATGCAGATGCACTCAGTGCTGTCGCGATGTCCCAGCCTGCAAAGTTGCTGCTCCCCCACTTGGAGCACCTTGCCTTGCTGCACCAGTAGTTCCATCGCCTGCCAAATCTCTTTCCACGGTGCGCCGATCGATGTGGTGCATCTGTCTGGTACAGGTCGATACGATCCAACTGCAGACGGCGAAGAGTGTCTTCACAGGGCTTTCGTATGTAATACGCGGAGCTTGGTATCATTCGGCCTGAAGTCCATTGGGTGATCAACCTTGGCGGCAACAACGCTATGTTTCCGTCGTCTACCCTGGCAATGCGACGTCCGCTTTGGCAGGCGTTTTTTGCATCCTAGATTTATGCCTACGCAATACGACGCAATCGTCATCGGAACAGGAGCAGGCGGCGGCACGCTCGCCTTGCATCTTGCCCAGGCCGGTAAGAACATCCTGATCCTCGAACGTGGCCCTTTCATGCCGCAGGAAAAACTGAACTGGGACACTTCTGCCGTTTTCCTGGACAATCGGTATCACACGAAAGAAGTCTGGCGGACCAAGGACGGCAAGGACCTGCATCCGCAACAGGCTTACTTTGTCGGGGGTCAAACCAAGGTATACGGCGCCGCTATGTTCCGCATGCGCGCTGAAGATTTCGGGATTATTCATCACAAGGGAGGCATATCGCCAGCGTGGCCGATTACCTACGCTGACCTGGAGCCGTATTACACACGTGCTGAGGAACTCTTCCACGTCCACGGTGATCTCGGCACAGCGCCAGCTATACCTGGCGGATTTGGTTCATCCTTCGATCCGACCGAGCCTTTTCACTCGAGGCGTTATCCCTACCCCGCGTTTTCGAACGAGCCGCGCATGCAGACGATCGAAGAGGATGTTCGCAAACTTGGTGTGAACACTTTTCCGATCCCTCTCGGGCTCAAGCGCGATGAGGCAAACCCACTCGCCTCAAAGTGCATTCGCTGCGATACATGTGACGGCTACCCGTGTCTAGTCCATGCGAAGTCTGATGCGGACATCAACTGTATCCGCAAGATCATGCATTTGCCGAACGTCACGCTGATGACGAATACTCGCGTGACAAAGCTGATCACCGATGCCGCCGGTTCGACGGTTACAGCAGTAGAGGTCATTCATTCTGGAGCCGGCAAAGGCTACGGAGGTGAATCGAATCGAGATGCAGATGAGGCTACTTCACCTTCACGGTCCGAGAAGACTGCGACCTACTCAGCAGGCTTCTTTGCTGTCTGTGCCGGAGCTGTTAATTCAGCAGTGATCCTGCTCGCCTCTGCAAATGACAAACACCCGAACGGGCTCGCCAACCGCTCCGATCAGGTTGGGCGCAACTTCATGTACCACCAGGCTGATGCTCTGCTTGCTCTCTCGACAGAGCCCAATAAAGACGCCTACACCAAGACC
>CAXTNK010000025.1:42252-46043 GCA_964245665.1 uncultured Acidobacteriaceae bacterium
ACCAAGACCTGGGGCACAAATGACTTCTATCTGAGAGACACCGACCCGGCATATCCATTTCCGCTCGGCCAGGTTCAACCGGTCGGCAGCTTTCATTACGAGATGATGAAGGGCGATGCGCCTCCGCTCACGCCTGGATTCGTGCTCGAAACGATGAAACATCATGCAGTACCGTGGTGGCTCACGACAGAGGATTTGCCCGATCCTGAGAACCGGGTCACGCTACACAACGCAACATCCTCATCCGTCGAAAACAGGCAGCCGGGCCTTCCCGGCGCGCATCCAGCAGGCGATACAGGACGAACGAATCAATCTGAACCAGTCTCCGATCATGCGCCACATCGTATCCGTCTTTCCTACACGCCCAATAACGTGGAGTCTTTCAATCGACTGAAAGACCGGTGGGTTGACGTATTGAAGAAGGCCGGCCACGCCACGACACATGTCCCTCTGCATGCATACTTCAAGAAGCGGATACCTATCGAGGGCGTTGGCCATCAAAACGGCACTTGCCGCATGGGCACCGATCCTGACGCGAGTGTTCTGGACATACACTGCAAAGCCCATGACCTCGATAACCTCTATGTCGTTGACGCCTCCTGTTTCGTCTCCGCAAGTGCCGTCAATCCTTCATTGACCATCATCGCGAATGCTATCCGGGTTTCAGACCACCTCTTGAATGAACGCCTCTAGCAACACGGCTGGAGGCTGCCCGCATTGCGCAAAATGCCGTAGTCGATGAAGTGAATACTTCCCGTGATGTAAGCCGCTTTGTCGGATGCGCGAGATCATCTCAAAGGCGACGAGGAGCGGAAAATCCGCTCCGCAGTAAGGCGTGTTCCGCGGCCTGAACCTATTTCCTATAGCTAAAAGCATTTGTGCAAGCGGATCAGCGTGCTGAATTTTTCGCGGGTAGTGCAAATGCTATGTACGCTCCGGGTATTGGATCCTGCGACGCGGGATGCCCTGGGACAGCATGGGTATAGGTAGTCGCCTGCGCTGCCGCACAGAAAACAACATACTCCCGCCCATGCACACTGTAGACTGCTGGCATACCTTCGAGCGCAGCGCCCACTTCTGCTTCCCACAATATTTTGCCGCTTGAGGAATCGATCGCGCGGACTCGACGATCACGCGTTCCTGTAAAAATCAATCCGCCAGCCGTCACAACCGGGTTGACCTTTGGAAATTGTGATCCGGTATTCGTGAAACCTTTCGCCGCCAGTTCGGGAACTGTTCCAAGGGGTATCTTCCATCGAATAGCTCCGCGGTTAAGATCGTACGCTGTCAGTGTCGTCCAGGGCGGCGTAATTACCGGCAAGCCGCTGCTGGCGAACATAAAGCCGAAGCTGCTCCTGTAGCGTGCAGTCAGGGGATCCGTGTCTGACGCAATGATTTTCGGGTGCGCTGCTCCTGTGCTATGAGGCGTTGCACTTTCCGGATGCGCAAGATAGGCGAGCAACGCAGCCATCTCAGGCTCGGATAGTTTGGCAAACGAGGGCATTGCACCCTGACCATAGTGCAGAACGTTTCTTACCTGCACAGCGGAACGACGGCTGGTCACGTCCACAAGCGGCGGAATACCCGGCGGCTTACCCTTAAGATCGCTGCCGTGGCATAAACTGCAATTTGCTTCGAACAACGAACGTCCCCTTTGCTCTATCGAGCCGGTATTCGACACCTGGCTCGAAAGTTCCAGCTTCAACATCGCCGGCAGATCCTTCGAGACCACATATAGATCACCATTCGTGGGATCGATCGCAGCGCCGCCGAAGTTAGCGCCGCCATTGTTGCCGGGCATCTCCACTGTGTCGCCCAGCCCCGGTGGAGTGAACAATCCTTCATTGTGAGCAGCCTGAATCTGACTACGCAGTTGCTCGTGTTCCCCGGGCTCGAGAAAAGGACTAAGATCCTCCGCGGTAAATGTCTGGCGAGCAAATGGAGGAGGAGTTGTTGGAAAGGGCTGGGTCGGCCACGTCTGCTCTCCTGGCATGGTTGACTGTGGGACCTGGCGCTCTTCGATCGGCCACAGCGGTTCACCGGTCGCCCTATTAAATACCCACACAAAACCGACCTTGCCGGCTTGCGCCACCACGTCGACCAGTTTGCCGTTGTGGCGGACTGTAGCAAGCATCGGCGTCGTGCCATTGTCATAATCCCAGATGTCGTGATGGACCATCTGGTAATACCAGATCAACTTGCCGGTGCGCGCATTCAATGCAACAAGACAGTCGCCGAAGAGATTCGCTCCTGCGCGATCGGCGCCGTAGAAGTTGTACTTTGGACTCGCCGTTGGTATGTAGACGATGCCGCGTTCATCATCAAGCGCCATCCCGCTCCAATCATTTGCACCGCCCACTGTCTTCCACGCATCTTTCGGCCAAGTATCGTAGCCGAACTCTCCAGGGTGCGGAACCGTATGAAAGGTCCACGCCAACTCACCGGTGCGAACATCATAAGCACGAATATCTCCGGGCCCTGACGCATATTCTTCGTTCGTCGCCGACCCGATCAGCAGATCCTCAAAGACGCGGCCCGGGTTGTAAGACTGCACGAGAGCAAGGCTCTTCGGGTCGCGACCCAGTCCCTCGCGCAGATCCACCTGACCGTTTATTCCAAATTGCAGGATTGGCCGTCCTGTACGCGCATCAATCTCCTGCAAGGCATTGTTCACCGAGAAGATCAAACGCCGATCTGACCTGTCGCTACTCTCCCAGTAATTGATCCCGCGATTGGTGATCAGTGTTGCTTTGGCTTCTGTAACGTGTGACCACAATTCCTTACCGCTAGCAGCATCCAGCGCCACAATGGCGTTGTCTTTCGCCAGAACATACATCGTTCCATCGACTACAAGGGGGTTGAATAAGTACTTCCGATCGTCTCCGGTACGGTAGCTCCATACCTGCTGCAATTTGCTGACGTTGCTACGATTGATTTCGTGGAGCGCTGAATACTGCGCTCCGTCAGGTGACCCACCGTAGTCACTCCACGTCAGGTGATCGTGCGTGGAACGCGATCCTTTATAGCTGAGCTTCGCCCTGTCCTGTGCCGGGGACTGATGAGACGAAGCTGAGATAGCTAGGACTGCAGCAAAGGCAATGAACATCATGCGCCGGAAAGGCGACTGGTGCCTGCGATCTACTACCGGCTCTGCTCGCACGCTGGCTTCACCTCGCGTCGCGTTTCCGCAATACGGACTTTCAAGCAGGGGTATGCGCTGAAACGAATGCTTGTGGCGTGAACGTAAGGTCATCGACAAAAGGATACGACGGCTTGCGTAATCTGTTCTTTGGCAGATGCACAATATCCTGATCCACTGCCCCTTGTGAAAGCGCCATGAGGCTTGGATTTGCAAGCGGGGATAGTTCGGGTGACAGATATCCTGACTTGACGACGAGAATCTTGAAGGATGTCGGTTCCAGGCCTAGTCTCTTGAAGTCAGCAAGGTTGTGGTACGGTCGGCGCTGGGCAGACAGGACCACCGTGACACCCTCGATCTGCACCACTGCTTCGCGATTGCGCGGGTTGGTCGTAGGCACGAGGAAAACTACTATAGCCGTCGCCTTCACCGGCTTGCTCCCGAGTGGATCAAGCGTAGCGCCGACTGAAAGCGGCAGGCTCGCACCAAGCCCTGCCTTGTAGCATGCATCGGTCGCCGGTCTATCGGCGATACCAACAAGGGCAACATTTTGCGCCTTGTAATGAAGCAGACTCTCGAGCACCTCAGCTCTGTCGCCCGCACCGCCGGCAGTCGGATTATCTCCCGAATCCGCCAGGATCGCCGGGTGTGT
>CAXTNK010000025.1:46053-46643 GCA_964245665.1 uncultured Acidobacteriaceae bacterium
GTGTCTTGGCAGCCATTGCTTTCTGAATGCATTCGTCGATAGTTCCGACCTCTGTGCCGAATTGAAATTCTTTTCTCGCATTCCAGTACTGCTGTGCCAGGTCCTTCGCGATCTTCATTTCCGTAGCCGGAGCCGTACCCGTCACGACGGCAGCAGCACTTGAACGCGGCTCATCGGCCCACACATAACCCACCAGCATCGAGACATCCAATATGCCGGATTCTTCGTTCAGCTTCGGCAGTTGCGCCCAAAGTCTCTTCCCGGGCTGCCATTCCGTGCTGCTGCGTTCGCCAGGCATCAACACCGGGATAGGCGCCCACACTAGTGTCGGACGAATATTCCGGTGCAGGCAATTCACCAGCATTGTGCACGCCCGCTCCATCGTCTCCTCCACATCAATATGCGGAGCCGTCCGATAGGCAGAAAACATATCAAGATTGTCGATCACGCGTTGACTCACATTCCCATGCAGATCATAGGAGGCGGACATCAGGCACGTGGGGCCAACCAGTTTGCGTGCGGCTTCCATCCAATCCCCTTCGGCGTCCTCCATGCCATCTACAAACATCGCTCCGTGCATAGGTAGATAA
>CAXTNK010000025.1:46653-58295 GCA_964245665.1 uncultured Acidobacteriaceae bacterium
TGTACGCGTGCAAGAAAATCCGCTTTGATTGTTTCGTAGGTCGTCTTATCGACTGGACCGCCCGGAACAGCCAGCGCTTCGAGCGTCGGCATGAAAGTGACCGGATACTTCTTCAGAAAGCTATACCGTTGCGAGGCATTCAGCTCCTGACCTTTCACGATGTTGAAGTCTTCCATGCGCGCACGAATGCGGCCATAGGTACTGCATTCAATACCCATGCCACCGAAAGCAATGCGTGGTTGCTTGCCAGTCAGCGAAGCTCCAAAACCGCGGTTGTAAAACGATGCGAGGACTGTCGCTGCGGACACGCTCTTAAGGAAAGACCTTCTCTGCATGAAGATGCTCCGGGGCAATGAGTTGTGTTTAGCTACTGTGAATCTTTCTGGATCGACGGTTTTATGACTTTGTTTCTTTGTCGGGCAAGAGCTACGCAGAAGTACTTAGACAAGAAGCTGGTCGAGCAAGATCAGGAAAACTTTAAAGCTCGGCAGATCCCGTCCACTGCTTCAAACGTACGATTGCTGTCTTGATATCGTCGAGCCGTTTGTCCTGGTCCACTTCTTCACGTTCTATACAGAGTGCGCCCCGGTAGCCAATCTCTTTCAGTGCCTCAATAAAAGCAGGCAGGTTCACTTCCCCATCGCCAAGCAGGCACTCGGAGCCGAGCAGGCCTTTCCTGTCGGGTGCATGCGCATCCTTGCAATGAACAGAAACCACATGTGGCGCCAGCAGCTTGAGTGAAATCAGCGGATCTCCGGAGTGATACATGATCATGTTAGCCGGATCGAAGTTCACTTTCAGGTTCGCGCGGTCGACGCGATCAATGAAAGCAAGTAGCACCTCCGCAGACTCCTGTCCCGTCTCCAATACAAAATTCTGTTTGTTCTTCCCGCAGGAGTCGCACAGTACTCGAGTCAGGTTCAGCAGGTCTTGATAAAGCAATTCATTCGGCTCACCGGGAATCAATCCAATGTGGCAGGAGACAGCGCCAATATCAAGCGCGCGCGCGAAATCAGAGACTTTCTGCGTCCTCAGGATACGCCCAGCCCTGAACTCGGGAGCAGTGAAACCGACCGTCTTATGAACTAGCTCGAGGCTTGCATAATCTTCACCTGCGTAGGAGCAGACAGCACTCGTCAACGCCAGGTCAAACTTTTTCAACCCACTCTTCCACTCGTCCAGCGCAGCGTCGCAATCCAGCTCAGGCGGAACGCCGAATTGTCCAGCACGCAAGCCAAGATCATGCACCCTTTGCAGAACAGATTGAGCATCCCGGTTTGCCCAGAACATCAAGCCAATCTCCATCGGCTCTATTTCCCGCATGTTAATTCCTTTCCGTTCTGCTCCCTGGATCTCCGCATCAGGTTGGCTACCCTGACTGCCTCTGCTGACTCAACCTGAAGACAAAGCTCAGGCTGCTCGTTTGTTCTGCAGCAGTGAATGAAATAGGCCATCTGCTCGGAATATTCAAGAGTTTCGGGCAGAGCTATTGTTTCTAGGCTCCCGTCGCGATCCATTTGCAAAATTCCGTTCTTCAAGGCAAGCTGCGCAGTGTCACTCGAGATCACAAAACCCGCAGAGAATGGCATCTCCGGATCGTACCATCCGCCCTCGATGCCCACCTCGAGTCCATCGTCATAGCGCAACTTGCCAAGCATCGTATCTACCGGTCCATCACTGACCGCAGTTACCGACGATGGCAGACCAAACAGCCTCAGCACCTGGTCGATATCATGACTGAGCAGATCAAGAATGGCGCCTCCGCTGCAAGCATCATTCGAGAGCCATGCGCTCCACTGGGGATAGCCGGTCCTGCGAACCATCGTCACCGATTTCAATTTGTCGCGACCGATCGAATCGATAAAGGAAGCCGCGTACTGATAGGGGGACATGAAGCGGAGGATCTGACCCACCATGAAAATGCGGCCGCTTCTGCTCGCGGCTTCCATCATCTCGGCGCAGTCAGCGTAGTTCAATGCCATCGGCTTCTCGCACAGGACATGCTTGCCTCTCGCCAGCGCCGCAAGCGTGACCTGCTTGTGCAATTGAGTGGGCAGGCATATGTCGACTGCATCGACATTCTCGTCATCGACAAGCTCCTGCCAGTTGTCGTACCACTTCGTATTCTCGGGCATCACCGCACTTTTCACGTGCGGAAGGTTGCCGCGCGGCCCTGCGTCCGCCGCCGGCCTGGTGCGCGAAGAAACGGCGGCAAGACTCGCTCCTTCTATACCTTGTATCGCGGAAAGATGGACTCCACCCATAAACCCAAAGCCGATGATGCCTATCTTCATGGGTGCCTATTTCAACTTAGCTTAGAGGAATTGTTGTTGAATTAGCGTCGCGTGTCATCGACCTTTAACTTAACGGGCGGATAAATCCCGGACCCAGATATCTTTGAACTGCATGTTGCCCTGGCCGCCTGAGTGCAACTGCAAGGCAATGTGTCCATCTGGCGCACCAGGGTTGGGATCTGTGAAATCTACCATCTGCACGCCATTCAAGCGCGATTTATAGTGGTTGCCGACGACCTCAACCAGGTAGTCGTTCCACTCGCCCATGCGGACCACGCCTTCATTTTCAGGCGAAGGCCACACCACCCAGCCACGACCGTCTTCTGCATACACGCCGCCCGTGTGACGCATCATGTTGCAATCAATCTCAAACTGCATTCCTGTCGTTGCGTCAACTGAGTTCGGCTTGAATCCGGTGTGAAAGAAAACGCCGCTATTCCCATCCCCTACGCACTTGAAGCGAAGGGACATCTGGAAGTCTTTGTAGTTCTTATCGGTTTCCAGGTAGCCATATTCCTTCGTTAGTCCCTTGCCATGCAGAAGGCCACCTTCAACCGTCCAGCTTTCCGCGCCGATCTTGGTCCAACCATCCAAATCGGTCCCATCGAACAGATTCATCCAATCCTCGCCTGGCAGCTTCGTCTTCGCCTGGGCGTGCGCGGAAATCATACCCCCAACAAAAGCCACCAGAACCAGGGAGAAAGCGAGCCGTCTCCTCAATGCCTTTTTCGCCTTATGGCTAATCACTGAAAAGCAATAGGAGTAAAACTGCGCGGGCGTAAGGCAAACCATCTGGATATGTTCTCCTGTTCCTGAATCAGCTTACTTCTCGGTTACGGGCGCGAGGGCAGTCTAAGCTTTTATACACAGCTTCGGTCCCCGCCGCTCGCTAATATCCCTGCGGCACTCCTGCTTCTTTTAACCCGCAGCTTGAAGATACAAGAGTCAGGATGTATTGAGTGCCGCGCAGATCTATGACACGCTGTTCGTACATTTGCCTGGCGCCTTTCTTTTAGATTAAGCCGCTGGGAGCCGCAGAAATAACCAACCTAGGCCCTGCGTCAACAGGCCTAGCACGTGTAGGCTATGGTACAAAGGCATGCGGCTTAATGCTGCCGATTGGAGAAAAGAATGCCGCAGGAAGAAGCCAAACAATTTACGCGCGAAGATCTCATCAACGCTCTGAACGAAGATCTGTCTCGTGAATACCAGGCCATCATCGCATACGTGAACTACTCGCAGGTGCTCAAGGGCGCTGCTTACATGAATATCGCGGACGAGTTAGCAGTCCATGCCAAAGAAGAGTTAGATCATGCCCTGCAGATTTCAAATCACGTAGACTATCTCGGCGGCATGCCATCCGTTGTGCCGAAACCGGTCAAGACGTCTGAAAAAGCCGAAGAAATGCTTCGATTTGACCTCGACAATGAGAGCGAAACGATCCGTCATTATCGCCGTCGTGTAAAGCAGGCGGATGAATTGAACGAGTTTGCTATCGCCGAGAGTCTTCGTACGATTCTGACTGAGGAGCAGGATCATTTAATCGCTCTCGCGACCGCACTGGGCATTGACCCTCCCAACCCAGGTATAGCTGATTGACAATCCGGCGACCTCGCTGGCGGTGGGTTTAGCCTTCAAGAGTGTCTGGGCCTTCCCTCTTGTATGAAGTTCGACGACGGACCACGAATGGCCCGTCGTCGAAGAGTGGTGTCAGTTAAGTGCATCATGAGACAGATTACGAAGGTTTAGTTCTTAGGCAGCTTCTCGACCTCACGCCCGGGATTGCTTGCATCGACTAGATCAGGTGTCGACACAGCTCGCAACGTGATTTTTTGAACATCCGTGTCGATCCGTTTAGTTCTCGTGAATGGTGGAAGGGTGATGGAAGAGCCACTTTCAATCGCCTGGAGAATGCCTTCCAGCACGCGAACATCTGCGAATCCTTCCTCTCCATCTGGCTCAGGATCGATATTCTGCAGAATGCAATTCGAGAAATATTGCATTTCGCCGCCAAAGTGGTCTGTGTTTTTGAACGTTTCCTCCGTCTTCTTTTCGCCGATTGCCGTCACCTGCTGCAGCGACTTACCGAACATGTAAGCAGGGTCGAGCTGGACACTTCCCTTGGTGCCAATAGCCAGAAGGGAGTTCGTCGGATTGCCGTAGTACGACACGTTGAACTGAGCCAGGCGCTCGCCAGGAAATCGAAGTGTAATGGCTACGGTATCTGCAAAGCTCTGGTCAAATCCGGATTCCGCGTGCTTTGAAGCGACTGCAGAAACGACTTCAGTCGGCTCATCGCCGAATACGTAACGAGCAGCGTTTACAGGGTACGGTCCCATGTCGAAGACCGGGCCTGCAAGATTCCCGTTATGAGCACGATGGTTCGTTGGATCGACCATTTGTGCAAAGTTCGAGGAAAATAGATGCACAGTTCCAAGCTCGCCTGAACGGATCTTTTCAATCGTGTCGAGAGTCGCTGGTTCAAAATGAAGCCGGTACGCGACCATCAGCTTAGCCGTTGAATTCTTTTCCGCCTCGAGGATCTCCTGACACTTCTGTGTCGAAACCTCAAGTGGCTTTTCCACCAAAACGTGGATGCCAGCCTTGAGAGCAGGCACGATGAACTCCGCATGACGCCAATTTGGAGTGGCCAGGTAGATGGCGTCAAAACTCCCCGAACCCAGAGCCTGCTCAAACTGTTCGTAGGAGAAGGTGTTGTTCACATCGTACTTTTCACCCAGCACCTTTGCCTTCAAGGGATCTGAGGTAATCAGTGCTGTAGTTACAGAGTTCCCAGTGTGCTGGACGCCGGGCATCATATCCTCTTGAGCAATGTCGCCTAGACCAACAATTGCATAGCGGATCTTTTTTTCAGGTTCCATACCAAAGAATTCCTTAATATCCATTCAAAGCCTCTTCCTTGTGGAGGGTTCATTCGTTCTGTTGTTCATTCAAGATGTATAAAAGCCTGTGGCTTTACGCCGAAGCTCTCCGGCAATACTGCTTCTCAGGCAGACGCGATTTGATTGCCATTAATGCAGTCTCAAGGCCAAAGGCGAGACTATGTCCAGACTGGATATTCATCTGCATCCTGGCATCGTTCGTTGAACTGGGTTGGTGCAAGCACAAGCGAATAGCTTCCTGCTACTGCGTGTGGCATGAGATAGGAAGCTGCCGCTTATGGAACAGTTGTCCAGTAGCTAGATCCATGTGCGCCATGCGCAACTAGGAGGGCAGACCCGCGACCCGCCTCAGCAGGGGGTTAGCGTAGGTGCTTCAGCAAACGAGCCGTGCCTGAAGTCGTTTACAACGAAAACCTTTAGACCACACCACCAAGAGGTGGGAGGGGGGAGGATGCGCCAAGTTCCCGCCTTCGTTTCAGCCTCTGCGCAAGCGGCACATTTACTTCGCGAATGTTGTAAACGAACGACGTCACCAGTAGCAGCAGCGAACGCGCCAGCTGCATCGGCGATCCCTCTTGATTCCCCCTCGAATCAGCAGTCGCCGTCTCGGCTTTCGCTTTGCCATCCTCACCGCCGGCATTCTGAATCTGCATCTCGAGCTCTGCAAGCAGCCGCGCCGTATCCGGTGTATACAACTCCATCGCATCAGCCGGTTTCCCCAGGATGTAATCCGCTGTTTCAGCGAGCAGCGCGGAAGCATGTGTCGCAGCCTCTTCGGCAAGCGGCGGCAGCGTCCCATCGCGCAACCTGTCCTGCAGCAGCGCGAGCTTGATCAGAAAAATCGTCCGCAGCTCAGGCTGCCAGGCCCGCACATGCTGCCGAGCCGCCAGGTCATCAGCCCGCGACTGGCGAAACTCGAACAGAACAGCGTCTGCCTGTGAGCGTACGTTGGTGAAGTTCCTGTTGATCACATTGCGTTCTGCCCACAGCGCCTCCAGACGTTTTCTCGGAAGCGTCCCAAACAACGCCTGATCTGGCGCAGTACCGAATGCTGCAATTTTGCGCAGATTATCCAGAAATACCGCCTTCATGGATTCAGCCGATGGCTTCGCCCCAAGCTGGTCAAAGATCAGCCACATTGCCAGCAGTCCGACAAACACACCCACCACGCGGTCACGGGCCGCCCCGAGCGAGATACGAAATGCAAACTCGTTCAGGTTAATTAAGTAGTAAGCTAACGCAAGTTGCAACCCCGCATAGGCAAGCGGAGGACTTGAATTCGTAATCCATGCCGAAACCGTAGTGACAAACGCAAACAAAATCATGAAGCCGGTGATTGAATCAAGGTTCGGCAACACGAAAATCTGCGCGCCCAGCCCAAACAGAACGCCGCCCACCAGCGCACCAGACACGCGCAGCAACTGCTTCTGCCGCGAGGCACCGATCGTCGTAAACGCAGTCAGAATGCACGTTGCAACCGAAGTGTTGATGCCCGGCCAATCAACCGCCGTGTAGAAGATGTAGCAGGCCGACGAAGCCACGCAGCCACGTATCGCAAACTTCACATGTTCGGGGTTCGTGAAGGCATCGCGCGCAAACAAGGGCGCCGCTTTACCTTCGCCCGCCCCGGGCAGATGCATTTCCATCGGCTCGCCGGCGAAGCCCTGCGAGATCAGTACGATGCACCGCTCCATCTCCGACAACAGCGGCATTGCTGGCGAGGCGGGCTGCATGCGCTCCACACTTAACACCTGGGGGACCTCCTGCTTCAGCAGGCTTCTCCGTATTTTTTGCATACGCAGCCTTAGTTCCCTCACGCGCCGTATATCTTCGTCATTCGGTATATGACTCGCTTCCGTCATCACCGCCGCTAGATCAGTCAGCCTGCCGGTCAGCGCGATGACCGCGCCAAGTTGCCCGAGATACGATTGTGCGTAACGTGCCTGGCCAAGCAGCTGCCGCAGCGCGCCCGTGCCGATGGTCGCATACTGTTCCAGCCGCGCAACCGTCGTCCGTTCAGGTTTCAGTCGTTGTTCATAGCAGTGCAGCAGACGCTCGACAGTTAACAGTCTGTCCGCAACTCCTGCCAGGATGCGATCACCGGAATGTGTACAAGCGGCAGCAACATATTCGACAGCAACTGCAATCACGCAGCCAACCGCAACCGCGAGAAAAGTGAACAGTGTTCCTGAGACTTTCAGGTTGGTCGAGCCCGAACGGTCCCACAACGGAATGGCAATCGACACCAGGAAGCCGAAGCCAATCGCTGCGTTATAGACCGAAGTGACACTGAGCACATAGAAAACAGCGAACAAACTACCGACGACCCATAAAAAATGCGTCACCGGCGAATCAACAAACAGCATAACGCCGAAGATGACGTACACCGTGCCCGCAGCAAAGGCCGCAACTGAGATACTCGCCGCTTTCAGCGATGATCTGGGACTATCCCGCGGAATATTCAGCGTGTAATACGCACCGAGAGCAGCACCCGGAATATGAAACGTCATGATGGCGATCATGACCAGCGTTGCCGAAATCACCATGCGCGCAACCACGGAGGCGCGGCCAGGATAAGGCGTCAACTCCGACACCAGGAAACTCCACAGCCATTTTGCATAGCTCCCACGCTGCGGCGCCTGCTGGAACGTAACTGTCCGCGACACTGGCGCCGTGGTGGCCACCACTAATGATCGCCGCGCAATACCACGACCGCTGTCTCACCCACCCGGAACAGATCCGGCGGAGGATTCAGGACGCGAATGCGGATAGGATAACGGGAGGCCAGGTGCACCCAGTTCAATGTGCGTTGCGGACTCGGCAGCCCCTGCGTTGCCATACCGACCACGTCTGCATCGGGAGTCACACCATAACCAAGACTGTCGACAATGCCATCGAACGGCACGCTTGCCTTCGACATCACATACACCTGTGCATGCATTCCAGGACGGATATTCGTAAGCTGTGTCTCGCGAAAATTTGCGATCACCCACCATACGCGCGTATCAATCAGCGTAAATAACTGCTGGCCGACATGCGCATAGGCGCCTTCCGAAATAGTCAGGTTGGTCACACGCGCGTCGAATGGCGCATAAACACGCGTGTTGTCATAATCATATTGCGCACGCGCGACAGCCGCGGCCCGTGCTCCCCGTTCTGCAATGAAAGGATCAAGCACGTTGACTGCGTGCGCGGATTGCTGCGCCTGCGACTGGCTCTGAGACACCTGCGCGACTGCCTGCTGCTGTTCGGCAAGCATTGCCTCGACCCGCGAGTGAGCAACGCGCAGCTGCGCCTCTGCCTGTCCTACCGCTTCGGCTCTGGCCGCAGTCGAGGACCGCGCGCGATCTACCTGGTCAACTGTTACGAATTGCTTCGCAAGCAGCGGCTCAAGCCGTTTGTAATTGTTGTTGGCATAGTCATATTCCGCCTGCTCCTGCTTGAGCGCAGCTTCCGCATGCTGCACTTCCTGGCGAGCTGATTCAATCGCCGCCTTCGAACGATTCACATTGGCTTCCGCGTTCAGCGTGCCGGCACGTGCCGCCAAGGCTGCTGATTGTTGCGACTGGATGCTTCGCTCCTGGTTAAGAATCTCTCCCTCCAACTGCAGCTGGTCTGCCTTCGCGCGCTCCAGGGAATACAGGTAAGGCTTGTCATCGATCTCGTACAGCAGCTCGCCCTGGTGCACGAACTGGTTATCTTGTACCGCAAGCTTCACCAGCGGTCCCTCAACCAATGGCGCAATGCCTATGTAGTTTGCGTAGACCTCCGCATCGTCTGTCCGGGGATAACGCGTTGTCGCAATCAAAACCAGAGTGACGACGACAAACGTAGCCAGGATGATGCCGACAGTGGCCAGTCTGCCGCCAAGTGTCTGCGGCGGCGGCCCCGAGTCGAAATCATCGTCATCTATCTCGTCGCGCTGGTGGCGCCTGGTAGTTGCGTCTGCCATGGTTCCCTCAGTTAAAAAACAGCAGCCAGAATGTGCAGGCAAAGAACAATGCCAGGCAGGTGTAGACGAGAGCCAGCGGCCGCAACTGGTGTTCGACACGCAGCCGCAGTAGCAGCAATCGCGAAAGAGCCGCTAGGATTATCCCGCCCGTCACGCAAAATATCCACGAAGGAAAATACGAGCCAAGTATGTTGAAGTCGGGTGACCGTGAACATCCGGAGAGCATTGCTGATAAGCAAGAAGCCGCAGCTGCATAAACCTGAGCTCGAGCGATCCGCCGCGTCCGCAGAGCGCGTTCTGCGTTCATGGCTTCACCGTCGCCGCATGGGTCGATAGCAAACTTCCGGTTCGAAATGCCAGCTCTGACAAGTTGCTCAGCACTCCTGACCGCGCCGCTATATCCGACGACCGCGCTTGCGCCAGCACCCTTTGTGCAGAGAGCACATCGAGAAGATCGCGCACACCAGCGGTATATGCTTCGAGTGCCGCGTCATAAGACTCCTGCGCAGAAGCAAGCAAGGCGGCTGCAGCCATGCGCTGCCGAAAAGCGGTCTCTGCATTCGCGTACGCCTTCCAGACTTCATCGGCAATTTCATCACGGCTGTCGTTGATCTGCGCAGTGGCTGTGGCCTTCTCGGCCTTCGCTCGTGCAAGCGCACCCTCGCGTCGCAGGCCATCGAAAACTGTCCAGTTCAAACTCAACTGGGCCGCATAGTCGGCAGCGCCGGCATAGGTTGGCGGGTAACCCGATTGTTCGCCAAAGGCACGCAGAAATCCGTAATGACCATTGAAGCTAAGGCTCGGGTAATAAGCCGAGCGCGCTCCCTTGATGCCCGCATTGGCCGCCTTGAGCTCGGCCACATGTTGCAGCAGATCGGGCCGCTGCTGCAGGCCATGCTCGATTGCCTCTTCAGGCGATTCATCCAGTTTTTCAGGGATGGTCATCTCATCGATACTCTGAATCTTGAAGCGCTCAGCAGGCGTTGCCGCGAGCGTAGTCGCCAGGTCGCCAAACGCAACCTGCTGCTGGCCAATCGCAGATTGCAGGTCAAACTGTGCCTGGGCTGCCGCGCTCCGAGCTTCGAGTACATCGGGCAAAGTTGCCAGGCCACTGGCAAGCCGAGCCTCGGATGCATCACGAACTGCTTCCGCATTTTTCAAGCTCACTTCCGCCGCCTCGCGCTCCGCATCCGCGTTCTGCAACCGATAAAAATTCTGTGTCACACGATAGATGATATTCAGGTGCGTGTTGTTAAAGGCAAGATTTGCACCGAGCAGGTTGGCCCGGCTGGCAGTAATGCGCTGCTGACGTGCACCGAAATCGAGCACCAGGTAACTCATCCGCAACTCCGGCTCGTACAGTCCTTCGGTCTGCAGCACGAAGCTGTTGTTCAGCAGCGTGCCAAAGTTAAGGGTCTCCGCCATAACTGTAGCAATCAATGTCGGAAACAGATCGCTCCTGGCAATGCCGACAGATGCCGCCTGCGCCTTCGCGCGCGCCCATGCCAGACGCGTCTGCGGGTTATGCTGCTCCGCGATATCGATCAGCTGGCCCAGGTCATAGGTGGCCGTCGGATCCATCCTGACGGCATTCTCCGGCACCTTCGCGAGGCTCTCCTGCAAGTGTGACTGCGAGCCATTCCATGGGTGGTCAGGCGTTGCAGGGCTTGACTGCGCAAGGCAGAGCGAGCATGCGACTGTCCACATGCCTGTCCAGACCTTCACTCGCCGCGCAAGGTTCATCCCAGAAGCATACCTGTTGCCGCTAATGCGTCTCGGAATGGACACCAAGGCTGACGCTGGAGCGTGATGCTGGTGTAGTCATACGAAGCCGGTCGGATGGAGGAATTCCGCTGTGCATCAGCGCTTATCCATTCATCACATCAGGCAAAAGCGAGTCTGGTTTCAGTAGAGCAACCTGGCAATCCATGAGAGCACAAGTACTGACCGAAGTGTCCACGTAATCGTTCGGAGCCAGTTGGTGGACACGAGCCGCGCGATGACTGCAGCATCAAAGCCAGCGGCGAGACGCTGATGCAGCGGCACCTGGATAAATGCCGTCGAACACCAGATCAGCAGTGCGAGCGCCAGTCCGATCCACGCAGAAGATTTTGTCACGGACGCAGGCCTGAACTGCGCCATCAGCATCAGCGCAGCAGTCGCAAGCTCGACGCACATGAGCGGACCGACCACCCATCCAGTACGCGTGGCATGCTCCGCCTCGTAGCGCACGAAACTTGCCGCATCCACCTTCGCGAAGAGAGGATAGTGAACAATCTGCACGAACCAGATGATTCCGGTCATGAGCAGTGTCGACGCTATCTGCAGAATAAAAATCGCGCGCAGGTAGGAATAATCGCACATCGGCAACTAGGCGAGCTTCTTACGCACAATCCGGCGCACGGCTTCTGTCGCTACGCCATACAGGATATGCGTGAATAATTCGCTGAGGTGTTCGCGCATTGGCTGTTGAGGGGCGGGTTTGTCCAGTCC
>CAXTNK010000026.1:0-1080 GCA_964245665.1 uncultured Acidobacteriaceae bacterium
TTTCGGAAGAAACAGTCAAGCGGCATCTGTCGAATATTTTCGATAAAACCGGCGTTTCCACCCGCCTGGAACTCGCCCTTTTCGCCATTGCTCACCAATTGGTGGTTCCACAGCCCTGATTTTCACTCACCTGAGTGGTTACCGGTTACTGATTTGCACCATAAAGGGGTAGCTTTGGCTACCCCTTTGCCGTGCCCGCGCATCCTTCTTGATGGCACTGGGTGTTGATTCCACGAAACCTGGAGGCCGCACGAGGAGTTCTACTGACTATGAAGAAGCAATTGCCGTACCTGTTACTTGCATGTGCGACTACTTTGAGCACTGCAGCGTTTTCTGCTTTCCCTCTCGCCGCCGCTGCCCAGGAAATGAGTCCCATGGCGCAGCAGGAGCCGCCACAGCCATCGCCCGAAATGCAAAATGGCGAACCTCTCTACAAGATCACCGTCGTCGGCCGTGATATCCCGGCGATCAACTATTTTCACCGCAGCGGTTCGACCAACATCGGTTTTCAGGGCACCAGCCTGCTGCCCCAGGGCAAAGGCTCGGCCAAGGTGAGCAGTGAGCGTGGCCGCATCGCCATTGATGCAAAGTTCGACAAGCTGGTGCCGGCGAACAGTTTCGGCCCTGAATATCTGACCTACGTTCTGTGGGCGATCACTCCGCAGGGCCGTCCGGTCAACCTGGGCGAAGTGCTGCCGCAGGGCGACAAGAATTCCATCAATGTGACAACTAATCTGCAGAGTTTCGGCCTGATCGTCACCGCCGAGCCCTACTTCGCCGTCACCATACCGAGCGATTTGGTGGTTCTCCAGAACTTTATCGAGAAGGACAAGACGAGCGGCATCACCGACGTCATTAATACCCATTTCCAGCTGCTGCCCCGCGGTGCGTATGCCCAGGTAGCCGGCCAGCATGCAGTGCTGCGGCCCATTACCCGCAACGAGAAGTCGCCGCTCGAACTCTACGAGGCCATCAACGCTGTGCAGATCGCGCAGGCCAACCAGGCCGAAAAGTATGCCCCAGACATCTTCCGACGCGCACAGGAAGGCCTGACGAACGCACAGGATCTTGATTCAAAGA
>CAXTNK010000026.1:1090-3739 GCA_964245665.1 uncultured Acidobacteriaceae bacterium
ATTCAAAGAAGAGCAACCGCAAGCAGGAAATCACCTATGCCCGCGCTGCTGTGCAGGACGCTGAGGATGCCCGCCTGGTCTCCATCCGCAAAATGAAGGCGGATGACGACGCGGCCCGACAGGCTGCGGCCAGGGCAGCAGAAGACGCAGCCAAACAGCAGGCGATGCAGTCGCAGCTGGCTGCTCAGCAGGCGGCAACACAGCAGGCGCAGGCTGCAGCACAGGCTGCCGATGCAAAAGCACGTGCAGCAGAAGCAGAAGCACAGCGCCAGGCTGCGCAGCGCCAGGCCGCCCAGGCAACTGACCAGACGGAGCAGATGCGCGAGAAGCTGAAAGCACAGCTGAACTCGGTTCTGCAGACGCAGGAAACGGCCCGCGGCCTGATCGTTAACATGTCGGATGTCCTCTTCGACACCGGCAAATACACCCTCAAGACGGATGCGAAGGAGAAGCTTGCCCGCGTGTCAGGCATCCTGCTTGCTTATCCTGACCTGAAACTGCAGGTCGAAGGATACACCGACAATGTCGGCGGCGAAGAGTACAACATGAAGCTCTCGCAGCAGCGTGCCGACGCGGTCCAGACCTACCTGACCAGCAATGGTGTGCAGGCGCAGAATGTCACGTCGATCGGGTACGGACTGGCTGATCCGGTTGCCGATAACTCCACTGCTTCCGGCCGCGCGCAGAACCGCCGCGTGCAACTGGTCGTCTCCGGCGCTGCCATCGGCGTCCAGCAAGCTGCTCCCACGCAGAACAATCAGCCGGCACCGGTTGCGCCTCAGGCCAATCCCACTGGCGTCAGCAACGTACCGCAGTAGATCAATCAGAACGGCTCAAACGGGCATTCGCGCAAAGCGAATGCCCGTTCGCTTTTGTGGGCCTGCCACTTTGTAGATGTCGGCGCATCCAACTTCACTGAAAGTTGCCACTTGACAGACTAGCCCCCAAAGAAAAGAGCACGACGCTTGAAGATCGCATTTCTAGGACTAGGACAGATGGGCTCGGCCGTAGCCGGTCATCTGCTCACCATCGATCCATCCCTCACCGTCTGGAACCGCAGCAAACAAGCCACCGAACTGCTCGTGCAGAAGGGTGCGCGCGCAGCTTCTTCGTCGACCGAAGCCGTGAAGGAGGCCGATGTCGTCTTCACCATGTTTACCGACGATGATGCGACCCGATCCGTCGTACTGGGTGAGGATGGGTGTCTCGCCGCCATGAAGTCCGGTGCCATTCACATCACGCTCGGCACCATCAGCGTCGACCTTGCCCGCGAACTCACCGAGGCCCACCACGTCAAAGGCCAGCAGCATCTCGGCTCGCCTGTTTTCGGCCTCCCGAATGTCGCCGTTGACGGGAAACTCTGGCTGGCCGTTGCAGGCAAACCGTCGCTGGTCGAAGAGGTAAAGGCGGCGCTTGAAGTCTTCAGCCGGGGCATCAGTGTGGTCGGCGAAGAGCCCTGGCAGGCCCACGCGCTCAAGCTCGGCGGCAACTTCATGATTACCGCCACGATCCAGATGCTGTCAGAAGCATTTGTCTATGCAGAGTCGCAGGGGATCGATCCGGCGGTCTTCCTCGAAACAGTCAACTCGGCACTGTTCCAGTCACAGTTTGTCGGGAATTACGGCAGGACTATCCTGAATCCACCGGAAAAGCCGGGCGCGACGGTCAGTCTCGGCATCAAGGACACGCGCCTCTTCCGCGAAGCTGCCGCAGAGAAGCATGCTCGTCTTCCGCTCGGGGACTACCTGGCAGATCGTCTGAACATTGCCAAAGAGGCGGGATGGCAGGACGAAGACTGGGCCGTCGGTCAATATAAAGTAGCGAAGCGTGAGAGCATCTCGAAAAGCTAGAGCCTCTGACCCGAATCGATCAAACATTATGCGTGGAGAAAGTGAACATATGGCATCCCTGAATCTCAAGAATAAGATCGTCTTCATCACCGGCGCCAGCTCCGGTATCGGCAAAGCCACGGCGCATGCATTTGCGGCGGAAGGCGCGAGACTTCTCCTCGCGGCCCGTCGCGAGGAGAAGTTGCAGGAAGAAACAGCAGCTTTCAAAGCCGCAGGTGCCGCTGACGTCCACACAGTCGCTCTCGATGTAACGAAGCGCCAGTCCGTCGAAGCATTTCTGGGCGCACTGCCTGAAGGCTGGAAAGCGATCGATGTACTCGTTAACAATGCCGGGCTGAGCCGCGGTTTGGACAAGGTCTACGAAGGCAAGCCCGATGACTGGGAGCAGATGATTGAAACCAATGTAATGGGGCTGCTCTACGTGACGCGAGCGGTTGTTCCCGGCATGGTCGAGCGCGGCCAGGGCCACATCGTCAACCTGGGTTCGACGGCGGGTGAACTGACGTATCCCGGCGGGGCCGTTTACTGCGCCAGCAAAGCAGCCGAGCGTTCCATCAACGATGGTCTTCGGCAGGATCTGTTAGGAACGCCGGTCCGGGTCACTAGCGTTGATCCTGGAATGGTCGAGACTGCTTTCAGCGAAGTCCGCTTCCACGGCGACAAGGAACGTGCCGCGAAGGTCTACCAGGGCGTTACGCCGCTGACTCCGGAAGATGTCGCTGATGCTATCGTCTGGGCAGTCACGAGGCCGGCACACGTCAATATCGCACGCATTTCGCTTACGCCTGTCGACCAGGCC
>CAXTNK010000026.1:3749-5277 GCA_964245665.1 uncultured Acidobacteriaceae bacterium
GGCCAACTCGCTGCTCTTCAATCGCAAAACGAGCTGAAACCGAGCAACCTAGCCGAGCGAAGAAATACGCTTCTCGATATCCGTCAGGGCAGCTTCGAGCGCCGAGCGCCGGTGAGGACTTGAGGTCCGCTCTGAAAGGATGCGCTCCTTTTGCAACTCAAGCGACTGCAGCTCACGGCTGACCACGGCCTTTTGCCGCGCATCCGTCAGGTTCTTGGTGTCGGTGGCCTGTTTCTCATGCCCATCTGCGATCTGATCTTCGACTGATTTGCTTTCCCATCCACGCTCCATATCTCTATCGTACAGGTCGGCAGCCTCACAATTCGGCGATATCGCGAATTTTAGACAGCCGATCGTTCATTTTGGAACTCTAAAGTCGCAGGAGAAACAATGAAAGCCTGGCACATCAACAGTTTCGGCATCGATCATCTTTCCCTCGACGAACTTCCAAAGCCGAAGCCCGGTCCCGGGCAGGTCCTGGTGGCCGTCCACGCGGTTTCTTTAAACTACCGCGATCTTTCCATCGTCAAGGGCACCTACAACCCGAAATTGAAGTTGCCGCGCATTCCCTGCTCGGACGGCGCCGGAGTCGTCGAAGTCGTCGGCGAAGGCGTCACTAGCGTGAAGCCTGGCGACAAAGTAGCCGGCATTTTCATGCAGAACTGGCTGGAAGGCGCGCCTGCGATCGCCAAACAGAAAGGCGCCCTCGGCGGCGACATCGATGGCATGCTTGCCGAATACGTAGTGCTGTCCGAGACCGGCGTCGTTCCGGTCCCCGCCCACCTGTCCCATGAGGAGGCCGCCACCCTGCCCTGCGCCGGCGTGACTGCCTGGAATGCGGTCGTGAATGCGGGCGGGATACGCCCCGGCCAGACCATCCTGATCCAGGGCACAGGCGGCGTCTCCATCTTCGCCCTTCAATTCGGCAAGGCACTTGGCGCTCGCGTACTTGGCACCTCAGGCAGCGACGAGAAGCTGGAGCGGGCCAAGGCGCTCGGGCTGGATGCCTCGACCAACTACAAGAAAACGCCGGACTGGGACAAATGGGCTGCTGAGGAATCGGGCGGCGGCGTTGACCTGGTGGTCGAGGTCGGCGGTGCGGGAACGCTGGGCAAGAGCCTGCAGGCGGTGAAGACGGGAGGCACTGTCGCCCAGATTGGCGTGCTCACCGGTGTTGAGCAACCGCTCGGCATCGGTCCCATCCTGCACAAGCAGATTCGCCTGCAGGGAATTTACGTAGGCTCGCGCGAGCATTTCCTCGAAATGAACAAGGCAATCACCCAATTGGCCATCAAGCCGATCGTCGACGCCGTGTTCCCGTTCGAGGATGCCCGTGAGGCACTCAAAACAATGGAAGATGCGTCCCATTTCGGGAAAATTGTCATCCAGGTTGGATCGACCCGCTAATACGGTACCTAAGGTAACGCATAAGTGTTAGTCCTGGTACCGTCATCGCGGAAAATGGACACATCGCTTTTGGCTGTTTTGGCGTCAATATGACAAAGCGCAAAGAACGGGAGTCCCCGAG
>CAXTNK010000026.1:5287-8609 GCA_964245665.1 uncultured Acidobacteriaceae bacterium
CCCCGAGGGAAGTCAGAATCTCATCAGGTGCAGCAGGAATCAACTGGGATAGAGCGACCTTTTGGTTTATCCTGCATCTTATCTGCACCCTAAGTGTTACCGGGCCTTGTTACTTTCGAACAACGTTGTTTTGGGAGTCACGACAATTATGAATTTCATCGCTGACGCAATTTCTTCTGCTATTGGTTTCTTCTATGAGTTGATCTTTGGCTGCCGCCACAACCGGCAGACCCGGCCGTTCACCCTTGAAGCAGAGACTTACAAGGTTTGTCTCGACTGCGGCCGCCAGATTTTCTACTCATCCGAGCGCATGACACCCCTCAATGCGCGTGAAGTTCGCCGTATGAAAGCCGCAAAGGCCAAGGCGCCCTTCATCCACGTTGTGCCAGCCACTGCTGGAGAACTGACATTGGTTCCTGAGCGCAGCCGTAAAGGCACTGCAGCCGCCTGACTCAAGTGGCAGTTATGACACACTTTTGATCTTTCCAGAGCCCGGCCATGTGCCGGGCTTTCATTTTTGCGAATGCTTCATCCATCTGACAAAGCTCCTTGCATGAAACGGGGTTGTGGCCGCCGATACCTGAAGTACGATAGTGTGGCTGGCCATGATATTCTGCCCGCCTGCACGGAGTTGCTGATTGATCGTTGATGTCACCGGCCTGACCAAAATCTATGAAGGCAAACAGCGTGTCGTCGCCGTCGACGGCATCGATCTGGCGGTCGAAAAGGGTGAGCTGTTCGGTCTGCTCGGCCCGAACGGCGCCGGGAAGACCACCACCATCAGCATCTGCACCACCCGTGCCCGCGCTACCAGCGGCAAGGTCCTGATCGCCGGCGTGGACGTCGCGCAGGAGCCTTCGCGAGCGAGGCTGAACATCGGTGTCGTGCCGCAATACAACACCCTTGATCGCTCGCTGACCATCTTCGAAAACCTCTACTACCACTGCAAGTATTTCGGCTATAGCGCTGCAGACGCGAAGCTTAGGTCACAGCAGCTGCTTGACCAGTTCCACTTGGGCGAGCGTGGCCAGAGCTATCCGCAGCAGCTTTCAGGAGGCCTGCAGCAGCGGGTGCAGATCGCCCGCGCCATCGCGCATCGTCCGGCTGTGCTGTTCCTGGACGAGCCCAGCGCCGGCCTCGATCCCCAGAGCCGCATTGCCATGTGGGACGCAGTGAAAGCGCTGCGCCGGGAAGGCATCACCGTGGTGCTGACCACGCATTACATGGAAGAGGCCGACGAACTTTGCGAGCGGGTCGCTATCGTCGACCACGGCAAGGTGCTGGCGCTCGATTCGCCGGCGAACCTCAAGACCAACCTGGGTGCGGCGACGGTTATTGGTCTCAAGCTGAAAGACCTCGGCGGGTGCGTTGTCCTGGTCGCGCAGTTGGCTGGTGATCCGCTGGTTTCCAGTGTCGAGCAGACGGCTGATGGCGTCCGCATCTTTGCCAAAGCGATGGAGGGTCTGTTGCCGCGCCTGCTCGAAGCTGCCTCCCCTTTCGGTCTGCGCGATATTTCTGTAAGCGAGACCAGTCTCGAAACTGTCTTCATCCGCCTAACGGGAAGGGACCTCCGTGAATAATTCGACTGTTGCACCCACCTCCCGCGGCCGGCATACCCTCACCGCTTTCGTTGGACTGCTGCAACGCGATTTCCGTGTCCTGCGCCGCGAGATCGGGCCGTTTGTCGTACGCATCATTATGCAGCCGCTGCTGTTCCTATTCGTCTTTACGTACGTTTTTCCGCACATGAACCAGGGTGCGAACCCGATGGCCAGTGCCGGGGGCGTCAATCTTGGCACGGTCCTGCTGCCCGGACTGATGGCGGTCGCCATCATGTTCACTGGCATTGCCGCCGTGGCGCTGCCACTCTCGCAGGAGTTCGGCATTACGCGCGAAATTGACGACCGCGTCATGTGTCCGCTGCCTGTCGCGTTCGTGGCACTCGAAAAAGTCTGCTTCTCCGCCATGCAGAGCATTCTGGGCGCCCTGGTGGTTCTTCCTCTTGCCTACTACATCCCTTCAGTCCCGGTGCAGGCGCATGTGTCCAGCTGGTGGCTGTTTGCCGTAGTGCTGATCCTGGCGAGCCTGGTGGCCGGCGCTCTTGGACTAGCCATCGGCGCCAATGTGAAACCGCAGCAGATCGGCCTCATCTTTTCGATCGTTGTCATCCCTATTACGTTTCTCGGCTGCGTGTACTACCCGTGGGCGTATCTGAACCACATGCGCTGGCTGCAGATCGCTGTCCTGTTCAATCCGATCGTGTATATGAGCGAAGGATTGCGGGCGGCTCTGACGCCCGGCGTTTCCCATATGCCTTATGCATACATATTGTTGGCATTGGTAGTTTCGTTTGGAATACTGGGCAAGATCGGCCTGAACGGATTTATGAAACGCGTTATCTCGTAGTGGGTGCTGCTCCATCCTGCGAGCAGGTCTACCGATGGTTTGAAGAGTGCCACAACTCTCTCAGCGGCTGAAGCCGCGTTGCAGGAGATTGGCTTATGGCGGGACTGAAGTCCCGCCCTTCAGCCAGAAATCAAGACCTTTGGCCCTCCAGCGACAACGAAGGCTCCGCCCTTCAGCGACAACGAAGGCTGACCCTTCATGGAAAATGCGGACTTTGCCCTTCTGACGGGACAAAGGTCGCCTTCTTCAAACTAAACCGGGCCAGCACGCACTAGACCGTTACGGCATCAGCGACGGGCCTGGCGGTAACACGCGCGACGCCCTGCTCGGGGAAGAACAGCATAAAGACTGTGCCTGACTGCCGGCCCGATCCAGGAGGGGCATCCGCGGCCTGGCGGCTGCGCACGAAGATCGTAGCGCCATGCTTTTCGAGGATCTCAGTGGTAATCCAGAGGCCGAGGCCCGTACCGGTTGCGTCTTTGGTCGTGAAGAATGGCTCGAAGATGCGGCGGCGCACGGAGTCAGGCATACCGCTGCCTGTATCCGCGACCGTGATGCGTACGCCAGGGCGACCGGACAGGCGGCAGTGCGAACGACGCACGCAGAGCACCAGCTTTCCACCTTCTGCACTGGCATCGAGTGCATTGCCGATCAGGTTGGCGAAAACCTGGCGCAGTTCACCGGCGAAGCAGAACAGCTGTGCATCGCGGTGAAAGCGGGTATCGACCCGCGTGCCGAGCGCGGTGAACCGTCCCTGGTAGACTGCCAGCACCGAATCGAGTATGTCGGCCACGTTTGCATCCACCGGGAGGGTGCTCTGCCGATAAAATCGCAATGTCCGCTGTGCCATTTCTGACACACGCGCCACTTCCTGCTGGGCGACGTATGCGAAATTACGTGCTTCGCTGTCGAGTGA
>CAXTNK010000026.1:8619-40719 GCA_964245665.1 uncultured Acidobacteriaceae bacterium
GAGCAGGTTGGTGACGGATTCCAGCGGGTTGTTGATTTCGTGGGCAATCGACGCTGCCAGTCGGCCGGCGGCAGCCAGCTTCTCTGCTTTGCGCAGCGCATCTTCGGCGCGTTTGCGCTCGCTCACATCGACAAACACAGCGCCAGCCCAGCGCACGGCATCGGAACCGGAGCGTACAGGGTAGACATTCAGGAACCACGAGCGCGAGTCATCCGGCGCATGGTCCATACCCGTGCGCACCTCCCGCTCTCGAAAATCCTGGTCATGGGACGCATTGCCGGTAGCGAAAACGGCATCGATATAGCGGGCAAGATTGGCCGCCGCATGCCCCGACATCAGTTCGTACACACTCTTGCCCAGGTAATCATGGACGGGCATAGCACTCACGGCGGCGAGGTAACGATTGACGCGGACGCATCGATGATCGCGGTCAAAGAAGGCAAAACCTACCGGGGCGTTCGCCAGCATGGCATCCAGGAGCGACAGGGTGTCCGTAAGCCCGGCGCGCTGTTCGGCAATGGAAGAGACCAGCAGATTGAAGGCGCGCGCCAGGTCCGCTGCTTCGTTCTTCTCGGTGATGTGAAGAGGAAAACCATCCTGCGATTCCGGGTTGCGGATCAGCCTACTTGTCGCCCGGGTCAACACCGCCAGGGGCCGGGTAATGGAACGCGCCAGGAGAGCCGATAACAGGATGCAGCCAAGCAGGTTCAGCACTCCGATGAAGAGCGCTCCACGCAGGAGTGCCTGCATCTCCAGCCGATCGCTCGTCGGATCTTCCATGATCCATGCGTAGCCAAGCAGGCGGCCGTTGTCGCTGAGGCGCACAATGCCCTCGCCCATGTCGCCGGTCACTTCATAAGGAAGCACCATCACCTGGTCACCCACCTGAGCCAGGTGGACGCGGTCAAGGTGCCATAGAATCGGCTGGTTGGATTTGCTCGCCTGCGCGATCACTTTACCATTGGCATCCGTCACGCGCAGCGCCTGGATGGCACGCGAGGCTATGCTTGCGCCCAGTTCCTTATTCAGCCACTCAGGATGATTGGAATCGAGTGCTTCTACTGCTTCGACCGAAAGAGTCTTCGCCTGGGTCTGCAGCCTGCGCTGTGCGCGATTGCGGACGTCGGTCTGTTGTTCGCGGATGAGCATCGCGGCGAACAGACCAAGGAAGACACATTCAAGCAGGACAAGACCAGCGGTCAGCTGACCACGGATCGTGCGCGGCTGCAGCACGCTCACCGGCCGCCCGGTCCGGCGCAGGTCAGCCGGCGGGAAGGCGCATAAAACGGCGACGGTTGAGGTCCAGTGACAAATCTTCCAATCACGGCGACACCTCTCGCCATTCTGTCATGAGAGCGGAAGAACAGCTGGCGTATTGTGAGCCACCTTGTCAAAATGCTTTCTTCTCAGACGACACTCGACCAACTGTATTGTTTCGTACTGATTGCGTGGACGCTAAATTTAAAGTTGCACAGCAATCTTCTCGCGAATGCTGTCGGCGATCTGTCGCCCGTGAAACCGGCCGTTTTCGATAAAGATCTCATTCGTACGCGATCCTGCGACAATGACGCCTGCCAGGTAGATACCGCTGATATTGCTTTCCAGGCTCTCGGGATCGCAGGCCGGACAACGGTCGATACCTTCCATCCGTACGCCCATACTCTCGAGGAAATTGAAGTCCGGATGATAACCGGTCAGGGCAAAGACAAAATCATTTTTCAAAGTTACTTTACCTGACGGCGTTTCAAGGTCAACTGCATCCTCACGAATGGACGTCACATTACTTTGAAAGTACGCACAAATTTCGCCATTCCTGATGCGATTATTGATGTCCGGCAGGATCCAGTACTTCACGTGCCCATGCATTTCAGATCCACGATGCACCAGAGTGACGCGCGCCCCGTGTCGCCACAGGTCGAGTGCCGCAATGGCCGCCGAATTCTTCCCTCCGATCACCAGGACATCCATTCCATACATCGGATGGGGGTCGTGATAATAGTGCTCGACTTTCGACAGCTCTTCACCCGGGATGCCCAGATGGTTCGGCAGGTCGTAATACCCGGTCGCGAGGATCAATTTGCGTGCCGTGAGGCGGGTGTGACGAGCAAACCGGGCCTGCATCCTGACGGTGAAATTCCCATCTGTGCCATCGCCTGACAGTACACGGTGATATTGCCGGATATCTAGGGCATAATGCTCTGCAACTTTCCGGTAATACTCCAGGGCTTCGTTACGATTCGGTTTCTGGTTTGGGCTCGAGAATGGCATGTCGCCGATCTCCAGCAGCTCCGGCGTCGTAAAAAACGTCATATTCGAGGGATAGTGGAAGAGCGAGTTGCAGAGGCAGCCCTTGTCGACGACCACGGTGCGCAGTCCGCGGCGCGTCGTCTCGATTGCGCATGCCAGGCCTGTCGGACCTGAGCCGACTACCAGAACGTCATAAATGGCTTCATCGGTGTTGACGGGACTGGTGCTGTAAGGAGACTGCTGCATGGTAGACATATTGATAGCTTAGAGCACACGCAACGCGCGCCGGACTCATAATTGGAAGCCAGCTGCGGCTGATTGTTGCTAGCTCGTGCAAATCCTCGTTTGACTTCGTCATGCGTCAATTCAGAGATTACCGAAGTGGACTGCATCCAACTACACTGAATAAGACGACATTGGCCACACTACTCACAATTCCGGAAACCAGCTTCGTTCCCAGTCTGCCGCCAGGCCGCCTGCTGCGGGACTCGTACGGTCGCGCGATTACCGATCTGCGCGTATCAATTACCGGCCGCTGCAAATATCGCTGCGTGTACTGCCGGACTGGCAACGGCGCCGTCGACCCTGAACTTCCCATCGCCGATTATCTCCGCTTGATCCGTGTCTTCGTGACTCTGGGCATCGAGAAGGTTCGGCTCACAGGCGGCGAACCGCTGCTCCGTCGCGGGCTGGTCGAGATGGTCCAGGAACTTTCGCAGCTCCGCACGCCATTCAATGAAGATGGCTACCTGCTGCATAAGGGTGAATCCGGCCGGCTACTCGACATCGCACTCACGACCAATGGCCATCTGCTCGAAGGACTGGCGCAGCCGCTCAAAGATGCAGGGCTTTCGCGCGTGACGGTGAGCATGGATGCCGTCGATCCGGACAGGTTTGCAGCTATCACGCGCGTTCCGGGAAGCTTCGAACGCGTGCTCGCTGGGATCCGCAAAGCACAGCAGGTTGGACTTGATCCGGTCAAGGTCAACTGTGTGCTGGTCCGCGGGTTGAACGAAGACCAGATTATCCCCTTCGCCCACTTCGCCCGTGAAGTAGGCGTCATTGTTCGCTTTATCGAGGTGATGCCGCTCGATGAAGACCGTGCATGGTCGCTTGACCAGGTAGTGAGCCTGAAGGAAGTGACGGCGAAGCTTGCCGAGGTTTCGCCACTCCGGGAGCTGCCGCCAACGCAGAACGGCGAGACAGCCCGTCGCTACACGTTTGAAGACAGCCGGGGCGAAGTCGGTGTCATTGCGCCGGTGACACAATCCTTCTGTGGCCAGTGCAGTCGCGTGCGCCTGACGTCTGATGGAAAAATCCGCACCTGTCTCTTCTCGACCTTCGAACATAATCTGCACGGTCTTCTGAGACAGGGTGCCAGCAATGAGGATCTCGCGGCCTTTATCGTCGAGGCGATCCGGCTGAAAGAAGCCCGGCATCATATTGGTGAGGCAGAGTTCATCAATCCCGCGCGTTCAATGGTACAAATTGGCGGTTGACACGCGACACTGACGGGCCCATCCTCGGAGCCTGGCAATAAAATGCACACCTATGCCCTTCGAGCAGGACAAAAGCGAAAGCGCTGACGGCAGAGTACTGAAGGACCTGAAAGTCTTTCATGACGTTGCGCGCGCCTTGACCTCGACCCTCGACCGGGATACCGTCCTGTGCGCCATCATGAATCAGATGGCCCGTTTTTTTTCGCCCGAAAGCTGGTCGATGCTGCTGGTTGACGAAGCCAGACAGGACCTTTACTTCGCCGTGCTGGACGGTCGTTTCGAGGCGAACCGCTTCGAAACGGATGCAGGCAGCACCAACAAACCCGATCCGGATACAGTCAACTGCGCCGCACGGACCGCCGATCAACCCACTGTGCGCATCGCGATGGGTGAAGGCATGGCCGGCTGGGTAGCGACGCACGGCGAACCACTGATCGTTCCCGACGTGCAGGCGCTCAACGCGAGTGGAGTCGACGGCATCCGCTTCTCCGAACCGGAGCGGCTTGCTATCTCGGTGCCGGTGCAATCCGCCATCAGTCTTCCTCTGCAATCCCGCGGCCGCACCATCGGCGTCATCCAGTTATTCAATTACCGGCTCGAAAGTCTGGACGCCTACGCTATCACCTTCCTGCATATCCTGACCGACTACGCAGCCATCGCCATTGAGAATGCGCGTGCGGTGGAGCGCATCCAGGAGCTGACGATCACCGATGACGTGACGCGGCTCTTCAACACGCGTCATTTGCAGACTGTTCTGCAGACAGAATTCGAACGCGCCCGCCGGTTTCACACCGAGTTCAGCATCATCTTCGTCGATCTCGACCACTTCAAGAACGTCAATGACAGTCACGGCCACCTGGTCGGCACTGAGCTCCTAGTGGAGGTGGCACAGCTGATCCAGCTCAATACGCGGGCGGTCGATATGGTCTTCCGCTATGGCGGGGACGAATTTGTAGTGCTGCTGCCGCAGACCGGCAAAGCCGCCGCGGTCGATGCAGCCGAGCGCCTGCGCCATGCCTTGAAAGAGGCGCGCTTTCTGGCCGCGCGCGCACTCAGGCTGTTGATGGGCGCCAGTTTCGGCGTCGCCACCTATCCCCAGGATGGCGACACCGCGGAGTCCATTCTGCAGGCCGCCGACGGCTTCATGTACAAGGTGAAACATTCGACGCGCGATGGCATCGCTTCTATGTAGTGCGCTCGTTCGCGCCTGGATGAACTGTTGCGTGTCGAGAAGAAGAGTCGCAGGACGCAGCGCATTGAAACAGGCGCTACGTCACCGTTCGATCTTCACCCGTTCGAGCGGTATGATCGCATTCTCGTTGTCCCCTGCTCCCGGGTCCACGCGGAAATCCCACACATCCATATTCACTTCGCGCGGCGACAATACTTCCATCAGCACATAGTCACCGGTAGACAATGGCTGCTTCGGCGTGACCTTCATCCAAGTTTTGCCCGGCAGAATTTCAGATACCGTTTCTGTCACGTTTATAGAAGGCTCCAGCTTCACCTGCCCGACGAAGCGAAAATCCTTCCGTACATCGGCATGCAGGATCACATAACGGCTCGTAGATGAACTGCCGGATTCCGGCCCTTTCATCGAACCTGCACCGTGTGTGTCGACGGTCACCGCATCGGCTGAGGGCTCGCGGTCTTTATCCGTGTCGATGCTCACGTAGAACACTGGCAGTGGCTCGTGCATGGCAGCCTTCGCATGCCGTTCGTTCATCGAAATCGTCTGCCTGGTCGAGCCATTCGGCGCAAGCGCCACCCGTTGAATATTGTGCCCGGTCTTCTGGTTGATGTTGCCCTGTTCGAGCTCCACCAGCTCCGGCGTGTCGTGATACGAGTCGAGTACCCAGATCCCGGTGTCATCCGGCAGCTGCAGGTGCGGCGCGACGGTCAGGTTGCGATTACGGTCTGCTGTCTCTTCTTCATCGATCGCGGCAGCTTCCGATTGCCCCGCATTCGCGCTTGGCCCGGAGTGGTCTTTCAGATAGGCCCGCGTCGCCGCCCAGTCCACCAGGTCGATCGGGAGTTCTTCCCAATCCCCGCCGCGCTCCGCACTGATGAACCGTATGCGATCGCCGCCATGGACGATCTCCCACTTATTCACGACCTGGTAGGAGCCATCCCTCAAAATGAGCCGATGAATCTTCGGATCTACAGTTTTGGGAGCAGAAACGTCGGCCGGGCTTCCCTTTACCGACGACCCGGAACCCTGCGCTCCCGCCACACTGCAGCCCAGCGTCATCGTCATCGCCAGGACAAGTTCTATCCCCACCTTCATGCATTCACTATAGCGCTGCTCTTCGACGCTGCGAACTGAGCCGGGCGCCTCATGAAAACTCTGCTGCGCGACAACAACAAACGGCTGTCAGCAGGTCGCAGAAATCCTGCGTCGAGTCGAACGCATTTTTGATTTGCTGAACCGCAAATCTTCCATCCGCTTCCATCCGAAAGATGGACACACACACCATCCCTCTATCCGATGACAGCGGTACGGCTCTCTCCTACTCTCGACGCTGACATGCAAACCGTGGCCGTGCCGTACACAACCGCAAGTGGTCCAAACGAAAGTTCGCGTGCCTACGCCGGATGGCGTGTATGCCTGGCTGCGTTTGTCGGCGTCATGTTCAGTTTTGCGGCCATGGTGCCATTCACCTTCAGCCTGTTCCTGGCGCCATTGCAGAACGCCTTTGGCTGGAAGCGTGAAGCGATCTCGCAGGCCTTTGCCATTACCGCGCTCACCATTGCGGCTGTCTCGCCGGGCATAGGGACTATGCTCGACAAACTCCAGCCGCGCCGCATCATCCTGCCCTGCATCGTCGTGTTCGCTGCAGCCATGGCTTCAATGTCGATGCTGCGCGGCCACATCGCGCAGTTCTACGCTACCTATTTCATCATCGGCATAGTTGCCAACGGGACTGCGCAACTGGCCTACTCCCGCGCCCTGCTTACCTGGTTTGAACAACGCCGCGGCCTCGCCATCGCCGTGATGCTGGCGGGCAGTGGCACCGGTTCGATCGTGCTGCCCATCATCGCGCAGCGCGTCATCAGCACGCATGGCTGGCGCGCCGCCTATCTCGTGCTTGGATCACTCGCACTGCTCGGTCTGCCGCTGACTGGATTGCTGGTCCGCAATCGTCCGTTAACTGCCCTCCCCGCATCGCATGAAGCCGCACAGGGAGCAACCAAAGTCCGCATCGTTGAGATTCTGCGCACACGCGTTTTCTGGATCATCGCGTTGCCTATTCTGCTCTCTGCCTTCACGCTGAATGCCACGATTGCGCACCTCGCTGCACTGCTTACCGGGCGCGGCGTATCTGCGTCGAGCGCAGCGATCGCGCTGTCGATGCTCGGCATTTCCGGCATCTGCGGCCGGCTCGTCACTGGCCACCTGCTTGACCGTCTCTTCGCGCCACAGGTGTCGCTGGTGGTGCTGGTCATTGCAGGCGCCGGCGTTGCTGTTGTGGCCTTTGCGACCACTGCGCCGATGGGTATATTCGGCGCGTTCCTGATGGGCGTCGGTTCTGGCAGCGAATCAGACGTCATCCCTTACCTGATCGCGAAATATTTCGGCCGCGCCCGTTTCGCCACACTCTATGGCCTAAGTTGGACGGCCTATGCTATCGGCGGCGCTATCGGGCCCGTCGTCATGGGCCATGCCTTTGACAAGGCCAGCACATACGCACCCGTAACTGTGTTACTTATAGCGGCGCCATGCTTTTTTGCTGCTCTGCTCCAATTGCTGCTTCCGAAATATCCGGTGGTTGCTGACACGTATGTACCGGTCTTGACCCTGGAGCCGTCCATCAAACCGGGCCTTCTAATCATTTCAAAGCGAGGACACACATGCCCCATATCGCCCTGCCCAACCTGCCCGGAATCCGCGGCCCCATGGCCTTCCGTCCTGAAACCTCAAAGCCGCTCAATGAACTGGTCGAAGTGCTGCTGCGTGGACCCAGTACACTCACGCCCGGCGAGCGCGAACTGATCGCGACCTACGTTTCGGCGCAAAACAATTGTCACTACTGCCAGTCCATCCACGGCGCCATTGCTGCTGCGCATGAAGGCGGCAGCGAAGCCCTGACGCAACACGTTAAGCAGGATTACCGGTCTGCCGCCATCTCTCAAAAATTGAAAGCGCTGCTAAATATCGCTGGCAAAGTGCAGCAAGATGGAAAGAAGGTCACCACCGATGACATTGAAGCAGCCCGCGCCGAGGGTGCGAACGATCTCGAGATCCACGACACTGTGCTGATCGCCGCCGCCTTCTGCATGTACAACCGCTACGTCGATGGCCTCGCCACCTGGCAACCGCATGATGACGATCTGTACCGCAACCGCGGCAGGATGGTGGCCCGGGATGGCTACGTGGCTGCGAACCTGACCAACCACGCCAACTCAACAGAATTCAGCAAGGAACTGGCGGAGAAATAGCATGCCCCACATCAACCTGCCCGCAGAAATTCCCGGGATCGGCGCCGGGTTTGCCTTCCGTCCCGAAGTGGCAAAGCCAATGCGTGAACTGGCCCACATCCTGCTCTACGAACCAGGCGATAACGCGAGCTTGCCGTCGCGTGACCGAGAGCTGATCGCGACCTACGTGTCATCGCGCAATCACTGTTACTTTTGTGCGACCAGCCATGGAGCAGCCGCGCAGCACCACACCGGCGGCAGTGCAGAGCTGGTTGAGGCCGTCTGGACTGATCCCGAAACTGCGCCGGTTTCAGATAAGCTGAAGGCCCTGCTTGCGATAGCCGGGGCTGTGCAGGCGAATGCTCAGACCGTGAGCGCAGCCATGATCGAACGTGCGCGGCAACACAGCGCAACTGATCTTGAAATCCACGACACGGTGCTGATTGCCGCGGCCTTCTGCATGTACAACCGTTACGTCGACGGCCTCGCTACCTGGCAGCCCCGCCAGCCGGAGATGTACCAGTCGATGGGGAAACACCTTGCAGCAAAGGGCTACCAGCAGCCTTCACAGGAAAACGCGAGCACGCGGATCGAGCGTGTTGAAGAAATGGCGAGGCGATAAAAAATGGCTGACGTTGTTTTGAAAAACCAGACAGACATTCTCGCCAATCAGAAGAACCTGCTCGATAACCAGTCCCAGATTCTCAAAAACCAGAAGACGATCCTGGAGAATCAATCGACCATCAAGGTGAACCAGATTGCGCTCGATGACATTCTGAAGAATCAGAAGCTCATCCTGGCAGCGCTCAAGAAGTAGTCTCTCCGAAACTGGGTGGCATCCCTAAGCAGTTATTGAAACCCTCCGCCACCCAGGCTTTTTCCTCGATCCAAAATAAACCAGCTAAGTGGGACAGTCGCCTTCCTGCCCTTGAGTAATCCGTGCGTCCTCCCGTCGATGATCAACAACTGTTGGCTACAGAAATCGCACTTGCTGTTCATGCAAGCTGGCAGAAATGACTGGAATTAGATCCTGCGGCATCGATAGTCAGCGCATGCGGGCACGCATCGCGATGGCTGCGAAATGCTCGACGATCGGCCGCGTGTCACCGGCTACCCGCGCCAGTTCAATTGCGCTGACGACCTTTGCGCCGCGCAGAGGGATGCACACCACCTCCGGCGATTCGATCCTCCGCACACAAGCCGGCGCCACAGAAACGCCCAGCCCTGCGCCCACCAACCGCAAAATCGTCAGCCAGTGCGAAGCCTCCTGCACGATCTGCGGACGAAAGCCATATTCTTCGAACAGTGTCAGCGGCTTTTCAAAGGCCCGCACCCCAGCTGTGCGCGGGTAGTAAACAAACGGCTCATCCCGCAGCGCACCGGGGGAGATACTTTTCTGTCCTGCACACGCATGGGTTGCCGGCAGCACCGCGACATAGGGTTCAGAGAAAAGCGTAGTCACTTCCAGCATTGGCAGTGTATCGCCATCGCGCAGGATGCCGGCATCAAGGGTGCCGTTTTCCAGACCATCAGCAACGCGCGAGGTGAACGATTCATGCAGCTGCAGATGCACCCGCGGATACGCCTTGCGATAGGCACGGAAGATCTCCGGTAGAGTCGTCAGCATGGCTGAACCGACAAAACCGATATTCAGCGAGCCGACTTCGCCCTGCCCGATGCTGCGCGTCTCTTCGATATCACGCTGCACATTGCGCAAGGTGCGGCGCGCCCGCTCCAGGTAGACCTCGCCTGCATTCGTCAGCTTTACCGAGCGTGAGGTACGCACAAACAGTGCATGCCCGAGAAGCTCTTCCAGCCTGCGGATCTGCTGCGACAGTGGAGGCTGCGAGAGATGCAGCCGTTCTGCCGCCCGCCCAAAGTGGAGTTCCTCGGCAACTGCGACGAAGTACCGCAGATGCCGCAGCTCGATCTCTCGACCATCATCATGATTCATACGTTAAAGATCATAATCACATGGAACAAGATATTGGACGTCATGAAGACTGCGGCGCACACTTGGTGTATGAGGTTGTCCATGTCGAGCTATCCGGTCGAATCTATCGCGCTCTCTGAAGCTATCCCGTCGATCACCATTCGCCCCTACGCTGGAAAGGAAGATGCACTCGCCTTTCGGGCGCTGAACGAAGAATGGATCACACGCCATTTCGCACTTGAGGCCAAAGATATTGAAACTCTCGGCGACCCGGAGCACGCCATCCTGCGCAAAGGCGGCCACATCTTTATGGTCGACGCGGAGCATGAAGCGGCCGGATGCGTGGCCCTGATCCCGATGTGCGATGGTGTTTACGAGTTGTCGAAGATGGCTGTCTCGCCGAAGCTGCGAGGTCAGGGCATTGGCCGCCGACTGCTGCAGTATGCCATCGATCAGGCGAAGAGCATTGGCGCGAAGTCGTTGTTTCTTGGCAGCAGCACCAAACTGGCAAATGCCGTTCACCTGTACGAGGCGGTCGGCTTCCGGCACGTCCCGCCAGAGGCGCTGCCGCCCATGCCGTATACGCGTGCTGACGTCTTTATGGAGTTGCCGCTGTAACGAAGCGGGCCGAAGCCGGTGAGTCAACCCATGTATCAAATGTGAGACGGGGCACCCGGGCTGCGGGCGCCTTGAAGAGTGAGACCAACGCGAGCATAGCGGCCCTGCCGTGCCCGCCGGTACGGCAGGTACCTTGCGGGGGTGGGGCGTACCTGCGATACTTAGGAGTGCCCACCTGGTACGCCAACCAAAACAACTCAAAGCAGGTATCGCAGACATGACTGCAAAGTACATCTTTGTAACGGGCGGTGTTGTGTCCAGCCTCGGTAAAGGACTTGCGGCGGCATCCATCGGCTGCCTGCTCGAAAGCCGCGGCCTGAAGGTCAACCTGATGAAGTTTGACCCCTACCTCAACGTCGACCCCGGCACCATGTCGCCCTTCCAGCATGGCGAAGTGTTTGTAACGGATGACGGTGCCGAAACTGATCTTGATCTGGGCCACTACGAACGTTTCACGCACGCGCGCCTGAGCCGTGACAATAATCTGACGACCGGTCGAATCTACGAACAGATCATCACCAAGGAGCGCCGCGGCGACTACCTGGGCAAAACTGTCCAGGTAATTCCGCACGTTACCAATGAGATCAAGAACGCGATGCGCAAGGTGGCGGCGTCGACAGATGCGCAGGTGACGATCGTCGAAATTGGCGGCACGGTTGGAGATATCGAGTCGCTGCCTTTTCTCGAAGCAATCCGCCAGATGCGCCAGGAACTCGGCCGTGAGAATACTGTTTTCGTACACGTGACGCTGGTGCCATGGATCGCCGCAGCACAGGAGCTGAAGACCAAGCCGACGCAGCACTCGGTGAAGGAGATGCTCTCGATCGGCATCCAGCCCGACATACTGCTGTGCCGCTGCGACCGTTTTCTCTCGCACGACATCAAGGGCAAGATCGCCCTCTTCTGCAATCTGGAAGAGCAGGCCGTGATCGCTGCCAAAGACGTCGAATCCATCTACGAAGTGCCGCTCAACTTTGCACAGGAAGGTGTCGATGCGTTGGCTCTGAAGTACCTGCACATCGACGCACCGCATGCCGACCTGAGTAAGTGGAAGGCGTTGGTCGATCGCTGCTACAACCCGAAAGATGAAGTCTCGATCGCTATAGTCGGCAAGTACGTCGAGTACGAAGACAGCTACAAGTCACTCAAGGAAGCACTGGTCCATGGAGCACTGGCGGAAAATTTGAAGCTGCGCGTCACATGGATTGAAGCTGAAGGCCTCGAAGGTCAGCATCCTGGCGACCGCAATTACGAGACGCAGCTGGCTGGTTTCGATGGCATCCTGGTGCCAGGCGGCTTTGGCAAGCGCGGTATTGAGGGCATGCTGAATGCCATCCGCTACGCGCGCGAGAAGAGTGTTCCCTACTTCGGCATCTGTCTCGGCATGCAGACGGCATGCATCGAGTACGCGCGCAATGTTTGCGGCCTCATCGGCGCCAACTCCAGCGAGTTCGATCCCGCGACGCCACATCGCATCATCTACAAACTGCGCGAACTCACCGGCGTTGAAGAAATGGGCGGCACCATGCGCCTGGGTGCGTGGACCTGCATCCTTGAAAACAATTCTCTCGCGCACAAGGCTTACCATGCGACAGAGATCAGCGAGCGCCACCGGCATCGTTACGAATTCAATCGTGAATATGAGGCGCTGTTGACTGGTGCAGGTTTGCGGATCACTGGTACGACGCCCGATGCGACGTACGTGGAGATAGTCGAGATTCCTGGTCATCCGTTCTTTCTCGGCTGCCAGTTCCATCCCGAGTTCAAGTCAAAGCCGCTCGAGCCGCATCCGCTCTTCCATAACTTCGTGGTCGCATCGTACAAATATCGTACGCTGGCCAGGCAAGCCCTTCCAGCGCTCACTGCGTCAAACTTGACAACGCCGCAACCTGTAATACGTTAGTACGAATGGCACAAGACACCATCCAACCCGCTGCAAAACCGCGGAGTACCTTCCCGTCTCTCCTGGCCGGCATCATCCTCGGCTGTGTCGGACTCTCCTGGTTCGCCCACCGCGCGACGCACGGCGTCTGGAACCAGATCGCGCAATACGCAACAGGACGCAAGCTCATCATCAGCAACCAGGGACCTGCTGTTATCTCGAGTATCCAGCGTCTGCAGCGGCTCGAAACTGTCAGCTATTCGATGGATAAAATTGTCGAAAGCGCGAAAGAGAGTGACTATCTACCTGACTTTCTCGCCGGCGATCGACTGCTGCTTGTGGTCCACGGCCAGGTGCTTGCCGGCGTTGACTTGAGCAAACTGCAAACTTCCAACGTCTCGACGACCGACCATTCCGTGCACGTCCACATTCCTGATCCGGAAATCTTCGTCGTCAATCTCGATAACTCAGGCACGCACGTCTACTCACGCACCACCGGTCTTCTTGTACCGGAAGACGCGAACCTTGAAACAGAAACACGCATGAAAGCCACCGAGCAGATCAAGCAGGCAGCACTCGACGGCGGCATCCTTAACAAGGCACGCGACAATGCGAGAGCCACCATCACCACCATGCTGCAAGGCATGGGCTTTCAACAAATCACCGTGGATTGACGATCGGCCATTGAGGCGGACGCGCTGCGCGCTTATGCTTCCGCCGGGTACTTGCCGTGCGGGCAGACGCGCTGCGCGCTTTGTTTCCGCTGGTCGCATGGGTCAGTGGCTGAGTTGACTGGTGGCTGAGGCCGCCTCTGTGTTCTCATTACTCTCGTGAATCACGAATTTGAAATTGGCAACGTTCCTGTCGGCTCCGGCGCGCTTTTTCTGATCGCCGGCCCTTGTGTGATCGAGAGTGAAAGTCACGCGCGCAAGATGGCTGATGCGATCCAGCGCATTACCAGTGACCTGAAGCTTCCCTACATCTTCAAGGCTTCGTATGACAAAGCCAACCGCACATCGGTGAAGAGCTTTCGCGGACCTGGATTGAAAGAGGGCGTCGCGATCCTGAAGCGTATCGCCGAACAAACCCATCTTCCCGTACTGACGGATGTGCATGAGCCGAGCCACTGCGAGATCGCGGCTGAGGGTGTGGATGTTTTGCAGATTCCTGCGTTCCTCTGCCGGCAGACGGACCTGCTCGTCGCTGCCGGAAAAACGGGCAGAGCCGTCAACGTGAAGAAAGGCCAGTTCGTCGCGCCGGGCGACATGCTGCACGCGGTTGGCAAGGTCGAGTCGACAGGCAACACGCGTGTGTTTCTGACGGAGCGCGGCGCGAGCTTTGGCTATCACAACCTGGTGGTCGACATGCGCTCCCTGCCGATTATGCGCGCACTCGCGCCGGTGGTTTTCGATGGAACGCACTCAGTCCAGATGCCCTCCGCGGCAGATGGTGTCTCGGGTGGGCAGCCGCAATTTATTCCGGTGCTGACGCGGTCTGCGGTGGCTGCTGGTATTGATGGCTTATTTCTCGAAGTTCATGACGACCCAGAGCATGCAAAGTCGGACGGGGCGAATGCATTGCATCTCGACAAGTTGAAGCCGCTTCTTGAAACGCTGCTCGCGATTCATGAGGCTTCGAGGCAATAGCAGAGCCGCCCTTCAACAATGAATGCTAAGAGGGAAGCAGTCGCTGCGCTTCGGTCGAGATGATAAAAATCTTGCCGCGGTGCGTTGGATAGGTGACAACATCCTGCCGGCGCTTTCCTCGGGGGGCAAGATGCTCGCGATCCCCTGAACAAATCACAAAACCTGGACAACGCTGCGATCTGGACAATGCTTGCGGTTTGCACAAAATGGTACGGTGTCCGTGGAAGCTGCAGGGAACTATCGTCGACCAAACGAGGAAGCATGCGACCAACGGCAGTATAAAGCGGCAAGGGGGCCGACGCCCGTACGGCCAGTACCGAAAAAAAGGGCCCCTCGGGGGAGGGGCCAATCTGCCTTGGTTCTCTCGTTGTGTGAGAGCTTGGTTGCGACCCTTATTGCCGGGTCAATCTGGTTGCGACGCAGCAGCCGGGGGAGGCCTTACTTCTGCGTCGCCCCAATCGGTGAGGCACTGGCATTCGCCGGTGCACCCAGGGTCGCTAAACTGTTTTGCATCAACGTCACATGGACAAGACTGCCAGGTGCCGTTTTGGCGTCGCCCGAGGCCAGCGGGGCGTTGCCAAGAGCAATAAGGTGAATGCGGTAGACCGGAATCTGGTGGTCAACTACCAGGTAGCGGACAACTGCGTCTGAAATCTTTTGTGAATTGGCGATACCGGCGCTGCCACGTGACTTTGAGTATCCCTGGACTTCAACAATATAGCCCTTCTGTCCCTGCAGCTGCCCGGCAACCTGGTCAAGCGCATCCTTGGCCCTGGCGTTGAGAGTCACCTGGCCAGGCCGGAAGTGGATCTCGGTCTCCGTCAGGGGTGTGTACTGGTCAAGGTTGGAAATGGTTGTGTTCAGCTGACCGGTCTGAGCACTTGCTTTGCTGGCAAGTTCCTGGGCCTGGTTTGCCTGGGTCGAAGCAGTCATTGCCTGTGCGTTCGCAGAATCGGCTGTCGTCTGGGCCTGCTTGATGCCAGCCTGTGAGCGGCTGTCGTAGTCCTTGATGTCCGCCGCATTCTTCGCAGAGAGCTGGTCAAGTTCATTCAGACGGTCCTTGACAGGATTGACCTGGCGGCTTACCCACTTCTTGCGTGCGAGGGGGTTCAGATGTCCCCAGAACCCTTCGTTGGACTGGGTGGCAAGCGGTTTGCCGGTGGCGGAGGTATTTCCCTCGGCCGGTGCAGTCGTCTGGGTCGTTGATTGTGCCGGTGCGGGTGTAGAAGTCGAATTGTCAGTCTTCTGGGCAAAAACCGGTGTTGCAAGAAGAGCAGCCATTGCCAGCGTCAACGCGCCGGATGTACCGAGCTTTTTAAGATAAGTCATTGTGATAGGTGTCCTCTTTATCTATTCTGTTGGCCACTATCGGTCGCTGCGACCCTCAACTTAGTGCAATCGTCGTACCAAAGTGGCGGTAGTTCGCGGGGAACTCTAAGTCGCTGAAATATAAGATGCGCTCATCGATTGGTTGTTGCTCGACCACGGCCGATTTCCACAGGAAGCCACCGGCTTACCTTCGTATCCTGCAGATAATACAGGGCATGCGTGCAAAAAGTGCATGACCTGTACTTTGCCTGCGGTGGTTATTTGAAGTGCACCTGCATGATCTGGAGATCGGGATTCTGCTGGTTCCAGTCAGCGCTTACATGATCGAAGATCAACCGGAACGGTTTCTGCTCCCCAGGCTTGATCGGACTGCTGCTGACCGGCGCTGTGTCGATATAAGGTTCACGCGAGGTAATCAGATTGAGGGCCGATATCTCGCCTTGGGGCTTTGAAGCGCCGGACGCATCGCCAGCTCCATGAAAAGTCGTGCGGACTGTAACGCCATCCACCGTGCGATCACCATGGTTGGTGATGATGCCGTCAACATACGTAAGCTGGGTGCCCGCCATATTGGAGCTCTGACTCAGCGCAATCGCGCTGAGGGCAAACTGGCTGGCGTAGGGATCGGGTGTAGTGCTGGCAACCTTATGCGAACGGCTTCCGACAAAAACCAGCAGCAAAGCAATGATGACCACGACCGAACCGGCAATAATCCACGGCGTCCATGAGCGTGCTTCTTCCCGTTTCGTCTCGCCTGAAAGAAAGCTGCCGTCCGCACTGTTCGTATTCTTGTCCATGCGCGGATTGTATCGTCATCCACCATGTAACGATGCGGGTTACTAGAAAGGTGCCGGCACTACTTTTCATTTTCAGATTTCGCCGGTTTGTTCCAGGCTTCCTGCAGATGAGCCGCGTCTAACTTTCCAGCAAACTTGAACAATTCGACCGCTGCACCAAAGGAGCGTCGCATGAAATGTCTGCCTGAGTACACCACATGGAATGACGACAACAAATCGTCTGCTGAAGTACACGCCGAACAGCGACCATTGCCGGTGGAGCCAGCGTCCAGCCTGTCCTACCAGCTGGTAACGATTGTGGCAGCAGTGCTGCTGGTCGTCAGTGCTGCGGTTCCCTGGTAAATTCGCCTACCCAGGGCATGAAGGACGCACGGCCAGCGGTTTTTCGGAAGTCTTCACCGCTCATCTCAACTGTCTGACACATCTCGCTAAGCCGGGAGCGCATGCGTTCGCCGATCCGGTCGCCTAGTGTCTCTTCCCTGCCGGCAGCGCCAGTCGATGGCGGCCGATCCGGATAGTTGGTCGTTACGATGGTGGTTCGTTTGTCCAGGTAGCGCGCATTCAGGATATGAGCCACCGTATCCCATACCCACTCGGTAGGTTTGGTCGCCCCCAGTTCATCTAGTACCAATACTTCAGCATCGAAAACCGGCCGCAGTACTTCCATCTCTGTCGTCGCGACGTGGGGATTGTAGGAGTTCTGAATCTGCTTCAGCAGGTCTCGATAGTCGCAGAAGATACCGCGTGCGCCGCGCTCCATGATCAGAGAGCGCAGAATACCGATGGCGAGATGCGTTTTGCCAATACCGATTGTGCCGGTGAAGAGCATTCCACGACCTGCCGTCTCCACTGGATAGTTTTGGACAAACTTGGCCGCCATGTACTGAGCGTTCAGCAAGATAGTGTCTTCACCGCCGGCACGCAGGCCGAACTCGAAGCTCTCGAGCGAACAATGTTCATAGCGCTGCGGAATTCGCGCAGCTTTCAGGCGCTGCTGTGCTCGCTCAGCCAGGCGGCACTCGCAATCTTCTGCGTAGCGATCTCCATTCCGCATAAGAATGCGGAAGCCGGTGCCTGAACAGAGAGTGCAACTTGAAATTGAAGTGGCCACAAGACGATTATCGCACTGGCGGCTATGTGGAAATGGGCCCGACAGATCCCTGTGCATCCGCCGGACCCAAACAGAAACTACTTACCGGAATAGACCCACTGATCGCCGTTCATCACGAGCGAAGCCGTGTCCGCGGGGGAGGCACTGAGAGCGGTTGCAATTGATGGAAAGGCGGTCTGCATTTCCTGCGACTTGGCCCAGCCGGCGACGTCGGAAATCTTGTAGTGGTAGTTCACCGAAACGGTCTTCGCACCTGAGCCATTGGTCCCCGGCTGCGCGCCGTCGATCGAAGTAACCTCGCGATGGCCATAGCAGAAGTTGCCGTAGCCGGGTTGCGTACTATCCGGAGTCCAGGTGGAACGGCCTGTGTCAGACAGGTCGTAATTGTTGACCTGCTTGGAGGCGATAATCAGGACCTTCTTCTCGGCGGTGGTGCGGGTCAGCAGGCCTGCCTGCGTCAGCGCATCGTAGCCTTCGGTCTTGGCGTCATCCGAGGTAGCGGCCTGAACAGGCAGTTTTTTCGACTGCGACCAGATGCAGACCGGGCTGTTCTTATAGTGGTCATTGATTGCGGTCTTGTAGTTGGCGTTGGAATTGTCCGTCTTGTTGCAGCCGGCAGGCAGCATGAACAGTGCCGCGAGGCCGAGAGTGCAGAGAATATTTTGTTTCATAATGATGATCGATCCCTTTCAAATTAGGTAAATCTTAGGAATGCTTGCAGCGTCCTAGCAGCCCGCATTCCTGACTCAAGTTCGGATGCGGACATTGCAGACGTCCCAGGTGGACGTTTCGGATTCCAGGTTGATCCTGTAAACAGGAAAATTCCTCCTGCTTCAAATATCGGTCTGCATGCCGCCCGGAAGACCGCATGCGGGAGGGGCTGGAAGCCGCTGCTCGTCGCAACCGTGGCGAAATAGTGATTGTTTTTTACGGCTCACGCTGAGCTTTTGGCGGCGATCATTTCGTGTATTTGTAACTTTGCCTGATGGGATAGGTGGCAACGGGGATACTCTGGTAGCAGGACAGTTGGAAAGGCAGGGCACGCCGGATGCCGATGGCACGCATGGAGCCTGCGGAAGCAGTTCTGCACTTCCGCAAATGGCTGACCGAAGATACGACTGTTGCCTGCGTCGGCACGCTGCTGGGACTGTCCTTCAACATGACCGGCAAGGTCACTTCTGCGTCGGCCCAGGGTGTGGAGTTCAGCGCGAAAGACAAACGCTGCAACCTGACACTTTTGCCGTTGTTCGACGATCTGCGTTTTGTATTTTCTGACCCGAACGACCTGCCGGGAGCTATCCGCAACCCAATGCTTCCCAACTCGGCTGTCGGCATCACGCTTCCCGGACGAGCCAAGCCTGCGAATAAAGACGAAATTCGCGACAAACTGATCTTCGTCGCCCTGGCGAACGAAGGCTGACGGTCTGCACAGTCCTGACCATTTGCAACGAAATTGCCTGTCGCGAATCCAAAGTATGGTCTGAACGATAGGGTCCGGGTTGCTCATTCCGGCTGATCGGCTTAGACTAGAAGGATTGTAGGAAAGGTAATACGTGCTCTATGCCTAAAGCAGACATTCATCCAAAGTACGACGAGATCAGCGTCCATTGCGCCTGTGGGTCGGTTTTCCAGACACACTCCACGCACAAGGGCGATATCCACGTCGAAATATGCTCAGCCTGCCACCCGTACTTCACCGGTAAGCAGAAGCTGATCGATACGGCTGGCCGCGTTGAGCGTTTCCGCCGCAAGTATGCGAAATCCGATGCCGGCGTTGCAGCCGCCGCCGCAGCAGGCAAATAACGGTTCTGCCCCAAGGCCGGACTGGCTTGCAGGACAGCGAAGGCCTCCCTCGTGGAGGCCTTTCGTGTTTCCCTCAACCTGTAAAATGCTCCGGGGGAGCACATTGCATGATGTTTCATGTGACGGTGTAGCAGGCCGAATGTGGGCAGAGGACCAGAAGGCAGCAAGCACAAAGAAGTCTCCGTCGGCACCTTACGCGCTCCTATTCCAGCCGCGGGCCTCACGGTAGATGCTTTTCTGGAAATACTTTGAATCCGAAATTGAACCCAAGACAGGAAATGCAGAAGCACTGGGACAATCCGCTCGAACACCCGATGCCCGGCGAGGCCCGGGTCCCTGCAGGCTTCCGCATCGATCACATCGATGTAGCGCCTGCGACTGTGCTCGCGCCCATGGTCGGCGTGACAGATACGGTTTTCCGACGGTTCATCCGCAATGCCAGCGTCTTCACGGCGGCCGAAACCCTGGTCTCAGAAGCTCGGGTCACAGATGCGATACCTGGGCCACCCGGTGCTGTGGTTCATCCAGATTTACCTGCATCAGCTTCCGTCGACGCGACTGTCACTAATCGCCAGTCGGGGTGCGGCCTGATCATGACCGAGTTCACGTCCGCCGATGGCCTCTCGCGTATGCGCGAATCGAAGCGCAAACGCTATCTGACCTACTACGATGACGAACATCCCATCTCGGCCCAGCTGTTCGGCTCCGATCCCAATACCCTTGCCGACGCAGCGCGGATTGTCCAGGACGCGGGCTTCGATGTCGTCGACCTGAATCTCGGCTGCCCGGCTAAACGCGTGGTCGCCTGCAACGGCGGCAGTGGTCTCCTGAAAGATCTGCCACTAATTGCCCGCATCTTCGAGCAGGTACGCGCCGCAGTGACGATTCCCTTCACCGTTAAAATCCGCATGGGCTGGAATGATCAGAACATCGTCTGCGTGCCACTCGCTAAACTGGCACAGGAGAGCGGACTGGCGGCGCTCGCCCTGCATGCGCGCACGCGGGAAGACGGCTATTCCGGTCAGGCGCGGTGGGAATATATCGCTGCAGTCAAGGACGCGGTCAGTATCCCGATCATTGGCAATGGCGATGTCCGTACACCCGAAGATGCGGCAGCGATGGTCGAACAGACGGGCTGCGATGCCGTCATGATCGGGCGAGCGGCGCCGGCAAATCCATGGATCTTCCGCCAGATTGCGCAGTACACAGCCACCGGCCGCTATGACCGGCCGACCGAACTCGACCGCTACCGGATGATCCGCGCCTACTTCGAGATGCTGCTCGAAGAGATCGCGCTCGAAGAAGCGAGTGCCGCAGCGAAAGCCAATCTGAACGCGGGAGCGGCGAGGGCGCAGGTGCATCGCGAGGCTGCGGGCAAGATGAAGCAGTTTGCCGCCTGGTTTACGCACGGCGTCCCCGGCGGCGCAGGCTTGCGCAGGAACATCTTCGAGGCAAAAACAGGCACGGCAATCCTCGACGCTGTCGATGCTTTCTTTGAGCCCCGGGTTCGCGTTTCTGAGAATATCACTGGCGAGGTGGCCGAGTTGAACACCGAGATCGAAGAAAGCTGCCCGCTCGCCGAGGCGTAGAAAGCGCGGGTCCTTCGACTTCACTCAGGATGACATATCCGGAATGAGGGACAGGGCCCGGAAGGCAACACATTGCCGGTGGCAAATCACGTTTTATTCGCGGTTCAATGAATCATTCCCGCCTCCTGTCTCTTCGAATGCTTCCTGAAGATGACTTTGCGTTCTGTCCGCCAGTCTTCATTCAGCGCGATAAGCGTCCACTCAATCTCCTCCGCAAAATACTTCAGCACTATCTCGTTCGCGGGATGAATCCGCAATGCCGGCGCGACGAAAAACAGTAACGGCGATGCGGGGGAAAGCTCGATCTCCGGGAAATAGCCGCTGCTCTGTAACTCGGACTTCAGCGTATCGCCGCTCGCATGCAGCTGGTGCACACGCAGCCAGTAATCCAGTCCCTGCAGCGGCAGGTGCAGGTCGTCATCTGCTTTCAGTTCCAGCACCGCAAGCCGGCCGGTCCGGTTCACGGTCAGCAGATCCAGCATTCCGCGATCCCCGGCAGCAAAGGCCGGTACCTGGCTGTAGACATACTTCAGATTCAGCATCGGTTCAATCTGCGCAAGATCCTGCCTGAGCGCTGCTTCAAGCCAGCGCTCCGGTTGCAACCGGTACAGCGAATCATGCGCTAAGGAATCGGCACGCCGGCTCGCAAACAGCCGTGCGACCAGTTCCCGCAGCATCGGCTCAGTTTCTTCGTTCAGTTCAGTCTCATTGGGGCCGGCCCCGAAGGTCACAGAATTCTGCCGCGTAAAGCTGCCGGGCGCCAGGGCAAAACGGACACGGGCAAACTCAAGTCCGTGCAGCGACAGTGTCACTTCAGAGGTGCTGCGGGCACGCACCTCGACGATACCCTGATCGATCTCGGGCACCAGCGCGAGAATCCTCGCTGTATCTTCTGCAAAACGCTCGAGGATATTCTCGGGGTTGAAGGCACGCACCAGCCGGGTGCGCAGGTTGCCCTGCCGGCTGGTCTCCACCTGCGCCAGCCCGTCGCCCATCGGATCCATCTCCCAAAGCTGCCACTTGGCGAGCGAAGGATTCAGCCACGCGATGCGCGACGCTGTCACCTCTGACGTTCCCGCAGGCACCAGGATGCGCAGCCCCTGTACTACTCTCCGCGCACCATACTGCTCTCGACACTGGTGCAGCCACAGAATGCCCAGAGTGAGGATGCCGTCAACGGTCGCCGGCATCTCGCCGGCACTGACGGCGATGAGGGCCCATGCGCTCTGTCCGCGCGTTAGAAGGCCACGCACATACGCCGGGCCAAAGCTGTGCTCCAGGTCCATGGCGGAACGCATCCCCAGCAGCTTCCATTCACTCCACTCCCGGGCCAGAAGGTGCTCGACGGTGAACCTGAATCGTTTGCGTGCAGCCTGGCGGGTCGTCGGCGTGCGCGTGTCACGATCGGCAACGAACTGCAGAGTCTCCGCCTCAGGCCGGCCAAAGCGGCGGACCTTTACGTTAAGCGAATCCTTGCGCGTCTGGACACCGATCACCGTCCGCAGGTAATTCTGGTTTTCAGACCATAGTTGCAGAACACAGCGGTCATGCTCGGTCGAAAGCGAAAAACTCGAGCGAGACATCTCAAAGGCCACGCGACCCTCTTCAAGTACCACGGCTTTCGGAAAATCGGCGAGATACCGTTCGAGCACGCGCGCGAGGACTTCGGCCGTAGGACCGGATGGACTAACCAGAGCTGTCGCTGACATTTGCAACGAGCTTGCGCGTAATTTTGACACACTGCAAGTTACCAAAGACGCGCGAGCTTGAATCAAATCCCAAGCTCGAACTACCAGCCTTCACGCCTGCGGCAGTTAAGGATATGGGCCACGTGATGCCGCGAATGCCACGCATACATCGCGAGCACCGTATCGAGTCTCTGTGGACCATTTTCGGGGTGCTTGTAGCCGCGCGCCCACGCCGTTTCAGGCAGAGCGCGCAACGTCGCCACCCAGCGCTCATGCACGCTCTCAAGCAGCCGGAGTGACACAGCCGGTGGCAATTTCGAATCCGCAAGTTCCGCCCAGGCCGCCTGGTTATAGGCGAAAATCGTCGGCCAGTCGTCGGCTGCGGTCGCGTCGGCTGCGCTCGCGGTGATGGCCAGCCGCATTCGCGCATAGGCATTCAAGTGACTGTCCGCAACGTGATGGACCAGCTGCCGGATCGTCCACCCTCCCAGACGGTACGGAGTGTCGAGCTGCGCATCGTTGAGCCTATGAACCGCGGTGGCAAGTTCCTGCGGCAAACCAGCCAGCGTCGCCATGGCAGCTTCGCGCTCCATGGCGCCCAGGCTCGGGGGTGTCACAAACTTTCCCAGTGGGTATTGCAAATCCTCACACGCATCCATTGGCGCCCATCATAACTGAGCCCGGCATGATAACTGAAGACCACTCGTCGACGCCCGCATCGCGATTACAATAGAGACAGCCCATCCATTTCCCCCGTACATCGAAAGGCGAACAGTGGCCACGCAGACCGCAGCAGGCACCATGGCACCGAACAACACAACAGGGCAGAAGCGTTATTTCTTCGACAAGTTCGGCATCACCGACCGCCTGCTGGAACGCTGCCTGGGCGAGGCTCTCTCTGCCGGCGGCGACTTTGCTGACCTCTACTTTGAAGCGGTGTCGTCCACGTCAATTGGCCTTGATGAATCAATGGTCAAATCCGCCAGCCAGGGCATGAGCGCCGGGTGCGGTATCCGCGTCCTGTCCGGCGAGCGCACCGGCTATGCATATACGGATGAACTGTCCTCCGAGAAGCTGCTGCGCGCAGCGCGGACGGCGGCCCTCATCGCCAGCGGTCCGGCCACCTCACCCGTCGCGGCTTTCGAGGAGAAATCCGCCTCGACCCTTTATCCCGTGCCTGCGGCAGATGCTGATCCAGGCATCGCGGCCAAGCTCGCCCTCGTCCGTCGCGCTGATGTCGCCGCCCGCGCCTATGACCCGCGCATCATCCAGGTACGCGCAGGCTTTTCAGACGAAGTGCGTCGGATCCTGATTGCTGCTTCCGATGGCACGTATGCTTCCGACACGCAGCCACTGGCGCGCCTGAACGTTTTCGTCATCGCGAAAGACGACACTGGTCTGGAAGCGAAGACAGCGCGCGGAACTTCGGGTGGCGGCGGTCGCGTCGAACTCGACTTTTTCGAGGAAGAAAAGACGCCGGAGTTCTTTGCCGGCGAAGCTGCGCGGCAGGCCATTCTTCAGTTGAATGCAGTGCCGGCACCCGCAGGCGAGATGGAAGTTGTGCTCGGTCCCGGCTGGCCAGGCGTCCTGCTGCATGAGGCTGTCGGTCACGGTCTCGAAGCGGATTTCAACCGTAAGAAAACCTCTGCCTTCGCCGGCATGATCGGCCGCCAGGTCGCGAGTTCGAAGGTGACGGTGGTCGACAACGGCACTATGCCCAACCGCCGCGGGTCATTGAACATCGACGATGAAGGCTCGCCCACGCAGGAGACGGTGCTAATCGAAAACGGCATCCTGAAGGGCTACATGAGCGACAAGCTATCGGCCCGGCTGATGGGCGGCAAGGATACTGGCAACGGCCGCCGCGAAAGCTACCAGCAGATCCCCATGCCACGCATGACGAACACGTACATGCTGGCCGGCGAAGATGCGCCCGAAGACATTATCCGCAGTGTGAAAAAGGGTCTGTATGCCGTCAACTTCGGCGGCGGTTCGGTCGATATCACCAGCGGCAAATTCGTCTTCTCCGCCTCCGAAGCCTACCTGATCGAAGATGGCAAAGTGACGTCACCGGTCCGCGACGCAACTCTGATCGGCAATGGTCCGGAGGCGCTTAAATACGTCTCGATGGTCGGCCACGATCTGAAGCTGGACGAAGGCGTAGGCACCTGTGGTAAGGATGGGCAGAGTGTGCCGGTAGGCGTCGGCATGCCGACGATCAAGTTGGATCGGATGGTAGTCGGTGGGACTGGGCGCTAGCGCAGCATCCTTGTCAGCTCGACCGAAGCGAAGCGCAGTGAAGAGATCTGCTTTAACCATTGTCTGCCTGATAGTGTTAAGCAGGATCATTGGCAACGACGCGTAGCTCATTATGAACTGGTGGCAAAGCATTAGCAGATTTGCTTCATTTTCTAAGACACCTTGCTACACCTTCGCCCATCATACCCGCACCTGGCCGCTGTCGGCACTGCCACTTCCAACATCGTCCCTCGGGCGCATTCGCCTTGGCCGCTGAAAATCCGAAGTCAGTCCAACGTATTTGAACCTTTGAATTCGAGGATCGAGGATCCCATAGATGGTGAGCTCTTCGACCTCATCATCCCAATACCTAATTAATATTCTAATCGGAACTGTTGGTGATCTCTATCTTCCTTACAACGGAAATATTGGAATGATTTCCGGATCGGCACCGTAATCTTTCTTGACCTGGCTATCGCTGACGTCTTGAAACGCCTTCAAAGCTCTCCTATACTCCCGGCGACCGTCTACCTTCCATCGATAACATCAGCCGCGACATGCCGCTGAACAGGATGCTGATGCCGATCAGCGTGCCGACCACCCACAGCGAACGGAATGGCCACTGGCTCCAGATGATCACGGCTAGCACGATGTTGATGATGCCGTCGAGGATCAGCCAGGTGACCCCGCGGCGTGGGTGCGTCTGGAAAAACTGTGCAATCTCAAGCACACCTTTTACCAGCAGATAGGCGGCCAGCAGAAGGGTGATCGTCGTGAGTCCGAGCAGGGGATGAAAGATGAGGTAGCCGCCAGCCAAAACATACAAGACGCCCAGCAGAAGCTCCCAAAGTCGGCTGCCTGCAGTGCGCCCGCCGAAGGCATAAAAGAGATGCAGTACGCCGACCATGAGCAGCGCCCAGCCCACCAGCAGAGTCACGGCAATGCCGCCGACCACCGGCAGGATGATGGCCGCCAGACCGGCAAGGACGACCAGAACAGCTACCCAGATCGACCATCCGGCAGTCGAAGCAAGGCTTGTGGAGCGCGGGCTGACAACGGGCGATTGGCCGGGTGTGCTTCCAAAAGTGCTCATGGCGATCTCCGTAGTGTGTGTTTTGAAAGGGAGGCGACGTTATTCCTATCGAACGACGTTCCAAGGCTTAGTATCCCAAAGTCGTCAGGCCCGTGAGTATCGAAACGTGAGGGTGCTGCACAACCTCGGCAGCTTCAATGCAGATCCCTACTTTTCGGTCTTGATGACAAGATCGCTAACCAAATTGAGCATTCAGGTCATTTGGATGCTCCCGTCCGGGGAATTGATGGGTTTATGTTCCTGGACTCTGCCATGAGCAGCGATAACCGTCTGCGTGCAGTGGCTCGCGGTAAAGTAGGGATATGGCCACTAGTCTCACGCCCGCGAATGCCTCTTCTTCTGAAACCAGCCTCGACCTGCGACAACTGGCCGCCGATACCATTGACCGCGCACTTGCCGCGGGCGCCAGCGACGCCGAGGTTGCGATCGGCGGTGGCGACGAATTCGAGGCCCTCATCCGCATGGGCGAAGTCGAGCGGCTGAAGGAATCCGGCTCGCGCGCCATCGGTATCCGTGTCTACTTCAAGTCGGAAGATGGCATGCGCACGGCCACGACCTCGTCGACGGATTTCTCAGCGGAAGGTATGCGCTACCTCGTCTCCGGTGCCGTTGAACTGGCCAAGATCACCACGCCTGATCCCTTCGCCGGGCTACCGGAAACTGCGGCTTTCGGCAGCCTTCCGGGCGAACTGGGCCTTTACCACGAAGACGTCTACGCGCTGCCACCGGCTGAGCGTATTCAGTGGGCAAAGCGTGCCGAAGCCGCAGCGCTGGCGCATGAGTCGACGGCTGCGGGTTCGATCACCAACAGTAAGGGTGCGGGCTTTGAAGCAGCTACCGGGCATAAGATCCTGGCGAATTCGCGCGGCTTTGTCGGTGAATATCGCCGGTCGTATTGCTCGATCGACGCAGCACCGATTGCGCAATCCTCCGATGGCAAAATGCAGCGTGACTACTGGTATTCGAGCGCGCGTAGCGCCGGCAAGCTCGAATCGCCGGAGTCTGTGGGCCGCGAATCGGCTCGGCGTGCGCTGCGCCGGCTGGGCGCGAAGCCAGTGCCGACGCAGCAGGTGCCGATCGTCTTCTCGCCTGAGATTGCGCGCTCGATGATCGGCCACATCTTTGAAGCGGCGAGCGGTTCGGCCATCTATCACCACTCCTCCTTCTTCGTCGGCATGCTGGGCAAACAGGTCGCAGCCGAGACCATCACGGTCATCGATGACGGCACCATCGTCGGAGGCTTCGGCACGTCACCCTTTGATGGCGAGGGCCTGCCAACGCGGCGGACGGTCATTGTCGAGAACGGCATCCTGCGGAACTACCTGCTCAATACATACATGGGTCGCAAACTTGGTATGGAGTCTACCGGGAACGCCTCGCGCGGGCTGGCGGGCACGCCCGGCATCGGCGCGCATAATCTTTTCCTCAGCAAGGGATCTATTACGCCGGACGCGCTGCTGTCCGGCGTGACAAAGGGCCTTTACGTAACAGAGTTGATTGGGCAGGGAGTGAACATGGTCACCGGCGATTACTCGCGTGGCGCCTCCGGCCTTTGGATCGAGAACGGCGAGTTGACCTACCCGGTTGAAGAAATCACTATTGCCGGCAATCTGAAAGAGATGTTCAAGAACATTTCGGCCATCGCCGACGACCTTATCTTCCGCGGCTCGACAGCCTCGCCGACCATCCGCATCGATGGCATGGTGGTTGCAGGAGAATAGAACTGTTCTCACATATGCCTGACCGGTTCCGCCGACCTTTTGCAACCAGCTTTGACCCCGGGCTGCATACGAATAGTTCGGCTTCACCGTGTTATGAGACCAGTTCCCGCTGATCCTCCTGAGACCAGTGCTCATTTTTTCCTGCATAATTTGTTGTTCACTCGTCGCTTCGCAGGAGTAGTATTGGCGTCCGCAGAGGAGTTCAGACTGCGCCAGAGGCCTATTGCTGTCGCCCCGGGCGCGTTCCCTCGGAGGGCAAAATAATGGGCACGACCGTCACTGACAGGATTGACGTCGCAACAGCAGATACATTCATCCGGGCACTCGGCAGGGTCCCTCGCACTACTTATAGCCACAAGCGCACCCCTGCTTTCCTGCTCGCAGCGCTTTCGCTGGTGCTGGCCGGTTGTGCTGCGCATGACAAGAGCGAACAGTACATCCTGATTGCGACCAATGTGAACCTTCCCTACTGGCAGAATGCGAAGGCAGGGTTTGATCGAGCCGCCAAGGAATACGGCGTTGCGGCCGATATGGAAGGGCCGACCACCTTCGATCCGCAGGCGGAGGTCAAGGACTTTCGCGATGCAGTCGCAAAGAAGCCGGCCGGCATCCTGGTGTCTGTAGCCAATGCGCAGTTGATGACACCCGAGATTGACGCAGCCATGGCCGCCGGTGTGCCGGTCATCACCATCGATTCTGACTCACCAGACAGCAAGCGCCTCTACTTCATCGGCACCAATAACCTTGAGGCTGGCCGCCTTGGCGGACAGAGGGTGGCCGCGCAGCTGAGTGAAAAGGGGAATGTCGTCTTCTTCACCATGCCCGGACAGCCGAACCTTGAAGAACGTTTAAAGGGCTATAAGGACGCCTTTGCAGGGTATCCCGGCATCAAGATTGTCGATGTCTTCGACATGAAAGGCGATTCGGGAACGGCTATGGACAAGGCGGCTGAATACCTTGGCCGTTCGGGAACTGGCAAGATCGATGCGTTCATCTGCCTTGAGGCCTCGGCGGGCAAGGATGTGGGGCTGGCTTTCCAGCGCGCCCATGCAGCCGGACGCCTGCTGGTGGCCATGGATGTCGACGACGACACCTTGAAAATGGTCAAGGACGGGACGATTGATTCGACCCTTTCGCAGAAGCCTTACACCATGGCGCTGCTGGGTTTGCAGGCCCTCGACCACATTCATCACTATCCTCCCAAATCCCTGCAGGCAAATAACAGCCTCGACCCGTTCGCGCCAGTTCCCTCGTTTGTGGATACGGGCGTAACACTGATCGATATGGACAATGTGAACACACTGCTGTCGAAGAATGCTGGCACCGGCGGCAAATAAATCAATGCGGGATCATTATGGGACGCTCAAGGAGATTCGTCCCATATCGGTATTCCGATGTCGCTACTGATGCCGAGAGGCTGAATTTTTCCTGCAGCGGCGGTACGATACTGGCAGTGGACATGACAGGGCCAGATCGATGGTGAAGACCGAGGACCAGGCAGCCGTTCTTTCGGCGGAGACCTCTGCACTGCCGAGTGCCACGACCGGGCATGAGCTACGGCAGACGCTCGACGCGTCCGCGCCGGTCGGCGATCCGGTCAACTACCCGATCAACGAGGCAACACCTGGGCCAGCCGCCACTTTGCTTCGGCATGCAATCGCGTTTGATCCCACAGAGCCGGCCGCTTCATTGTCCGCTCTGCCCGAAACTTGCGGGATCTTTGCGCTGTTCGCCGAAGACCCAAGGGCCGAACCATACCTAGCCAAAACCAGCAATCTCAAACGGCGCCTGCAACGATTCCTGCGGCCTGCCCCAACGCAGGGACGCAGGCTGCAACTCGCCGGACGTATTCGCCGCATTGAATATACCGAGACAGGCTCGGATTTTGCTTCCGACTTTACCTTTTATGAAGCTGCGACTGTACTCGAAGCGGTTCAGGCAGGTGGCGGTGGCGATCGAAGCGCCGAAAAGCGTCTGAGGCTCCGTCCGGCAGCCTTCCTGAAGCTGGGAATGGATAATCCCTTCCCACGGGCGGTCATCAGCACGAAGGTAAACCGTGTCTCGGCACCGAAGGCCCAGCCGGTCGGTCCATTTCCGTCGAAGGCGGCCGCGGAACGTTACCTTGAGGAAGTGCTCAATCTCTTCCTGCTGCGCCGCTGTGTCGAGAATCTTGATCCGCACCCAAGTCACCCGGGCTGCGCGTATTCCGAGATGAAGAAGTGCCTGGCCCCCTGCTACCAGGGTTGCACACCGGAACGGTACCATCAGGAGGCAGAGGCCGTGGAGCAGTTCCTGTTGACGCGCGGCAAAAGTCTCCTAGACCAGGTGGATCGCAAGCGAAACGAAGCGTCGGAACAGCTGGAATTTGAGCAGGCAGCGGCGCTGCATCAGCGCTACCTGAAGGTCGAAGCAGTCGCAGCCCAGATGCCAGAAGCGGCTCGCTCGCTGGATAGCTTGACCGGTATCATCCTCCAGCCCGGCAGCAGTCCTGATCAGGTCGACCTGTTTGGTCTGGAGCGCGGAGGTCTGTCCGGCCCGGTCGCTTACTCGACGATCGGCATGCGTCTCCACAACGAACTTTCCGGTTCGAGTTCGCTGTATACGCAGCCAATGGCGCTGCAGGCTGTGCCTCTCGCTGAGGAGGGCGCTGCTCCCTTAATTTCGAAAGAGCTTCCGCGCGACATGCTGGAGGCGCGGCTGGATGAAGTTTTGCAGCAGCTTGCAGATACCGAGCCTGTTCCGGCCAAAGGATTGCAGGCTCATCTATCGTTGTTTACGCGCTGGTTTTACCGCCCTCAGATGCGCCGTATCGGTGAGGTACTGTTCGTCGACGCGAATGGCCAGATGCCGAAGCGTGCGCTGCTCAGAGCCATCTCGCGCGTGGCGGCTGCGGTACAGTTCGGGGCCGGCGCGCCGGGCCAGAAGGCTGCGCAGTGGCATGCCTGATTGCGCAATTTGCCTTGAGTTCGTGACTTGCGGGAAAGACGCAGGTCCTTGGACTTCGCTCAGGATGACAAAGGTTAAACGCCGCTGACATAGCCTAGGCGCACGAGGCCTCAGGGCAGATAACAATGGTTGGGGTGATGATGAGAGCAAAAGGGCTGTGCCCTGGTGAAAATGTCCTGGCTAAAGATGCGCTGGTAAACTTGAATTTCCAGCAACGCAGGCTGATTGACTGGAACGATTCTCATTATGGTTAAACTACTTCCTTCGATCCTCTCCGCAGATTTTGCCCGCCTTGCCGATGCCATCGCCATGGCTGAACAGGCTGGCGGTACTGCCATCCATGTCGACGTGATGGATGGACACTTCGTACCCAATATCACGCTTGGTCCGCCGGTTGTGAAGTCGATTCGCAAGGTAACGAAGCTGCCGCTCGACTGCCACCTGATGATCGAGCATGCCGATCAGTTCATCCCGATGTTCGCTGATGCGGGAGCGAACTGGATCGGGGTCCACTATGAAGCCTGTCCACACCTGCACCGCACGATCGAGTTGATCCGCGAGCACGGCATGGAACCAGGCGTGGTCATCAATCCGGCGACGCGGGTGGACGTGCTGCTCGATATTCTGCCTCTGCTCCACCATGTGCTGGTGATGAGTGTAAATCCGGGCTTTGGCGGCCAGAAGTTCATCCCTTTTTCGCTTGAGAAACTGAGCTACCTGCGCAGTCTGCGTGAAGAGCGCGGGCTCAATTTCCTGATCGAAGTAGATGGCGGCGTGGCTCACGAAACCATTGCGAGCGTCGTCCAAGCAGGTGCGGAACTACTCGTTGCCGGCAGTGCCGTTTTTTCAGGCGGCGACCCGGTGAAAAATGGCCGAGGGCTTCTTGAAGCAGCACAGGCTGCTGATATTTCCCTGGCCAGGGCATAGCCATTTGTAGCGGGAAGGTACGGCGTCTGGTTCGATGCAGAATAGAGTAGGAAGTTGACTCACAATTTGGGCTGGAACGGCGCTGGACGTATACACTAAATGGAAGCCCGGCAGGCCTGGCTGGCTGCTGGCATGGTTGGCATAGCCAGAATGCTGAACCGGGTATCTGGCGCGTCGCATCGCTGCCCGACAGCGTCGTTTACGCGTTTTTGATGTGCAGTTTAGAGGTGTGAATGAAGCGTTTTATTCCGAGCATCTCCGCCCTGTGCCTGCTTGCATGCATGGTAGCGGTTCCGGCAAGTCACGCGGGCGTATTTACCAAGAAAAAATCCAACAAGGCCAGTGCGGATGATCCAACGGCAGGCCTGACCTCGAAGCAGCCTGACAAGGAATTGTTTGACAAAGCCCTGACTGCGATGAAGAAGGGTAAGTACGACGTCGCCCGGCTTGACCTGCAGACGATGCTGAACACTTATCCCGAATCGGAGTACCAGATGCGCGCCAAGCTCGCCATCGGTGACACCTGGTACAAGGAAGGCGGCACTGCGGCGCTCGAACAGGCCGAGGCCGAGTACAAGGATTTCATCACCTTCTTCCCCAATCAGCCGGAAGCC
>CAXTNK010000026.1:40729-45848 GCA_964245665.1 uncultured Acidobacteriaceae bacterium
TCGCTGATATCTATTTTGCGCAGATGGAAAAGCCGGATCGCGATGACACCAACGTCGCGCGTGCCGAGCAGGAATACCGCCTGATGATTCAGCAGTTTCCTGACTCGACGCTGGTCCCACGCGCCAAGCAGCGGCTGCGCGAGGTCCAGGAAGTGATGGCGGACCGCGAATATGAGATCGGCAGCTTCTATGCAACGCATGAAAACTGGGCTGCCACCATCGCCCGCCTGCAGAGCCTGACCGACGCGTATCCGTTGTACAGCCATAGTGATCTTGCCCTCATTCAGTTGGGCGATGCCTACGCGGCAGAAGCTAACCTGACGCAGAAATTGAACGTGAGCGGCGCAGCCAAAGAGCGCCTGGCGTCGATTTATGACGACCGCGCGGCCAAGTGTTATGAACTCGTGGTGACGCGTTATCCCATGGCTCCGCACGTAGAGGATGCGCGCGAACGGCTGATTGGCCTGGCCCGTCCCGTACCTGAACCATCACAGGCTGCTCTGGCCGAAAGTGAAGCCGAAGAACAGAGCCGTGTGAACGTGAGGCTGAAAGACCGCGCTCTCCTGCTGGTGAAGCATGGTCCGTCGACGGTGAGCGCAGCCCGCGTTGGCGAGCCCACGATGGCTGATCCAAAGGCCATTATGGCGCCGGCAGTCTCAAACGAAACGGTAGCGACCATTAATGCTGCCATCAATAACAAGCCAATTCCACCATCGGAAGTTGCAGCGACCTCGCCCGCACCTGGTTCCTCTGGAGGTTCTGCTCCTCCACGGACTGACAGTCCAGCCGTGAAGATGGAGAATGTTCCCGACAACAGCGGTGGCGCTACATCGACTGGTATGGGCGTGACCATTCTGAATAACAACGACGGCAATACCAGTGACGGCGCTGCGCCCACCAGCGGCACAGTCTCTGCACCTGTGGCTGCAGGCGGGGGCAACCTGCCAAGCGTCGGACCCGCCAACAACGGCCCTTTGCCATCAGTCGAGAAGCCAGCCGAAGCACAGATGCAGCATAACGATGTGCAGGCGGGTCCGGCACCACCGCAATCGACCGTCAAAACGAAGAAAAACGCCAAGGTCAAGGTCAACAAGAAGCAGGAATCTTCGACCAAGGATCCCAACAAGAAAAAGGGTCTGGATAAGCTCAATCCCTTCTAAGGTTGACGCGAGTCATCAGCCGTTTCCAAGCCCTCGGTTCCCATAACCGGGGGCTTTTTCCTGAAACCCGTTTGATCCCGTCCTGACGGAACCGAGTTGTTACGATAAAGGCACTTCCATGTCGCATGAGTTAGCCAAAGCCTACGACCCCTCCCAGATTGAAGACCGATGGGCCCAGTATTGGGTCGACGAACGTCTATTCGACATCCCTGGTTCCGCCAGCAGTTCGAAGCCTGCAGGTGCAGCAACGCAGGCCGCCTCGCCCCCGCAAAAAGTCTTTACCCTGCTGCTACCGCCGCCAAATGTGACCGGCCGTCTGCACATGGGGCACATGCTCAACCAGACGGAGATGGATATACTGACCCGCTGGCGCCGTATGCGCGGTGAACTGACGAACTGGGTTCCCGGCACTGATCACGCCGGCATTGCAACCCAGATGATGGTGGAGCGCCAGTTGGCCAGCGAGGAGACGTCGCGCCATGCTCTTGGACGTGAAGCGTTTGTCGATCGCGTGTGGCAATGGAGGGCACATTACGGCGGAGCCATCCTCGACCAGATGAAACGTCTCGGCGCCTCGGTCGATTGGTCGCGTGAATATTTCACGATGGATGAAGGCCTGTCGATTGCCGTGAAGGAAGCCTTCGTGCGGCTGCACGAGCAGGGGCTGATTTATCGCGGCGCCTACATTGTGAACTGGTGTCCCAGCTGCCAGACCGCGGTCTCTGATGTGGAAGTTGTGCACGAAGAGCAGCAGGGCAAGCTATATATCATCCGCTACAACGTGGTTGGAAGTGGCGGCACTCTTACCGGTGAGACCATCACCATCGCGACGACACGACCGGAAACCATGCCGGGAGACGTTGCCGTGGCCGTGCATCCGGACGACGAACGCTACGCCGCCTTCCACGGGAAGAGTGTCGTCGAGCCGGTCACCGGACGCATCATTCCCATCGTGACCGACACCTGGGTAAGCCGCGATTTCGGCACTGGCGCGGTGAAGATTACACCGGCGCACGACCCGAACGATTTTGAACTCGGCAAGCGACACAACCTGCCGCAGATCAACGTGATGGACGAGACGGCGCACATGAATGCCGGGGCTGGTCCGTATGCAGGCCTTGATCGCTTCGCTGCGCGCAAGCAGATCATCGCCGATCTCGAAGCACGTGGTCAGATGGTCGAGATCAAGGAGCACACCAACTCGGTCGGCCGCTGCGAACGTTCACGCGACATCATCGAGCCGCGACTTTCGACGCAATGGTTCATCAAGATTCAGCCGCTTGCCGACAAGGCCATCGCTGCTGTTGAAGAAGGCCACGTCCGCTTTACGCCGGAGCAATACAAGAAGACTTACTTCGAGTGGATGCGGAATATTCACGACTGGTGCATCTCGCGGCAGTTATGGTGGGGACATCGCATTCCTGCCTGGCACTGTGACAATTGCCACGAAGTCACAGTGGCGCGCGAAACGCCGACCAACTGCAGCCAGTGCGGCAGCACGGCGCTGCAGCAGGAAACAGACGTACTCGATACGTGGTTCTCGTCGGGATTGCTGCCGATGTCCGTCTTTGGCTGGCCGCAGCACACGCCCGATCTCGCAAAGTTTTATCCGACTCAGCTGCTGGTGACCGGCTTCGACATCCTCTTCTTCTGGGTCGCGCGAATGATCATGTTCGGCTGCCACTTCATGCTCGATGAACCAATGGCAGATGGCACGCCGCGCACGCTTGCCGACGCAGTTCCCTTCCGCGAGGTATATATCCACGCACTGGTGCGTGATGCCGACCGCCAGAAGATGTCGAAGACCAAGGGCAATGTCATCGACCCGATTGATACCATCCGGAAATTCGGGACGGACGCGACTCGCTTCACGCTCGCTGCCATGGCATCGCCGGGCACGGATATTGCCTTTAACGAAGAGCGCACCGAGGGTTATCGCGCCTTCGCCAACAAGATCTGGAACGCCGCTCGCTTCCTGTTCATGCAAGTGGATCGTGCGGCTGAGGCCGGCATCATTGTGGCTCCGGCGACGCTACCTTCAGCGCCTGTCGTTACGGAACAGGACACGCTGGATGCTCGGTGGATTGTGTCGCGGCTGAACACTACTGCCGCGAGCGTACATCGGGCGCTTGAAGAGTATCGCTTTGACGAAGCAGCCAGCTTTATCTACCAGTTCTTCTGGGGTGATTTTTGCGACTGGTATCTTGAAGTCGTCAAAATCCGCCTCGACTTTACGCAGGACGGACAGACTGACGACAAGCGAGCTGCACTCAAAACACTGCTCGGTATCTTCGAAGCTGCGCTTCGCCTTCTATCGCCGTTCATGCCCTTCCTGACAGAAGAATTGTGGCATGCAATTTATGCTGGAAAGCCGGCGCAGAAGTCGATTGCACTCACGCATTATCCTTCTGCTACAGCACTCGTTGACACAGCAGCCGAGTCTGCGATGACCCTCTTGCAGAGCCTGATTGTTGCCCTTCGCGATCTGCGCCGTGCTGCCGGAGTGCCAGAAAAAGAAGCCGTGCCGGCACTGGTCAGGACATCAGAAACAACTGCAGCCCTGCTCCGCGCGAACAGCGATATACTCGAGCGTCTTGCGCGGGTTTCCAACGTGGAGTTCGTAAGCAGCTTTGCCGATGGCGCTGTCCTGCGCTCGTCGCCGGAGTTTGATGCGGCGATTATCTTCGAAAAACAGATCGATCCTGTTGCCGAACGCGAACGTCTAACGAAAGAACTGACGCGTCTCGAAAAAGAACAGGCGAATGCCGAGCGGCAACTTGGCAACGAAGCATTTCTCGGCAAGGCGCCTGTCGCAGTTGTCGATGGATTGCGCAAACGTGCAGCCGAGTTGCAGCAGCTTGTACCAAAAACCCGGGCAGCCATCGATGGGCTGCGCTAGCCACATCAACAGGAAACCGGAGTGACTATGGACTGGAAGAGCAAACGCGTCGAAGCAGTACTCGAACAGGCGATCACAGAAGATCACGCAACGACAGATGTGACTACCGCAGTTACGATTGATCCGGCGCTGCGTGCAACGGCGACTGTTCTGGCCAAGCAGGATTGCACCATCTCCGGCCTCGGCTCGATCCCGCGATTTCTCGAGATATTCGCAAGGCTCGATCAGCGCGATTCGGGCCGCTTCGAGGTCATTCATCACCCCGAAATCTTCGACGGCGTGCGCGTGAAAAAGGGGCAGTCGGTTGCTGTCATCCGCCACAACGCAAGAGTCATCCTTGCCTGCGAGCGCGTCATACTGAACCTGATGCAGCGCATGAGCGGTATCGCCACCATTACGCGCGAGTATGTCGACCGCGTCCAGGGCACCGGCGCCAAAGTACTGGACACGCGCAAAACCGTGCCCGGCCTGCGGCTCTTCGACAAGTACGCAGTACTTTGCGGTGGCGGCCATAATCATCGGCTCGATTTATCTGACGGCATCCTGATCAAGAACAACCACATCTCGCTCGGCGGCGGCGTTCCGAAGGTACTGGAACGGGCATTCCGTCTGCGCAAACCGGGTCAGCGTATCCAGGTGGAAGTGCGCACGGATAAGGAGTTGAACGAGGCACTCGATGGTGGCGCCGAAGCATTGCTGCTCGACAACATGACGCCGGAGCAGATCCGTTCATCGATCGCGCAGGTTCGTTTGCGCGGGCTCGCGATTCCGATCGAGGCCTCCGGCGGCATCACGCTTGAAACGATTCGTGACTACGCACTCGCCGGACCTGACTTCATCTCGTCCGGAGCGCTCACCCACTCAGCGATTGCCGTGGATCTGAGTATGCGGATCGTCGCCGAAGACTAAGTGAAATAGTCCGAGTGGACGGAAAGACAAATCCCTCCACTTCGGTCGGGATGACAAACGAAAGGCTAACCGAGATCAAACGCGCGGCCTTTCCAGGTAGCCTGGCGTCCGCGAAGTTTCTGCAGCAGTGCCGACCACTGCAGCACAAGCA
>CAXTNK010000026.1:45858-52152 GCA_964245665.1 uncultured Acidobacteriaceae bacterium
ATGCAGGACTGCTCCGGCTATTTTTTGCCGGAAGCGCACAACGGAAATGAATCGCGTCAGCAACGACGCGATGCATGCAGTTGCGATCCATTTCAAGCCGTGTATATCGTTTGCCAGCAGTGCGTGGAATAGAAGCAGCCATGGCAGGATCTGTCCACAGAACAGCAGCAGTGTGAATGGCACGATGCGGCCTGGAGCAGCAATTCCCTCGGTTGCATTTTTGGTCAGCCCCAACCAAACGTCACTGCAATTGTTATACATACGGCATCTCGCCAACCCGGTCAGATCGGCCGCGTCAGAGTGATAACCCTTCGTCCGGAAAAGCTTCGCGAGCGTGATGCCGTCGTGCATCGTGGAACGCACACTGGCATAGCCGCCAGTGTGCCGATAGGCCGCGCGCGTCATCATCTGCAGCTGGCCGCAGCCTGCGCCGAATCCCGGCTGGTTGGTGTGCCGCAAACCTGCGAAGGGCAGATAGCTGAGCAGCAAAAACTGGATAAGAGGCAACAGCAGCCACTCGAGGGGAGTAATCGTGATCTCCTCAGGAAAACCAGAAACGATCGCAGAGCTTGTTTGCAGCAGGAAGTCATGCATACGGGCGAGAGCGTCCGATCCGATCCGCACATCGGCATCAATAAAACAGAAGACGTCATGCTTGGCGAGTGTTGAAAGAGTATGCGCAGCGTGGGCTTTGCCCGCCCAACCCGCGGCAATTGGCGGGGCTGCCATGCGGCGGACGCGATCGTCCTTGCGGGCGTAGTTGTCGATGATGGCAGCGGTCGCATCGGTCGACGCATCATCGAGCACAATCAACTCGAAGTCGATTCCCTTCGATGCGATCACACACTCGATCGCCTGGCCAATGTTTTCTTCTTCATTACGCGCCGGGATCAGTACAGAAATCTTGGGAGATTTCTGATGTTCAGGAGTCGACACACGCTTCGGTACGCGAAAATAATAGAGGTTCCAGCAAAAAAGCGCGGCAGGCACGACCGAACACCAGAAGGCGGAACCGATCAGCACGGTCTCGATCATTTCGGAGCGATCGTCCCATGCTCAGCAATATATGGCTTACCACGCAGAGCAGATTGCATGCGCTGCCATAAGTCATACGATGCACTCACGCCAGCCCGACCAGCGAACACCGGCGTGAACAAAGCAGCGTCTCGCTTCATTGCGCGCGTCGCGAGATCTTCCTGTGCAGCGGCCATCGCTGACTCGAGCGCAGCATTTCGTGCTTCGTTCGTCGCGGCATGGCGACGGTTGAATTGCATAGGCTCACCGACGGAACAAAGTATCTCGGGCAAACGTTCTTCCCAGTAGGTGTATTCAATCGCGAGTGGCACCACGGTGCATTCTGCAATATGCCGTGTCAATGCAGCCGTGCCAGTTTTCCATACAATAGGACGCCTGCGTATATCAGTGAAGTGTCCCTCAGGGGTCATCCAGAGAATAGCATCCGGTTTTGCGAGGATTGCGTTGGCCTGGCGAAGAAACTGTGCGCCCGCACGGCTCGAGTTATTGTCGACAGGAAAAGCCCCGATGCGTTTGAAAAATCCGTAGTGGTCGAGCGCGTCAGCTTCCATGGGAGCGTATGCAAATCGCCGTGGCGCGAGAAAACGAGACACCATCAGAATGGTAAGTGGATCCCACCATGATGGATGGTTGATACAGACGATCAGAGGCTGCGCATCCGCAGGAAATCGCTCTGCATGTGCGATGCGCAGCGCATGAAAATGCCGAGGCACGTACCAGTGCAAATAGGCCATGAAGAGCGCAAGAAGACGAGGCGAGAAGTGTGGCCCTGCTTCGTCTTCTCTGCGCTTCGAGGCCATCGCGTCTAGCTCGCTGTAGCCAGTAATTGTTCGGCCTGCTTGCGCGAAGCATCGGCCTGCTCTGTGCCGCGGTAGCGCTGATCGAGCGCGTCTGCCGCGATCCAGCCACTCATCATCACCATCGGCATACCGGGTCCGGGATGAGCAGCACCACCGGCGAGGAAGAGACCATCGACTTCCCTGCTTGCGTTGGCCGGCTTGAAAGCACCCGTGAAACGGCCGTGACTGGAGATGCCGTAGATCGCGCCGTTCAACACTTTGTAGCGCTCATGAATATCGACCGGTGTAAGCGCACGTTCGAAAACGATACGGTCTTCAATATCAGTGAGACCGGCAGTGCGCTTCAACTTGTCGAGGATTACCTGGCGATACGCCGGGAACATCTTCGACCAGTCATGCTTGCGACGCAGATAAGGCGTGTGCACCAGTACGTAGAGTGCATCGCCGCCGTCAGGCGCAGTCGCGGGATCAGTGTGCGTCGTCGATGCGAGATAGCACGTGGGGTCAGGCGCAGGTTCACCAAGGTCATAGATGTGGTGAAACTCTTCATGCGGATCGCGGGAGAAGACGAAGTCGTGATGTGCGAGATGGTCGTAGCGCTTGTTCAATCCAAGGTAAAGGACGACGCCGGAGCATGCCGGCTCATAGTCGCGTTTGCTGTCGAAGTCTTCTGCGATTTCGCCGCCGAGCAGTTCGCGGTGCGTGCGCACTGCATCTTCGTTCGACACGATCGCATCGAAGGGCATCGGCTCGCCATTTGCAACTATGCCTGATACCTTTCCCTGCTCCATCAGGATCTGACCCACGTCGACCGACGTGTTGTAGCGGACGCCGAGTTCCTTGCCAAGCTTTACCAGCGCTTCGGGCACAGCGCGCGTGCCGCCTATCGGGTACCAGATGCCTTCCTGCGCCTGCATGTTGCCGATGGAGCACAGGATTGCCGGCGAGGCGTCCGGGGAAGATCCGACATACTGCACCATGTGATCGAGCATCTGCGCCAGCCGCGGATCATTCACATAACTGCGGATGGTGCTGGCCACCGTACTACCCATGCGCATGCGCATGACGTCTTTCAGGACTGCTGCGTTGAAGCTGCCGCTGAAGTTGAATGTATCGCCGATGCCGCCGATGGATTTCCAGAAGAAAAAGCGATCAGAAATGCCATGCAGTTGTTCGGACAGCTTCATAAATTCGAGGTAGCGCTCACCCATACCGGGCTCGTTCAAGTTGAGCGAGTCGGCCATCTCCTGCTTGTCATGCTTCAGGTCGACAACGCTTCCGTCCTCGAAAAAGCAGCGCCATTGCGGGTCAAGCCGCACCAGATCGAGGTAGTCATTCATGTCGCGCTTTGCCTCGCAGAAAACGCGCTGCAACACCGACGGCATAATGAGGATGGTTGGCCCCATGTCAAAGCGGAAACCGCCTTCGTTCAACTGGGCTGCCTTGCCGCCGAGCCACGGATTTTTTTCGAATACTTCGACGTCATACCCGCGGGCCGCGAGGGTACATGCTGCTGACAAACCACCAAGTCCTGAACCAATCACTGCTACACGCATGCTTCTCTTCCTTTATTTGTGCGAGCTGTCTTCGAGTGTGCGGGCTGACGAAACGAGTCTTCGAGCACCGGCAATCCGCCCCGCCAGTGAACGTGAGTGCATAGCTTGAATAAAATTCTGGAAGAACGCAATGTGCTTCTCGCCAGTCAGTGCGTATGGCCGCAGACTGCGACTGGTTTGCCGGATGATTGTTTTGACGGCTGTCATCTCGAGCAGACCTTCACGGCCGCGCGTCACACCAAAGCCGCTCTCCCCACGTCCGCCAAACGACACGCGCGGATCAGCCGTTGAAACGATAAGGTCGTTGATGAGGACCGTACCGGCGCGGATTCTCCCGGCAAATTCCGTGGCTTGTTTTTCCGGTCCGAAGACCGCGGCGGTCAGCGCGTACGGGCACGCAGCATGTGCTCGCAACGCAGCATGTTGATCGGCGACGGCACAGAATGCAAGCAGCGGGGCGAAAATGTCTGTCCGCATGATCGAGTCGTCAGGCCTGACTGCGGTGACGAGGGTAGGCGTCGCAGTCAAGCCGCGTCGGCCATCCCGGACAATCATCGCACCTCGGCGGGATGCATCGTCTACCACTTCAACCAGTAGTTGCGCAGCCTCGGCACTGACTCGTGCAGGAGCCATCACCTCGGCAAACGGTAACAATTGCTGTAGCACTTCGCGAATAATTGATTCTGTCGCGAAGACGCGCCGTGGAGCCATGCACGTTGCCGAGCCATTCAGTCGAAGACCGAAGGCTAGGGCTTCAACGACCCGCGTCAGGTCAGCCCCTGCAAAAATAAAAACTGCGTCGCAGCCAGAGAGTTCCATCACGGAAGGCGTAAGTACTTCAGCTGCCTGGTGCATTACCGCGCGGCCAGTGTCAGCATGACCGGTTAGAAAAATTTTGTCGACGCCCTGTTGGATCGCCTCGACACCAACCCCGATGTCGACGGGCATTATTTGCAGGACACTATCAGGCAGGCCGGCATCTGTGAGCAGGCGCGCAAACATGCGTGCCGCTCGCTCGCCGCCAATCGCAGGCTTCCACAACACAGCATTGCCGGCAACAAGAGCCTGCAGTGCCTGGACACCAGGGAGGAAGAGCGGATAGTTTGAAGGAGCGATCAGCAGAACGACGCCGAGCGGCACATGATGCACTTCGGAATGCACCCCATGCAGCCAGATCGGGAGCCCTTTGCGTCCCAGCCTCTGTGGCTGAAGAATAGCCTCTGCTTCGCGCTCAAGAAATTTGCAGGCCTCTGCCAGTGGCAGCACTTCGGCGACAAGGCTGTCAGCCACGTTCCTGTTCGCTACGGCAGAAGCTTCCGTGATACTCGACGCAAGTTCGACGCAGGCGTCTGCGACATGATGCCGAGCCTTGCGGATAATCTGCAGCCTGGCTTTCAATGGGACACGCGACCACGAGAGATGTGCCGCGCGCGCCCGTGCCGTGGCCTCGCTGCCGGCGATTTGCGGCAGGTCGGCACATGCAATGTCCGGGATGTTTTCGAGCGCGGGCAAAGCAGTATCGGTCTCCACCATCAGGATGCAGCTTCGCAGACGGCATCAGCAAGCGGACTTTCCATACTCCACTCGGGCTCGATGGCCATATCCTCGAGCAGCAGACGCGAAGTGATGCGGGCCGATTCAAAGATGACTGGCAGTCCGCTGCCTGGGTGCGTTCCGCCGCCAACCAGGTAGACGCCTTCAACATCTTCGAAGCGGTTATGCGGTCGATTGTGCAGCATCTGCCCGAGGTTGTGCGACATACTGAAAGTCGCTCCACGATGGAGCGCAAACTCACTGTTCCAGCTTTTAGGTGTAAGCACCTTTTCGAAACGGATGCGCTTTTCTACATCCTTGATACCTACCTTTTCCAGTTGCGCTAATGCTAGAGCGCGGAAGCGACCCTCTTCTTTCGCCCAGTTCACGTTCTCGGTTTCATGTGTAACAGGAACGAGTACGTACAGGGTGCTCATATCTTTGGGGGCAAGCGTTGCGTCAGTAACGCAGGCATTCTGCACGTAGAACGAAGGGTCTGCCGAAAGCTGATGCGTCTGCTCGATATCGCGCAGATTTTGCTGGTAGTTTTTCGCGAGGTAGATGGTGTGGTGCGAGACGTCGTCATACCTGCCGTCTATGCCGAGATAGAGCATGAAGGTCGAGCAGGAATATTTCTTGCTTTCAATCTTCTTATCTGTCCACTTACGCCGAACACTGGCTGGCAGCATACGCTGCATGGCCTGCGCGAAGTCCGCATTAATGACGACTGCATCGGCCTCGAGGGTGCGCTGCTGCGTGCGCACGCCGGTTGCCCGTCTACCTTCGAAATAGACCTGCTCCACTGGTTCATCAAGCAGAATGCGAACGCCAAGGTCGCGTGCGACACGGGCCATGGCGCGCGTCACTGCTCCGCAACCGCCGACGGGGTGAAAGACGCCGTGCTCATACTCGAGGAACGAAAGAATACTGAAAAGGCTTGGACAGGTGAAGGGTGACATACCGAGGTACTTTGATTGAAAGCTGAATCCGAGGCGGATGCGCTCGTCCTTGAAATAGGTTTGAAGATCGGCGTCGAGCGAGCGCCAGGGCTTCAAAAGGGGCAGCATCTTCAGCATGCGCAGCTTCGCGAGGTCGCGCCAGCTTTCAAATGGCGATTCAAGAAATGGGATAAAACGTTCCAGTTTGTTCCGATTTGCGTTGAGGAACGATCGGAAGCGGGTCGCGTCGCCGGGGCTGACCTTGGCAATTGCCTGTTCCATCTTTGCGATATCCGGGGTCGCGAGGAGTTCGCCTCCAGAGCCGAAAACCAGCCGATATTGCGGGTCAAGCCGTACCATCGGCACTTCACGGTCGAGGCTTCGGCCGGCGACGGCAAAGATCTCCTGCAGGACGCGGGGATAGAGAAAAAA
>CAXTNK010000026.1:52162-52957 GCA_964245665.1 uncultured Acidobacteriaceae bacterium
GGTATCCAACTTGAAGCCCTGTTTTTCGATTGGCGAGGTACGGCCACCGACCGTACCTCGACTTTCCACAACCGTCACATTGACGCCTGACTGGCCCAGCAAGATAGCCGCAGCAAGGCCGCCCGGGCCCGCACCTACGATGACAACGTTCTGCTTCTGCTTCATCTGCACCCTGCGCCAGGCTGACCCGGCATTCGTTTTATGTAACTTGGAACATCTCTCAACTCTTTCACAGTGAGATTCCTGAATCCAGCAGCAGAAAGAGAGCTACCAAGCTCGTTTTCATTGCAGAAACATCAGGGTATGGCTTCTACCGTTCTGACTGAAACAATTGCATTTGCTGCCGCACGGGCATCCCGTACGAGATCGGGCAACCCGACTCCATGGTACGAGTTACCCAGAAGTCGAAGGTTGGGCAGCCCCTCGAGCAGAGGCTCCATGCGACGCATACGCGACATGTGGCCAACCAGGTATTGCGGGAGGGATCGCGGCCAGTGACGCACCACGGCTACATCCGGTTCAGGCAGTGGCCCGAGGAGAAGGGAAAGTTGGCGGCGGGTTTCCTCCACGACGGTTGTGTCCGCAGCATCATGCAGTTCCTCCGCTACATGACCACCAAAAAAGCCACGGAGCAGGCTTCCGCCTTCCGGCACCCGGTGGGGAAACTTCTGGTCGACAAAAGTCGCGGCCAGCAGGGAGACCTTGGAGTTACCCGCAGTCGGCACAAGGAAACCGAATCCTCGCGGAATTTTCAAGCGCGCGGCGTTTTGCGGATGATAGCCAATGGCGGCGCAA
>CAXTNK010000026.1:52967-56861 GCA_964245665.1 uncultured Acidobacteriaceae bacterium
GCGCAAACAGCCGAAGACGACTCCGTCGGCAGGAGATCACTGATTTCATCCGCGACCGTCTGCTGCAAAGAAGACAAGAGTGCACGCGTAGCAGCTGCCGGCAAAGCGACCAGTACCGCATCGTATTCGGCGGTTTCACCCGTGGCTGTACGAACGCTCCATTGCCAGCCGTTCGTAATGATGGCTGTAACTGTCTGCTTCAGCCGGATTGACGATGCCGGCAGAGCATCCACTATTCCCTGGATGAGCGTCCCAAGGCCTGACTTCAACGAAGTGAAGACGGACGCACCCGGCGCAGAAGCTGCGGCCCGCGCCCGAACGGCCTCGACCAGGCTACCGGTGTCCGCTTCCATTCTTACGAACGGGGCCATCACCGCACGGACGCTGAGTTTGTCGATGTCGCCCCCGAAGACGCCAGCCAGCAACGGGCCAGCAAGCATGCGGGTCGCTTCTTCGCCGAAATGGCGGATGGTAAACGCTGCCACGGATTCATCCGCATCCTCGCCGCGACGTGCAACGGCCGACGCCTTCAGTTCCTCCGCCCGCCACGCCTCGTGCTGATAATTCTGTTTGGCCTGCGGGGTCAGCAATGGCGAGTCCAACAGCGGCTCCCACGCGTAGGGGACCATCATCCGCATTCCGGCAGGCATCGGCACCAGCCGCCCCCCCTGCACCAGGTAGGTAACGCGCTGAAAGTCGTTGGAAGGAATAATTTCGTCGGCGAGCCCGAGCTCGATTGCGAGGTTGCGTGCCCACGGCTTCTCGGTCACCCATGAATCGGGTCCACATTCAATCGTAAAGCCATCCTGATGCACGGTTTCGACAGTACCGCCCAAACGGCCGGACGCTTCGTAAAGCGTGAATGACGCTTCTTCGTGACGCGTAGCGATTTCATAGGCGGCAGCTAGACCGCTGATCCCGCCGCCAAGAATCGCAATGCGCCGGTTTTCTCCCATCAGGAAGCAGCCATGCTCACCTGGCCAACGGGAGCCCACCCTGTCGCGGCAAGCCGTCCGCGCACCACATCCGCCAGAGCCCGGACCAGGACAGGCGAACTATTAAGCGACTCGGGCCTTGATACTTTCATGCCGATCGACTCGCCATACTCGCGGAAGCCGATATCAATGTCATAGAGAATTTCGACGTGGTCGCACAGGAAACCGATCGGCTGGATCATCAGTTCGGTATGGCCGGCTTCGCGCAGGGCTTTCATGGTGTCTTCGACGGCCGGGCCGATCCATGGACCGCCTGACATTCCCTGGCTCTGGAAGGCAAAGAACCAGCGCTCCTCTGTCAATCCGAGAGGCGCAAACTTCGCAGCAACGTCTGCCGCAGTTCGCTTGGCGTCAACAGGATACGGATCAGGCTCGTTTGTCGGCACTGCCGGAATTACCTGCTCAGCCTCTGGAGCAGGAGGCTGCGCGCCCTGGATCGTCCGGCAGGGCACACTGTGCGCCGTAAACAATACTGGTAGTTCAGGCCGCCAGACGGCCCGCAAACGGTCCGCGAATGCCTCTGCCAGCAAAGGATGGTCTGCCCAGCCTTCCACGAAATCGACCGTCAAGCCCTGAGCTGCTGACATCAGATAGCGGCGATAGAGCCCGACGCTGGTACGCGAATTTTGCGGAGCCAGGCAAACCGCGATGATCTGCTCGATGCCATCAGCCCGCATCTGGGCGACGACGGCTCGAATGTAGGGCTTCCAGTTCCGCATGCCAACGTAGACGGGCAGGCCGATTTCAGCGGCCAGCAGTCGTCCCTGCTCGAGCGTCAGCCCGGTTAGCGGACTCTTGCCGATCAACCCGTAGCGGTGACTGATCTCGTCAATCACGTGCTGCGGCATCGGCCGTCCGCCGGTCACGTTGCTGAGATATTCAGGGATCTCTGCCAGTTCATCCGGCGTACCGTGCGCCAGCAATAATACGGCGACCTTGTGTTCATCCATGATGTTCAGCCCCATATTCTCGTACATATTCGACGACCCGCTGTACGTTTTCGACCGGGGTTCCCGGAACGATGCCGTGGCCAAGATTGAAGATGTGTCCGGGCCGGCCGGCAGCCTGATCCAGCACTTCGCGGACGCGTTTGCGCAGGATATCCGGCGGCGCGAAGAGCGTAATCGGGTCGAGATTGCCCTGCACTGCGCAACTGTGGCCGAGATCGCCCCAGCCTTTATCGAGCGGTGTCCGCCAGTCGAGCCCGATCACATCCGCGCCCGTGGTCCGCATGGCCGGCAACAGACTGGCCGTATCTACGCCAAAATAAATGACCGGTACACCCATCGCCTGCACCTGCCGGACTAGCGCAGTTGTCACCGGCAGCACAAATTCGCGATAGTCGCTCATACCCAGCGACCCGACCCAGCTGTCGAAGATCTGGATCACATCCGCGCCCGCTTCCACCTGCTGCCGGCAATAGTCAATGAGCACCAGGGACAGCTTCTGCAGCAGGGCCTGCCAGGCAGAGGGATCGCGGTACATCAGGGTCTTGGTTTCAATCCAGTTGCGCGAACCGCCGCCCTCGATCATGTAACTGGCGAGTGTGAAGGGAGCCCCGCAGAATCCGATGATGCCCAGCCGGTCCCTGAAATGACCGGAAACTTTCCGGATAGCTTCTGCTACGTAGCCAAGCTCCGAGGCGCGATCAGTCCGCAGGCGGTCGATATCGGCTGCGCACCGGACTGGGTGTTCGACGACCGGCCCCTCGCCGGCCTTGAACTCAAATGGCAGCCCCATGCATTCAAAGGGCAACAGGAGGTCGGCAAAGATGATGGCCGCATCCACGTCCAGCTTTTCGGCGGCAGTAATAGTCACTTCAGCCGCCAGGTCGGGCTTTTTACAGATATCGATCAGCGAATTGTGACGACGAACGGCCTGGTATTCAGCCATGTAGCGGCCCGCCTGCCGCAGAAACCAGACGGGGGTCACATCGACGGGCTGCCGCAGGCAGGCGCGTAGAAAGCGTTGCGCACCACTCAAGCGTGGCTGTTGATCAACCAATGGCAGACCGGAGCGCGCCCGGAGATCGTCACTGATACTGGAGGCCTGTTCATCTGGCCGTTCACCCTGCTCATCAGCCTGCAGGTGCTGCGAAAGACTATCGTTCATCTGGGAAAGCGGCAGCCCCTTCACTCGCCGGATACACAAAGGTTAGCACCCGGATTTGGTTTCAATCCGCACGGTACAACACGCTGTTCAGTAGAGGAAACTGTTCAGACTTTCCTTGCAGCTGTCGCAATTGGCCCAAGGGCTGGCTATCCATCAGGACTTGTAACCGTAAACTGGCTGAAATCATGCAAACACCGGCGGACGGCAGGGAGTTCTGGCCAAAGGTTCGTCTTCACCGAGAGTGAGGCGTCACTGGAAAATTTCTATAGAAACCCGCAGCATGAACAATTCCGTAACCTTTCCCTTTTACCATGCATCAGAGCAGTGCCGTTGCAGAAACCGGCCCGGGGACCGCAGTGGACTCGCATCTGCAGGCGTCTCGTGCTTTGATGAAGGCGTAGCCATTTTCAGATTCGCATGTTGATTCTGGAGCAATCCGCTTCCTCCTCGCCGGGATTACGCCCGCAGCAGGCTGCATCGCTCCATCAAATTGCATCCAATTCGTGGTCAACGACAGAAGACAAACAGAAGACAAGACGAGGATTTTGATTCATGCAGATTGCGATGGTAGGTCTCGGAAGAATGGGCGCCAACATGGTGCGCCGATTGATCAAGGGTGGTCACGAGTGCGTGGTTTTCGACAACAGCCAGGCTGCCGTCGAGACGCTGGTCAAAGAAGGCGCAACCGGTTCAACTTCCCTCGAAGACATGGTGTCAAAGCTCAAGGCGCCCAAGGCGGTATGGCTGATGGTCCCGGCAGGTGTTGTGGACAAGACAGTGCAGGCGT
>CAXTNK010000027.1:0-5924 GCA_964245665.1 uncultured Acidobacteriaceae bacterium
ACATTGTTGTTGTGAAGGCAGAAGATACAGAATTCGGCCTGGTCGTGGATGACGTGAACGACACCCAGGAAATTGTGGTTAAGGCACTGGGTAAACAGTTGAAATCACTCGGTTGCTACCTTGGAGCGACCATCATGGGTGACGGGAAGATCGCCTTGATCTTGGATGTTATCGGGGTGGCAAGGCTGGCGAACCTGCTCGCTCCACTCTTGGAGCGTTCGCATGTCGGGAGCAAGTTGGAGAGCAACATCGCAGAGGCCGATCAGATGATGCTTCTTTTCCGATCAGGCAAATTCCCGCGCCTTGTTCTGCCTCTCTCGCTGGTCGCACGATTAGAAGAGATAGCGACGGTAAGTATCGAATACGGAGGCGGTTTACCGGTCGTGCGCTATCGAGAAGCTATCCTGCCGCTCGTCTCTCTTAGTAAATTGCTTGACCCGGGATATGCTGCGCCTGAGACGGACGCGGAGACCTTGCAGGTGATCGTTTTCAGTGAATCTGGTCAATATGTAGGCATGGTCGTGGATGAAATCCTCGACATCGTGGATGACAGTGTCACTATAAAGCGCGCCGGTTCAGCCTTCGGACTGCTCGGTTCCGGTATTGTCGGCGGCAAAGTGACGGATTTTGTTGACTTGGATGCACTATTATCTGGCACCCGGATTTCATCCGGAGGAGGCCTCACCCCTTGGCATGGAGATGGTAAAACTCTATTGCTCATCGACCGCAGGAAGATACCGCGGGGCATCATGCGGAGCTTTCTTGAGATGCATGGCCATAAGGTTTATGAATTTGCTGAAATGCAAGACGCAATCAACATGGTACAGAGAGCGACGCCCGATCTGATACTCGTGTCGATTGAACCTGAAGCGCTGTCCGTTGATGTGAGGGGTACCTGTAACCTTGTGAGAACCCTTCGCCATCAACCTAAGACGCAGGGTATTCCCCTTATCGGCATGACGAGAGGCTCAATCGGCAATGCAGGAGAACATCAAAGCCTGCTGAACGAACTGATGGACGAGATCATCGATGTTGGTGATCGGAGCTCGATTCTGGCTAGCATTCATGGTTCGTCTCGACAGAACGCCGGTGGGACAGTGGGATTGCAGCTTGACAAAGAATTGCTAAGCGCAGGTCGATCGCAATGAAGACGATAACAGCGACTCAAGGCTCCGCGGTGACGTCGGGCGCAACTATTGAGAAGGCATCTGAGACGAAGCAATTCGTGACCTTTAAGGTTAGCTCGCTTTTTCTGGGCATCGAGCTATCTCACATTCAAGAGTTGATGCGCTACCAGGAGATGACGACTGTTCCGCTTTCGCCGGCCGCAGTTGAAGGGCTAATTAATCTGCGTGGACAGATCGTAACCGCCCTTGATTTGCGCAGGATTCTTGGTATAGTGCATCACGATGATAACGGTCCGCGTCCCATGAATATCGTTGTTCATAGCGAGGGCGGACCTGTGAGTTTCCTCGTAGACGAAATTTGTGACGTAGTAGATATTCCGGTCACCTCTTCAGATCAAACCTTCGCTCAATTACCTGGAACTTTACCGCCGGAACAAAGGGCCTTGTTGATGGGAGTTCATCAGCTGGCATCCTGCCTTCTGCTAGTAGTGAACACTGAGCGAGTCATTCTAGCAGGGGCACTTTGAGCCGTGGCAATGTTTGTTTGGCCGATCGCAATCGAACAGAAATGGCTCGACACAGGTGCCAGGAAAATTTAGAGCACACTGCGGCCAAGATCGGATGACACCGGTTTGGTGTGCTTCAAAAATACCGAAGAGTCAAGAACAAGAGTCGAAATCATCAACACCTTGAAAGGTTCGAGAACATGACATTGGCAAGCGGAACCAGCAACAATTCGATTGTAAGAGTTCCTCCGGCAGGAAGACGCGCAACCAAGGTTAAACTTGCTATTCCCGCCTCCATCAGTCGACAGACGATGACATTGCCAAAGGGAGAGTTAGTTTCTCTGCGGCCAACTCAGGATTCGCCCGGTAATGATGCAGAGCTTCACTCAGATCAACTTAAGGTTGTCGCCGATACCATTTCTACCGCGGTCATGATCATCGACAGAGACTTTTTAGTGACGTACGCCAACCGGGCAACCATGGCGATGCTTACTAAACACGAGGCTGATTTCGCAAATATCTGGCCAAATTTCAACAGTAAGGCTTTCCTGGGAACGTGTATCGATACCTTCCACCCTGAGAGATCAAATCATAGGCGAATGATGGCCGACTTGGGAAATCTGCCTTATCGCACCGAGATCACGGTGGGGTCAACACGTTTTGAAGTGAGGGTCAGCGATTCTCGTGATGCAGGCGGAACATATAACGGAAATGTTCTTGAATGGTCTAACATCACTGAGCAATATAATTCGGAACAGAAATATATTCAATATAGTTACCGAATGGCTGCCATCAGCAAATCCCAGGCAATAATAGAATTCGATTTGACGGGCATCATTCTGACGGCAAATGAAAATTTTCTAAGCTTGATGGGATATGCACTTAGCGAAGTACAAGGGCAGCCCCATCGGATGTTTGTTGACGCTGAGTATGCCAATTCCAACGAGTATGCGGACTTTTGGACAAGTCTAAGCCGGGGAGAATTCCAGGTTACCGAGTATAAGCACATTGGCAAAAATGGCCAGGAAGTCTGGCTTCAAGCTTCTTATAATCCGATCTTTGACGAGGATGGGAATCCAGCGAGGGTGGTCGCGTTTGCAACTGACATCACTGCCAGGAAAGTGATCTCCGCTGATGCTTCGGGCCAGATAGCTGCTATCAATAAGTCGCAGGCTATGATCGAGTTCGGGATGGATGGCACAGTACTTACAGCGAATGAAAACTTTCTCTGCCTACTGGGCTACACTCTGGACGAGATCAGAGGGCGACACCATCAAATGTTCATCGATTCGGTTTCTCAGAGCGCTGCTGAGTACACGGAATTCTGGGCAAAGCTGAATCGTGGAGAATTCCAAACCGCAGAGTTCAAGCGGCTCGCCAAGGGAGGCAGGGTACTCTGGATTGAAGCCTCCTACCACCCAATTATCGGTGTGAACGGAAGCTTTAGTAAAGTTTTGAAGCTTGCCACTGACGTCACTGCGCGAGTAAAAGTGCGGGAAGGAATGGCAGCACTCATGAACTCGATTGGAGACATTTCTGTGACTATAGCGAGTTCTGCGGAAGAACTGACCAGTGTCAGTCAAGAGCTTTCGACCCACGCTGAGGGGACATCAAAGCAGGCGAACTCCGTGTCGGAGACCGGTATGAGAGTCTCGTCCAATGTAAATGTAGTTGCGGCGAGTTCAGAAGAGATGATGGTGTCAATTCGCGAGATTTCGAAAAGTGCAACTGAAGCCGCGCGGGTCGCCAAGAGTGCAGTCGCAATTGCCGAGTCGACGAACCGGACGATCCAACAGTTAGGTACGTCTAGTCTCGAAATTGGCAAAGTCATTAAGGTCATCACCTCAATCGCGCAGCAAACGAATCTGCTTGCATTGAATGCCACTATCGAGGCAGCACGCGCGGGAGAGGCAGGGCGCGGCTTTGCAGTAGTCGCCAACGAAGTGAAGGAACTCGCTAAAGAAACGTCGAGGGCCACTGAGGAGATTGGTCAAAAGATCGAGGCCATCCAAACCAATACCAGCGCAGCAGTAAAAGCCATCGGAGAGGTCACACGGATCATTACGGAGGTGAATGACATCTCGAATGTCATTGCCTCTGCCGTGGAAGAGCAGACCGCGACAACGGCTGAGATTGGACGCAACGTAACTGAGGCGGCAATCGGGTCAGTAGAAATTGCGACCAGTATCTCTGGCGTAGCGCACTCCGCTGAGCTTACTCAAGCCGGTGCTGCGCAGACCCAGGCCGCAGCGCGCTCCCTTAGCGAAATGGCTGCCCGATTGCAAATAATGGCAAAGAGTGGAAAAGTTTAAAGGATCCGCCCGCCTGCTGTGTTAGCACCAGGCGGGCGACTTCTAACGTCATCGGTAAGTAGATAGTCTACTTCGATCGGGATCGTACAAGAAGGTGCCAGATATGCGAAAAGGGCTAATCCGCGGAACCGTGCGCTATACATCTGGAGTTCGGCAACTCAAAGGCTGCGTGAGGACAAATGGTCTCGATGGTGGCAAAAGCTCTAATTCTCGATGACTCCCGTGCGATGCGTGGCGTGCTCTCGAAGATACTCAATACCCTTGGTTATGAAACTTTGCAAGCCTCAAATGGTGTTGAGGCGCTTACCGTTATGGCGACTAACGCTGGGCGAGGTCTCGAGGAAAAAGGCATTGGGTTAATCCTTGCGGACTGGAACATGCCCGAGATGAATGGACTCGAATTTGTCAGGGCGATTCGTGTCCAATCTCGTTTTGACTCGGTTCGCATCATCATGGTGACTACTGAAACTAACGTTGATCAAATGATTGCGGCCTTGAGTGCCGGGGCCAATGAATACATCATGAAACCCTTCACCCCCGAGATGGTGGAAGAAAAGCTCCGCATCCTCGCCATCTTGGGATGTTAGGTGCAGGCACCGTCCGTAAAATCCACCGTTAGAAAAAAGGCTGCCCGCCACCATGGACAAAGCATCAGTGTTTCTATTGTGGATCACGCGTTTGTTAGCGAACTATTTCTCACGCGGGTGCTTGCTGAAGATGTTGTATTAGAGTTTGTAAGCGTTGTGGAAGACCGGCCTTCAGTTTTGTTCCGGGTCGGTGAAAGGCGGCCAGATGTCTTTGAAGTTGGCATTTCAATGCCCGGCTTAGCTGCAGTACCTGTTTTGCGGGCCAGGGGCTCGAAGTCAGAAGTTCTACCCACTTTCTCGCGTCTGATACTTTTGGATGCTGCAGATGCCACGCTTACAACGCCCGTACGCCGAGCGGCAGAGGCAATCCCGATGAGGTGCGAAATTGTAGCGATCGGTGTTTCAACTGGTGGCCCAACCGCGTTACTCAATCTTCTACCCAGACTACCTTCAGACTTCCCGCTACCTGTCGTCATTGTGCAGCATATGCCGCCGGTTTTCACGAGGCAGCTAGCCGAACGACTAAATACCGAGTGCGCGATTCGTGTGTTGGAGGCCGAGGAGGGAATGGCGCTCGAACCGGGAATAGCATTGCTTGCGCCTGGAGGCCGTCACATGCGATTGAAAAGAGGGCTTCATGCTGTCCAAGTAACGTTGGACGATGGTGAGCGGGAGAACTCGTGCAGACCCGCGGTCGATGTGCTCTTTCGCTCGGTGGCCGCCACTTATGGCAGTCAAGCGTTGGCCGTCATACTGACCGGCATGGGTCATGATGGTCTTCGCGGTGCTGAATCACTGAAAAGGGAAGGCGGCTATGTCATTGCCCAAGACCGCGCTTCGAGTGTTGTATGGGGAATGCCGGGTGCCGTCGTCGCAGCAGGTCTGGCGGACGCGGTACTCAACCTTGACGAAATCGCTTCGGCCATTCTGCGTCGGGTTACGAAACCATGAGTGCGGAGGCAGGATCGTTGAAAGGCCTATTGAAAGAGGCAGCCAAGCATGGCTCAGTCCTATCGCCGGCCAATTACAAGTTCCTGCAACAGCAAATCTACCGGCACTCCGGCATTGTGCTGGATGAAGATAAGCATTATCTTTTCGAATCCCGCCTGATGCCGGTTGCTCGTGCGGCGGGATTGCCGACGTTAAATGAGCTCTGCGATTGTCTTCGCTCGAGGGTGCACGCGGGACTAGCCAAGCAGGTAATGGAAGCGCTGACTACCAACGAAACCTTATTTTTTAGAGATATGGCGCCGTTCGAGACACTAAAAAATCGGATTCTTCCAGAACTGATGGCGAGCCTTCCGGCACATGAAAGCCTGAACATCTGGTCAGCTGCTGCTTCGTCCGGGCAAGAGGCTTACAGCATCGCGATGCTGGTGCGGGAGCGGGGAG
>CAXTNK010000027.1:5934-50889 GCA_964245665.1 uncultured Acidobacteriaceae bacterium
TTCGGAACACATTCTCGCCCGTGCGCGGGCGGCAAAATACGTGCAATTTGAAGTCAACCGGGGCTTGCCGGCGACTTATCTGGGTAAGTACTTCACGGGTGATGGCCTTGACTGGTTGTTGAAAGAAGAAATTCGATCAATGGTAACGTTTCGACCGTTTGACCTTCGTCGGCCGATGGCCGAGCTGGGTCGTTTTCACATAATCTTCTGCCGTAACGTCCTTATTTATTTCGACCTCGAAACCAAGAACAGAGTGTTGCAGCAATTGCTGCTTGCCCTGGAGCCCGGCGGCTACCTTTTTCTGGGAAGTGCAGAATCGCTTTACCAGGTGCAGGATCGTTTTGAGCAATTGTCAGACAAAACAACATTGTTCTACCGGAAGAAATAGGTCAAAGGTGGCACCTACAAACGAAACTTTGCAGTCACAAGTTGCACAACAGGCGCGGCTCGTCAGCGAGATCTTCGGAATGATGGCCGCGATCGCAGTGGAGTCGGCTGCAACTTTCTGGCCGCCGAAGGAGCCATTGATCTGTGCACGAGTACGATTCTCTGGTAGTTGGAACGGCTCGATGTCAATCGAGTGCACACTTCCCCTGGCATTCGCATTTACGTCAAATTTCATGTCCTTGAGACGCCCGGAGGAGGTAAACGACGATGTCAACGATGTAATCGGTGAGCTGGCTAATACTATTGCGGGAAATTTTAAGGCGCTGTTACCTTCAGGATGCCTGATGTCTGTTCCAGTGGTTGGATTGTTTGCCGATGGAGCCACAGCGATCCGATCCGCGCCTGCCTTGAGTACAGGTATATTTCAGACTGAACACGGTCCATTCTGCTTGATTTTGGAGGCTCTTAAATAAGGCCTTTCCGGTAGCAGTTACCTTTCTGTCACCCAGTTTGATGTGCTAGGCATTCGTGCTCGTAGTCTCCTTTAGCAAGTGCACCAGAATGTGCCGCTACTACTCGTGATCAGCAACCATTCTGCTTACTCTATAGATGAAATTTGATGTGCTACATGCCTTGTAAAGCTGAAGATCCTTTCGAGGACGCGACGCCATGAACACGGAGCAGACATGTACGCAGGTGAGCTGGGACATATCAAAATGTACGGTTTTACATAGCTGGCTAAAATCTAAGCATAAAAGCATCCCTTCGAGTCATTTAATATGTTTGGGTAAAAGGTTTGTTTTATCACTTGGCCGAACTGATGCACGCATTCTGCGCCGGATCTGTAACAGCAGAGAAGTCCGCGTGTTCCCAAGCGGGCATTACTGAACAATGCGTGGTCCCAGGTAAGCTTTGCCTTCTTAGTGCCGACGAATTGAGTGGACTATATGAGAACGTTGAATCACATTTAAAAGTGCGGATCTACGCAGGGCGCGCGGATGCTGTTGTCAGAAATTTGGATGTGCTGCCATCGCTACAAAGTCCTGGAATCCTACGGCAACGACCGTATGTCATGTACTTGGGAAACACAGTGCAATGTGAGCCACACATGGCATGAAAATAGCCACACACGCCGAGAACACAATTTAGCGTCTTCGTAGACCGGCGTCTCTGAAGTAACCAGTTGAATGTAAGTTGTCCTGTCCATCGGTCATCGCGAAGATGTGCGCGTAAACTAACTTCCCGCATGGCCCTCTTAACAAATTCGAGGCCACCTCAATGCAGGAAATATAACCATTGGCGGACCTTCTGGGCTTCCTGTAGGGTCGCAGAAAGTCTGGCAGTCAAGAAAGAAGTTAGTAATAGCACATCTGAGTTTCACGGAAGGCTCAAGGTCCGGCTTCCACTGCGAGCGGCGTTGGTGGTTATCCATGCGAGCCAGGTTGGACAGAACTGCCGGGCGCCGACACTCTCACGTTCACGCCACATACGAGGCTCAATCGATATCATAAATCGCGCGTTTCAAAGTTTCAGCACCGACTGACATCTACCATGAACCCGATGCGGTGAGACGTAGGTCGCGATCAAGCCGCGAGCCTCTCAATCGCAGTTTTCATCGCTCGCAGGATCCACCTGGATTAACTGTGCGGCATCTTGGCTGGCCTTTCACACGGAGCGATGGTCATGTCTCATTGCATAATTGGCAGTCGATCCGAAACCAAGGCAGTTGGTCGGCTCTGCGATCAGCAGTGGTGATGCATCCTTTCTTGCGGACCATATCGGGTTTGAACAGAGAACTATGTGGCTTCGCTACACGCTTTACTGATTTCTTTTGTTGGCTTTGACATGTTCGTCTCACCCGCCCTCCTGCGCTGGCCGCCATCCCCCACAAAGTGATTGATCAGTCTGGACATCCTGTTCCATGGGTTCTTGAGCATCTGTCTTTCCAAGCATCTGTTTTGTTTGGATGTAACCGCGGAATCTGATAACGGCCAGATATATTAAATTCAAGTGTATTGATAGTCGTGAGCATCAATGCTACCTGACTACAGTTGTTCTTCCGGGAGAGAATCGTGAATCGTCGGACTCTCATCTCACACGGCGGAAGCTTACTTGCTGTTGCTGGTACGGCACTTGACTCAGGCGCTGCTCAGAAAACGGAGGCTCACGTGATCCCAATTACTTCCATACATAGGATTCAAGCAGATGGGGTGAGCGTCTTTTATCGCGAAGCTGGTTCACCGGATGCGCCTGTGGTCCTGCTGCTCCACGGCTTTCCGACGTCTTCGTTCCAGTATCGCGAACTTATTCCTCGCCTCGCCGATCGATACCGCTTGATTGCACCCGACCTTCCGGGGTTTGGGTTTTCGGAGATTCCTGTGGAACGAAACTACAAGTATTCGTTCGACTCGCTGGCACGTACGATTGAATCTTTCACCGAAGCGCTGCGATTGAAGAGCTACGCGCTTTATCTATTTGATTACGGTGCGCCAACCGGATTCCGCCTAGCGATGGCGCATCCTGAACGTGTGACCGCGATCATTTCTCAGAACGGCAATGCTTATGAGCAAGGACTCGGGGACGCTTGGGCGCCTATCCGTCGCTACTGGCAGGAGCCGACGGCTGCGAATCGGAAGCTCGTGCATGAGGTGCTGAGTTCGGCCGGGTTGAAATCGCAATACACGGAAGGTGTGCCACACCCGGAGAGCATTGCTCCGGAAGGATACACGCTTGACGCCGCTATGATTGCCCGACCGGGCAACATGGATATTCAGCTCGATCTATTTCTTGACTATGCCAATAATGTCAAACTGTACCCGGCATTTCAGGAGTATTTTCGAAGATCAAAGCCTCCGCTCCTGGCGATATGGGGTAGGCATGATCCTTTCTTTATTCCTGCGGGTGCCGAAGCGTTTGTGAACGATAATCCGAACGCTACCGTCCAGTTTCTGGATACAGGACACTTTGCGCTGGAGACACACGTGGAAGAGGTAGCTGCTGCCATGAAAGTGTTTCTATCGAAGGCATTGCATCCACCACTTGGTTGAGGCAAAAGAATCGTAAGTGAACGAGGGAAGATTTGAGGGAGGAAGTACTGGCGGCTAAGGTAGCCGATGCACCGATCCTCGCTCGACATGCTGCTCTTGGATCTGCCCAATAATGATGGGGCAGGGAGATCGAACTTCTTGAGGCACTCCGATGTGATCAGGATGTATTTGGATGGACTGGAGCAGATTGGACTGCCAGTTACAACAGGGCCGGGTAAGGATTAATCGCGAAGGCTTGCGCAAGCAGCGCGTTTTCTCTGCGAGGCAATCCGGCAGTTAGCCGGAAAAATGAAGTCAGGAGAATGGCCGGGTGTGGCTTAACTGAATGCATTTCTTATGTCGCCTCAGCAAACACTGAAATTGTCATTGGAACTTCCCGCATTGTGACGATATTGGCGCACGATTGGAAGCAGCAGCCGCACGATTGTGGCGAGTATCTATCGCTGGTGCGGAGATGCGAGGATGCCGCAAGCGTTTTGTGGTTTCATCATAAGATCAAATTGCAACCATAGGCGATGGTGATTTGCGGCAGGGTGTAGGAACCGGTACAAGGTCATTGCTTACGCAAAGGACAACGTGACTTGACTGGCTGTCAAGCAAAGGCTCGAAGTTTAGATGGGCGCATGATCCTGGTCGAGAATAATGCGGAGAATGCCGCTAAGAACAATAGGTAACTCGAGCCCAAGTAGAGCAATCGGACCGTATCGCCGAATAAGCAAAGCCGCTGCTGAAGCTCCGGTCATGAAGGCTGCCCATACAAGCGACTCCGAGAAAATGAAACGACGTTGCTTCTCTGCCGGCTGTGTGGCTGTCTTCAGATTGACTGCAGCTTTGAGCATGCTGGTGATAGTTCCAGTGAGATAGGTGGTATGCACGCTCACCCCATCGATGGAGTTGACTATGCCGTTCTGGAGTCCGAGTGCGCCACACAGGCAGGCGACCATCGCCAGTGCGCCATATCTACCATCGTGCAGTGCAGCAATCGTCGATGCCCCAATAAGGATGACCTGGATGCCTGTGATCAAGCAGACAAGCCTTTTGCCCAGCACTCCGTCTGGGCGCGCCAGAATGCTTTGACCAAGTACAGTGGCGGCGAGAAAGATGACGACAGCTGCTGCCGTGTGAGCGATCGCGTTCAAGTCCAGTTCGGCTGCCGCGATGACGAAGAGTACGAGGTTTCCTGTTACGTGCCCTGTAAAGCTGCGGGCCACTAAGTAGCCGCTGGCATCCGCGTAGCCGCCCGCGAAGCTGTAGAGAGATAGATCGAAGACCACCTTTGGAGCCAGCCTGGATGGAGATGAGGTCATGATGCTCCCGAGAGGCGAATCGGATATCGGCCCCACTGCACAGCGCATTTCATTCACTAAGATGCCCCCTTGACAAGAGCGAGGATGCCAATTTTTAGTGCCAGTGGAGGTGCGCGTTTCACTTAGTGCTTCAGTGGAACGCAATGAATCAGAATGATAGCAACGTGTCTGCGAACCGCGCGGATGCGATTGGGTCCTTGCCTGCATCTGAACTATTTAGTTCTGAAAACTGAACAGGAGCTATTATGCCTCGGGTACTTCCTTTATTGGGTCTGGCGGCTCTGACCTTATGTATAGTTCCTATCGTTGCCGCCCAGCAGGCCACTATCCTGCACAATGCGACCTTGATCGACGGATCGGGCCAGCCTGCGCGGGAGCATGTTGATCTCTTATTTCGCAATGGATTGATCGAGAAGGTTATGCCTGCGATGTCCACAAAGCCTGGTGGCGCGACGTGGGTGGATTGTACCGGTGAGACTATTATTCCTGGCCTGCTGAGTGCGCACTCGCATGTGGGAGTTCTCGAAAACAATGCAGATAACAGTGCCACCGCCTATACCGAGGCAAATGTTATTGCGGCGCTCATACAGTTCGAGCGCTATGGCATTACGACCGTTCTTGCGCTGGGCATGAATCGCGACCTGGTCTACTCTCTGCGTGATCGACAGCGCGCGGGCACACTGGGTGGGGCAACGTTGCTGACAGCGGGGCGCGGCATTGGTGTTCCGAATGGCGCGCCGCCGGTAGTTGCAGCGCCAGACCAAGTCGATCGCCCTGCGACAGTGGAAGAAGCTCGGCGCGACGTTGACACTTTCGCGGGTCATCACGCGGACATGGTGAAGGTCTGGGTAGATCCATTGCATGGTAGGGCGCCGGAGATGGATCCGGCGATCTATGCGGCTGTTATTGATGAGTCGCACAAGGATCATCTACTCGTTGCGGCACACGAGTATGCGCTGGACGATGCGCGCAAACTGGTCAATGACGGTATCGACGTGCTGGCACATTCGGTTCGCGACAAGCCCGTTGATGATGCATTTGTGCAGTCGATGCTACAGCATCATACGTGGTACATACCCACGCTTGCGCTTGATGAAGCTTTCTACATTTATGCTGAAGATCCATCGGTGATGAAGAGCGCATTTTTCAGGGAGGCTGCCGGTCCTGCGTTGCTGGCGAAGTTAGAGGCGCCAGGCTACGCAGCGAAAACGCTCTCCGATCCTGCTACGAAGCAACATGAGCAGGATGAAGCGATGGCCCGCAAAAATTTAAAGACACTCTATGATGCCGGGGTGCGAATCGCTTCAGGTACTGATTCTGGCGCCATGGCTGGGCGTGTCCCGGGCTTCTCTGAACATCGTGAACTGGAAGACCTGGTAGCTGCAGGATTGACGCCGATGCAGGCAATTGCGGACGCCACTGGATCGACTGGCCTGTTGATGCATATCCTTGATCCGACGCTCAATATCGGCCTGGTTGCGCCTGGTTTCGCTGCTGATGTTATTGTGCTGGATGCGAATCCTCTTGCTGATATTCGTAATACAAGAAGGATTGTAGCGGTCTATCATCACGGGCACCTGGTGGAGCATCCAGCCCCGCAGAACTAACTTGACTTTTAGAGGCGAAAAAGATGACTCAGGAAAGCTTCAGTCGCTTCAAACTTCTCGACATAGCTAGATCATTTCCAGAGATATCGGAAACACTGCTTCTCGATACTTACCTGACCGATGAAGATACTGCGAGTGCCCGCGTATTCAGGGTTTATCGGCCAACTCCTGCGCATTACCATGCAGGCAGTAATGAGTATCTCTACGTGTTGTCTGGTCGAGGCACTTTCTGGATGGGTGATGCTTCGAACGGGGCTGAGTTTGCCCCGGGTGACCTGCTTTTTTTCAAGCGGACTGTCGTTCATGCACTGCCCGAAATACTGGACGGTCCGGTTGTATTTCTTTCGATTGATGCGCCACGGCGTGATCCAAAGGACATCATCTTTGTGAATCCTGACGATGGAACGCCGGAGAGCTTCATCGCACCCGCTCATAGCTGATGCCGCATGTACCTTTAACCGCATAGCTTATACCTAGGGAAATAGATCCGGGATTATGATGGAACCCAGTTAACCACAAAGGCTTTCGCATGAATCGTGTCTTGCGTGTTTCGATTTCTCTCGGTGTCTTGTTTGTGGTGACCTGCGGCGTGAGCATTGCGGCGCCAGTTCGCGATCCACATACGCCGGGCTATGTTGATGCGAAAGAATTACCGGATGGTACAAATGCCCCGTCGGATGCAGACGGTAACTTCATTATTGGTCCGACATACGCACCAGCGCCAGAGCTCGTCGTAAGCGCCGGAGTTCCGCAGGGAACGGTCTCCTCGTTCACAATGAACTCAGCTGACAGCAAATATTATTCCGGCATTGCGAGGGAGCCAGGGACAGCAGGCATTGCCGATCCTGCTGATCCCGGCAGGATGATTGTAACGACCAGTCATCCTGCTCCATGGACGCGATCCGTCACGGTCTATATTCCGAAGCAGTACGTGCCGGGGAAAATCGCACCTTTCATTGTTGGTGCCGATGGTCCGGATCGCATGCTGTTCCCGGTGCTGGATAACCTGATCGCTGAAAAACGTTTGCCACCGATGATTGCCATCTCCATCAGCAATGGGGGCGGTGATGCCCAGGGGAGCGAACGCGGGCTGGAGTACGACACGATGTCGGGCACATATGCTGAGTGGGTCGAGCGGGAAGTGCTTCCACAAGTGGAGTCGCGCTATGGTGTAAATCTGACAAGGGATCCAAACGGACGCGCCACCACCGGTAATAGCTCTGGTGGATCGGCTGCTTTCATTATGGCGTGGTACCACCCTGAGCTTTATCACCGTGTATTGACTTACTCCGGTACTTACATTAATCAGCAGTGGCCATCTGATCCTAAGACTCCGCACGGTGCGTGGGAGTTTCATGAGCACCTGATTCCGAATTCCCCGACGAAGCCTCTGCGTATCTGGATGGAGGTGGGTGATACTGACCTGTTCAATCCGAACGCACTTCGTGACAATATGCACGACTGGACTCTGGCGAACGAAAACATGGCAAGGGTACTCGCTGCTAAGCATTACCACTATCAGTTTGTGTTCGCCCGTCACGCCGGACATGTGAACCGCGCCGTGAGAGAACAGACACTTCCGGAGGCACTGGAGTATGTATGGCGAGGCTATCCAAAGTCCGGTCTGAAAAAATGAAAACACCTGGCAGCAGGCCTACTGACGCGTGAGCAGTGCGGACGGCCCGAGACATTTATAAGGAGGTTGCTATCCGAACTATAAAGGTGCGGCTTCAAAGGCAATAGGTTCGCGCTTATCTGTCAAGGCCGCCGGCGTTGGCATCACGCTTCAGAAATTTTCCGCGCCCGGGAATGCCAATCCATTTGCCATTGGCAACAATCTGTTCACCGCGCGAAAAAACATGGCGCGCATTGCCGCGAACCTGCCAGCCTTCGAACATCGAATAATCGGTCGCCATGGTTTGAGTAGCGGCAGAGATTGTGTAATGGGCTTCCGGGTCCCAGAGCGTCATGTCAGCATCCATACCTGGTGCGATGGTCCCTTTCTGTGGCATGCCAAAGATGCGCGCAGGCGCAGTACAGCATAGCTCGACAAATCTTTCGGGTGTAAGGAGACCGGCGTTCACGCCAAAGTGCCAGAGTATTTGCATCCTGTTCTCGATGCCGGGTCCACCATTCGGAATTTTCCTGAAGTCACTTTTGCCGAGAGCCTTCTGGTCGGCGAACCGGAAAGGACAATGGTCGGTCGAGACGACTGATAACGATCTATCTGCAAGCGCTTGCCACAACACTGCCTGATTTCGCTTTTCACGCAATGGAGGCGTGAAGACATACTTTGCTTCATCCCAGCTTTGCCCGGGCATCTGATCTTCGATGGAGAGAACCAGGTACTGTGTACAGGTTTCTGCAATGGCCCGCAGTCCGCGTTCCTGTGCGTGCCTGAGTTCGCGCAGCGCGTCTTCGTTGGAAAGATGCACGATATAGACAACCGCGCCGGCCATCTCCGCAAGTGCAATGGCGCGATGCGTGGCTTCAGCTTCTGCCTTGGTGGAGCGGCTCAGAGCGTGATAGTGCGGAGCAGTTTTTCCCTCGGCGATCATCTGCTCCACAACGATGTCAATGGCGCTGCCATTCTCTGCATGCACGCAGCATAGCGCGTTGAGAGATGCTGCTTTCTGCATGACTTTGAACATCAGGCCATCGTCGATCATCAACACATTCGGATAGGCCATGAAGAGTTTGAAGGAGGAGATACCTTCCTCGACCATATCTTCCATCTCGCGCAGACCTTGTAAGCCGTCGCCAGGTCCGAGATCAGTGATCGCCATGTGCAGCCCGTAGTCGATGCACGCTTTACCTTTGGACTTCGCGCGCCAGGTGTCATATGCTTCGCGCATCAAGTGGCCCTTACTCTGTAACGCGAAGTCAATTATTGTTGTGGTGCCACCGATAGCTGCCGCCATTGTGCCGGTACGGTAATCATCCGCAGAGACCGTCCCACCAAAAGGCATATCGAGATGAGTGTGCACATCGATGCCGCCCGGCATCACCAGCAGACCGGTCGCATCGACGAGGGAATGATTGGCCGGTGTGATCGCGGGACTCACCTGGACGATCGATTGGTTCTCGAGAAGAACATCAGCGCGGTGCCGACCATTGGCATTGAGAATAGTGCCGTTCTGAATGAGGATACCCATGCTGAGATCTCCACTTGTATTTACTTTTAATCCCGTGTGCTCGACTAGCCATTTGTGTTCATTACTTCATTTGCGCCCTCTGGAATGGCGGCTGCAGCGATGCGCTCTTCCCACGTCTGTGGTGGTAAGCCATTCGCGATCGGTTCCATGGTGATGCAACGCGGCACCGGACATACGAGCGAACATAAATTGCAGCCGACGCAGTGTCCTTCATCAACCCGTGGGATACGTTCGAATGGCGTCAGGCTGCTGGCTGTACTGATTCCATTACTATCGAGCTTTGGGATCGGTGTCATAGTGATGCGCCGCGCGGCTTCTGCTTCGACCATGGCAGGAGTTCGCGTCGCGTTTTTCATCGGCGAGGTGCGATCAAGATGTATGCACTGGTGGGCGCCGTCCCAGCAAGCGGTATAGCAAAGTTGGCAGCCAATGCACAGGTCTTCGTGGATACGGGCAACGACTTTGTAGTTGAGGTTGAGGTGTTTCCACTCGCGGAAGTTAGGGAGAGAGAGCCCGCGAAAATCATCGATCGTGTTGAAGCCTTTTTCCGCCATCCATCTGAGCAGTCCATCCTGCATGTCTTCAACGATGCGATAGCCGAAGTGCATAGCGGCTGTGCAGACCTGCACATTACCGCAGCCAAGCAGGATGAACTCCGCGACATCGCGCCACGAGCCGACGCCGCCTATGCCGGAGAGCGGCAGTGAAGATGACGCGTCGGATTGAATCTGCTGAACCATGTTCAGCGCGATTGGTTTGATGGCCGGTCCGCAGTAACCTCCGTGAGAGCTCTTGCCGTCGACGTTGGGATTGGGTTGAAAGGTGTCGAGATCAATCCCAGTAATGGAGTTGATGGTATTGATGGCAGAAATAGCATCGGCTCCTCCGCGTTTGGCGGCACGCGCAGCAATGCGAATATCCGAGATGTTGGGCGTGAGCTTTACGATCACTGGCGTGCCTGCTTTTTCTTTGACCCAGCCAGTGATTTGTTCGCAGTATTCAGGGACCTGCCCAACAGCTGAACCCATGCCGCGCTCGCTCATTCCATGGGGGCAGCCGAAGTTCAATTCGAGGCCATCTGCGCCTGCGTCTTCAGCACGTCGGACTATTTCATGCCACTTCTCCCGTTTGCTTTCGACCATGAGCGAAGCGATGACGACGTGTTTGGGATAGCGTCGCTTGACGTCAGCGATCTCCTGAAGGTTCACTTCAGTTGGCCTGTCGGAGATAAGTTCGATGTTGTTGAAGCCCATCATCCGTCGACCTTCCCAGTCGATGGATGAGTAGCGCGAACTTACATTTGTGATGGGCGCACCAATGGTCTTCCATACAGCGCCGCCCCAGCCCGCGTCGAAGGCGCGCATGATTTGTTCGCCGCTATTAGTAGGTGGAGCAGAGGCAAGCCAGAACGGATTGATGCACTTGATTCCGCAGAAAGTATTCTCAAGGCTTGGTCTCTTCGGAGTCGATTCAAGTGCGGACATTCTGCGCCTCCAGCCACGCTGCAATTCCGAGCCCCGCGCGCTTGCCATCGGCGACTGCATCGACAACTTCGCGGCCACCATTGGTGCAATCGCCGCCGGCAAAGTATTTTGGATGCGACGTCTGGCCGGTAGCGCGATCAATCATGACGCGTCCTTGCTCAAGCGTAATTCTATCGGCTGGAAACCAATCGTGCGTTGATTGACCAATGGCGAGGATGACCAGATCTGCATCCAGCGAAAACTCCGCTGCGGGGTCAAGAGTAGAAGCATCCTGCACCGGCGCAACTTGTTTTAGTGTGAGCGCTTCTACGAAATGCTGTCCAATAAATCTCGTTGGCTGCACGTGCCAGAAGAATGTCACACCCTCCAATTTCGCGTGCTCATATTCGAAGCTGAAGGCTGACAGCTGCGCTGCACCCTGACGATAGACGATCGATACGTCCGATGCGCCGAGCCGCACGGCTGCGATGGCTGCATCGATCGCAGTATTGCCCGCGCCGATGACGACGACTTTCGCTGGAGAGTTGGTTATCTTTCGGGCCTTGTAACCCGCGATAAAATCGAGTGCGTTCGTGATTCCTTGAAGCTGCTCGCCGACTATACCTAACCTGTTTATGCCACCAAGACCGACGCCAAGGAAAATTGCACTATAAGTCTGCTCAAGCTCTGAGAGAGTGGCGGAATCGACCTGAGTGTTGAATTCGAAGTTGACGCCGAGCTGTGAAAGCAGGTCTATCTCGAGGAGGCTTTCACGCAGGGGCAACTTGTATTCGGCAACGCCGTAAGTGTTCAATCCACCTGGCAGCGGACGCGCATCGTAGATGGTCGCCTTGATGCCACGCCGGCGGAGTTCCGTGGCGCACGCGAGCGATGCGGGCCCAGCGCCGATCAACGCAGCGGAATGTCCTGTCTCAGCGCCCGGTGAGAAGGGCAGTGGAGAGCCACTTGCATGAAATGCATCAATTGCAAAACGTTGCAGACGTCCAATCTGGATCGGCTGCTTATTGTAGCGATGCAGGACACACGCACCTTCGCACAGCACTTCGACGGGACACGCGCGCGCGCAACTGCCTCCGAGAATATTCGCGTCCAGGATCGTCTGTGCCGAGCCTGCAATATTGCCGGTGGTGATCTTCTTGATGAAGCGTGGTACATCGATGTGTGTAGGGCAGGCCGTGGTGCATGGGGCATCGAAACAAAAGAGGCAACGGTTCGCCTCGGGAATAGCGGCCTGTAGATCGAGTGGAGGATGAAGGTCTCCGAAACGCGCAGCAATCTCCGGATTATCCGGGATGCCGGCGGCAAAGCTGGCCCGGTCACTCATCGATTTTCAGTCTTGGCCGGCATGCATCGGTCTTGCCGGGCATCGATAGAGGAATCACGGAGGCGTGAGTCGAAACTAGACCTATGTCAGGATTCAAAGGACTCAGCTCTGTCGTTTCAACGAAGTCAAACATGATCTCAACACCGATGTCCATTCCACTCAGGAGAGGTTATTATCTACTATTTCAAATCGAAGGTACCAATTTCTAATCGGCTAACCTCAATTCGGCTGTGCTTTTTCATAAGAATTATCGGTCAACCAGCCTATGGTTTTGCGTGCCAGAAGATAATACGAATGAATAGCTGCTTCAAGGTCGGCCACGCTGGTGTCTTCTGCGGCATTATGGCTCAAACCGTGAAGTGATCGCACAAACATCATCGCAGTCGGAATGCCGGCTCGCGATACTTCCGCTGCGTCGTGGAGTGGACCTGAGGGCAGCCGATGCGACGACCCAGTCACTTCCAGTATTGCCTGTTCGCATAGCTCTATAAGTTGCGGGTGAAAGGGGATTGGGTCGATGCTCCAGATCTTCGACCACTCCACTGTGCAGCGCTCTTCAGACGCAAATCGATCGCAGGCTTCGCGCGCCTCTGCGAGCATACCGGCTAATACAGCTGCATCCAGATCGCGCATATCAAGTGTTGTCTCGCATCGTCCGACAACTGCTGTTACGATTCCAGGAAATGTTTTGACACTACCCATTGTGGCGACTGCATCGGGGTGCTTTCCAGCGATGTTTCGGACTTCCAGCGCGAGCTTCGCTGCTGCGGCCAATGCGTCGCGACGCACCCGCATGGGCGTTGAACCGGAGTGTGCCTCCTGCCCATGAAAAGTGATCGCATGCCTCTCCACACCTTTCGTTCCAAGCACGGTACCTAGCGGAATGTTCATGGATTCGAGGACGGGCCCCTGCTCGATATGCAGTTCAAGATACGCGCCGGCGTTCTTACGTTCGATGGCCGCGTCGGGTATCCGGTCGATGGAGACGCCACAGCTTTGCATAGCGGATGCGAGCGTGATGCCATCGCGGTCCGTGCGCAGCCTGTCCGCCGCGATAGTGTGCGTTCTGGCAAATGCTGACGAACCAAACAGACTGCGGCCAAAACGAGCGCCTTCTTCATCCGCCCAGTCGACCAGCCGGATGGTGCATTCCGACTCACCCTCGGCCTCTTCGTGAATAGTCTGCAGAACTTCAAGAGCCGCAAGAATGCCGAGACAGCCATCGAGCCAGCCGCCGTTCGGAACTGAATCCAGGTGGCTTCCCAGGATCAATGACCTGTCTGACTTTCCCTTCAGCGTGGTCCACGTATTACCTGCTGCATCATGGTGGTGCTCGACGGGGAGCCCTTGCAGTTTTCCTTGAAACCATTCACGAGCCTTGATCCATGTGGGTGTCCACGCGACACGCTGCGCTCCGAACTCGTCACCGGTCAGCGTTCGCAGTTCACGCAAATTGGCGATCGCTCTACTTGCATTCACTGACATGGAAGAAACCTCTCCGGAGGCTCGCGATCTGTTATGTGTACAGGCGGCTCTCCCATATAGCTCAAGACTAATTGCGAAACGATGGATCGGTTGTTTATTTCTTGCACCCTTGAAGCCAAGGGCTTGCTATCAGCTGAATGTTTGACTCGGTGGTTAGTTGACTCTGGAAAGATGCTGCTGCACCGTCTGAACGTTTAGACTCTGCGCAGGCCAAATTGTAGAGCTCGACCCACTGTGGTCGAATGGATCGGAGTTTTTTTATCAATCGTCGCGACCTTCTCTTTCAACTTTCGGGCGCTGTTGTTTCAATGTCTTCTGCTGATCGTCTGCTGGGGTCTACAGTGAGCAGTGCGCCAAACTCTCCAGCTTCGCCTGATGCATCTCAACTGGCTCGTCCCTCAGTAGAACAGCGCGCGTGGCAGGACCTGGGCATGGGAATGTTTGTGCATTTTGCGCCAAACACATGGCAGGACCTTGAATCAGATGACCTCTCGACGCCGCTCGCGAAGATCAATCCGGCGAAGCTTGACACGGACCAATGGGTTGCGACTGCGCAGGCTGCGGGTGCGCGCTACATCGTGTTTGTGGCCAAGCACCAGGGCGGCTTCTGCATGTGGCAGACGCACACGACGGACTACGGCATCCGGAATACGCCGTGGAAGGATGGCAAGGGCGATGTGCTGGGCGAGATCGCTGCGTCCTGCCGCAGGCACGGCATGCCGCTCGGCGTGTATATATGCCCGCGCGACGATCACTTCGGCGCAACTACGGGCGGCATTTGTAGAACTCCTGAGCTGCAGGCGCGCTACGACAAGATGTACCGCGAGCAGTTGACTGAAGTCTTCTCGCGTTATGGAGAGCTCGTCGAGATATGGTTCGATGGCTCGACGAAAACTCCAGTCGGTGACCTGCTGAAAAAATATCAGCCGAAAGCGATGGTCTTCCAGGGGCCGGAGGCAACGATTCGATGGGTGGGGAACGAAGACGGCTTCGCACCGTACCCGTGCTGGAATGGTATCGACCGGGCCGAAGCACGGAGTGGCACTTCGACTGCTCTTGACGGGGATCCAAATGGAAATGTCTGGCTGCCTAATGAAGTGGACGTCTCCATTCGTCGTCCAGACTGGTTCTGGAGTACGAAGAATGCTGACAAGGTTCTTACGCTCGACCAGCTGCTGTCGATTTACTACCGATCTGTCGGGCGCGGGGCGCAGCTGCTGCTGAATATTCCAGCGAATCGTGATGGCCTGCTATCCAGACCCGACTGTGACGTATCGCAGGCCTTTGGTACAGACATAAGGCGTCGCTTCAGTAAACCCATTGCGCATACGCGAGGCAGTGGGCGGTCGATTCTCTTAACTCTGACGAAGCCATCGCGTGTGGATACAGTCATCCTGCAGGAAGATACGGGGCTGGGCGAGCGCGTTCGTGCGTATCGACTGGAGGGCGAGGTAAATGGCCAGTGGAAGATGCTTGCGACCGGCTCTGCCATTGGTCAGAAGCGGATTCAGCCAGTAACTCCCGGGACGGTATCGGCCTTACGTCTCATCACACTCGAATCCGTTGGCGAGCCTGCGCTGCGGACGTTCGCCGCATTCGATACGCAGACTGCACCTCCGAAAGACTGGAATGCTTCGTCAGAGCTATGGTCGTCGAACCTGGTAGGGAAATGGAGCGGTGGCGCTTTCTCGCTGGATCTCTCAAAACACATCACGGTTGCGGCTCAGTATGCTTTGCGGTTCCAGCCGTCGGAGGGTTCCGTCAAAGGTCTGAGCCACGTGAATCTTCTGCTGGGCGGTGTAGCCAGTCAGTCATTTGTAAAGATGTCGCGGACGCGCAGGGATGTGGTGATTCTTGATATCACTGGCATCGAAAAATCGATTCGCGTTGAAGGCCAAGTTGAAGGTGCAGATCAAGGATCGATTCTGCTGGAACGCCGTTAGCGTTGCGCATCATCTTGATAAGAAGAATGGAGATGGTCTTGAAACAGAAAGTTGTCCGGCTACTTTCGTGTGCTGTTCTTGGAATGTGCGTATCGGCTGCTATGCCTCTCTTCGCACAGGCTGTGGCTACAACGGTCGCGTCGCCGGGCCCTGATGGTAAGCCGCAAACCTTCGCTGCTGAGGACGATCACTTTGCCCTCGAGTTGAGGAGCAGAAGGGTACGTCGTCTTTTCAATTTGTCTCGCCTGGGGTCCAGGATTTGCTGCTTGTACCATCACACAGTTCCGTTGGAAATTAGCTCCCTAATATGGAGCGCCATTCCAGATTATTTCGGGTGCGATCCACTATCCCCGCATCCCGCGCGCCTATTGGCGCGATCGCCTGCGCAAGGCCAAGGCGATGGGGTTGAATACGGTCGAGACGTATGCCTTCTGGAACGTGCATGAACCGTCGCCCGGAAAGTTTGATTTTACGGGCCAGTATGACATTGCCGAGTTCATCCGCGAGGCGCAGCAGGAAGGGCTCTACGTTGTTCTGCGGCCGGGTCCATACATCTGCGCGGAGTGGGAGTTCGGCGGCTATCCGCCATGGCTGCTCAAAGATCCCAATATGGTTGTCCGTTCGTCTTATCCCGGATTCATGGCGGCAGCGCGAAACTATATTCAGCAACTGGCTAAGCAGACGGCACCGCTGCAGATAGGCAATGGCGGTCCGATTATCGCAGTGCAGGTAGAGAACGAATATGGTTCCTACGGTGCTGATCACGCTTACATGGAGCAGATTCACAAAGCCCTGGTAAATGCCGGCTACACCAAGTCGATGCTGTACACGGCCGACGGAGCTAAAGAACTGCAGGATGGATCGCTGCCGGAACTTCCAGCCGGTGTGAATTTCGGGGAAGGCGATGCAGAGAGTTCGTTCGCAACTTTCGATAAGCTGCGGCCCCATGCACCACATTTCAACAGCGAATACTGGGACGGCTGGTTTGACCATTGGGGAAGCAAGCATGAAACGCGCAGCACAGAGAAGCAGCTTGCCGACTTGAAGTGGATGCTGAGTCGCGGCTATTCCGTGAACCTGTACATGTTTGCCGGTGGTACCAGTTTTGGATGGATGAATGGCGCTAACTCGAACGGCAAAGACTATCAGCCTGATGTGACGAGCTATGACTACGATGTGCCCGTTGCGGAGAGCGGTGAACTCAGGCCAAAGTTCTTCCAGTTCCGCGATCTGATAACGCAGATTACAGGTAAGACACCGCCGCCGCCACCTGCGCCGATCGAGTCTATTGCGATTGCTCCGGTCGAGTTGAAGGAGTCAAGTTCCTTTTGGGCGAACCTGCCTGAGGCCCACGTTGCGCCAGCTCCATTGACGATGGAAGCGGTGGATCAGTCGTACGGATACATCCTCTATCGCACGCACTTGACAGTGCCAGCAGAAGGACAGCTGGAGTTGCCAGGCCTTCACGATTATGCGCAGGTTTACGTAGATGGCAAAGTACAGGGCACGGTCGATCGAAGATTGAATCAGAGCACACTGATGCTGCATGCTGCGACGGGCAGTCACGCTTCACAACTCGATATCCTGGTTGAAAATACCGGGCGCGTGAACTACGGAAAGAAGATCAACGAAGAGCGCACAGGCCTGTTGCAGACGCCAACTCTGGCCGGTAAGTCACTTCGCGGCTGGAGCACGTATTCCGTGCCGATGCTCGCTCCTTCTACGCTGGCTTACTCCGCTCAGCCTTGCAATGGCGCTTGTTATTATCGTGCGCATTTTACGGTAGAAAAGCCGGGCGATACTTTTCTGGACACAAGCAAGCTTGGCAAAGGCATTGTCTGGGTCAATGGCGTAGCGCTGGGCCGATTCTGGGATGTCGGTCCGCAACAGACACTGTATCTTCCCGGTCCAATGCTGCACGAGGGGGCGAATGAGGTCGTCGTGTTCGATCTGAAAGGTGAGCCGGGCCGCACGGTGGAAGGCAAATTGGAACCGGTTCTTGACGGTCCGGTGAAGGTGGAAGACTCGTCAACGTCGCGCCTGCCTTGAGACAGCGACGTTACACTTACATCAGGGGGGACGGTATGAGTGACGGTCGTGAAGAGCGCGAGGAGCGGGAAAAGCAGATCGAAGAAGAAGAGCGGGAGAATCGCGAGGACCGGGTCGATCGGGACCGTGTGAGTGAGTGGGAGCAGGAACGCGTTGATTCTTGACTCAGTGTCAATTCAGATTGATTTTCGGATCCGGCCTGCCTGTTTTCGATATTGCCTGGTCGTGCGTTTTCGATAAGAGGCCGTCCGCAGTTCGAATGCTGGCCGGCTATCGTGCGCCGGAGTTATCTCCGGTGGCAATGCGGAAGCCACGCTGAGTTCAGCCGCACCTGGATTGGCTACATAATGCGGATCCAACATGGCGATGACTGAAATGGCTCGATTGCGATAGGTTCTAGCCCACTGGCTTTGCACGAGCGCCGCTTGCACGTCGTCCCAATGGTTCGCGTCGAAGACTCCCGGACCAAAGGTGAGAAGGGCCGCAGAGTCATTATTGATCGCACCCAGGAAGCGGTTAAAGCCTTCAAGGTTGACGCCCATCTGGTAAACCAGTTGAGTCATCGCCATCTGCTGCGATGCGCTGAAGTTGTCGAAATCGCGACTGTAGGCCCTGGCGTTGTAGATGGCCTGAATAATGGCGATGCGGAGAAGCTTCGTCGCTTCTTCGTTGGTGATCTCCGGCGCAGGTGGCTTTGGCCGCTTATGGGATCTGCGCTTTACCGGCGCCGTGGGCCTCGTATCAAAGTGAAGCAGAATTTCCTTTAATGCATGTGGATCGAGGCCAGCCGCCTGCCATAGTTCTTTCGACGAGGGCTCCAGGAACTGGTGAGGGTTCAGGTCGTCCTGCTGAAAATGGTCCCGCGCTGGCAGATCGAGGCTGAAGCCTGCGCCGATCAGGGGCAGCCGCGTTTTCGGGTCGGGATAAGCCGACAGAACCCAGCCCTCATGCCGATGATCTCGCAGAAGGCCCATCAGCGTCTCAAGGTTGAACTTCACATCAGAAGTCTTAAAGGCCAGCAGTTGCTGAACTGCCGTTGTCATTTCGGATGAGGTATACGGATGCGCCCCAGCGGAATATAAAGCAGACGGTTGCGGCAGAAGCAGCTGCGCCTCTCGACCACTGGATGGAGAGGCGATCGCCGCTGTGGACAGGCCCGCGATAAGCGCTAGAGCAGCAGTGATCAGGGTCCTCTTCGGCAAGCGCATGTTCTTCAATACCCGGCAGCTCGACAGTTGTGCTGACTCCACAATGCAGAATGCCAGAGCGAAAGGCAATCACCGAAAAGCGCCATGTGGTCGAAAGTTCCTTACGATTCACCTGCGATCGGCGCGCCCCTTCTTCTCCTCGGAGACTGATTACTCCTGCTCGTGCCTGCTGCCGGACAACAGATAAGCCGAGACTCTCTCCATCTCGCCAGCTTGCTTGACCGGGTTGCCGTCACTGACCTTTGTGGCAATGGCCTTAATGCAGTGCCGTACCAGATAAATGGCCGGAATCCATAGAACCATTGCTGCGATACATCCACTCGTAATGAGTGCGGCGATCATTTCCTGCGACATATCCTGCTCCTGTTGCCTGCGATTTGCTGATCTTCTGCATAGTGCGGTCTGGTTCCGCTTTGTTACAGCTGCCCGTTTTTAATTTTCTGCATGTCGGTTGCGTGGGTACTTATCTCTTGATTTAGGCGACAGATTGAGCTAAAGCTAGTGCAGTCGTTTGCCTGCGGAAGCTTTGTCGCCTGCTGCTTTTGCTGTCCTATCTGTAATTGCGGAAACAAGCGGCTGTTTGGTCCATGCGAGGCGACTTTTTTTCAATATCGGCCCAGGGCTTATGCGCAAAAGTGATTTAAACGAAGTGAATGTACCCGAGGTTGACGAAGCCTCGCAGCCAGTGACCGAGATGCTGGTGCGCTGGAAGAGTGGCGATCAGCAGGCGCTTGAGGAACTGATTCCGCTGGTGTACAACGAACTGCGGCGCGTGGCCCGGCGTCAGTTGCGTCGCGAGCGGCCCGATCATAGCTTTCAAAGTGCGGCACTGGTCAATGAAGTGTATCTGCGGCTGATCGTGCAGCAGCCATTTCACACGGAAAATAGAACGCACTTCCTGATGGTGGCATCGCGCCTCATGCGTCAGATCCTGGTCGATCATGCGCGCAGTCATGGCGCCTCCAAGCGAGGAGCCAGTCAGACAGTTTGTCTCGACACGTCTTTCGTGCTGCCCCAGAGAAAAAGTGTCGATGTAATCGCAGTCGATGATGCCCTGAACGCTCTCGCCAAATTTGACGAGCAGCAGGTCTCCATCGTGGAGCTTCGCTTTTTTGGGGGCCTCGGCAACGAGGAAGTAGCAGAGGCGCTGGGTATATCGTTGTCCACGGTCAAACGTGACTGGAACGTCGCGAAGGCGTGGCTGGCAAGAGAACTGAGCCGAGGAATCAGCGGCAGCCCCGGAACAATGGCGAAAACCTGAGTCTGCTAAGCGGCTTCCCACGCCGGCAGCGTGTTGAAGAGGTATAACAGTGACACCGGTAACTATGGATGGCATTTAACGCAGGCATGTGACAAGAAGCGTAACTCGAGTGCGTCACGCTTCGCCGTTCGTGTTTCAGTGACTGGATCGTCAGCACCAAACCAGCTGATCGCCCCGCTCGCCTGCATGTTCTAGTGAGCTAAGCGTCGAAGAAGCCCCATCTCATTGCAATCAGCACGGCGTGCTTGCGGTCATTTGCCTGCAGTTTGCTCATGATGCTTTTCATGTGGCCTTCTCTGTGTCGATCACGAAGGTGATGCCGTCACGCACAAGCGGATGATCGTACACCGAGAGAACCCTGATTGATGCTCTATCCGGCATATGATCCACCCGGGTCGAGTACAGTTATTCGGCCGAAAATGCGCCCTCCGGTTGGGGGGCTATGTAGAGACTTACGCTGAAAATGAGTCTGTTGGAGTTGTTCCGCCAGTGGCAATGTGGGCTCAACCTAAGATGGCATAACTCGATCAGAACTCGAGCTTCAATGAAACCTGGCCGGTGCGATTGCCGCCAAAGTCGGAGCCCCGCGCCTGCGTAATGACACCAAAGCTGGGGCTGGTGGAATCCAGATTCGGGTCGCTCAGGTTGGTGTGGTTCAGGACGTTGGTGAAGGTGCCCTCCGCTCGCAGGCGAATGCCATCTTTGATCAGGATCGACTTACTAAGACCTGAGGAAAGATTGATGGTGCCAGGCCCGGTGATGTCTCCAACATGTTCGCTGCCGAAGCGCCCGATAGGCGCGACAGCATTGCCGTTGGCGTCATACCCTCCCACATCGCAGGCACCATTCTGCAGTGAGTTGAAACCGCTGGAGCCAGGACATTCAAACGCTGCTTTATTGATCCAGTTATTACGACTGCGCGGGCCTGAATTTGCACTCGCGATGCGATCTGGCCGCTGCTGGCGGAAGAAAAGTGACCCTGAGCCGGTGCCGGAGGGATCGGCATTGCCGCTTGGAATGTAAGCCGTAAGGAACGGACCGGATTGCAGGATAAATATGTTGGACAATTGCCAGCCGCCAAGGGCGAGGTCGGCCATGCGAGGCAGGTTCGAAGCAAATTGTTTGCCGCGACCTATGGGTAGTTCGTAGACGCTGCTGGTAAGCCAGCGATGCCGACGCGTTCCGATTACATTGCCGTAATCCAGAGACCGATTGTAAGTGTAGGTTGCATCATACCCGCCCTGCTCATCGACAAAGCTGGATGTGGCTCCTGCTGCGCCATAAGTGCCCTGGTTATCAGCAAGATTTTTGGCGAAGGTGTAGGCGCTGTCAAACGACAGACCGTGCGACAAACGATGAGAGAACTCGACCTGCCCGGACTGATAACTGGCCTGCGCTGAAGTTGCGCGGTCATAGATCGAGTAAAAGTTCGGGAAAGGAAATGCAGTGCGCGGCTGCTGAGCTGCAATAGTGGTGCTGGAGTAGGGAAGCATGTTGTACTCCGGCTGCCAGACCAGGTGCCAGGTTTTCAAACCTATATATGAGAGACGGACTGCGGTACCCTTGCCAAGATCATGGTCGATCGACAGATTTGTCTGCAGTGAATACGGGTCGTGCCAATTTGTGTCTATCGCTGAATAGAAGGTCGTACTGCCGAGCTGCGGTCCAGTAAAGGCATTCGCAGTCGCGCTCGAGATATTGGGGAAAGCGAACGCCGGACCCTTTCCTGGCGTCACCGTATTATTGAAAGTCTGCAGGTTGGATTGAAGCGTGCCGGTAAGTGCGTAGAAGAGTGCTCCCGAGGTCGTGATGTTGTAATAGCCGACACCACCGCGAATAGCAGTGCGGTCATTGCCGGAGGGCCGATAGGCAAATCCAAAGCGAGGCATAAAGCGGAGAGTTGGCGCGTGGCGCAGACCTGCCGGCAGACCAGCCTGTGAATTCGAGAGCACCGGCGTGCAGGGTGCTCCATTCGCAGGAGCATTGGTTGCGTAGGGATTGTTGACTTCGGCAGTCGAACAGGCATTGACATTCGCAAGCTCCTGCGTCGAGAGCAGGTTCGCATGGCCGTCCGGGTATATCAGCGTCCCTGACTTTGCAGCGGAAGGATCGAAGTTCGCGATGTTGCCGTTTGTTGCCGCGAATGCTGGATGAAATTCGTAGCGGAGGCCGAAAGTCAGGTTCAGGTTTGACGTAGCTTTCCAGTTGTCCTGCGCATAGAATGCGTACGCATTAGCCGTGCCGTTGTTATCAGAGGTAATGTTGTCGATCTGCGTCTTGTACGGCAAGCCGAGCAGAAAATCAGCGAATTCGTTGCCGGTGTAACTTCCGTTCTGCTGGAAGTAGAAGTTCCCGTAATTATCGGACGGCGTGAAGGACAGTGGTGTAAATGCGTCAAGATGGCGGATATCAACCCCGTACCGCATGGTGTGACTGCCGCGCTGCCAGGTGATGTTGTCCACATACTGGAACAGTCGTGAGCGTTCGCTCTGGTTAAGCCGCGCGCCGACTGATGTCAGCTGCGTAAAGCCGAGATGGCTGACTCCGTTGAAAGGGAACGTTTGGTTAATTCCATTCAGTTTGGCTGCGTCAGTAAGCGCGGAGCCATTGAGCGGGTTAGTGCTGCCATCCTGCTCAAGCGTAAAGCCGAATCGAAATTCATTGAAGAGATTGGAAGTGAATGAGTAGTTAAAGGCTGCGGCAAAAATATGATAGTCCGCGAAAGCAGTGCCGACCGGGATGGCGAGCGTATTGGGTTGATCCTGGTTGATCGACTTATTGGTGTAGCGTGCAAACACCCGTGCGCGCTGGCCGAAATTCTCATCGCCGCGAAGATCGTACTGGTTAGAATCAATGTCGCTTCGGCGGGTGCTGAGATAGTTGTAGCCGGGGTTAGCGAAAGAGGCCTGCACGGACTGGTTCGGGTTGAGGTTGGGATTGGGAAAGAGCGAGAGAAATGCGGCAGAACTGGCATTGATCGCTGGCAAAGTCGCAGCCGCGTAAGTACCGCCGGTAAATGGATTGTTGAGAGTAGTAACCTCTTGCGAAAAATCACCAGCCTTCATCCGTGTAGTCGGTACGAGATACTGAACGACTGTCGTTTGCGGGAAGCTCAGTCCCTCGTAGGTTGCGAAGAAGAATGTCTTGTCACGCCCATTGTAAAGATGGGGTAGGACCACCGGTCCGCCGATGGAACCACCGTAGTCGTTCGCGACGATGTGCGGCTTGTTCGCGGCATTTGTACCGTAGGGGATAGCATTGAAACCGCTATTCTGGAAGTACCAGAAGGCGGAGCCGTGCAGACTGTCTGTACCTGACTTGGTGACGGTGGTTATTTCGCCGGGCTGTCCGTATTCCGCGTTGTTGTTGACGCCATCTACCCGGATTTCGGCAATCGATTCGGCGGACGGAAATGCATCAGCCTGAATATTGTTGGTGGTCTGGTTTTGCGCCGAGATGCCATCGACTGTTGTCTCTGATTGAGATGGAAGGCCGCCTTGAATCGAGAACTTGATGCCCGGTGCGGGTGATGCGGACGGTGTTGGCGGGTAAGAGCCCGAGTCGGGCTGAATGCCGGGAAGCGTCTGAATAACATTGAGCGGCGAAGTAGATCCGTTGCCGCGGTAGTTTGCGGGAAGGTCAAGGACGTCGCGCGGAGAAAGCGACGCGGAGATTGCGGCGTTGTCGGTCTGGATGGTGCCGACGTCGGTTGCGCTGACGTTGACTGTTTCGCTGGCTGAGACAGCAAGATTTATATCGAACTGCAGTTGCTGGCGCGCAAGTAGGACGACGCCTTCGGACACCGCCTTGCCGAAACCGGCGGAAGAGGCAGTGATGTTGTACGTGCCCGGGTCAATGTTCAGGGCAGTGTAGTTCCCGCTGGCATCGGACTGGACGATGCGGTCAGTATTGCTTTCGGTGCGATGGAGGATGATGGCTGCGCCTGGAATGGCAGCACCAGTTTTGTCGTGGACCGTTCCGCTGATGCGAGCGAGAGTCGACTGAGCATAGACCGTGAGGGATGTGGCCGCGAGCATTGTGCCCGCAAGCATCAGGCAGCAAACTGCCTGTGTATGAAGATAATTGCGCATTGAAGACTGGCTTTCCTGAAAAGTGATTCAATTGAATTTTCGTTTTTGTCGTCATGAGTGAAGCTCTCTCGCATGCAAGGAAGTGAGCAGCGTGAGACGGCTTCGTTGAGGGCTTGCAGAGGCGTCGCGCATGCGCACATGCCAGAGAAAAGCGAGGTTGGCGCCGGATCCGATGGCCGCAATCGCGCGGCCGATCCACAGGCCTTCAACCGCCATGCCATGGTGGAAGGTGAGCCAGTAGGACAATGGCATGCCGAGAGCCCAGTACCAAAGCGTGTTGATAATGAAGGGTGAACGCGTGTCTCCAAGACCTGTAAGGGCAGAGGCATAGATCACACCGGCAGCATCGCCGATCTGAAGAATGCCGCAGATAAGAAAAATGGGAGCAGCTGCGGCTACGACAGTTGGATCGTTGGTATAAAGGCTTGCCCAGGTGTGGGGAAATCCTGCGAACAGGCAGGAGGCGATGCTGATATAACCAAGGGCCAGGATGATGCTGGCATTTGCCGAGCGCCGCACCTGCGCAAGATTGTTGCGACCGGCAGCCTGGCCGACGCGCACGATAGCCGCCCAGGAGATACCCATGGGCACCATGTAGACGACGGCGTCAAGATCGAGCACCACCTGGTGAGCAGCAAGCAGACGCGCTCCCAAACGGGCACAGAGGATGGAGAGATATGATGAGACACCAAGGTCAGTCAGTGAGTAGAGAGCGGCGGGCCAGCCTATCCGGACGAGCAATCTCAGGCGTTCCAGGCTGGGCAGAAGCATCGCCCGGGTGAAACGGGCGGGGTTATTCCGGCGCGTGATCCAGATGCCGATTACAAGAATCACCATCATGTAAAGGCGGACAAGGCAGGTGGCCCAGCCAGAGCCGGCAATACCCATGGGCCTGGCGCCAAGATGCCCGTACAGAAATGCCCAGTCGCCGGCCCAGTTAACCGCGGCCGAAGTCACCAGCGAAACCAACACGAGCAGAACGCGCGAAATACCCTGGAGATAAAAACGCAGTGCCATGTAGATAAGCAATGGTCCTGTCGACCAGATAAGGGCGTGGAGATACCGGCTCGTTTCTGCGCAAATATCCGGCGGCGTTCCGAAGTGTGGCAGAAGACGGAGCGCCCCTAATGTAAGCAGCATGACGACGGGCGTTCCGAAAATGACGAACCATAGCGACTGGCCAAGCGTGCGTTCACAATCAGGACGATCGCCGGCTCCATAGGACTGCGCCACCAGGGTGTCTATCCCGGTCATCAGGCGAATGGCACAGAACACGATCGCGTAGAAAATTGTATTGCCGAGGGACGAAGCGGAAATCGACAGCGCGGAGTGAGGCAGGCGGCCAATCATCAAAGCGTCCACGATGTACGTAGACATCCAGCCGAGTTCGCCCAGTGCGAGCGGACCGCCAAGACGGGCAGTGAACTTGATTTCGCCAGGGAGGGTATCTGCCTCGCATGGCTTCGCAGTCAACTGGAGTACGCTCAGTGAACTTACCTCGGACGGTCAGACTCCACGTTGTGATGCTCTGTCCGCGGACGCAGTCGGTGGCATTGTTATCCGATGAACAAGACGAGGCCTTGTCTTAATTTCGCAAAAGATTTTTAAGCGTGGCTGTCCATTGCGAGTCACGTTGTACGGCACGCTTTCGCCATGACCCAGGCAGGCCATAAGGCGATCCCTCGCCGGTGTGAGCACCCTCTCACGCTGTGATTTGAGGCCATGCGGAGAGGTTTGCAATCACCAGGCGAAACCGGACGTACTCGTGCTTGAAGTTAAACAGCATCTGCTGGAACAGAGAGGAGTGGACTGTCCTCACACGCACGGGCTAACCCTCGAAACGTTCTGTGACGCTGTGACTAGGGGGTTTGAGGATGCACGCTTGTCATAGGCTGGCGACTGAACATGTTGCCGTTGACCCGATCGAGACTTCATGCCCGGATCGATCCACCAACGCGTTCACCTCTTCAGACTCAGGATGCACAATGGACAGGTTGCACCAGTCGTTCTGAGAGGAGTCATTCATAGGCCAGAATGTTCCCGTCAAGTGACAATGCGCGCGCACCTGCTGATACAAAGCTTTGGCATGTTTGTGCATACCCTGATCTGCATATCGATAATTCAGCACCTCGATACAGGTCTGGCTGGCGTAGATGGCGTCTTCCAGAAAAGTGATGAGATAGTCTCTGTCTTCATTGCTGAGTTGTTGCATGTAAGCCTTCGGCATCTGGGATTAGAACCAAGTCTACTGCGCGGGGAACGTGCATTCGCGACAGAGCTCTCGACCGGGCGAATACGGAAGTACCCAAAAGTCCGGGAATTCGTATGTCTGCATCCTGTTACCAGGATCGCCATCCAGACAGCAGTCAAGCGTTTACTCTATCGAACGCCTGGGCACTGCTCTGAAATAAACTATCAAATATCCTTGAATGCTCGAAGCTGTAGCTTCCATTCTGAAGATTTTGAGTGAAACGTAATATAAGTGGATCATGCCTCGGGAATGTAAGCGTTTGCCAATCGAGAGTGTCAAAGAACTGTCTTCAGTATCCGCACAACTTTCAATGCCTGTTCCAACTGTTTCTCAGCAGAATGGGTTGCTTCTTCTACATTTCGAATCCGACTACATTCAAAGCCAGATGATCGTCGATGAGCCCGAGTTTCTGGCACTTGCTTATACCCGAACTATGATGGCATTCGAGATGTTTAAGCCACGCCCGCGTGAGATCGCGTTGATCGGTCTGGGCGGTGGATCGATAGCCAAGTGGTGCTACCGCCATCATCCAAATAGCAAACTCACTGTAATTGAGCTGAATCCACATGTTATCGCGGTGAGAGATGCGTTCCACATTCCCCGGGATGATCGCAGGTTTAAGATTCGCTGTGAAGACGGTGCGAAGTTTGTTGCCGAAACCGCCAAACTTCTTGATGTCCTTCTTGTAGACGGCTTCAGTGGGGATCATCTACCGGAGGAGTTATGCTCGCAGGAGTTTTACGAGAACTGCAAGAGGTGCCTGACCGCATCCGGTCTACTCGTCGTAAATCTCTGTGGGAAAAATCGTCGCATTCTCTCTCGTATTCGCAGGAGCTTCGGCGGACAGGTTCTGCTATCTACTGACGTCGACGGCAACACTGTAGTCTTCGCATGCAAGGGAGAGTTGCTTTGGGATAAAGACGAGACGGCAGAGTCATTTCGAAAAGAACTCAGAAAGTTTGAACGGAAGCATCGACTTGGCAGAGCCGTTGCTCCTAGCGTCTAGGTCCTCTGCCAGGATTACAAGAGGATGCATCGCATGATCGATCTGTCGTTGGCCGCATGCCAACTCCAGGATCGAGTTTCGTCATCTGGCAGCGCCGGCCACCATTGCGGTCATGGTCTCGGCGTGGCTAGGCTTTATGGAGTAGTTTCTTCCTCAGTTGGGCAACGCACGCACGAGATTGGTGTGAGGATGCGCTTGGATCGCAGCGCGGTTCTCTTTATCGGCTTGTCATGCAGCAAGCGGGATAGTTGACTGCGATGGTCTGCGATGGTCTGCGATAGGTCTGGCCAGCTCAGCCGGGACATCGCTGCTGATGCGCAGGTTATTGTTCGGTGTGCAGGCACGGGACGCAATCACGCTTGTTTTGGTTGGAGTGCCGGCTTTAATTGCAAGCGTAGTCCCGGCGCGCCGAATAGGATGAATTCACCAAAACTAGCTCTGCGAAGTACAGAGACTGCTTGCGATTGTGAATCAAGCTATAGCTTGCGTTGCTCGTTAAGCAATTAGAGTGAATAATCGCTTTCCTGAGAAGGTTGCAATGGCTCGCGTGCGATGAAGCCTAGCATCGCGAGTGATGCCGATCAACCGGGAGGGCGTATGAAGAGAGTTTCACGGCGCGATGTTTTGAAAGGCAGTCTGCTCGCTCCTGCGATTGCTGCTACAACCCAGATCATTGGGCCTGTCGATTCGGCAGTAAGCGAAGTTTCCGGTCCACTTGGCGTGCACGGCGTTCTTGCGTCGCCCACACCAGGTTCCGGCCGCGAACGCCTCCTGCTCGACTTTGGATGGCGCTTCCACTTCGGCAATGCAAACGACCCTTCGAAGGATTTCGGCTACGGCAGTGCTTCTGCCGGTAACTTTCAAAAAACCGGGAATTTTATGCCGGCAGCTTCGGGTTCGTTCGACGATGCGGACTGGACTAGTCTCGATCTGCCACATGACTGGGCAGTTGAATTACCATTCAAAGACGATCGCGACCTGCAGAGCAAGGGCTTCCATCCACTGGGCCGGAAGTATCCCGAAACCAGTGTCGGATGGTATCGACGCATCTTCGACCTGCCTGCCGGGGATGCCGGAAAGCGCATCTCCCTCGAGTTCGATGGCGTCTATCGCGAGACGACGGTCATCTTCAATGGCTTCTACATCGGGCAGCATAGCGGCGGCTACGATTCGTTCAGCTTCGACGTCTCCGACTTCACAAATCCAGGCCAGGCGAATGTGCTCCTGGTGCGCGTCGATGCAACCGAAAGTGATGGCTGGTTTTATGAAGGCGCCGGTATCTATCGGCATGTGTGGCTCGTCAAAACGCATCCCGTTCATGTGAAGCGCTGGGGCACATTTGTTCGCTCAGACATTCGTGCGAATAGAGCAACACTGTCCGTGCTCAGCGAAATTCAGAATGACGGCGCCACACAGAAAAGCGTGCGCGTGGTTTCGACGATCATTGATCCATCTGGCTCTATAGTCGGCAAAGACATAACGTTCTCGGCCAGTATGACTGTCGCTGATCAGCATGATTTTCGCCAGCAGATTGACCTGGCTAGACCGAGGCTCTGGTCGCTGGAAGAACGCAGTCTTTACAAACTGCTCACCGAAGTGCAGGTCGATGGTCAGACAGTCGATCGTTACGAAACATCCTTCGGCATTCGCTCCATCCAATTCACTGGCGATCGCGGCTTCCTGCTCAATGGATCGCCCGTCAAGATAAAGGGCACCTGCAACCACCAGGATCACGCGGGTATCGGCGTCGCATTACCGGATGCAGTTCAGTATTATCGCGTGCGTAAACTGCAGGAGATGGGCTCGAATGCGCTGCGCACTTCGCATAATCCGCCGACACCCGAGCTGCTGGATGCCTGCGATCACCTCGGCGTTCTCGTCTTTGATGAAACGCGCATGATGTCGTCCAATCCTGAAGGGCTGCAGCAGTTTGAGAATCTCGTTCGGCGCGATCGCAATCATCCCAGCGTCTTCATGTGGTCCATGGGCAACGAAGAAGGGCAGGCCAATACGCCGCGTGGCGTACTTATCCTGACTGCGATGAAAGACGTTGCAACAAAGAATGATGGCTCACGACCCGTCTCGATTGCACCCACCGGCGCGATCGGAACTGGCGGTCTGGCCGTCGGCGATGTAGTTGGTTATAACTATCAGGATCCGGAAGCAGAAGCCTTCCACAAAAAACATCCGGACAGGCCGGTGATGGGCACTGAGACTGTCAGCGCCGTGGGCACTCGCGGCATTTACATCACTGACAAGTCAAAGGGCTTCGTCAGTTCCTACGATGTCTACAACACCTCCGGCCGCGCGTCCGCTGAAGGGTGGTGGAGCTTCTGCGATGCCCGGCAGTGGCTCTCCGGCGGTTTTGTCTGGACAGGGTTTGACTACCGAGGCGAACCCTCGCCTGATGGCTGGCCCAACATCAGTTCGCAGTACGGCATCATCGACACCTGCGGCTTCGCCAAGGATTCTTTCTACTATTACCAGTCCTGGTGGACAAGCAAGCCGCTGCTGCATCTTTTTCCACACTGGAACTGGCCCGTCTATGAGGGTAAAGAGATTGCCGTCTGGGTCTACTCGAATCTCGACAGGGTCGAGCTTTTCGTCAACGGTAAAAGCCTCGGCGCCAAAGATGTAAAGAAGAATGCTCATGTTGCGTGGGTCGTTACATACGCGGCCGGCTTCATCGAAGCGCGCGGATGGAAAGACGGTAAGCAGGTCATGACCACGCGTCGCGAAACTACTGGTCCAGCGGCGAAGCTTGTGATGCGCGCCGACCGCGATTCCTTTTCTGCAGACGGTGAAGACGTAGCTATGTTCTCTGTCGAAGTGCAGGACGCAAAGGGGCGCACTGTTCCGATCACAGATAACCTCGTGACCTTCCGCTTGACCGGATCAGCGAAGGTCATCGGCGTCGGCAATGGAGATCCTACCGATCAGTCGCCAGACAAGGCGAGCGAGCGCAAGGCTTTCTCGGGTTACTGCATGGCGATTGTGCAGACAGAGAAGGCGCCTAGCGATATCACTGTTGAGGCAACATCACCAGGTCTTGCATCAAGCGCAGTTACTGTTACATCAAAGCATGTTGAGCTACGCCCGCAGGTCAGCGTGTGGCAGCGTTATATACCGAGGGGTGCGGGCATTACCGGTCTATGGCAGGCCGAACCCGGGGCAGGCATGAGCGCGATGTTCCTCGGATCTCCACGGCTCTTTACGCTCGTGCAGAAAGGCAGCGAGTTGACTGGAACTGTCGAAGGGTCAGGTGGATTTTTCGGCGGAGGCGACCTGCCTGTACCCATTACCGAAGGCAGTGTGCAGGGTGATCGCGTGGCCTTTAAATCCGGAATGAACACATTCGAAGGTCAGATCAAGGGAGAACAGCTTCAATTAAATCGGACGGTAAAGATTCCCTTCCACATGCCGCCCCCACCGAAGGAAGATCCTGATCGTCCAGCGATTGGTCCAGCCCCGGATGGTTCGGATCCATCGATCGACTTCGGTGGCAGTTTCGGAGGAGCAATTCCAATGGTGCTGATGAAAGCTAAGCAATAACCGATCATTGGTTCGCTTACTGAAGCAAGTGCGGATGATAATCAAGTCAGTGTGTTCCGAGGTCAAGATATGCATCGCAGGGAGTTCCTCCGTCTGGCAGCACTTACATCCGGCGCTTCTACATTTGCCGGCCCGCTCATGCTCCAGGCAGACACCACTAAACCCAATTCTTCACGCCACGAAAAGGGCGATTCGCTTTTCCAGTTGTTTACAGATCCGCCTATACAGTACCGGCCGATGGTGCGCTGGTGGTGGAACGGCGATCGCGTCGTCAGCAGTGAGCTTTTGCGGGAACTGGATGTCCTGAAGGCAGCGGGCATCGGTGGGGTGGAGATAAACCCCATCAAGTTTCCCCAGGATGCGCAAGCCATGAATACAAGACCACTGCAATGGCTGAGTGGCGAATGGATCGATGTGCTGGAGGTGGTGCTCAAGGGCGCACGCGAGCGCGAGATGACCTGCGACATGATCGTCGGCTCTGGCTGGCCTTTCGGCGGAGAGTTCCTTGCCCGCGAGGACCAGACCCAGATGGTCGCTCTCGGGACACGCGAGATGACAGGACCGGGCCGCCTGGAAATAACGCGAGGAGAACTCCTCGGGGATGTTAGCCCCGCGCTTGTCTCACCGCAGGCAGACGCTCTTAAAGAACTGTTCAGCCTGGCGCTCGCGCCGTATGAGCTTAATAAGATCGACCAGGTGGTCAACCTGAACGATCGGATAGCTGGAGAACAGATTGTCCTCGAAATTCCGGAAGGGAAGCATGTCCTCTATTACTTGGTGAAGCTCACCGGCTACATGGCCGTGATCAACGGAGCTCCAGGCGCAAACGGCCCCGTTCTCAACCATCTGGATAAGGGCGCTGTTGAACGCTATCTGAATCGTCTTGCTAACGCGCTCACGGCGAAGATCGGTGATCTGCACCCGTACGTGCGTGCTTTCTTCACAGACAGCATCGAGCTGGAGGGCGCGAACTGGTGCGACGATATGGCTGCGATCTTTCAGCAACGTCACAGGTATGATCTGTTGCCCTGGCTACCATTCATTCTGTTCAAAGTAGGCGAAATGGGGAACGCCGTGGCCGGCCACTATGGCGCGCAGTTCAGTCCGACATTTCAGCAAAATGTAGAAGCAGTGCGATACGATTTTCAGACTCTGCGCCAGCAACTCTTCAATGAGCATTTCGTCGCCACGTTCACAGCATGGTGTTCCCGGTTAGGTGTCAAGTCGCGCATGCAGGCTTACGGCAGCGAATGCGACGTCATGACTGCGAGCCGGATGCTCGACATTCCCGAGTGTGAAACATGGATTCGTTCTGAACAGATTGTGCCATTTGAAGCTGCTGACTATCGTGTGGGCCGCAATTACACGATGATCAACAAATTCGTTTCGTCTGCCGCTCACTTATCGGGAAAGCAATTAATCAGTTGCGAAGAGATGACGAACACGGATGATCCATTCGGTGTTTCGCTCAGCAGGATCAAGGCCGCGGGGGATCAGAGCGTTCTATCCGGGGTTACACAATGCGTGCTCCATGGATTTAACTACAGTCCACCTGACATACCCTTTCCAGGTTGGGTGCGATATGGCACTTACTTCAGTGAGCACAATACCTGGTGGCCCTACTTCCATCTGTGGACCGCGTATCGAGCCAGAATCTCAAGCGTGCTGCAGCACAGTGTGATGCATGCAGACATTGCGATCCTGCCACCAACAGCTGACCTTGCTTCGCGCTTCGGCTTTCAAAGAGATCCGTTTCCGCAGGTCGCGTATCCGCCTTACCTCTACGAGCTTTGGGAGGTGATCCACCAGAACGGCAGTGGCTGCGACTACATTACAGAGGAAGTCATTGCACGCAGCGAGATGAAAGAAGGCAAGCTACTCTATGGAGCAAGATCCTACAAAGCCCTGCTATTGCCGGAAGTAGAAAGCCTCGCTCCCACCACCATTCGAGCTCTCTCCCGCTTCGTGGTCGCAGGCGGAACACTGTTCTTCCTGAATTGTGTTCCTGCGAAAAGTGCCGGCATGGCGGAACAGGATGAAGCCGGCACCGTGGCTGAACTGGTAGGACAAATGCAAAAGAACTATCCACAGCGAGCGGCCCTGGTAAAGGTTGATGTGTCATCCCTCCTGACCTGGTTCACAGACTTACAACGCCGCTTCAATCTTGCGCCGGATGTGTTACTCAGCGAACCGAAAGACTTTCTCAGCCAGGTGCACTATCGGCAAGCCGAGCGCGAGATTTTCTTCTTCACGAACTACAGCGGCGATCAAACGCATACATTTAGGGCGGAGTTTCCTACGTTGCATGGTCACACGGCGTGGGTGTGGGATCCGCAAACAGGCGACCGGCATCTTCTGCCGTGGACACCTGGCGAGGATACTCTCACACTGACACTGGGACCTGTCGCGTCAATGCTGATTGTTCTCGAACCCCGCAGCGCAACTGGCAATGAACAACCTGTTCTTGCCAGTCAGGAAGATGCCACTGGAAAAGCTAAGGCTATCCGAAGCGAATGGACCGTTATCCTGGAACCAGTAAGTGGTAAACCGGAAACGTTGAAGGTCTCGGACCTGCAGAGTCCGGCACTAACCGCAGCTCTGGATGGCTTCGCCGGCACTATCACATGTTCCGCGAAGGTGCAGATCGCTGCAGTACGCATATGCTCACTTAGCCTGGGCGTCCTTCATAGTATCTCGGAACTGTGGGTGAACAGTCGGCCACTTGGTGTGCGCTGGTACGGAGATCAGACCTACGACATCAGCTCTGCAGTCATTGAAGGCCAGAATGAGATAAAGCTTCGTCTGACCACCACCCTGGGGAACTATGTAAAGAAATTGAAGGATAACCAGACTGCAATGGATTGGAGCAGGGATACTCCAACCTATCCCAGCGGATTCATCAACGGCCTCGTGCTGCGGGTGCAATGATGAATGGGCGATACACAGAGCAACTTGCTATGCCTTGCGTCTCGCAAATGCCGCGGAAGGTGTCGCGTCTGAGCTCCCTTCGTTGTCCTTGAGATCCATACGTTCAATCAAGCCATCAACAATGGTGTGTACATGCCACACTTCACTGTCGGAAAGAACATCGCCTCTGAGACTCTTTACGACCTGGTGGACTTTGACGTTCGTCTTACCGTCTTCGCGGTCGATTACCTCGAGCGGTTCCACAAACGGAGCGAACTCCTGCCACTGATGAGTCCAGTAGGCGCGGATTTCTTCTTTCCCCTCGGCACGTCCGCCTTCCGATGCCTTGGGCCAGCTCACATTCTCGGTCATAAGCGAAAGGACACCATCGATGTCACGGTCATTGAAGGCAGAATATGCTTTCGCGATCAATGTCTGGTCATCAACCATAACTCCTCCGTAGTACAAATGTACGCTTAACATTATGTGCCAGATGCATCACACCGTAAGTGTCCTTCCCCAGGCAGATATTCAGTCGCCGCTACGTCAAGCTGTGAAGGACCTTTGAGGCAGTTTGCTGCATGAGTGGAAAAATAATCGAGAGCTGGGAAGCGCAGGCTTTGATCATGCTGTAACAAGCTTCCATTGAACCTGACGAGGATGCCACCGCATATCATTTTGCGATTATCAGAAGGAGATGTAGTCGAGATTGGCCTTCGCCTGTTTTCACCGTATCCGCTGAAGATCTGCCTCACGGAATCGATCCGGAATGATTAGCAGTCACTTTAACACCTGCTTGATCGACGGTTAGACGAACGTCGTCATTCGCAATGCATTGAATCACAAGAGGATCGGGTTTGTGTCAAGCGGAGGCAGTTCCAAAAATGTGATTCTGGCCGAAAGTTTGAAGTGCACGCTTAGGAATGCTGGCCCGGAAGCGTTCTCGCCAACGTAGGGCCCCAAGTGAGGGTGCTCTTGGTTTGGATACTTACGATTGCAACCCGCCGGCCACGAAAACTAAACGCCATAGTCCCCAGTCCAATTCCGTGTCGTTCGTGGTCAATAAGTGGGTTCTAAGACAGGCGGCAGGATAACGAAGGAATCACAGCTGCGGATTTGTCGGAACGGCCCATTCTTCATCAAGTTTGCTCAGCAGTAGCATTAGGCAACATGTTTACATGCGGGACTACTCCCTTGTAACTGGCAAGGAAGTCTGCGGGAAAGTGAATTCCTGCAGACTTGCAACAAACGACCGCCGAGAACCTGTAAGTCTACCTACCCCATCCGGAGTAATTCAGGACGGCTCCAGCGATGGATTGTAACGGCAGAACCTTATCAACTGCTCCGTGCTTGATCGCTTCATGAGGCATACCGAAGACGATGCAGGTTTTTTCATCCTGGGCGATCGTCACCGCACCCGCCTGCTTCATTTCGAGCATTCCCCGTGCGCCATCGTCGCCCATCCCGGTCAGAATGACACCGACCGCGTTCTGACCCCCGTATCGGGCAGCCGAACGAAAGAGTACATCCACCGAAGGCCGGTGACGGCAGACGAGTGGGCCCTCTTTGATCTCCACGTAATAGCGAGCGCCACTTCGTTTCAGCAACATGTGGTGATTGCCCGGAGCGATCAGGGCGCGGCCGCGCATAACCGTATCGTTGGTTTCTGCTTCTTTAACAGAGATATTGCAGAGACCATTCAGCCTGCTGGCGAACGCGCGAGTGAAGGCTTCCGGCATATGCTGCACAATAACGATGCCGGGGGCATTCGCCGGGAGAGCTTCGAGCAGGATCTTGAGTGCCTCGGTGCCGCCGGTCGAGGCACCGATTGCGACCACTTTTTCTGTGGTTTCGAGCATGGAATGCGTCGTGGCAGGCGCAAGAATCGCGTCCGCCGTAAGCTTGGGCTCGATCTTGCGGGAAGGTACAAGAAGATGTACCCGCGCACCCGCTGCTGCCTTTACGGCTTCGCAAAGAATGATCCGGGATTCTTCCAGAAACTGTTTCGTTCCCAGGCGTGGCTTGGCAATAATCTCTACCGCACCATACTCAAGTGCTTTCAACGTGCTCCGGGCTCCGTCCTCTGCAAGGCTCGAACAGATGACCACCGGGATAGGATGCTGGGACATGATTTTCTGCAGGAACGTTAGGCCGTCCATGCGCGGCATCTCGATGTCGAGTGTAATGACGTCCGGAACTTCTTCTTCCATGCGCGCAGCCGCTACGAAGGGATCAGCCGCTGTTCCCATCACCTCGATCAGAGGGTCGGATGACAACAGCTCACTCAGAGTCTGTCGTACGACCGCCGAATCATCCACGATCAGGACGCGGATTTTTTTCTGGTTCACCGCCTGGCCTTCAAGTTCGTTGTTGACAGGCGTCGGAGATGCACCTCGCCTGTACCAGTGTTGAAATAGATCTTCAAGCCGGCATTTCCACCGACGCTGGATGCGACAACTTTCAGGCCTTCATCTGCGAGAACTCTGAGTGCAGACTCCAGATTGAGGCTTCCCACAGTGGCCCTGGCGGGAGAACTACCAGTACCGAGAAGGACTTCAGCGCCCCCGAAAAGCTTGATGTGTATCTCCTTGCGTTGTACCCCGAGTTCATCGAATTGATGCGCAATTTCGCGAATTGCGTAATCCATATAGCGGTAGCCTTCTGCCCGGCTCAGCGTTGACAGTTGTGGATGTACGGGCAGCATGGCATGGCAAAGCGCACCTGCGTTGACCTTCTTACACCAGAAAGCAGCACCCACACAGGAACCAAGGATCGTCCAGATGACGGTCGGCTGCCGGGCAAAGAAATATTCTCCGGGCTGCAGGTAGACCTCATCTACCTGTGGATCAATCTCGGCCATCGATTTTCCTGTATAAGGCCGGAGCCACCGGCACCAGTGGAAGATCCATCCCATGCAGCGTTTCAGAATGGCCGATGAAAGCATACCCTCCAGGCAGAAGCCAGGATGACAGCTTCTGAAGTATTTGCTGTTGTGTCGATCGATCGAAGTAGATAATCACGTTTCGGCAGAAGAAGGCGTCTACTTTCTGCGCAAGGCCATAATCACTGTCCATGAAATTCAACTGGCGGAATTCGATGGTGCTGCGCAATTCCGGAATTACCCGCATCTGCTTGGAGTTTTTGTCGCGGCTACGCATAAAGTATTTCCGCCGCAGCTCTATAGGAACAGCATCGACGACGTCTGCATTGAAGATACCCAGCGTAGCCTTATCAAGCACACTGTGCGCGAGGTCTGTGGCGAGAAGATTGAATCTGAATCCAGGATGGCTCGCGGAATATTCGCTCAGCACCATCGCGAGGGTATAGGGCTCTTCTCCCGTCGAACAGCCGGCGCTCCATATCCGCAGATCCCGTCCACTCTCGCTGCGGGACATAAGATCAGGGAGTGCCGTCTGCACCAGATATTCGAAATGGCCGGGCTCGCGGAAGAAGTCTGTTTTATTTGTGGTAATAGCGTCGAGTAGATGGCTCAGTTCCTTTTCCAGGCCGGCTTGCCCAAACAGATATTCGCAGTATTCGCTATAGGAACGCATGTTCAATACATGCAGGCGCCGCTTGATCCGCAACTCGACCATCAGTTTTTTTTCGAGGTTTAACTGGATGCCCGATTCCTGGTGAATCAGGGTTCGAAGCCGTTTGAAGTCCTTGTCGGAGATGATCTCGTCGCGATGGTTCATAGTTGAAACCGGTCCCATTTCTATCCATCAGGCCACTGCCTCAGCAGGTGTTCTGCCAATGTCCTGTGTACGTGTGGCTATGAGTTCATCTGCGGAAAAGACGCGATCGATGTCGAGGATCATGATGAACTGCGCATCGCGCTTACCCATTCCCTTGATAAAGTCTGTTCGGATCTGCGTTCCGATGCGCGGCGGCAATTCGATCTGTTCCGGCTCGAGATCTATCACTTCTTCGACCGAGTCGGCGAGGGCGCCTATGACGATCGACTCATTTTCCAGAAGGACCTCGACCACAACGATGCAGGTATTCCTGGTCCTGACGGTCTTCGACATCTGCAAACAAAGTCTCAAGTCAACCACAGGAACAACACTCCCTCGCAGATTGATCACACCGCTCATGAATTCAGGGGTGCGCGGTATCTCAGTCACTGTTGTAAAATCGAGCACCTCACGGACCTTGGCAACTTCAGTCGCAAAGACTTCATTGCCGAGTTTGAACGTCAGATATTGCCGTGTTTCCGTTATCCCAGCAACACTCATCGTCCACTCCTTGTAGAAGACCATTGTGCCGGTCGATCTTCTTTCTCCTCGAATGATTTGGCCGTTAGCGTCCCCGCCTGCGGTCCCCGGTGCGCTTCTGCTTTAATAACGCTCAAATCCCTTATCAAGGTCGTCCCCCTTGTCTTTCAGCCTCAGGCTTACCCCGCCTGTGGCCTTAAGGTTCGTTTTGAGGGGGGTTGGAATACTTCGGGCCACGGGCTTGGAGATTCTAGCCACTGCAGTTGGCCGTGGCGTTCTCGAAGATCCACTCTGCATCGCTTGCGGTTGGCCATCGTTGCCGGTGCGAAAGAACGTGAGCGCACTGACCAGTTGCTCAGACTGGCTGGTAAGTTCTTCTGTGGTCGAGGCCATTTCCTCCGAAGCAGAAGCGTTCTGCTGGATAACTTTCTCCAGTTGCATCAATGCCTTGTTGATCTGTTCCGCGCCAATGTCCTGTTCCTTGCTGGCGGCAGCTATCTCCTGCACCAGTTCTGCAGTCTTTTGGATGTCGGGCACAAGTTTGTTCAGCATTTCACCGGCACGCTCAGATACTTTTACCGTGGTTCCGGAAAGCTGGTTGATCTCGGCAGCAGCCTTCTGGCTGCGCTCTGCAAGTTTGCGCACTTCGGCAGCAACGACTGCGAAACCCTTGCCGTGCTCCCCGGCTCGGGCTGCTTCGATCGCAGCGTTGAGCGCCAGAAGATTGGTCTGGCGCGCGATCTCCTCGATAATCGAAACCCTGCTGGCTATTTCCTTCATCGCTGCGACTGCTTCAACGACTGACTTGCCGCTCTCCTGCGCATCTGTAGCAGACTTGTTGGCGATCTTGTCTGTCTGCTGGGCACTGTCGGCATTCTGCTTGATATTCGAAACCATCTGTTCCATTGAGGATGACGCTTCTTCAGCAGAGGCGGCCTGGGAACTTGCGCCGTTTGAGACTTCGATCGAAGTCGTACTGATGGACTGGCTGGCCATTGCAACTTCACCCGCGATTGTGCGTATTTCCTGCACAACACTCGTGATGCCGCTCACCATTGCACCCAGGGCTTGCATCAGCTTGTCCTGTGGTGATCGTGCCTCCAGCACAACTGTTAAATTGCCACCGGCAATTTCTTCCGCAGCCTGTGTAATTTCCTGCATGGCGCTGATGAGATCGTTCAGGTTGTCTTTGATCAGGTTGAAGTCACCGTGGTAGGTGGCAGTGATCTGAGGCGGAAGATCGCCCTTGCTGATCTGTTCGATGTAGCGCGCCGCCACATTGAGGGGCGTAACGACAGCGTCGAGAATTGCATTCACTCCAACTACGATTTCCGCGTAAGCGCCGTTAAACTGGTCAACCTTGCCCCGCTGGGTCAACTGCCCCGCGCCAGCTGCCTCCGTGAGGCGCCCCATCTCCTTCTGCAGTGCCTGGAGCACGACAGCGATCCCGTTGACAGCCTGCTTCATCTTCTCGTGGTCGCCCCTGTAGGTCTGGGCGATCAACTCGTCGATGCGGCCGCTTGAAATCTGCGCCAGAATGCGATTGCCTTCTCCAATCGGCAGCAGGATAGCGTCGAGCATACCGTTCACGCCGCGCACGATCTCCGCATAGGCGCCCTGGAACTGCTCCGGTTTACCTCGGTCCGTAAGCTCGCCCGCCGTGGAGGCCTCTGTCAGCCGGACGATCTCCTTCTGCAGTGCCTGCAGTACGACAGCGATACTGTTGATCGCCTGTTTCATCTTCTCGTGGTCGCCCTTGTACGTCTGGGCGATCAACTCGTCGATGTGGCCGCCGGAGATCTGAGCCAGAATCCTGTTACCCTCTCCAATCGGCAGCAGGATTGCGTCCAGCATCTCGTTCACTCCCCGAAGTATTTCACGATGGGCTCCAGAGAATCGCTCAGGCCGGACGCGCTCGGTCAGTCGACCTTCGCGGGATGCCTCAACCAGACGCGAGACTTCCTGGGACACAAGCAGTAGTTCAGCATCATCGGCAGGCTCCCTGCTGTTCCCATTTCCGGACGTGCGGGCAGCATGGTTCTGTAATGTGACCTTCGTCGAAGCTAATCCAGTTTTTCTGACGTCCTTCGGTTTTGATGACACTCTTGTCGTCATGAAATCTCTTTCCTTAACGCTGGTTCTTCAGGTTTTGTGTCGGGATATGGTTCGGCCGGTCACAAAGACTCGGCAGTACTGCTGGCGGAACGCGAGGCTGTCAACATCAGGGAGATTGCATCGACACCCCAACTTCTAAGGGCATCAATACGGCAGGCGCCACTACAGGAAGTGGACGACGAGGTGTCAATGAAAGTGTTCGAATTGCATCCTGGATGAGTCGATTCGGATCGAGAATCAGCGCAAGCCCGCCATTTCCCAGAATGGTCGCGCCGGAGACCAGCTGAACGTGACGATAAAACGGACCCAGGTTCTTGATGACGGTCTGATGATCGCCTAGCACTTCGTCGACTACGAAGCCACATCGACCCTCCTCTGTTTCAGCAATCATGATCTGCTCACGCTGGGGCCTCTGGGATGCCATTTCAAAATAGTCCCGCAGGCGGATGTAGGGAATTGCTTCACCCCGCAGGTAGGCGATCTGCTTGCCATGCGCCTTTTCGATATCCTGCTGAGTCAGCTCAATACACTCGAGTGTTTCGGCCAGCGGCAGTACGAAATGAGCTTCACCTACACGCACCAGCAAACCATCGATGATCGCCAGGGTCAGAGGCAGACAGAGCGTGACACTGGTGCCGATGCCGGGTTTGCTCGAAACATCAATGGTTCCACGAAGCGCCTCGACTCGCTGGCGTACAACGTCCATGCCCACACCTCGTCCGGACACATCCGTGACTACTTGCGAGGTCGAGAATCCTGCATTAAAGATGAGCGAGAAGATCTCGGGTTCTCTCAGTACGGCATCTGCCCTGATGAGTCCCTTTTCGATTGCGCGGGCGCGGACTGCCTCCGCATGGATACCACCACCATCATCGGAAACGACAATCAGGACGTTGGCACCGGAATGACGCGCGGATAGTTTCACCGTAGCCATTGGCTGCTTTCCTGCAGCGATGCGTTGGGACGGCGTTTCGATTCCATGATCCATACTGTTCCGAATCAGGTGCATCAGAGGATCATTCAGCTGGTCTATGACCGTTTTGTCGAGTTCGGTTTCTCCGCCCTCGATCACCAGGTTGACATCCTTGCCAAGATCTCTGGCCAGATCATGGACAAGCCTGCGGAAGCGTTCAAATGTACCCCGGATCGGCAACATTCGGATACTCATCGAGTTTTCGCGAAGCGCTGAGGTCAGACGTTCGACCTCTTCGGAAACAGCGAGCAACTCGGAATCATCGCTGTGTGTCGCAATCTCGCTCAACCTGGCCTGAACGGTTACGAGCTCGCCGACGAGATCAACAAATTGATCAAGTTTGGCAGGCGGCACGCGGATGCTCGTCGTATTGTCGTCGGCGCGGCGACCAAATTTACGCTGCTCCTCCGGCGCCTCTGGAGTCGCGATCCTTGCTGAAGCTTCCACGCCTGGTCCTCCGGAAAGAGATTGGAGTGTCGAAACACTCTCGACGACGAGTTCACACGTGTCCTCGACGAAAATAAAAACATCGCGAATGGTCTCAGCCCCGGCTGAACTGGTCAGGATGAGGTCCCAGCTCATGCAGCATTTGTCAGGATCCAACTCTGCGACAGAGGGAAGCGCTGCCAGGTCAACTATTCCGCTGACTGTTCCCAGAGTGTTCAACTCCCGAAGGAGCAATAGAGGATCGCTCCCGTTTTGAAAGAAGTCAGCCGACGGGGCGAAGTGGATATGCCATTCTCGAACAATCTCACTTGACGCCCCAGAAAGAACCAGCGGGACGTCCGGGAGAACAGCCTTCAGGTTGGGAGTGGCTCTACCGGTCAACTGCTCCAGCTTAGTCGCGATCTTTTCGGTAATACGATCATCCGCGACAGCGCCACCTGCTGCCTCATCCATCATCAGCTTGATGTGGTCCAGTGCAGCAAGGGACAAGTCAATAAGTTCAGCAGTCGCGTGAAGCCGGCCCTCGCGCACTTCATCGAAAGCATTCTCCAGGCCATGCGCAAAGGTTGCCACTTTGACAAAACCGAACATCGACCCGGAGCCCTTGAGCGTGTGCAGAGCTCGGAACGCTCTCTGAACCAGCTCTTTGTCGGTTGGAGTTTCGTTCAATTCAAGGAGAGCCGATTCCAGCTCCACGAAAATCTCCCGGGCCTCTTCCTGGAAGGACTGCTTGTATGCGTCATTAACGTCTGGTTTCGACAACCTTGCACCCGAATGGATCAATGAACCAGTAACCAGTCATAACAGTGGACACTTTGCTGCAAATGCATGCTCGAAGGTCGGCAGTGATCAGCCATTGATCAAGATAAGACTATTTACTTGGCTGCCTGCTGTGTCGCTGCTCAGGTGCCCAAAGCAGCTGCTGAGTAGAGACATCCAGCCGGATGGCTCGTGCCAGGGTATGGCGCGTATCTTTTCCTTAGGTAATCGACTGAAGCAGAAAATCTTTTAATGACATGGCTACTGTATTCATGATGTCCCCGTCGAAACGGACAGGACCCTGACCGATCTTCCAGCGGCACGCCAACTATAAGGCATAACAGGACACAACCGGCTGGCGAAGCGTACTGAGCAGAATACATTTGAATTTACCTGAAAATAGTAGCAGTGTTAGATCGTTATAAATCAAAAACATTTACTTAGTCTTTGTAGAGCTTCCGTGTTCAGGTGCAAGTAGCATTTCGTAAGGCTAAAGGATACGTGTATACGCTTCCGCGCTGCTTCCGAACTCTCCCTTGCATCGGCCGGCCGTCGGCTCCGCGCACCAGGCTAGAATTCTTCGAAGCTTTCGTCATCTGCGCTGCTTGCTCCCACCATGGCCAGGGCTCCCGCATGCGGGGTCCGAGCAGCCGCGTTCTGAGAGGCAGGAGCCTGCTTACGAGCGATAACGCTTTTCGAGGTTTCAATGACTGGGCGAATGCTCACTTTGCTGCGAGCCACTGTGGCAGTCTCTGGCGCTCGCGACGTCTGCAGGCCGTGATCCTCCCCCAGGTTGAAAATCGCGACCACTTCCTGCAGATGCGCGGACTCGTAGGCCAGCGATTCGGCTGTCGCCGATAGTTTCTCTGTCTGCCCCGCATTCGACTGCGTCACTTGATCCATCTGCGTCATCGCAGTATTCACCTGTTCTACGCCGATGCTCTGCTCCTTGGCAGCAGCAGCAATCTCACCGACGATATCGGTAACCTGTTTCACCGATCCAACGATGCCCTGCAACATCTCGCCCGACTTATTGACCAGCTCCGAGCCTTTCTCAACTTTCTTCATCGTGTCCTGGATCAGGCCCTTGATCTCCTTGGCTGCGCTGGCGCTGCGCTGTGCCAGACTCCGTACTTCGGAAGCGACGACCCCGAACCCGCGTCCCTGTTCACCGGCGCGGGCTGCCTCAACCGCGGCATTTACCGCTAGCAGATTGGTCTGAAAAGCGATCTCGTCGATAGTCGAAATGATCTCTGCAATTCTGGCGGAGGCCGCATTGATCTCGGACATGGCAGTGATGGTGCTTGAAACCACAACCTGGCCTCGTTCGGCTACTTCTCTCGACCCCGAAGCGAGTTGCTTTGCCTGCTGTGCATTTTCAGCACTCTGGCGCACCGTGGCAGTAATCTGTTCCAGGCTGGCAGAGGTCTCTTCAAGGCTCGCTGCCTGCTGCTGGGACCCGCTGGCGATCCTTGCCGAAACCAGGGCCAGCTCCTTTGATGAGGCGCTGGCGCTGATTGCTCCATTCGCCACTTCTGAGAGCGTCGTTCTCAGCCTCTCCAGAGCGACGTTCAGGGCCTGAGCCATCAGTCCGATTTCATCCGTGCTGTCAACTACGAGGACTACACTCAGATCGTCATCTGCGACCTTTCTAAGAGCGTCAACCGTTAGAGCCAGCGGCCGTGTAATGCCACGGACGATGACAATCGAAATAGGGATGGCAAACGCAATGCAAAGGAAGACCGCAATCCAGACACCATAGCCGGTATTTGTCACTGCCCTTTCGATAGAATTCATTCCGGCACTGGCTGCGGTCTTGTTCTGTCCACTAACGTCTCAAGCAGTCCGGAATACTTTTCGAACAACGGTCGGAGTTGCTGCTCGAACATCTCATGGGATTTGCTGATTGCTGCTGGATCGGTACTGCGGCCAACCTTCAGCACTTCGCTGAATTCAGTGAGGTACGCTGCCCGTGTTGTCTTCAGCTCCTCGTAAAGTGCCTGATCCTGCGGGGTTGAGGGAATGCTTTCGTACAAAGCGAGATTCTTCTTGTTTGATTCCTGCAGGGCGAGTACTTCGTTATTCAGCCTTTTGACGGCGTCGGGATCTTTCGAAGCACACAGTTCCAGCAGATCGGCAAGTTGGTGGTACATGTCCGACTGCACCGCAGAGAGTGTCAGCACCGAAGGGAAATAGCCGGAACCAAGCTGCGTCGTGCTTTTCCCTATGCTTCCCACCCGATTGAGCGCGAATAGCCCGAGCGCGATGGTAGTTACTATGAGGGCAGTGAAGCCAACCGTAATGCGTAAGCTGATTTTCCAGTTTTTCATGTACTCCCTGCCTGCTTTAAGAATCAGCCATCGTGACGTTACATCATTCT
>CAXTNK010000027.1:50899-54721 GCA_964245665.1 uncultured Acidobacteriaceae bacterium
TCGCTATAGTTATCGGCGGCATTCGGTTTAGCGTTAGTGCGCAGTTCAATTGCTCGCAGCCGAGCATCCGGTACAAAACGGTCAACGGCAAAGTTGGGTAGCTAGGAGTAGCTTTCAGCGAGCTGATTGCCGACTGGATTCTGGCCCGGCCCCGGAATTGAGGTAAACCAGCGTTTCACCCAAGGTCAGGCCGCCGTTCACGCTTCGTCTGCCATAAGGCAGCGGTGTTCTAATTCGGCCCCTGCTGAAGTCTTGCTTCAGAAAAGTTGCTACCAGTTGCAGGGTATTGGAAGTTCGCGGGGATTCTCCAGACGAGGTATGGCAAAGAATCTGTTGAAATAACCATCGGTGAGCGCAAGACGTTTCGGCTGAACCATGCGTGTCCAGGGATTTAGAGTCTTCCAAGAGCTTGTGGCTCGATTTGTCGCACTCCGGTGTCTAAGATCGTATGCTTGGGCTTGGCTTCTTATTAATGATGCTTGTTCCGGCTATGTGCTCTGCTCAAGTAAGCGGCGTGTTCTCGCTCTAGAAAACTACCTTCGCGTCCGGCGAGCCAGTCGAGCTGTTGCTTACGCTTCATAATGATGGAACAGAGCCGGAAGAAGTTATAACCGCAGATCCTTACTCCTTTTGCTCTGGATACACCATCCACATTGCACGCGACTCAGAGCATGAACCAGCCTGTTACCAGAACTATGGAGGCAGTTGCCCGTACGGAGCAGTTCTGCGTGCTGCCGGTTCAAGCCGCATAGAGCGCATTCTCCTGAATCACCGCAATGAGTTGAGGGGGAATCTCAGCTCCCCAGTTAAAGTTCCGGGAGACTACACCATCGATGCCAGGAAGGACATCAGATACGGGCCGCCCGGGATCTGGTCGACACCGAATGCCGCGCAATCCGATGAAGTTTGCCAAATCTTCCATATCCGCGTTGACGACAGCGTCAAGCTCAGACCCCGATGCGTATTCAATTTATGTCCAACAGCCTGCTTCGACAAGTGATGATGTGCGCCGCGAAGCAGCGCGTACACTTGCAACGATAGCTCCTCCAGTCCTTGAGCCACTCCTGCTGACTTTTGCAAGTTCGAAAGACTCGGTACTCAGAGAGTTTGGCCCACTCGCTCTATCAAACCTTGGAACCAGGGAGAGTCTCGCGGCACTTGCCCGCTTCCTGACAGGTGCTCAGCGTGGTACCTACGAATCAATGACGGCAGCAGAGGATCTTGGCAGGACGCATGATCCGGCCTGGCTGCCACTGTTACTTGAAATTGCGGATCGGCATGATGGCAAGTATTTGTCTTACGCTGCCGAGAGCGGAGGTGACGCTGCAGTTCCACAGTGAATCGTCCGCCTTCGCAGTCCGGACCCTAATGTTCGAAGCAGCGCAATCAATGCTCTTGGACGCACCGGCAGTCGGACCGCTATCCCATTGCTCATCAGTCTGATCAGGGCGGAAGTTAACAGCAAAGATCCTGGCGCGCTGAATGAGGCGATCGCAGCCAATGCCGCACTGACGCAACTCACCCATCTCTTCACGGACTTCAGTTCCACGGGCACTTCAGCTGTAACTTATCAAAGACGCTGGGATCAATGGTAGCGTTCTTCGGGCGCGGCTACTGCTGTCTACAAGCCGGAGCAGTGCGTCGCCGATACACCGCTGCCGTAAAGCTCACCTGTTCCATCTGCGAACCGTGCTTCGAAAACAGGCCTGTCGAAAGGCTCGGCCGCAGTCCGTCACCCACGAACAACACCGGGCAACGAATGCAACAGCATTCATAAACTTATCTGAGCGATCGGCACCTACGATTTGCAAAACTAAAAAGCCACTCAATGGACGAGTGGCTCACCTTATCTAAATCACTGATTCGAAATTCGATGGCGGAGAGAGAGGGATTCGAACCCTCGATAGAGCTTTTGACCCTATAACGGTTTAGCAAACCGCCGCCTTCAGCCTCTCGGCCATCTCTCCGCGACCGCGCTCGTGAGTGCGTCACTGCGCTACCCGGATTATATCCGAACATCCATAATCCGCCACCGGCTCTCGACTGCAATCGATTTATCCATATCCCGGCACATTGCTTTCACCGTGATCCTCGTTTTCCTTTACATTTCTCCCATGGGTCAGCGATTTTCCTCGAAAAAGTTGCGGCTCATTCCACTCGTCGCCGCAACCTACTTCATGGTTTCCGGCGGACCCTATGGCATCGAGGACATCCTCGGCGGCGCGGGCTACCTGGCCGCCCTCGCTATCCTCATCGTCCTTCCTTTTATCTGGAGTTTGCCGACGACGCTCATGATTGGCGAGCTCTCAAGCGCTATCCCCGATGAAGGTGGCTTCTACGTCTGGGTGCGCCGCGCCTTCGGGCCATTCTGGGGCTACCAGGAAGCATGGCTTTCGCTTAGCGCCAGCATCTTCGACATGGCCATCTATCCCAAGCTCTCGGTCCTCTACCTCGGCAAACTCATGCCGGCCTGGACGGCAGGGCATCGCGGTATCTTCTGGGGAGTCGCTGTCGTCGTGCTCTGCTGTGTCTGGAACCTGGGCGGCGCGCGCAGTGTCGGCCGTGGTTCGGTCGCTCTGTTCATCCTGTTGCTGCTGCCTTTTGCCGCACTGGTGGGCGCAGGCTACTGGGCAGGCTGGCTGCGCTTCCTGCACCATGCGCCGGCCATGGTGCATGCCACGCCCGAGGGAAGTTTTTCGACCGCCATCCTTGTCGCCATGTGGAATTACATGGGATGGGATAACGCCTCCACCGTCGCGCAGGAGGTCGAAAACCCTCGCCGCAATTATCCCATCGCCATGATCTCGGCGACGGCACTGGTAGCGCTTACCTACATCGTGCCGTTGAGCGCAATTGCCGCCGCTGGCATTCCGGTTGCGCAGTTCACCACCGGCTCATGGACAGACGCGGCCACACTGCTTGCCGGCCCGATTCTCGGCCTTGCGATTGTCATTGGAGGAGTACTGAACGGCCTCAGCATGTTCAACGCGCTCACCCTGTCGTACAGCCGCCTGCCGGTCGTTCTCGCAGAAGACGGCATGCTGCCACAGCAGATGACCCTGCGCAACCGGCGCGCCAGTCCCTGGGCGTCAATCCTTCTGTGCGGAATCGGTTGGGCTCTGGCGCTTGGACTCAGCTACGAGCGGCTCATTTCGATCGACCTGATCCTCTACGGCGCCAGTCTGTTGCTGGAATTTGGCGCGCTCATCGCCCTGCGCGTCAAAGAACCGCAGCTCAATCGGCCGTTCCGTATCCCGGGCAGCACGGCTGTTGCCTGCCTGGTCAGTTCCGGACCTGTTCTGCTGATCTTCTACGCAATCTATGCGGCGCGCGCCGAACGCATCGCGCACATGCCGTCGATCCTGTTTGGATCAATCATCGCTGCCGGCGGACCGATCTTCTACCTGATCTCGCGAAAAGCCTGGGGGCGAAGAGATTCCCTTGCTCCTGTCCTTGCGGACTCCACAGTAGTTGACTGAAGCCTACTTCCTGGCACCAGCCTGGGCTTCCCTATTCTCGATAAAACGCTTCTGCGACTCGATCACCTTGTCGCGCGCATACGCTGCATCATGCCAGCCCTTGATCTCGACACGCTTACCTTCAAGATCCTTGTAGATCGAGAAAAAGTGGGTAATCTCTTTCAAAATATGCTGATAAATCTCCGAGTAGTTCCACACATCCTGGTAACGGGGATTCCCTTTGCCGACCGCAAGCACTTTCTCATCCGCAATTCCCTGGTCCAGCATCTCCATCAGGCCGATTGGTCGCACTTCCATCACGCACCCGGGGAAACTGCCTGCGTCCACCAGCACCAGCACATCC
>CAXTNK010000028.1:0-12364 GCA_964245665.1 uncultured Acidobacteriaceae bacterium
CAGGTAAGCATTGTCAATCGAAGTCTGCCCGCCGACCACTGGTGGATTCAGCCCCCAGCCCCCCAGGCCACCCCTTTTGACCCCCGGCATATAGTTCTGAATCAGCAGTGCCCTGTACACCGCGTCACCCTGGTCCGTGTTCACGTCGCCCATCGATGCAGAGGTATAACTCTTCATCCCCACAAAACCGACAGCCCCCAGAACCACCAGGATCAGGGCAGTTTTTCTGACGTAGCCGCCAATCTTCTTGCGGTTGCCGCGAATTGTCCGGGCAATCAAAAAGCCGAAAATGATGCCGATATACGGGCCACGCGCCTGGTTTTCATACATGCCGAGGCTCACCGCCAGCAGGATCACGGCTCCCTTGGTCAGGGGATGCCAAAGGAACCGCATCTTCGGCTCCCATAACTTGTTCTTATAAAGCCAGTAAGCAAAAAGTGTGCCGATAATGAAGACCATACCGGTCGTTTCCGACTGCAGGTACGGGCCCGAAACCCGGCAGAAACCCCATCGGAACTGCTCGGCGGTTGCGAACTTGTCCGGAATGAAACGTGCCCAGAAGATGTGGAAAGGGTCAACGCCCATCCGGAACTCATACACCGAAAGCATGGCCACCACAGCCAGCAGGAACGAGATCCGCCGCACTACTGCCTGGCGCATCCCGTTCTGTTCAATCATCAATTTGCCGATCGCATACGGAAATACGGCGACCGTAAGGGCCTTGAAGGTATAGCAGATACCCGGCGTGGTACTGGGCTCGGTCTGGAAGAGCGACCACACGGCACTCACGCCGAACAGCGCCACCCAGACATCCATCCGGGTGAATTTCCACTGACGCCACCGGGTCCCAATCAACCACACGCCGATCGGAAAAATCGCCGTATCCGCGAACGTCAGTGGCGGCATCCCCGGCACCTTCCAGATGTCGTACAGCGGCAGCAGAAGCAGGACGGGAATCAGGACATTCAGGACCGCCTTCTCGACCGTTTTCCAGACCAGAACGATCAGGGAGACGAAAAACGGCACGGCGACGATGGGCTGTAAATCCATAGGGGGATGATGACGCGACCTGCTGAGCTCTTGGTCCTCTTCTGAATGAACTCTTAACAACGATCGCGCGAGATCACTCGGTTTTTATTCTGGCATGCACCGATATCGCAAACAAGCAGAGATGGGAAAGCCGCTGACCTTCCGTAACTCATGAGCGGCGTACCCTTATGGGAGACTTTGACCACGTCGCTGTTTCGAAGCGGCCGTACTTCGATCCCGCCATACGTCTTAAATTCCCTGACAGCCGCCGAGGATGGAGGAAGCTTAATCACAGCCTTCCTAGTGCAGTTTGTCCAGGTCCAGTCCAAACTTCGGCGCCGACTTGGTTCCGCTGATTTTTATCGGGATCTCCGTCCCTGCCCCATGCTTCGCGAAGATCGGATCGACCGGCGTTAGCAGCAGCGATTTCCACCAGGTACTCACCATCTGCGACAGCTTGGCTTTTGTCCGGACCAGCCCGGAAAACTCGAACTTCTGCCCATCCAGCGTGTAGACGCCCGCCAGGTCGACATTCGCACCGGGCATCGCATAATTCAAACTAGTGAATGTAAGCTTTCCCGTTCCCAATGAAAAATGTCCCGTCATACCGGAATTGACTTTGGCTGCTCCGGGATGTGCCAGATCCGGCTGTCCCAGCGCCCGCAGGCTCAGCATGTCAATCTTGTCCTGCCACTGCAGGTTCGTGAACTGGATCTGTTTCAGCGAAAACGCTCCCTCCATCTGCATTTTCTGCGCCACGCTCACCTTGCCCGGCGGGATGTGCAGCTTGGCCTGCGTCTGGATCACTCCGCGCATCACTACCGGTGTCGTCTTGACCGCCAGTAGCAGAAAATCCTCGATGTGGCCTGCCGGGATATTCACGTCCAGGTCGATCACATGCCCCTGTCCCTTGATATTGACCACCTTGCCGCTGCAGGTAAACGTCGAATGGCCAAGCTTAGCCTGAACATAATGCAGATAGGTGTCCCCGCTCAGGCCATCGACCACAGCCTCGAAACGGGTCTCGAGCGGCACCGCGTGTTGCGCGATATCCAGGGAGAAGTCCGGCGTTTTCGTCGTCCCATTCACATCGATGCGGTCCAGCTGCCCTTCGAAAATACCTTCTGAAGAAAGGATCCCGCCTACACCCTTGATCGTATTCAGATCAGCATGATCGAACGTGTAATGACCGCTCACAGCAGAATCGCCCGGACTTTCGGTATTCCACGGCCCAAAACTGCCAACGGCATGAATGTTGCCGCGAGGAATGGCATTCGTCAGCGTCGCGTCATAGGTCGAAGCACTCTCGGAGCTCAGGTTCTCAAGGACAATATGCTTCAGAATGAAGCGCTTGGGATCTTTACCCGGCTTGTCCGTACCAATCACCAGTTCCGAGTCGTCGCAGACAATCCTGTCGGCCACAATCTTGATCTTGCCTTTCTTCGGGCCCCGCCCCATCGACGCTGCTCCCTGTCTGCGCTCGTCTTTGGGTGGAATCTGGATCTGCAGACCCGACACCTGGATCGCGCCTACATGCGTTGGCTTGATAAACAGCCCCAGCAGGCGTGCATGGAATGCGAAATGCCTGATCGCGATCAACGGCTTCGTGGCGCCAGCAGCCACGACATCCGGAGGTGAGTAGATACGCAGACCATCACCCGAAACCTGCAGTCCCCGCAACAGAGAAACGTCAAGGTTGTCCAGTTCGACCTTGCTGTTGAAGCGCGTGCTCAGCGTCTCAATCACGCGACCCTTCAGGATCGGCTCAGCCCGCTTCAGTACGATTTCCGCGATCGCCGTCAGCACCGCAAAGACGATGAGAAGCGTAATGCCCAACCGCCTCCAGAATCGTCTGCGATGCGGACGTTCTGCGCCCACGATTTCATTTAGAACCTGGCTGTTTTGATTGCCGTTTTTCTGATTACCGTTTTTTTGATCCAAAGACAAAATTCACCTGGGTATCGAGTCGTTCTCTCGCCATTATCGTGTCACCCCGACCAAAGTGGGGTACTTGCATCGAAATCAACTCGACGCAGTACCCTGACTCTTCCTGCGCCCGGGCCAACCACCCTTGGTTGATTCCCCTCAAACGGTCACGGATGCTTCATGAACAACATTCTTTATAGAGCCACTCACCGCTAACCCGGAGCTATTTAGTCCCGACCGGTATTACGAAAATGTGATCCAGGTTACGCACCCAGCGGGCCGGGCGCTTGTCTTCCGTATTGATCAACTGGAACGCGCCATTCCGCCCCAGAGGCTGGCCGTCGACGGCATCCGCAACAATCACATCGCCGTTATGCATCAACGGATCCACTTCCGCGACCGAGTACAACACCTGGTAGCCGTCCGCACCCTCGGCGATGACACCCGTCATGAACAGTTTGCCCTTCAGCTTCTCGCCGACCGCCGCATTTACCCTGACCAGCAGGTCCGCCAGAACCACGCCGGAATAGCTCTCGCTTTTCTTGCTGTGCGCATTGAATACCGTCAAAGATTTATGCGGCAAAGCCTTCAGGTCCGCTGGAGTCAGCGTCTGCGTCATGCCATCCAGTCCGCGGATTTCGAGCGACTCCGACTGCTTGGGGGCAGTGGCCTCATGCATCTCCTGAGCGAATGCGGCTGAAATGCCGCACGGCAGCAGCAGGGAGACCATCAGGAAACAGCGCGGCAGAACATGGCTTTTCATAGACACAGCATAAGCCGGTCGATGCGCATTCGAAAGCTTCTCCTCAAGCTCCACCCGCCATGACTTCAATGGGAACTCCGTCCGCAGGATGGAGCGAGGGCAGGAGGTGAAGATTCGCATAAGTCGCCTGTTCAAGCCTGATTATCAGCAGCTTCATCACACAGCCCGCGCAGTGGCTCATCAAAGGGGGACACGCCCAGGAATGCACGACTGTTGATCCCTGCATCCGCAGCTAGAAGGACCGGTCTATTTCATGCCAGGTTACAAATTCCGTCTACCCAAAAAGTAATACACACTTTGTGGGCTTATGCGGAGGGAGATACTTTGGCAATCTCGTTCATGAGGAAACACAAATGTCTGCTACGACCACTTATCACCCAGCCTGCGCACCAGCCCACTCTGGTCTGCTCACCGGTAACGAGATGGGGATCGAGTGCTACGGCAATGAAGACGCTCACCAGGACAGCAACTTCTTCCGTGGCATTCTTGTTGCAGTCCCCGCCGGCCTCGCCATGTGGGTCGGTCTGCTGAAGCTGGCAGCCGTTATCGCTCACCACATCTAGGCAGGGATTCACTACAACATCCGGGCATCCCGACCGAAGCACAAGGACCTGCATCGGCATCGACCAGACGCAGTCCGTTGATGTTTTAATCGGCGTTCGAGGATGCTAGACAGGCTCCAGAGCGCGATGCGGCTTGTCGGCCAACGCTACGCGCATGGCATCGCCAGCATAAACCATTCCACCTTCCACCACGATCCCCATCACGCCGGACTTGCTGACCAGCCGGCCCTCTTCGTCCCGGTCGAGCATGGCGGCCATCAGTCCCGGAAGAAACCGGTCCATCTGTACGCAGGGACTTCTCAGCCCGGTAACCTCGACTATCGCGGAGCCGCCTAGATGCAGCTGGCTTCCAACCGGTAGACGCAACAGGTCGAGCCCTCGGGTAGTGATATTCTCGCCGATGTCGCCCGGCTCCAGGTGAAAGCCCTTCACTTCCAGTTCATCGAAAATCTCTGCCTGCAGTAAATGCACCTGGCGAAGATTCGGCCGGCCGGGCTCCTTCCTCTTGTCGTAGACATGCTGGACTGTTGTCCCAAGGTGGCCATCACCTTCCACACCCAGGCCGGCCAGCAACTGGATACTCAATCGCCGATCCTTGCTGAAATGATGTCCACGCCTACAGCTCACAGCCACAACTCTCGCCACGGTAAGGTCTGGCGCCAAAGGCGCGTCTGCCTGGACGCCAAGTTCCGCGTCCGCATGGACGGCAAGTCCTACTTCTGGCGTTCCCACGTTTCCTCGTGCCGATCATCCCGGTAGAGAATATTGACAACTTTCCCCTCGGCATTTTTCTGGAAGATGAGTCGCGCAGTACCGCCAGTCGGATAGAAATAGACGGTCGGTGTTTCCGGAAGAACTTCGGCCAGATCGCCCGTACGATTTTTGACCATCAAGCGATCGGCACTCCGGATGACCGTAACCTGGCGCACACCACTGTCGTAATAATCGCCTTCGTAGGCATCGTAGATGTCCGGATCGACCTTCGCCGGCGCCGGATGCAATGGGATCAAGAGCCGACTGGCATAAGCATGGGCCGTCTTGATATCGTCCAGGCGATGCGCCAGGAACCACAGCGGCAACGCAGGATCGGTGTAGGCCTTGTCCCACGCATTATGGTGCCAGCCTTCAAACTCCCATAGCCGGACATCGCCGCCATTCGCAGCCAGCGCCTGGTACATAATTTCGGACTGCTTTGGCACCACCACCGGATCGAGCAGGCCGTGGAACATCCAGACTGGTGTCCTGCCGATGGCACGCACATACTCATGCGGCAGTTCATCCTGCTCCTTCCAGCGTCCCGGACGATAGGACCAGAAAATGCCTCCCGAAACTGGCGCAATGGCGGCAAACTTGTTGGGATAATTCTTCGCAATCTCCCACGTACCATAGCCGCCCAGCGACAAGCCGGTGAGATATTCACGCTGCGGATCGCCGTTAAACTCCTTCACCTCGGCATCGAACGCGCTGACCGCCATCGCCATGATGTCCGGATCCGTCCAATAGTGATGGTAATAAGGGTCCTGCGGCATCACCACGACGAAAGGCCAGCGTTCCGGATGCGACCGGATAGCATTCGGCAGCCCAACCTGGGTCTCGTCCATGCCGTCAGAGCCACGCTCGCCCGACCCATGCAAAAACAGGATCATCGGCCATTTCTCACGCGGATTCCAGTTCTCCGGCAGGTAAACCTGGTACTTGTAACTGACGCCGTTCATGGTGAGGATCCGGTTCAGGAAGCCCGTGTCCTGTGCGTGAGGATGCTCCGTCCGCTTAGCCTGCGCGGCGGGCAACAGGGTCAGGGCCAGAAAAGTGATGAGCGGATGGGCCAAATGGGGCAGCCAGGCGTGTCGCCTCATCTACGCAGCATAACCCAGGCGTGCTCCAGTCCGCAGCCCAACGTATTTACCGTACCAACTGGAGCAGATTTACCGTTGCTATGGTGTTTCCAGCTAACCCTGAAGTTGGCCTTTCCTGGCGAAAAGGCCAGCCGCCATCGTCTCTTCGCTATACACCCACCGGAAATCCGCTCTCCGGTTGTTTAAATACGAAAAGAGCCAGGTCCGTAGAGACACTGACTCTTTCTGTGATATCGGAGCTGGAATGCCAGGCGTTAAGGGCCGGTATTTAAAACAGTCACTAACCAGAAGAACCGGCAGCCGCCAGTTTCCGCGGGGAATTTTCGCCCACCGCGTAGGAGCGCATCGGCGCGGCGGGATGAACTGTCTGCGAAGCCTTCCTGACCACAAGCACCGGACGACCGGCGCTGACAGCAGCTGCTGCGGTCTCGGAACGACGCTGTGCCTTACCGGCTAAAACACGGAAAACCGGAGGCTGGTTTGAAGCCTGTGCAGCCTCCTGGTGCGCCCTGCGGACTGCGGCACCCAATACCTGCTGGAGACTTTCAATCATGATGCGATCTCTTGATGACATCGTCCGGATATGGCCGGCTGTCGTGTCAAGGGCGATGGTATAGCGCAGGCCGCCTTTATAAAAGGCAACCAGGGTCACAAGCATCAACGCCAGTACGCCCACATACAGGCTGCTCCTGTGCATGGAGAGGGCTGCCAGCTCTAAGCTCAGGGCGGCAACAAACGGCGCCACGACCGGCATCCAGTTGCGTTGGTGATAAATCACCTCTACATCCGAGATGCTCTGGAGCGGGATGCTGCGATGGCACACATGAAACGACTTGTTGGTAACCAGTACGTTGCCAAGATCAAAGAGTTCGATTTCGCCGGACATAAGGAATGCCTCACGGACCAATTGCGACTTCTCAGTTATCTCTCGTGAACGCAGACATGGTGAATTGCCCGTCAGTGTCATTACGTCAGTTACTCAAAATTTACGACCCATGCATTGATCCCAGATGAAAGAGCATACTCGCACCACTCCCCGCAATTTTCCAGCGGCTGGGACTGCATCCGGAAATATCCTGGCGAAAACGAGCGGACCGGGCAACGTTCAGATCTTTCTCTCAGGCTTCCCGGATCTGAGCGTACCGCCCATAACTTGTTACTTGCCGATGCAGAAGGTAGAGAAAATGCGGTTAAGGATGTCGTCCGCGGTCGTGGTACCCGTGAGAGTGTCCAGGCCCTGCAGGGCCGCGTGCAGGTCGATGATGACCATCTCGTGCGCCACCTGATTCAGTACAGCCTGCTGTGCGCACTCGAGGGCGGCCGCGGCCTGGGTGATCGCTTCGTAGTGGCGAACGGACGTCAGCATGCCGGTCTGCACGCCCTGGTTGCCCGCATTGACCAGAGATAGGATCTTTGAGCGCAAGGCAACGATGCCTTCGCCAGTGAGCGCGGAGACAGCGACTGTGGCTGGACGATGCATCTCTGATTTAGTGCCTGCGTACTTTACGCGAGAAGCGAGCGCATCCTGCTCCAGTTTTTTAGCAGAGCCGGAGCCGGATGGCAGCAGGTCAATCTTGTTGAAGACCACAATCGTACGGCGATCTTTCAGCACGGCATGCCACAGTGCATCGTCAGCCCCAGCATCTGCCGTTAACGATACCGCTTCTGTTACATCATGAAGAGCGAGGATCAGGTCAGCATCCACCATCGCCTCACGCGTTTTTTCGATCCCGATCGCTTCAGCCTGATCAATCGTGCTGCGCAGGCCGGCTGTATCGACCAGCTCAACGGGAATGCCGGCGATCGAGATGCGTTCTGTCACCAGGTCGCGCGTTGTTCCCGCGACAGGAGTGACGATGGCGCGGTCGCGTTCCACGAGCCGATTGAAGAGCGATGACTTACCGGCATTCGGTTTGCCAACGATGGCAAGCGTAAGCCCGTCATGCACAATGCGGCCGGCAGCATAGCTAGCAGAAATGGGAGCAAGTGCCTGCTGAATCGCATCGATGCGAGCAGCGATGACAGACGACGGCATCACGTCGATGTCATCTTCAGCAAAGTCGATGCCCGCTTCGAGTGTTGCGATCAGCGAGAAGAGTTGTTCCTTCGCCGGCGCGATGCGACGCGAAAGCGCACCACCCATCTGTTCTGCTGCCAGCCGCGCCTGCACGATCGTCTGCGCTTCTATCAGGTCGCGAACTGCCTCGGCCTGCGTTAGATCAATACGGCCGCTGAGGAACGCCCGCTCGGTAAACTCTCCTGGCCGCGCAAGTCGCGCGCCGTGAGCAAGGGCATGGCGGATGAGATACTCGAGCACAACAGGCGAACCATGGGCAGCGATCTCGACCACATCTTCAGCAGTATAGGAATTCGGCGCGGCGAAGTAGGTGATGACTGCTTCGTCGAGCTTCGTACCTTCGGATGTGCCGTCGAGTATCTCTGCGAAGCGCGCAATCGCGTGAGCTAAGGGCTGACGTAGTTTTAGGATTGGCTCAGCGATCGATTTCGCCTGCGAGCCGGAGAGTCGCACGATACCGATGCCGCCGCGACCAGGCGGTGTCGAAACGGCGACAATCGTGTCCTCATGAAAAGGAGTCGGACCTGGCTCTGGAGACATTGTTAAACGCCACTAGCGGCGGCCACGGTCCCCACGGCTATCCGGGCGTCGATCGCGGCTGCGACCTGCACCGCCAGATGGCCTTCCGCCTGATCGATTGAAGCCCGCAGGCGCAGATGGTGCTGGTGGCGGCACATGCTTTTCACCTTTGCGATAGAGAACGACAAAGCGGCGCAACCCTTCTCCACTGCTTTCAGTCTCAAGATCGGAGTAGTCACGCAGGGCGAGGTGGAGCATGCGGCGTTCGCGTGAGCTCATCGGCTGAAAGCTGAACGGAATGCCGGAGCGCTGCACGCGTTCTGCAGCAGTGTCGGCTGCAAGGCGCATTTCACGGGCACGCAACGCTTTGAAATTGTTGGAGTCAAAGGAGATCTTGTCGTGCTCTTCATTTTCGAGCCGGACGATCTTCGCAGCAATATGTTCGAGAGCGCGCAGCAGTTCACCGCCACGCTGGGTCAAAAGAGGAGCATCGGGACCAATCATTTCGACATAGATCTCGCGGGCTTCCAGGCCATCCGGATCCGCCGCGCCCGCCCCTGCCGTGATGCGGTACTTCAGCTTCAAACCACCGGTCGTGATCAGCGTCTTCATTAACGCAGCGATCTTTTCCGCTGCTCCGCGCAGGTCTTCCATGCATACCCCCTTGCTTGTTTGTTAACGGATGAGGTTTAGCGGATAGAGCCGGTCCCTCAGCGACGACTCATGGCCGGTTTGCCCAGCTTCCTCGCGTTGCGCTTGGCGGCCAGTTCTTTCATCTCACGGCCCATGCTGGAGCGGTTCATCACCATCTGCTGCGCGACGTTGATCAGGTTTCCTGCAGCCCAGTAGAGCGCGAGACCCGATGCGAAGTTCCACATCATGAAGCCAAAGAAAGCCGGCATCATGAATGCCATAGTCTTCTGCTGTGCTGGATCCATACCCGGCGATGGCGATAAGTACTGCACCAGGAACATCGAGATGATAACGAAGACCGGCAGGATATGCGTTGGGTCGGGTATGGCGAGATCATGCAGCCAGAGCCAGTGCGCCTGCCGCAGCTCGATGACATGCATGAGCATGCGATAGAAGCCGAACAGCAGCGGGTACTGGATCAGCATCGGCAGGCAGCCGCCGAACATGTTGACGCCCTCCCGCTTCTGCAGTGCCATCACTTCAGCATTCATCTCCTGACGCTTTGGATCAGTCGCCTTGTACTGCTTGTAGCGCTCCTTGATCTTGTTCATCTCCGGCTGAATGCGCTGCATCTTCATGGCCGACTTCATCATGGTCACGCGCGTCGGCAGCATAGCGATGTTGATGATCAGCGTAAGAATGAGGATCGACCAGCCCCAGTTACTGACAATGTGATCATGCGTGAAGCGCAGTGCGAAGAACAGTGGCTTGGCGACAATACCGATATAGCCGAACTCGATGATCGGTTCGAGATTCGGTCCTGTCTGCGTACCATTGAGCGACGTGGCACGAACAGAGTTAAGGACATCGATATCTTTCGGTCCGACAAAGAGACGCGTATTGATATCGCTGCCGCCGGTACTACCCATGGCGGCGCCGAGGATAACTGCAGGGATGGTCCCTGATTCAGGCTTCTTTGGATCGCGTGCAACGGTCAACTGGTTGTTGAAGCCGATCGCCATCGAAGCATCCGGCGCATCCGGCAGGAAGATCGCACCGAAGTAGGAGTCGCTGATGCCCGCGTAATCGAACTGGCCGTTGAGCGTGTTGCCGTTCGAGATTTTCTTCGAGGCTACGCTGTCATACTTGCCGTTCTGCGAGGTATCGAACTGCGTGCCGGCCAGGGTCGGGGCAGTCGAAACGTCTCCCAGGGCAGATGGCCACGCGACTAACGCGGGCACCTGCGATCCGTTATTCGTCACCGACGCGTTGATGTGAATCACGTAGCTGGCGTCGAAGGTAAATTTCTTTTTTACGACTAGTCCGCCGGACGAGTAGTTGAACGTTAGTTCACCGGGTGCCGTAAGACTGCCGGTCGTGCTGGGGACATATAAGGCTGAAGCAAGACGTCCACGCAGACCATTGTCATAGGTATAGAGCGATAGGGGAAAACCATGCTTCAACGCAGCAGGCCGGTTCACCAGGTCGAGCGGCTTGCCGTTGTCGTCTCTATACTTCTTCAAAATCCACGACGAGACCTGGCCGCCGCGATTGGAGAAAGTGATGCGGTACAGTTCGTTTTCAACGACTGTCTGCGACTCGGCCTGGGCAACAACGTCTCCCGCTGCGCTGGTCGTCGACGCAGGAACAGGGTTATTCGTGCTGGCCGCTGCCACTGTTGCGCCTGAGTCAGATGGTGAAGTCGACTGCGAAGCGATGGGCGCATTGTTCTGCGGTGCTGCTGGCGCCTTCTTCGATTTCCAATATTGCAGGCCAAGGAAGATACAAAGAAATGCGACGGCGAATAACATCATGGAGCGCGGGTCGGAACCACCGCTGCTGCCACTGCCGCCCGACTGGTTGGGATTGCGAATTTCTGCCAAGAGGACTTCCTGTCTTGTGATCTGTTCGTCTGTGAAACTTAATGCGTACGGAAAGCATTGCTGCTGCGAAGGTCGCTCACGTCACTCCTTATGGTAAATGGCTCGCGGTTTCCGCGGGTAAAAGGGTTGGAGTGTAGTTGCGATCGGCATGAATCTCATCACATGCTGGAGCAGGATTATAGAAGCCAGGCACTGGATCGAAACCGCCGCGACTGAACGGATGACAGCGCAGAAACCGCAGCAGCGCCAGCCAGCCACCGCGTCGCGCCCCGTAGAGTTGCACGGCAGTGGCGGCATACTCCGAGCATGTCGGCTGAAAGCGGCAAGCCCCGGTCGAACCCGTCAGCGTTCGCTGCGTTGTGTGCAGGATCGGCGACAGCACCTGCCGGTAGACAAACAGGCCACCCGTGCACAACGGGCTGCGATCGTGGGCAGAAGTGCGATCGGGCATGGAAGGCTGTTCGCTCATCGGCGGCGGCCGGAACCTGCGCTGCTTCTGTCGCCGGATGACTTGATGCCCACACCTTTACTTCCAGCCGCTTTGCTTCCGTCGGCCTGGCTTGCGGCCACCTTGGTCCCGGCAACCTTGCTAAAGATACGGCCAATTTCCAGCTGGAGTTCCGCATAGTCGATCGCAAGCACCGAGCGGCGCGGATGCAGAATCACATCCATCCCAGCAGGCAACAGCGACTGGTTGGCACGAATTGCTTCGCGCAAACGCCTCTTGATGCGGTTGCGTTCGACAGCATTGCCAAGCACGCGTCCAGCTGTGATGCCGACGCGCGGATCATTACCCCTAGGTTCTGGACCCCTATGTTCTGGCTGCGGCGCGCAAAAATATGTCATCGACGACGAGAACTGCTTGCGGCTTGCCTTGTATGCCCGCTGATAGTCTGCGTGCTTACGTAGTCGTGCGGTGCCGGGATTCGCGCGCACCACGACGACCCCGTCTACCTGAACATTGATAGCTGATGCCGAAGCGTCCTTTATCGGGCAACCTGCATGTGTCGACCCATCTAAAGAAAACTGGACGGAATGCGATGCGCCTAGTGCTGCCATGAAAGTTTTCTGCGAGGCTTGCGACCCATCCGCGAGCAGATCGGCGTTCGATATCC
>CAXTNK010000028.1:12374-16003 GCA_964245665.1 uncultured Acidobacteriaceae bacterium
GTATTATGCTTTGGAAGCCGACCAGGATACCGCCTGGAGGCTCAGTGCTATGAACGTTCCAGCAATGAAGGATCGGCGAACAGGGTGAGAAGTGGATCAAAGCGGGAGATGAAACACTGCCCGCTTAGAGCTAATCGCGGAAGCCGGCGCTCACGGAAACTTTGTGACGGCCCTTCGCGCGACGGCGTGAAAGAACTGCGGCGCCACTCTTGGTTTTCATGCGCGTACTGAAACCGTGAGTTTTAGAACGATGGCGGCGGTTAGGTTGAAATGTGCGCTTGGGCATGGAACGGCGCTCCTGAACTATAAAGAAGAATTGTGACAGTACTACAAGCGAAGCATGGCAAGCTCTGAGTATAGCCGATCAAGGCAGAAGCCGCAAAGAATAAGGCTGAGGACCGCTTTTTCACAACGCATGGTGCAACTCGCAGCGGGTTGGAAGGCGACCCTGGCCGACTGGTTTTTTTTCGCGCTACAGGCTGGTTTCTGAGCCTCCAGATTGTGCTAGTATCGGCTCCGTCGCCTACTGATTATTTCGTCGTCCTTCAAGCGAACCAGAACCCCGATCCCTGATGTGCAGGGGAATCTTTACTGCCATAGAAGCGCACCAACCAGCAAGGCAGCCCGAGACATTCGCCACCATCGGGTGGCCAATCAACTCCCATTGCTGTTCTTTGCCGCTGCGTTCTAAGGCCGGATGCAATAGCTGAAGCGTGACGCGCAAGGAAGCCTATGTCGTATATTCCAACCCCGGTGCCAGTCGTTGATCCATGGATTCGTATCCTGGCGGCTCTCGAAAAGAAGGCAAATCGCCAGTCGTTCAACCAGTGGCTCAAACCCACGGTGTACAGCCACGTCAGCGAGCGGGTGCTCGTCGTGCGCGTCCCGACAGTGGAGTGTCAGCGAGCCGTCGACCGCTACGCCAATCTCATCGAGGAAGCACTGGAGACGCTCGAACTTGATTACGATGAAGTGAAGTTTGTCACGCCTGAAGAAGATCCGACCATCGTCCGCGCACGCGATGACGGCGGTTATCCGCCCGCGCCCGATCGTTCCACAAATGGCGCCGGGCACGCCTCAGCCTCTTCGGCAAAGAACGATCGCGGCGACAATGGTACGCAACGATCCGCCCCACCGAAAGAAGGTTTGCTGAACCCGAGGCCCAATGCTCAGCAGAACACGGCCGCCGCCCCCAACCTTTCGCAGCAGCGTTTTGACTGGAACAGCGCTGCGCAGCTGAACCCGCGTTATACGTTTGACGCCTTCGTGATCGGCAACGGCAACCAGTTTGCCCGCGCCGCTGCCCAGGCCGTGGCTGAGCGGCCGTCCAAGGCGTACAATCCACTGTTCTTGTACGGCGGCGTCGGAATGGGCAAGACCCACCTGATGCATGCGATCGGCCACGAAATGAAGCGTCGCCAGCCGCAAGCCTCCATCTGCTACGCATCGAGTGAGAAGTTCACCAACGAGATGATCAACTCGCTGCGCTACGACAAGATGACCAGCTTCCGCGACAAATTCCGCACAGTCGACCTGCTGCTGATCGACGACATCCAGTTCATCGCGCAAAAGGAGCGGACGCAGGAAGAATTCTTTCATACGTTCAACGCACTGCACGAGAGCATGAAGCAGATCGTGATTGCAAGCGACCGGCCGCCGAAGGAGCTTGCGGAGATTGAAGATCGTTTGCGCTCGCGCTTTGAATGGGGTCTGATTGCGGACATCCAGCCGCCGGACCTCGAAACGAAGGTCGCCATCCTGCAGAAGAAGGCAGAGAATGATCGCGCCATTTTGCCTACGGAAGTGGCGCTCTTCATCGCCTCGCATGTCCGTACGAACGTCCGTGAACTTGAAGGCGCCTTGACGAGGCTGATCGCCTGGTCCGGGATGCATGGCCTTGAGATCACCCTGCCAACGGCGCAACAATGCCTGAAACAGTTCATCGATACACAGGTGCGCAAGATCACCATCGAAGCCATCCAGCGCATGGTGGCAGAGCACTTCGGCATGCGTGTGGCGGAGTTGAAGCAGAAGAACAATTCGCGTGCGGTCGTCGTCCCGCGGCAGATTGCCATGTTCCTCGCGAAACAACTGACCGAGGCCTCGCTGCCGGAGATTGGACGGCAGTTCGGCAACAAGCACCACACGACCGTGATGCATTCCATCTCGAAGATCGACGAAGAGCGGCGTCGCGATACTGACCTGAACAGGACGGTGAGCAAACTGCAGGAATCTCTCAACAACAGCTAGTGTCCTGGGTCTTCGATTCGCTACACTTCTTGTCTCTCGGCTACATTGTCTTGTTATCCCGACCAAAGCGGAGGGATCTGCATTTGGCATAATGCAATGCAGCGAATAACTTCGATCTGGGCCAGCCCTTCGGGTATGGAAATACAGTTAGAAGAGGAGCTTCACCGAAAACTGGATCTGCCGCGACGTGCCCGCGGTCTTGCTGATCTCACCGAACCCCGTACCCTTGATCGTGTTCGACGGCAGGCCCATATCTACAATGTTGAACAGGTTGAAGAACTCCGATCGAAACTGTACATCGAAAAATTCACTACCGCTTGAGCGTCGGCCAACCGGCGTGTCCTTGATGAGTGAAAAGTCGAAATCATAATAGGCTGGTCCGCGAAATGTATCTCTACCGAGTGACCCAAAATAGCCTTGGTTCGGTCCTGTGCCACCGGGAAGATTGATAGGGATAGAAAAGTAAGAGGCGTTATTCGCGCCGAGTCCGAAGTAGTCTTCTCTCACCTTGCGGGTTGTCGAAAGATGCGGCTTCGCCACCTGGTCCGGACGATCGACACCATTCGAACCAGCGGCCGTCTGCTGCACTCCGGAGTACACGGTAAAGGGCGAGCCACTGCTGATCGTCGAGATACTCAATAATTCCCAGCCCGCTGTCACCTTGCGATTGATCCCCTGCAGCCATTCCGATTTTTCAAGCTGCAGATCCTGAGCCAGGCTCATCGTGAATCCATGCGTTACATCGAAACTCGAAGGCCCTTTTTCAGGATGTGTATTAAAAGGGTCCTGCGGATAAGTGCTCGAGATAGCGCCGGTGGTATTCCCATTCGCCGGAACCCCGCTCGTATCATCAATTGACTTGGACCACGTATAGCTGAGCTGGATGCCAGGTCCGCCATTCGGGACTGTCCCGGCTAGCGAAGTCTGCAGTGCGTGATAAGTCGAGTGCGCTGTCGCAGTAATCAGCTCCTCCGTGCCGAAGCCTCCAATTGCATTGCCCGCACTGTTGAATTGGGTAAATGGTGCGTAGCCCGGACCCGCGCCGGAGTAGCCGTTGATATACGAGATACGCGGCAGCTTGACCGACGCAGTGCCAATGTAAGCCGCGTCCGCTGTGAGTTTGGCAAACTGACGTTCGGCGCCAAGCGTCCACGTCTGAAGATAAGCATTGCCAAAGCGTCGATCGACTCCCGTCAGGTTCAGCGGTGTCAATTGCGAGCCCGCTGACAATGCAGCGAGATCTCTCTGGTAGCGTGCAATATCGAGCGGCGTATTCGGCGCTACCGTTTTGGTATTTCCATTCGCAAATACATTCTGTCCGGAGAGCGAGTAGAAGGTAGGAAGCTGAGTCGATGTGATTTTGTAGCCATATTCAATAG
>CAXTNK010000028.1:16013-21900 GCA_964245665.1 uncultured Acidobacteriaceae bacterium
CAGCCGTGGAATAATTACAAAAGGAGTGGCGCCAGTAAGAAAATTGTCCTGCCAGATATTCGGCGGAATCGTTGTCAAACCACCGCCGGCATGCACATGCAAGCTATCCTTCACCTTCCAGTCGAGTTGAACGCGAGGCGCAACACTACCCCATTCAAAGCGGTATCCGGGTTGCGGATTATCAACATATTCCTGCTGCGCCCCATTCATCAGGAAGCCGGACGTCCGATGCGCCCGCTCGCTGATCGGCGAATACAACTCATAGCGGATCCCATAATCAAGCACGAAGCGCGGCGATATTTTGAACGTATCCTGCAAATAGATACTTCCATTGTTACGTGAAATTGCCGCCGCACCAATGTGGCTGCCGCCGGTTGTAAAAGGCGAGGCGACCGCAGTCGTATATACGAATGCACTGCCCGTCAGAAAGCTGCTGAGAGTATCCGGCAGCGGGTCGTCCACGTGAATCGTGTGGGCTCCACGTTTTGAAGCCAGGTTCACAGGCGAATAGGAAGTGCCGCCACCGTAGTCATATTCACCATTCACGCTGATGCCGAAAAAAGTTGAATCGCGGTTGAGGCGCACCTCGCCGCCACCCTTAATCAGATGGCGTCCAGTGCTCCATGTAAAGTTCTGCCGCGCCTGGATCAGGTTTCCATAGGCAGACATAATGGAGCCGCCTGCTGAATTAAAAGCTTCGAACAGCCCATCGTTAAACTTCACTGCCGGGTCGGTATGGTTCGGCGTTGGGAACTGCGGAGTCGTCCGCGTCACGCTTGCAGAGCTTTCAATATCGAACTTTGGCGTAACACTTTGTGTATACGTGACGACCCCATTACGCTGATGGTCCACATAGACGACACCGAAGCTGGGATCGATCGCGGTCTGGTCGGGATTATTGGTCGGACCAAACAGGTTATTAAAATTGAACCTCGCCATCAGGTGAGACGTACTTGAAAGCTGCTGATCGAGGCGAAGGGAAAACTGGTTCGCGTTGGTAACAACCTTTGAAGAGACAGCATAGGTGTTCGCTCCATACGAGCCCGTCGGATTATTCGGCAGCGGATAGCGCGCAAGGATTCTTGCAATGTCAGGCGGCGGCGTGACCACCAGCGTATCGCCGGGGAAAGCAGACGTATCAATGCCAGCCCGCTGCTCAACCGAGGGCACGGGCAATACCTGCGTCGTGCCAAGTACCTGTCGAAACCCCTGGTACTGTCCGAAATAAAACGACTTTCCGCTCCCGTTATATATATGAGGAAGCACAACAGGACCGCCGTTCGTGAATCCAAATTCATTGCGTCGAAACGGCGGAATTCTTCCAGGATCGGCTATCGAAGGATGATCGAAATAATTACGCGCGTCGAGAGAAGAGTTGCGAAGAAATTCAAAAATTGATCCGTGAAAACCACTGCTGCCTGAGCGAGTAAGGATATTGGTAAAGCCCGCAGCCCCGCGGCCTATCTCTGCCGGCATCCAGCCTGAAGAGGAGCGGATCTCTTCAACCGCGTCGACGTTAAAGTTGCTGAAAGTCGCACCACCCATCTCCGGATCACTGGTATCTGCTCCATCCATCGCAAACGTAGCTTCCACACCGCGCTGGCCATTGATGGCAAACTGCTGCGTGAAATTCGTCTGGCCATTAGCATCTGTCATCGTGCCGGCGGCCAGCAGCAGTAACTGGCTAAAATCGCGCTTGTTCAGTGGGATCGCGCTTACAGTCTGGCTCGAAAGCTGTTCGCCGCCGTTACCACTTTTCTTTACCTCAGACAATGTAATCGTCAATGCCTCTTTACCAGAGGCAGTAAGAATTGCAGGAGAAAAATCCGGCTTCAGATCGATAGGTTGTGCGAGGTGGTGCACGATGCCGTCCAGGGTTACCGAAACATCATAGCTGCCAGACGGGAGCTTGCAGAATTGAAAGCTTCCGTCAGCTGCCGCCTTCGTCGCAAGCACCTTGTGGCCATCCGCGAGACGGATCGTTGCGCCCTCGACCGGGGCTCCGCTGTCGCTTTGCAGTACAGCATTCCAGCATCGAGAAGAAAGTGTCTGGCCCTTTACCAAGGAAGACAAGCCTATAAAAAGAACGACGCGCCAGCAATTACGCATAGGGGTCGATTATAGGGACACGAGCAAACCCCAGGCTGTGAAATTCTGCCGCCTGATGCTGTTTCAGATACTTCCTGCAGTTATTAGCTTTCACTGCTCCAGGTGAACGGGCAGCGTCTGTCCGCTTTCGCTGCTTTCCCGTGCCAGTTCCAATACACGAAGAAGTCGATAAGCATCTTCCGCTGTCACCGCGAGTGGCGCTGTCCCTCGAATCGCGTCTCGGACGTTGACATAGAACTGGCGATAGTCTCCGGCCATAGTTTCGATCGTTCGCCGTTGCAGCTTCTTTGGATCCTCCGCGTCCAATGCCTGCGTCAGCATGCCCCACTGCGTCGCATCTTCATACAGCCATTCCTCATTGCTTTCAGGCATCGGCACGCTCCGGCCTCCAACCACCGCAGGCTCCTGAGGATCAAGCCCATACTTCTTGAAACTTCCCTCTGTGCCATGCAGCAGAAAACGCGGAGAAGCATCGCATGCAAGCATCGTTGAATGACACGACGCAAGCATGCGCGGATAGTGCAGCACCAGGTCGAATGCATCATCAATCCTGGAACCATCACGATCTTTGCGGATGCTTGCAGAGATTTTGAGCGGCGCTCCAAAGAGGGCGAGGACCTGGTCCACAAGATGACTTCCAAGATCGAGGAGTAATCCATTTGCTGGGTCACTCGCTTCCTTCCAAGTGTTCTTTTTCGGCGTTGGACTATAGCGGTCCCAACGCGCCTCGTACGTCACCAGTCGTCCCACCGCTTGTTCGCCAATCAACGTCTTTACGGTAAGAAAATCACCATCCCATCGGCGGTTGTGAAATGGCGCAAGGACAAGGGACTTCTTTGCAGCGAGATTGATCAGTTCGAGCGCTTCCCCACTGGTCGCACAGAAAGGCTTGTCAATCACGACGTGCTTCCCTGCTTCGAGGCAGGTCTTTGCAAATGCAAAGTGTGTTGCGTTCGGACTGCCGACAACGATCATGTCAGCATCGGACGCGACGGCATATTCAACTCTGCGCAGGATCTTTGCATTAGGACAGGCTTCTGCAGCGCTGTTCCCATGGCGCTGCACAATGTATTTAAGCCGCAATCCAGGAACTGCTTGAATGAACGGGGCGTGAAATACCCGCCCAGCCAGGCCGAAGCCAATGATCGCTACTTTTACATCCGGTCGCGCTATCGCTTCCGTAGTCATGAAGCTCTCTCCTGTTGGCTTTGGGTACGCTTGCATGTCGCATCCAGCTAAATCGCCAGAGTTCAGTAGGTCGCTCTTCCACCACTGATATCAAACACGGCGCCTGTCGTGAACGAATTTTCTTCCGACACAAGCCACGCAACCATTGCATTTACTTCGTGCAATTCAAGGAAGCGGCCCCGTGGAATCCGGGACAGCATAAAGTCAATATGCTCCTGGCTCATCTGGTCGAAAATCCTTGTCCGCGCCGCTGCCGGTGTAATGCAGTTCACTGCAATATTCCTACTGGCAGTCTCTTTTCCCAAAGACTTGGTAAGAGCGATCACACCAGCTTTCGATGCGCTATAAGCAGACGCATTTGGATTACCCTCCTTACCGGCAATCGATGCCACATTCACAATGCGTCCGTAGTTTCGTTCGAGCATGTGCGGAACAATCGCGCTGCAACACAGGAAAACACCGGTGAGGTTTATGTCGATCACCTGCTTCCATGCATCGAGCGGATACTCCCATGTCTTGTGGTTCGGGCCGGCAATGCCTGCGTTTGCCACGAGGATGTCGATCCGGCCAAGCTTCTGTATTGTTGACGCCGTAGCCGTCTGAACACTTTGCGGCGACGCGACATCGACAACTTCGGCCGAGACCTCTCCTTTGATACCCAGCTCTGACTGCGCTAGCTCCAGTAACTTTTCATCGCGATCCCACAGTGACACGGCTGCTCCCGAAGCCACCAAACGGGATGCGATAGAGAAGCCAATGCCCTGCGCACCACCAGTGACGACAGCCTTACGGTCCTTCAAATCAATCTGATTCATATTTCGTCTTCCTCAACATGATCAACAATCTCCTGCCAACACCTCGGCAAGATGCGCTGGACGCCGCGATGTATTCTGCCTGATCTGTTCGCGGCAACTGAACCCATTGGTGACCAGAATTGTGTCACTCGCTGCTTCACGAACCGCCGGCAAGAGCACCCGCTCTGCGAGGGTCTGCGAGACACTGAATTTGTCTTTCTCAAACCCGAACGACCCAGCCATTCCACAACAGCCGGAGTCAAGCAACTCGACTTCGGCTCCTGTCGCTTTAAGCAGTGCGATCTCAGGCGTAATGGTCATAAGCGCTTTCTGGTGGCAGTGTCCGTGGACGATAATTTTCCGTCCCGGCATCTGCGGCGGCTTCCAGTCTCTGGTCTTTTGAATAAGGATCTCGCTCAGCATCACGGTCTGCTGGCTCAGCTTTATCGCGCGTTCGTCTTCAGGAAAAAAATTAAGCAGCTCATCGCGGAAGACACTCGCGCAACTCGGTTCAAGCATCACCACAGGTACGCCAGCACGGATCTGTGGCTCGAATTCGTCGAGAATGCTGAGAAGATAACTTCGTGCTTCATCGAGAAAACCAAAATCATAGAGAGGACGGCCGCAACAGATATGCTTTCGGGGTATCTGTACCGAATACCCAGAGTCGCTCAATACCTTTGCAGCCGCAGTCAGTACTCTTGGATCGAAATAGTTATTCCAGGTATCCGCCCATAGCAGAACTTCTTGTCCTTCCCCCATGTAACGATTGCCAGTTTTAATAAACAACCTGCGAAAACTGGCAGCAGCAAAAGGAGGAAGCTCCCTTTGCTGCGAGACACTGAGAATCAATTTCAACAAGCTACTTATTCCGGGAAGCTTAAGCGGCAGGTTTGCTAATGCTGGAGCCGATGACGCAAGATGAGCCCACTTATCCATGAATCCAAACGCATAGTGCTGCAGCGGATGCTTGCGACCCTCATAGTAGTGTGCTAGAAATTCCGCCTTCCACGTTGCCATGTCTACATTTACAGGGCACTCCGTCTTGCATGCTTTGCAGGAAAGGCACAGGTCCAGCGCCTCCTTCACCTCATGGTTGCGCCAGCCATCTTTGATGACGTCCCCTTGCATCATCTCCCAAAGCAGGTGGGCGCGGCCGCGAGTTGAATGCTTCTCTTCGCGAGTCGCCATATAGCTCGGACACATCGTTCCATGATCCTGCTTGCGGCAGGCGCCGACGCCCACGCATCTCGTCGTTGCATCGCTGAAGCTTCCACCATCGCCTGAATATCGAAACCAAGTCTTCTCCCGCGCAGCTTCGTAACCAGCGCCAATGCGAAGATTATCAATCGGATCATAAACAGCAATCGGATCAATCAGCTTTCCAGGATTCATCCGATTGAGCGGATCCCACAAAGCTTTGAAGTCTGCGAATGCACGCATCAGTTCCGGGCCGAACATTTTCGGCAGCAATGCCGCTCGCGATTGCCCGTCGCCATGCTCACCCGAAAACGATCCGCCGTACTTCAGTACGATGTCTGCGGCCTCTTCAATGAAGCTTCTATATTTCGCGACACCATCGCTGGTCTTCAGATTGAAAGAGATCCGCAAGTGCACGCAACCCTGTCCAAAGTGTCCATACATTGGTGTGCGATAGCCGTAATGCTCGATCAAAACAAAAAGTTCCCGGAGATACGCGCCGAGCGACTCTGGCCGCACGGCAGAGTCTTCCCATCCCTCCCAGCCACTCTCTTCCCCCGGCACGAATACACTGGCGCCGAGAGCCGATTCACGCA
>CAXTNK010000028.1:21910-45246 GCA_964245665.1 uncultured Acidobacteriaceae bacterium
ATGTCGCGGCGGCATTTACTAAAGCATTGGCCATTGCATCCACATCTTCCTGCGAATCCGCGCCAAATTCGCAGAGCAGAAAACCTCTCCCGGCAGGCAGCAACTTTACATCTTCGACTACCAGGTTCTTCCGCAGCATGTAATCCACAAGCAGCCCATCAAATCCCTCGAGTCCGATAGGCTTGTGCTGCAGCACTAACGGCACATGGTCCGCTGCAATGAAAGCATCCTTGAAGCCCAGCGCAATTAAACGGCGGTATTGCGGGCTTGGCTTCAATTGACAGATGGCTTCGAGAATCGTCACACAAGTGCCTTCTGTCCCGACCAACGCGCGCGCTACGTTAAAGCCATTCTCGGGCAGCAACTGGTCAAGGTTGTAGCCGGACACCCTGCGCGGAATATCCGGAAAGCGTTCCTTAACCAGCGCCGAATATGTATCTCGCAGACGCTTCAGACCCGCGTAGATCTCGCCCCGACGTCCTCCCGCTGCAATGATCTGTTCCAGTTCCTGCTCACTGGTTCGGCCCACGCGCATACGCGTTCCGTCATAGAGCAGGACCTCGAGCGCCTCGACATTATCGACCGTCTTGCCGCCCATCAAGGCATGGACACCACAGGAGTTATTACCAATCATGCCGCCGAGCGTGCAGCGGCTGTGTGTTGCAGGATCAGGCGCGAAGGTCAGGTCATGTAACTCGGCCTGATGGCGCAACGCGTCAAGCACGATTCCCGGTTGCACCGTAGCGACGCGCGCGTCCGCATCCAAACTGATGATGGAATGCATGTACTTCGAAAAGTCAATCACGACAGCGACATTGCAGCATTGCCCGGCAAGACTTGTTCCGCCTCCTCGTGAAAGCACCGGCGCTCCATATTCACGACAGGCTGCAATTGTAGCGATCACGTCATCGACGTCGCGCGGCAGTACAAGTCCAATCGGTACCTGCCGATAGTTCGATGCATCTGTCGCATACAGCGCACGCGAAGCATCATCGAAGCGGACTTCACCGTTCACCGTTTGCTTCAGCTTTTCTTCGAGTAACTTACTCGCAGCGAAGCTTTCGTGTGGATGAGCAGTCGCACGAGTGGGAACGGCCTGCAGGATTGGAAATGGCGAAGTCATCGTAAGAAGAGTATCCGCTGGCCCGGCGATCTCCATCCGAGTGCCAGGAGAATTATAAGTTGCCGTTAGGTACTATCTATACTTGCTGGCGGAAACCAGTGCGAGGTGATCAACGTGTCGACCGATGGCAAGAAGTTTCGCTCTGCGGAGTGGTTCGGCCGCACTGACCAGGACGGGGTCCTGCACCGCAGCTGGATGCGCAACCAGGGGTTTCCCGACGACGTGTTCGATGGTCGGCCTGTCATCGGCATCTGCAACACCTGGTCTGAGCTCACACCCTGCAACGCTCACCTGCGGGCCCTGGCTGAGCGCGTGAAGCGCGGCGTATGGGAGGCTGGTGGCTTCCCGCTTGAATTTCCAGTCATGTCTTCAGGCGAAACCTTACTGCGGCCTACGGCTATGTTGTTCCGCAACTTGATCAGCATGGATGTCGAAGAGTCCATTCGTGGCAATCCTATCGATGGTGTCGTGCTGATGTGCGGCTGCGATAAGACAACTCCCGCGCTTATCATGGGCGCGGCTAGTTGCGATATCCCGACAATCGTCGTGTCGGGCGGCCCTATGCTCAATGGCAAGTTTCAGGGGCGTGACGTCGGCTCCGGCACAGATGTGTGGCGCTTCAATGCAGATGTGAAAGCTGGCAGAATGTCGCAGGAGGATTTCTTCAATGCCGAGGCATGTATGGCCCGCTCCGCCGGCCACTGCATGACGATGGGCACGGCTTCAACCATGGCTGGCATGGTCGAGTCGCTAGGACTTTCACTGCCGCATAATGCCGCGATTCCTGCAGTCGATTCACGACGCTCTGTGCTCGCGCACTTGTCGGGCAGGCGCATCGTCGAGATGGTGAAAGAAGATTTGCGTATCTCGAAGATCCTGACCCGCGAGAATTTCGAGAATGCTGTACGCGTCAATGGAGCGCTCGGTGGCTCAACCAATGCGGTGATTCATTTGCTCGCTTACGCTGGCCGCGTCGGCATTCCTTTCACGCTTGAGGACTGGGATAAGCTTGGTCACGATGTGCCGACGATTGTCGACCTTATGCCTTCAGGCCGATTCCTGATGGAAGACTTCTACTATGCCGGCGGCGTTCCCGCGGCTATCCGTACCCTCGGCGAAAATGGATATGTGCATCGCGACGCGCCGACCGTCAACGGCAAGACCCTTTGGGACAACTGCAAGGACGCACCCAACTGGAACAAGGAAGTGATTCGTACCATCGATAACCCGCTCGTCGCTCACGGCGGTGTAGCTGTACTGAAAGGCAACCTGGCTCCTGACGGCGCAGTGTTGAAGCCATCTGCTGCTTCGCCTCACCTGATGAAACATCGCGGACGTGCTGTTGTTTTCGAGAGCATCGAACATTATCATGCGCGCGTCGACGATCCCAATCTCGACATCGACGAAAATTGTGTGATGGTCCTGAAAGGCTGCGGTCCAAAAGGCTATCCGGGCATGGCGGAGGTCGGCGCGATGACCCTGCCGACAAAGCTATTGATGCGCGGCATCACAGACATCGTGCGCATTTCGGACGCGCGGATGAGCGGCACTGCGTTCGGAACCGTTGTCCTGCATGTAAGCCCTGAGGCCGCCGTGGGGGGACCGCTGGCGCTGGTCCAGGACGGCGACTTTATCGAACTCGACGTCGAAGCCAGGCGGCTGCATCTCGATGTTGACGATGAAGAGCTTGCACGTAGGCGCGGGCAATGGAAGCCAACGCCGCTACCGTTTAAGGGCGGCTATCAGCAGATGTATGTGGAGCACGTCATGCAGGCAGACAAAGGCGCGGATCTCGATTTCCTGGTTGGCTGCAGAGGCACCACGGTCACTCGTGAATCTCACTGAAGCATCTTATGTTTTAGCTACAGTTAATTGCCCGCGCTTTGCTTAGGAAAGCGCGTAGGTTAGGACGGGTTCCCGGATGAGTAATAGTTCTATCTTTGCTTCGTATCCAAGCTTGAAGGGTCGCGTTGTCCTTGTAACGGGCGGCGCAAGTGGTATCGGCGAAGCGATCGTCACTGCTTTTGCCATGCAGGGATCGAAGGTTGCTTTCATGGATATCCAGAACGGCGCAGCAGAAAAGCTGGTGAGCGATCTTGCGGCTCAGGGCTTCATACCGCCGACCTACTATCCCTGCGATCTGACTGATGTTGATGCTCTGCAACGAACCGTTGCCCAGGTGCTGGACAAGTTTTCCACTGTAGACGTGCTCGTCAACAATGCCGCGAATGATACGCGTCATTCGATAGAAGAGGTCACATCCACTTCGTGGGACCAGTCCATCGCCATCAACCTGAAGCCGCAGTTTTTCATGGCGCAGGGCGTCATTCCTGCAATGAAGAAAGAAAAGCACGGTTCGATCGTCAATATGAGCTCCATCTCATGGATGATTCCTTCGATCGGCCTTCCCATGTACATCACTGCCAAGGCTGCGATCGTTGGTATGACGCGAACCCTCGCGCACGAACTGGGTCCCGATAACATTCGCGTAAATGCGGTGTTGCCCGGGTCAATTTTGACGGAGCGCCAGAAGAAGTTATGGTTAACTCCTGAGTATGAAACGGAGACATTAAAAAACCAGGCGTTGAAGCGCCTGCTTCAACCAGACGAAGTCGCGCGTCTTGTATTGTTTCTCGCTTCAGATGACAGCTCCGCAATTACCAGCCAGAGTTATGTCATCGATGGAGGCTGGGTGTAACTGGATCTACTCCGCGGCACTAGGTTGTTCGCGCTAGATGATGAAGAATCATTGCGAACTTAGAACGTAATGCGATAACAATAAGCATATTTTCCCGGCACGTCTTTCGGAACCTGAATGTGCAGGCCGTCTGGCTGCTGCGTGAATTTCAACTCCGCTCCTGAATCCAGCAGCGTGACGGCGCTAACGGCGCGGGCGCCTGCGGTGTTGCTGCTCAGGCTATGAATGACGGCAGAGCCATCCGTTGGCCATTCCATCTCGATAGCATAAAGCTGCTTGTCTTTTGTCGTGAAGCGGAAGTCCGCAGGCGTATACGCAATAGTATCAGTGTCGTGAAAGGATCCTGCCTTTACCTGTGTCGGCCCTTCTCCATAGACAGTCCACGGGCGGGTGCCATAGACGGCTTCACCGTTGATCTTGAGCCAGCCGCCGACGCTGCGCAGTACCTGCTGCACTCCTTCGGGAATAGTTCCATCGGCTCGCGGGCCAATGTTCATTAACAGGTTGCCATTCTTGCTGATAATATCTGCCAGCTGCTTCACAATAAAGTCCGGCGTCTTGAAATTGTCATTCTCGATGTAGCCCCACGACTTATTACTGACCGATGTATCCGTCTGCCAGTAGAAGGGCTGGATCTCTGCCGTCTGCCCACGTTCGAAATCAATCACAGCAGAGTTCTCGGCCATGTCCACCAGTTTGTAGTTAATGACCCCAACTGTCCCGCGCTTCGTCGATTCGTTGTAATAAAACGAAGCAAACTTGGCGAGATAGGGCCGGATGGAGGCTTGTCCGATCCACCAGTCAAAATACATCAGGTCAGGGTGATATTTCTCGACGATCTCGGCATCACGCGCGAGCCAGTCGTTGGCATACGCGGGATTGACATAGGTCCAGTCTGTTGATAATTCGTCAAGCTTTGAAAGACGCGTGTGCGCTGGGCCATAGAAGGCTGCGTACTTAGGGTCGTTCACGTCAGAGGGCTGCTTACGGCCGCCTTCGAGGAACCAGTCGTGCTCGACGCGATGAGAAGATGCGCCGAGGTGCATACCCTGCGCACGCACGGCTGCAGCCAGTTCACCGACTACGTCGCGCTGCGGACCCATCTTCTTCGCCGTCCAGTCAGAGAGCACGCTGTCATACATGGCAAAGCCGTCGTGATGCTCGAAAACCGGGACGACATAGCGGGCGCCGGCATCCTTGAAGAGCTGCGCCCACGCGGCTGGATCAAAATGCTCAGCTTTGAACTTCGGAATGAAATCCTTATAGCCGAATTGCGTCAGAGGTCCATAAGTAGCGACGTGATGCTTATTAATGTCAGAGCCTTCGAGATACATCTCGCGCGGATACCATTCGCTGCCATACGCGGGCACGGAGTAGACGCCCCAGTGAATGAAGATACCGAACTTCGCATCCTTGTACCAATCCGGCACCTTGTAAGTGGTGAGCGATTGCCAGTTCGGCTGGAACGGTCCTTCAATCGCTACCTTGTCAACGGTTTCAAGTAGAGCATTGCGCTGCTTGTCATATTTTGAGCTTGCCTTCTGCCAGGCTTCATCGATCGCCAGAGGGCTCTCACTCGCGGTTGGCTGGTCCTGCGGCAGGCTCTGCGCGGTCGCGTTATAGAAACCACTGATGGTAAACAGCGCAGCGACGGCTGCAAGTCGTGCTACCTTCGCCAGGCGACCTGCGGAGATGTTGCTGCTGATTTCATTGGCAGAAGAAGATAAAGGCATAGGTACTATTCCTCACGCAGAGTCTAGAAGCAATTACAAGATCAGTGACAGCAAATTAGGCAGACTCGAGAATAATATTGGCATACTGCGTAGTATCGCCAGTACGAATAAGTCCAATCGCCTGTGGAACTTTTTGCTTCAGGTCAAGATGCGAGACAAACTCAAGCGGTACCGATCCTAACAGCGCCCGCGTACGAGCGACCTGCCGGGCAGAGTTCCCGGCGATAAATTCAGAAGCCATCCAGGCCCGTCCCACCTGAAAGTTCTGAAGCACCGCTTCCATCACCTGGGTCACCTGCGGCACGTCGTCGACGAGCGAGATATCGATCGTCTCAATGTCGGCCCAGAACGGAAAACCACGATCGGCGATAACCAGCAGATTGGTGTGACGCACACGGCAGAGCAACGACTGGATAGATGGGTTGAGAATACCTGTCTTGATCACAAAGCTCCTCGGGACCTGTTGCATAGATTGGCCTCTCCAATCTACCGTACTTGCGTGACCTTCGAGAGCAATCAGTTACCTGAAACCAATCCCACCCTGCGAATTGACGCGCACCACCACTTCTGGCACTACACACCGGAAGAATACGAGTGGATTGATGGATCGATGACCGTGCTGCAGAGAGACTTCCTTGCGGGGGATCTGGAAGAACTGGCTCGGACGGCTGAAATCGATGGCGTGGTCAGCGTACAGGCTAGGCAATCCCTCGAAGAGACGCAGTGGTTATTACATATTGCGGAGATGACGCCGCTGGTGCGAGGCGTGGTCGGCTGGGCGCCCATAGCCGCAAAGCAGTTCGCGGCGACACTTGAAACGCTGAGCAAACAGCCCCTGCTCAAGGGCCTGCGACACGTGCTGCAGGCAGAGCCCGATGCATACATGTTGAGCAGCGCATTCAACGACGGACTTGCGCTCATGAAGGACTCTGGCCTGGTATATGACGTGCTGGTTGTCGAGCGTCAGCTTGCGGCCGCTATTGAAATGATTGACCGTCATCCCAGCCAGGTGTTCGTGCTGGATCATGTTGCCAAGCCACCCATCGCTGCAGAAGTGTTAGAGCCCTGGCGGTCACACATGCGTGAGCTTGCGAAGCGTGAGCACGTCTACTGCAAACTCTCCGGCATGGTGACAGAAGCAGATTGGCAGAGATGGTCGGTGGAAGGTTTGCAGCCCTATGTCGATACGGTGCTGGAGTGCTTCGGGCCGCCGCGGCTGATGGCTGGATCGGATTGGCCTGTATGTACATTAGCGACTACTTACGCCGGATGGTTGGAGTCACTCCAGATGATGCTGCGAGGGCTATCGTCTTCCGAGAGGAACCGTGTATTGGGCGGCACAGCGATGCAGGTTTACCGGCTTAATGATCGCTAGTAACCGTGCTCGTTACGGATCGCCATGATCTGCCGAATGTGATGGCGGCCGTGCACCAGTTGAAATTTTCGCCATTGCTGCATACTCATCGGCCCCATCACTCCGTGTGTCACGGAGCGACCACGGCCGAGTTTCTGTTCACTCTCTGCGATCAGGGTACCCAGCGCTGCAATGGATTGTGCAGTGGCAGTCGCTAGTGCCTCGCCGTTCTGTGGTGGTGGTGAGTCCATCGATGGTTCCACCATAGACGGTGCAGTGCGGCCATACGGAAAATAGCCGGCGGTCGTCACAATCAATTGCATGCATCTCTGCTTGAAGCTTGCGGGCTTTTTAGTAGGTGTGCCCTTGGCCAACCGTTCAAGAAGGATTTCGCTGGTGGCTTTGTAAGTCAGTAAAAGGTGTTCGACGATCTGCTGAATGGACCATGCGGCTGGCCTGGTATGCGGACGACGTTGGGTCTGTTCAAGCGTGAGATGTTGCAGCGATCTACAAAGCTCCGCCCGCAGCGTGGCTAGTGTTCTATCGGGCTCAGAGGGGTTAGACAAGCAAGATCTTTCGCGTGATTATAGCTACGCTGCACATTTTCGCATCAACTAAAAATCAGCCTATGCAGGTAAGTCAGCAGTCGTCGGGAAATCGTGCTGTGCCCGGCCTACATCGCCATCATATTTCACGGTGCTCTTGAATAACTCGAAGCGACCATCTCGAAATTGCTTGCCATGATCACGAAGAGCCTGCATCTGGGTTTCCGTCAGCGGTTTGTAGTCGCGTACTATAGCAAGGTTCTGATCAAGTACACCCATCGAATCCATGCCACTGATAGTAGTAGCAATACCGGGAACACTCATGGCATATGAGAGGGCTTCGGTCGGCGTGAGTGCGCCCTTGGAAATCATCTCGCCAGAACCTCCCATACTCTTCATGCCGAAGACGGCAAGGCCGCGTTCTCGAGCCACCGGCAATACATTCTTTTCAAAGCTTCGGAAACTTGGATCGAGTGCATTCAGCGGCATCTGGATGGTGTCGAACGCATAGCCTCGCTTCAGCATGTCGAGGTGAATCGTGGGATTTTTATGACCAGTAAATCCTACGAAGCGGACCTTTCCCTGCTCCTTGGCCTTGGTCAATGCTTCCAGTACGCCGTCCGGTGCGTAAATCTTCTCAGGGTCGTTGTAATAGACAACTTCATGGACCTGCCACACGTCGAGATGATCTGTCTGCAGTCTGACCAGAGATTCTTCAAGCATGCGCATCGCAACCTTCTGGTCGCGGCCGTGCGTGCACACCTTGGTCATGATGATGGCTTTGTCACGCTTGCCTTTGAGGGCGACGCCGACGCGTTCCTCACTTACGCCCTTGTGATATTCCCATGCGTTGTCGAAAAAATTAATCCCATGGTCCAGCGCTTTCGCGACCATGTTATTCACTTCGGGCTGACCGGCTGCAGTGCCGAGATGAAACCCGCCCATACCGATAATCGAAACTTCCATTCCAGTCTTGCCCATAGGCCTTCGCGGCACCATGAAACTGCCGACGTCGGCACCGGTCTCTTTACCTGTAACGATAGGGGCAGCTACTTTATCGCCTGGCATCACCACGGAAACTCCTGTCATTGCCGCGCCCTTGATAAATCCGCGACGGCTTACATCGGGGCCCATCTTGCCTGATTCCTGCATGATTCTTTTATCCTGACTCGCTACGCTATGGATCGATACTCTTGAAAACCACCCGGAGTTTAAGACGAAACCTGCGGCCATGCGCGACCGCTGTTGTCTACTTCGTGAATCATTTCCTTCACTTCGACCGAAGCCATATCTATCGGAAAATCATGGGCGAGTCGAGCTTCGGGATTATCGAACTTGATGGAGGTCTTATAGAGTTCGAAGCGTCCATCGCCCGCGTAGTACTTGCAGCGATCGCGTAAGGACTGCATTTCATCGGCGCTCATCGGCGTGAAATTCTGTGCGACCTGCAAATTCTGTTCAAGGATATGCATCTCTTCGACACCTGTGATGGTCGTCGCCACTGGAAGACTCATGGCATAGCGCAGCGCTTCCTGCGCCGTGAGTACGCCCTTCTGCACTGGCTCCCCGTGACCACCGATCGGCTTCATACCGAGGGGCGCAATACCCCTCTGATTCAGCACTGGCAGGACTTTCTGCTCGAAACTCATGAACGTGGAGTCAAAAGGATTAAGCGGCATCTGCACGGCGTCGAATGGAAAACCGGTTTCGAGCATGGCCAGGTGCAGATCAGGATCCTTGTGACCGGTGAATCCGAAGAAGCGCACCTTGCCTTGCTCCTTCGCTTTGAGCATTGCTTCAGCAGCGCCTCCCTTGCGGATGAACAACTCAGGATCATTCTGAAAGGTTACGCCGTGAATCTGCCACAGATCTAGGTGGTCTGTCTGCAAACGTCGCAGTGACTGTTCAAGCATCTGCAGCGCCAATGAACCATCGCGACCATGCGTGCAGACTTTGGTCATTAGAAACGTTTTGTCGCGCAGACCCTTCAGCCCGAGTCCAAGCCATGATTCAGATTTACCGCGATTGTATTCCCAGCAATTGTCGTAAAACGTAATGCCGCCGTCGACCGCGCGATGAACGATTTCGACGGCCGTTTTTTCATCCTTGGCGGCGCCCAGGTGATGGCCGCCAAGCCCCATGGCCGAGATCTGAACACCGGTTTTGCCAAAGTTCCGCAGTGGAATAGAGGGCATGCAACTCCTTCAAAAACTGGCAGCGATCAAAAGTGTGCTGACATGTTTAGGATGCAGCTTTCCTGGCAACCCTCCATCGCGGCAACGGTATTGCAGGATGCGCTGCTTTGGCCGGATCAAATCACGATCGACACGGCTTCAGTGACCCTGGCGAATTTACCTGTCTCCAGTCGACCAGCCTGGCTTCACTGCAAACAGCTATACTTCGTTGGGCTGCGTCACACCGATCCGCATTGACAGGAGAACGGCCGCGGTCCTGGAGGCACTGTGAACAATCTTTTTTCGCGCAGGGCATTTGCACGGCTGCTGGGAGCGAGTGCCGGAGCGGCCGCACTCCCATCGATCAAGAGCGTCACAGCGCAGGCACAGGGCATGGGCAACGCGACAGCAGCGCTTGCCTTTCCGCCAGGATTTCTCTGGGGTTCGGCCACTGCCTCCTACCAGGTGGAAGGTGCAGTAAAAGAAGACGGCCGCGGCCCCAGCATTTGGGATACCTTCTCGCATACGCCGGGTAAAACGCACGATGGCGACACTGGCGACGTAGCTGATGATCACTACCATCTCTACAAGGAAGACATCGCCATCATGAAGGGGCTGGGTCTGAAGACCTATCGCTTCTCAATTGCATGGTCGCGCGTTTTCCCGACAGGTACGGGTACTCCGAACCCGAAGGGCCTCGACTTTTATAACCGCATGCTGGATCAACTGCTCGCCGCCGGCATTGAACCCTACTGCACGCTCTACCATTGGGACCTGCCGCAGGCGCTCGAAGACAAAGGCGGCTGGCAGAACAAAGACACAGCCAGGGCTTTCGCAGACTACGCCGGCTACACTGCGGGCAAGCTCTCAGGCAAGGTCAGCCACTTCATGACCATGAACGAGATCAGTACCTTCGTCGAGCTGGGCTATAGGACCGGCACGCATGCTCCGGGGCTGAAGCTCGATGACGCGAAGGTCGCGCAGGTGAACCACAACGCAGTGCTGGGCCACGGCATGGCAGTGCAGGCGATCCGTGCATCGGTGAAGCCGGGAACAAAAGTCGGCTCGGCAGAGAACGTCATCGCCACCTCGCCGGTGTTCGATTCACCCGAGCATGTAGAAGCCGCGACAAAAGCCATGCGCGAAGAGAACGCCAGCTATCTGACGGTGATGCGCGAAGGCAAATATACCGACCAGTATCTGAAGCGTCTGGGAGCCAATGCGCCGAAGTTCACGCCGGAAGAGTTGAAGGTCATCAGCAGCCCACTCGACTTCCAGGGAATCAATATTTATCAGCCGACATGGGTGCGCGCAGATAGCTCAGAAAAGGGTTACGCTGTGGTGCCGAACCCGTCTTCCTACCCGCACATGTACAGCGACTGGCTCACCATTGGGCCCGAGGCGCTGTATTGGGCGCCGAAGCTGGTCGACAAGCTTTGGAATGTGAAGGAGATGTACATCACCGAAAATGGCGCGTCGTCGGCCGACGTGATGACGCCGGAGGGCACGGTACTCGATACGGACCGGACGATGTACCTGCGCAATTACCTGACGCAACTGCACCGCGCGGTGTCAGAAGGCGTGCCGGTAAAGGGTTATTTCCTGTGGAGCCTGCTCGATAACTATGAATGGGCCGATGGCTACCAGAAGCGTTTCGGCATCCACTATGTCGACTTCAAAACACAGAAGCGCACACCGAAGTTGAGTGCGCATTTCTATAAGTCGGTGATTATGCGAAACGGGCTCTGACTCTACGCGGATAATTAAACACTCAGGGCGCCGACCCGCTCAGATTCGTTATCTCGACCCAAGCATAGCGCAGTGTTTGTCATCCCCCGAAGCGAAGCGCAGTGGAGGGACCTGCATTTCTTTCCGCCAGCGCTGTGATTACCCGTCCACTCGTGGACACCGCCGGCTAGCAACGAACACTGAGCATGCGCCGCAGGCTTCTTAATCGCAGAAAACAAAGTAGTTGCGTAGCCGCAGTGTTGGCAGGCCAAATGCTCCGAGTAGCCGTACCAGGAGAGAGCATGTCATCCATTCTTCAGGACCTTCGCTACGGATTTCGGCAGTTACTGAAAGCACCCGGCTACACCCTGACTGCTGTGCTGACGCTCGCGCTGGGCATCGGCGCGACAACGGCGCTCTTCAGCATCGTGGACGGCGTGCTGCTGAAGCCACTGGCCTATCGCGACAGCGGCCGGCTGGTCGCCGTCTGGGAGAAGGTACGTTTTCTCGAGAAGCTTTGGCCGTACTGCGGTCCGAATCCTCGGCATGCCAATGTCTGGCGTCAGCAGGCGGATACCTTCAGCGATTTGACTGTACTGCAGCAGAACTCCGTGGGAGTGAGCCTGCGCGGCGATCATCCGCTGAATGTCGGACGGATCACGTCCCAACCGAACTTTTTGAACGTCCTCGGCGTGCAGCCGATCCTGGGGCGTAACTTTCTACCGGGGGAATCAGTATCGGGTCACAACGATGTCGCGATCCTTTCCTGGAAACTTTGGCAAACACTTTTTAACGGCGATCCAAATGCGATCGGAAAGTCGATCAAGGTAGCAGGAACGACCAAGCAGGTCGTCGGTATTCTTCCGCAAAGCTTCTACTTCCCCAAGTCCAACGAGCTTTCGGCAGCCTCTGAACCTCAGCAGCTGCCTGCACCCGACCTGCTGGATCCGCTCGTTCTGGATTGGAATGATTTTGGCTGGAACAGCGACTACGGCAACTATGTTGTGCTGGGTCATTTAAAGCCGGGCATCAGTGTCGCTGCCGCAGAAAATCGGTTGAACGTCCTGCAGGAGCAGATTGCGCGGCAGATCCCTCCCAACCAGATGGATGGCCCGGTGAAAGGAGCGCTCGCTGCTTACGTACAGCCAATGAAGGAGGTGATCGTTGGTCGAACGGCCCCGCGGCTATGGCTGCTGCTGGCGGCTGTCGTCAGCGTGTTGTTGATTGCGTGTGTGAACCTGGCCAACGCGCAGCTTGCCCGCTTTGTGGCTCGCGATCGCGAAGCAGCGCTGCGTTCAGCACTGGGTGCTTCGTCAGCGCAGCTGCTGCAAAGTGCACTGGCAGAAGTGGCCATTCTTTCGATGACTGGCGGCGTGCTCGGCATCTGCCTGGCTGTATTCGCCGTGCATCGGTTTGCCAGCTATGCGCAGATGGCGATCCCACGGTCCGGCGCAGTCGATATCAACCCAGGAGTATTGGCCGTCTCCGTCCTGCTGACTGTCGGCGCGTCGTTCGTCTTCGGCGTACTGCCGGCAATGCGACTCCTGCGTGCGCAGCCGCAGCAGGCGCTGCAGGGAAGTGGCCGTTCCTCCAGCTCTCACGGCAGTAACCAACTACGGCGGGCTCTTGTGGGTCTGCAAGTGTTCGCCTGCACAACGCTGCTCCTGGTCGCCGGACTTTTCGCCCGCAGCCTGATCCATCTGTCGACCTCGGACAAAGGCTTTTCGACGAGCAACATTGTTGACGCTGATGTTGCGCTGCAGGGCAAAACATTTGACGACGCAGCACGCGCCGGCTTCGATGACGGCGTACTCGCAAAGCTGAGAGAGACATCGGGGGTTCAATCAGCTTCGCTTGTCAGCTACATGCTGCTCGAAGGTGGAAGCTGGATCGACGGGGTAAATCCAGTCGGGCGTGAAGACCGCGGCACCCTGGCAAACTACCGCTGGATTTCTCCCGGATATTTTGGGACCCTGCAGCAAAAACTGCTCGAAGGCCGCGACCTGGATGAACGCGACCGGACGGCAAAGTCAGCCGTTATTTCCGAGACAACGGCCAGAGTAGTATGGCCGAATCACGACGCGCTGGGGCGACAGTTCCAGCGCAACGGCATCACCTATACCGTGGTCGGCGTGATTGCAGATGCACGGAACAATTCACTGCGGGAAGCGCCGACGAACATGGTCTACGTGCCGTACTGGGACAAGCCCCCTTATGACCCGCACTTCCTGGTGCGTGGCACCGGAAATACCGCACAACTCAACACAGCCGTCCGCAAAGCCATCTGGGACTACAACCCCGATGTCGCTATCGCCCGCGTACATACGCTCGACTCGCAGGTGCGGGAATCACTCGCGCCGGAACATCTGCAGACCAGCATCTTCATCGCTTTTGGCGCGGCGGCTTTGCTGCTCGCGCTGCTCGGCATCTATGGCACGTTGAGCTATGCAGTAGAAGCGCGGACGCGGGAGGTCGGTATCCGCATGGCACTCGGCGCGACGAGAGGAAGCGTCTACGTCCTGATGCTGGGCATGATCATTGTGCCCGTCGCCGCCGGCCTGGGCCTGGGCTGGATCGCAAGCCTGGCCATCGGCAGAAGCCTGTCGGCACTGCTCTACGGCACGACTTCTGCGAACCTCGCGGTCGCCGTGCCGGTGCTGGTTATCTTCGCTGCAGCGGCGCTGATTGCTACGCTCGTACCCTGCCGTCGCGCAGCTTTAATAGAACCAGTGGAGGCTCTGCGAGCCGAGTAGCTATACGGCTCGCAATTAGCTATCCACTCTCTAGCCAATTGCCTTCGCAGCTAACTGCTTTTAGCTGATTGCTTTTCAGCGATCCGCTCTTTAGCATCCAGTCTCCCGCTAATTGCCAAGATGCTTCATCAAGAAGTCCGCCATAATCCTGTCGGCTTCTTTCGACTCGGGCAGCTTCGGTTCGTTCCAGAAGGCGTGCGGCAGGGCCTCGAAGACCACCAGTTTTTCATCGACACCCGCATGCAGGAATGCCCGGTCAAGGGATGTCGTCCCGCTCAGCAGCAGGTCGCGCGTGCTGGTGATGAAGAGGGTCGGCGGCAGGCCATGCAGGTCGGCAAACACAGGCGAAAGCACCGGGTCTTTCGGGTCGGTCGACCCCACGTAGGGGCTCGGTTCCGGCGTCGGCGATCCCACAGCCAGGTAGCCGGAAAATCCGTTCAGCGCATAGATGTTGTAGGAGTCGCCCGTCCGGCTGAAGTCGCCCATACCAGAAAACACACCGAGCGCGGCCGGCTCCGGCAGGCCAAGCTGCTTCACTTTCACTGCAAATTCCGCCGTCAGGATTGCACCAGCCGAGGTGCCATAAACCGCGATATGTTCCGGCTTGTACGTTTTCAGCAGTTCCTTGTAGACGGCGACTGCATCGTCCAGCCCGGCCGGAAATGGATGCTCGGGCGCCAGGCGATAGAGCACGGCGATGACTTTTGTCTGCGTCAGGTTCGCGATCGGGATGGTCTCGGTCAGTGAGCCGGAGTCGGAGTTGAAGCCGCCTCCATGCAGGTTTATCAGCACATGCGCCTGGTTCGCTGCGGGCGTCTGCAGCGGAGTGATGACGCGGACCGGGACACCGGCCATTGTGTCTTCCTTGACCGTCGCCGGGTAAAACTGGCGCGAGACTTCGCCAGCGCCGTTCTGCCACTTGTCCGTCCCCGCGCGCCGATCGGCAAGCGACGTGTGCTTGTCTTCATCGGTGGCCGGGCGTCCCAGGAATGTCTGGGCCTCCGGACTGATCGTCGTCGGCACCGGCACGACGCGGGTTACGTGCGCCGTGCCCTGCGCGTCGACATAACTCGAATTCGTCTTCGGGGCCGTGGCGGCTGTGGTCTGCGACAGTGCTCCGGCTGGGATAAACAATGAAGCGGTCAGCAAGCCGTACAGGCAAATTCGGGGATTCGTCATCATGGAACCTCGTGTCTTGAACCATCCTCTATAAAAAAAAGCGATCGGCAGGAGAAGTATCCGCCTCACTTTCCCGTTTTGACAACTCGGCACAACGAAATACGGCTGGCTTTTCCGGAGAGTTTTCTTCGCCTGTGGATTCCTCGGAAAATTCCGGCTTGTGAAAATCTCCGCACACGCTGCCCCTACGCAAATGCAGCCCCGGCCGTCATTTCCTCTGCCTGTGCAGGTTTTCCTTCACAACCCTGCCTGTGGATTGTGCGTTACAAGAACAACCGGGCACCACCAACCGGGGGATTGACAGCTCTTCCTGCTTTCCCTCAACCGCATTAGCTACTTTTGGAAAACAGGACCATTGCCGGAGCAGCGTGAGAAACGGGTTTTGTGCCACTTTCCCACTTTTCCGAGCCGAACGGTTACTGCTGCTGTGAATACTTACTTTTCTTTCTTAGAAGCAGTAGTCGTTGCTTTACCCCGCCGGTGGCCGCAAGCAAAAAGGCAGGTGAACGACCGTGCTTTCCGCAAAAACTACGGTGTCTTCCACCGGTCGCCCTGGTGTAGAGTGTGGTCAGTCGCGATCTGCATCGAAGGAGCCCGAAACATGCCAGCCATAGGACTTGAAATAGACCAGCACACCGCTCAGGGCTTTGCCATGGAGATCAGCGTCAGCCGTTCCGAACTGCTCCGCGAGTTGACCGCGACCCAGTCCGTCGTCGAACGCAAAACCACCATCCCGATCCTCTCGAACTTCCTGCTCGAAGCCTCTGTCGAAGGCGACGAGGGTAAACTCACCATCACCGCAACCGATCTTGACCAGAGCATCAAGACCTCCTGCAAAGCGAAGGTCAAAAAGCCCGGCTCCTGCACCATCCCGGCGCGCAAACTGTATGACTACATCAAGCTGCTGAGCGACGGCGATATCTCGATCAAATTGATGGACAATCACTGGGTCCAGATCCGGTCCGGCCGTTCGAATACCAAAATGGTCGGCATGGCCCGCGCGAATTTCCCGCAGGTGGCCGAGTTCCCCGCCGTCGGCCTTACCAGGATTTCTGTCGGCGCGCTGAAGAGCATGGTCTCAAAGACCATCTTCGCCATCTCGAACGAAGAATCCCGCTACACCCTCAACGGCGCACTGCTGATCCTCAAGGCCGAAAGCCTGGCCATGGTCGCGACCGATGGCCACCGGCTTGCCCACATCGAAAAGACCGGCGAAACACTGACCAACATCAACGGTGAAAAGAAGACACTTATCCCGCGCAAAGCTTTGTCTGAACTGCAGTCGCTGCTCTCGAACACCGAAGAAGAAGCGATCGAGTTCGCCGATGATGAACACACCCTCTTCTTCAAAGTTGGTCAGCGGACACTCACGTCGCGCAAACTGACCGGCCAGTTCCCCAACTACGAAGCCGTTTTGCCGCGTGACAACAACAAGTTTGCCGTCGTCCGCAGCGAAGACCTGATGGGCTCCATTCAACGCGTCGCGCAGTTTGCCGATGAACGTTCCGGCGCCATCAAGATGCGTCTTGAAAATAACGAGATGAAGATCTCCTCTTCGTCGACCGAGTCCGGCGAATCAGAAGACACGATCGAAACGCCCTACACCTTTGACCCGCTCGTCGTCGGCTTCAACTCGCAATACCTCATCGACTTCCTGAAAGCCACCGGTAATACCGGCGAAGTCCGGCTCGAGTTCAAAGACGCACAATCCGCCGGCCAGATGCGCCCCGAAGACCCCGCCGACGACTTCAAATACCGCTACATCATCATGCCCATGCGCATCTGAGGTGCTCGCCGGAAGGGCGGACACGCTTCGGCGATACAGAACAAAGGCAGGGCTACGCTGGAAAGAAGCGTCGCCCTTTTTCGTTGCCGGTAGAGTGGCTGTATTCAAAACCCTCATCAGGTTCGGAACGAGTTGCGGGTTGACCCGGCATCTTGTCATCCCGAAGCGTAGTGGAGAGATCTGCGTTTTACCTGCAATCCCGCCAGCCCGTCAAGCCCCGCCAATTAGAATCAATCCATGCCGATTGTTCTCAAAGAAGGCACGTTCGACGCCCTTATATTCGACTGCGACGGAACGCTCGTCGACACTGCTCCCGCCCATTACAGCGCCATCCGGCATGCCCTGCAGCGCATCGGCCGCGATATGGGGTCCGCCTGGTACTTCGACCGCGTCGGTCTCACGCCGGATGCCTTGCTGGACGCATACGAGGCAGAAGACGGCAGCCTCCCCATCTCGCGGACCGAACTGCTCAAACCGTACGCGGTCGCCTTCCAGCGCAGCTCTGACCAGTTGCAGGAGGTCAGCGTCGTTGCCGATGTCGCGCGCGCCTGGAAAGGCAAAGTACCGATGGCGGTCGCCTCGAATGGTCAGCGCCGCAACGTCGAAATCAGTCTGCAAAGTGTTGGATTGCTTGACCTATTCGATCCTCTAGTGACAGCCGAAGATGTTCGCCTGGGAAAGCCGGCACCCGACATTTTCCTGAAGGCTGCGGCGAGTATGGGTATAAATCCGGATCGCTGCATGGTGCTCGAAGATTCGGACGAAGGCCTCGCAGCCGCGAAGGCAGCAGGTATGCAGTCCATCGATATTCGCGAAAGCTGGACGCCCGATTGGAAAAATCCCACCTGAGAGTGCTCCCGGATAAGAAGAACCTTATATTCATACCGTCTGGAACTTCCTCTTGCCTTGCCCTCCGAAATGACTATAGTCTTCCATAGCGACCCGACGGACCGGATGATCGTCGCGACAGCGCGGAAGCTCGGCAAGCCTCTCATTACCATGGACGTAAAAATTCGCAACTACCCCCACGTTCGAACGATCTGGTAGCGGAGCGGAATCAAGTAGACGACCCTGCGCTTTACGCAGACAGCGCAGGCACGCATTCCCGAAAAAACTTTGTCATCCCGAACGAAGCGAAGCGCAGTAGAGGGATCTGCATCTTGTTCTCGTTTCAGAGAGCTCAAACTTTTGTCATACCAACACAAGCTTCGCCCGATCCTGATCAACAGCTGGCAACAGCCTGACACAAGCTATTCAGGCGTTCTGCGTACCGTCGCCCGTTGCCGCTTCTTCACCGGCGGCGCCGAACTTGGCGGACGATTCTTCCCATTGCTCCGGCGACCGGTCGATTCGATGACGCTTCGCATCCAGTAATCGCCATTCGCGTCTACTTCGATACCATGCACTTCACGCTCGAACCCTGGAAACCGCTTGCCGAATTCCTGGGTCGCCAGGATCAGCTTGATGACCGGACTATCCGCACTGCCGAGCCGCTCGCCCGGCATACTGACCGGTATCCCCGGAGGGTAAGGCACCAGCATCACCCCCGCAATACGGTTCGCCATCTCGGTAAACTTGACCTTCTCTGTTCCATTTCGTAATAGCTTCTGATACGTTTGCGCTGGCGTCAGCACGGGTTGCGTGTCGACATCGCAGGCTTCACCGACGAGCGCCGGAATATTCATCTGCACCATCGCCGCATGCATCTCGTCGCTCAGGTCTTTCAGCGTCACGTTGCGATAACGCGCAGGATATTTTGCGACCAGGTCAGGCAGAGCTTCTTCAAGTGAGGCCTCGCTGTCATAGAGCCGCTTGAATTCGAACAGATTCTCGAGCAGGCTGCCCCATTTTCCTTTACTGGTGCCGACCGAGAACAGGACCAGCACCGTGTAATCGCCGGTTCGCGCAATTTCCACGCGCCTGCCATCGAGGAACTCCGTCAGGATCGCGGCCGGAATACCCCACTCGCCTACGTGCCCCTGCGCCGTCACGCCGGGCATCAGTATGGTGACCTTTGTCGGGTCGAGCATGCAGTATTCGTCTGCAATGTCCTCATCCTGAAAGCCATGCCAAAGGTCGCCTGGTTTCAGCGTCCAGCAATGCGCATTTGTTGCCAGGATGCGGTCCTGCGTTTCTTCGAAGAGCTGCCGTTCGCCCGTCTCCGGGTTCGTCACCTGGTCAGGCTGGAAGAGGCGGAAGAACCAGCCCTCGCCATTCTCTGCTGCTCTCAGGCGATGTGCGATCGAGGACATGGCTTTACGAAAACTGATCGCGTCTTCAATCGTCTCGTCCATCAAGGTGGGGCCGGTGGGCTCGTCCATCATGGCCGCGGCTACATCGAGCGAAGCGATCAACGGATAGAAGGGTGACGTCGTGCCATGCATCATGAACGACTCGTTGAACTGGTCGAAGTCGAGTGGTGCGCGCGCACTCAGCTTGATGTGCACCATCGAGGCCATCGAAAATGCAGCCAGCATCTTGTGCGTCGATTGCACAGCAAAAATCGCTGGCCGGTTCGGCATTTCGTCCGGCACGTCCATCGCAAATCGTCCGCGATAGATCTGGTGAAATTTTGCGTAGGCGTACCAGGCTTCGTCGAAGTGCACGCGCGGTACAGTCTTCGCAAGTTCTTCGACGACACGGTTCACGTCATAGCAGAGCCCGTCGTAAGTCGAGTTAGTTACGACTGCATACGTCGGATCTTTCGAGGCCGCGCCATTCTTGAATGGACTCTTGTCGATGAGGCCTTGAATCGCTTCCGGACTGAAACGCTTGAGCGGTACCAGGCCGATCATGCCGTAGCCATTGCGGGTCGGCTTGAAATAAACGGGCCGCGCGCCCGTCACCGTGAGCGAGTGGCAGATGGATTTGTGGCAGTTCGCATCGGCCAGCACAATGTCGTCCTGGCCTATAACGCCATGGCCGACGATCTGGTTCGATGTAGACGATCCGCCGAGTACATAAAACGTCCAATCGGCGCCAAAGATGCGTGCAGCATTGCGTTCCGACTCACCTGGAGGGCCGATGTGATCGAGCCACGAGCCGAGCGGCGAAGTCGAGATACCAAGATCGGAGCGCATGATGTTCTCGCCGAAAAAGCGATGAAACTCCATCCCGACAGGATGCTTCAGATACGCGACGCCGCCCATGTGGCCCGGCGCGTCCCATGAATAGGCGCCTTGGTCGGTGTATTTTTTCAGCTCCCGAAAATACGGCGGCAGCAATTGCTCTTCATAGCGCTCTACGGCGAAGTCCACGCGGTTCGCGATGAAGGCTGGCGTGTCGCCGAACAGGTGGATATATTCGTGCACCTGCTTGACTACTTCGAGGGGCAGTTCACTCACCAGGGTGCGATCAGCGATCAGGAAGATTGGTACGCGCTTGTTGCGGCGCCGGACTGCGCGCAGAATCTTGATGGCAGCGCGCTCATCGAATTGCGTGTCGCTCTCGAGGTCCCAGTCGAGCAGGATCGCGCTATGCGAAGGGTCAGACTTCACCAGTGACAAGCCATCCTCCGGCGTCGTCGTCCGAACAACCTCGTAACCTTCTTTTCTGATTGCATCGACCAGGCGCTCCATAGCGCGGTCGGAAACGGAGTCCGTTCCGCCCACCTCGCTCGCAATCAGTAATACCCAATCTCCTTCTGCCATTACACCTCTCGTTTCATTTTGTTTCTATCTCTTGATGGTAAAGGTTTGCGATGCCGGGTGCCGGCGGACGTACACACCAGTGCTTCACAGCACGATAATCTGCAGCCGCGGTCTAAGGTTGTTTCGTTTCCGGCGTCTGAGGATGCAGCTCCGAGATGCTCAGCATATTGCCATCCGGATCGCGCAGCCACGCAATGCGGGTTCCGCCGGGTGCCTTCCAGATGTTCAACTCGTTGTCATCATTCAAGCCGACAAACTTCTCGAAAGTCACACCCGCCAGCCGCAATTCGCGCACTGTCGCTTCAACGTCTTCAACATCCCATCCAAGAATCGTATAGCTCGGCGCCTGCACTTCGTTTACCATCTGGGCGCGCAGCATCACGCCATTGGCATCAAAAACAAGCGCGAATGGCAATTCTTCGCGGAGCAGTGTCAGCCCGAGTATGTCTTTGTAGAAGTGGCGTGCGCGTGCGGCATCACTGACGCCTACGAACGCTATAATCTTCGCCCCCTGCAATGCCATGCCCGTCTCCCTGAACCCTACCGGAATCGAGGATACAGCAGAATGATTGCGGCTGCATGAACAGGTCAGGCGCAGAGAAAAACCACCGCCGGAAAAACGAAAATCAGGCAGAAAAATGGCCCTGCGGCTTTCCGCAGGGCCACGAGCACATCTTCAGTCGATTATTGCCACTGATTTTCGCCGCGCGGGCAGCCTTTACCATCACTTACCGCCGATACCAGCGCATTCTTCGCGCTGACAGTCCGGTCCCAGCAATGGCCCTCAGTGTCTTTGTAGGTATACGTCTCAGTGTTAGTATTAATTGGCTCGGACGTCAGGTTGCCGGACGCATCGAATACTAGTTTGTCTATCGGCTTTACTTCATCTGTCATCGTGCTTGATGCAAATACATAGTCGAACAGCGCATACTGCGTGTTGTCCGTCAGTTTCTGATCGACCGCGATCGTTTCCGATCCGGAGTTATTAGGATTGATCGTCTCCGAGAACGTGTAGGTCAGCGGGAAGGTCAATTCTTCGGCCTTTGAGAACGACAGCCAGCCATTATGCGTGGTCGACTTCTGATTTGCGTTCGTCAACTGCTTCACCACCTCGGAGGTCGCTGTATAAACCTGCGAATTGGAGAACTTCAGCGAGCTGTCAACGGTCGTTGCGACCTTGCCATGCGAGGTACTGACATAGCCCGCAATCTGGTAAGACTGCGCATCTGTAACAGATATAGAGCCATTACCAGTCGCTGCGTAGGTCGACAGGTTCTCGTTCTCGGTCGGCACCGGCGTCGCCCCAAGATTATTGCTGGTGAGTGCGCCAGTCACCTTCTTCGAGCCGTGGTCCTGAAACAGAAGCAGCGTTGCATCGGCCTGGAAGTAGCTGTCTGCGTTATATACATTCACGGAAACAGTATGTGTCTGCCCGTTGCTGAGCTGCGCGGCAAAAGGCGTCAGGTCTACTCGGTAGGGTTTGAAGTTGAGTGTCTGCACCCCGGGGATGGGCCGCCATAGATCCGGATCCACGCCACCGGTAAAGATGTACGGATAGATCGGCGCAAGCCCGGCCAGCTTGCCATCGACAGAAACTTCAGCCTGTCGGAATGCCGTGTTGCCGCAGTTATCGGAAGCGCCCAACAGTGCCAGCGCGTCGTTCGGAATGCAGCTCCACCAGAACTCGTCATTACTCTGGCCCTGTGTGTACACGTCGAGATAAGCCTGCTCGACATTCTGCGGCAGCGTAAAAGTTTCGCTGATGGAATCAGCCGTCGTGTTCAGGCCCTGCGCACCGGCAGTCTGCGGCAGCGGCAGCACCAGGTCAGCGGTAAGCGGAGCCGGGTTGCGCCAGTCGGCCGGGTAGAACTCAAGATATGCCGAGCCAGTCTGCGTGCCGTTGTACGTGCTGTTCACCGTATTGCCGAGCTCGACCGTGCCGGGCTGATCTGTCTTGAAGAGCGCCGTGTAATCCGTCAGGTCGCTTTCAACATGCCACTTCGGCTGCTCGGTGGGCGACGGCTCCTGCGTGGTGCCGAAGTAGTTCATCGTGTCGCCCAGCTGAATCTCGGCCGTGCGATCAAACTGGTTGGTGCCGTCCACGCTGAAATCGGCTACAAAGACGACCTTCGACCACGGGCCGGCACAATCCTTCGGCGGCGCATAGCTGAAGGTCTGCGTGTTGTAGCCATTGAACTGGAAACCGGTGAACAGTTGCACCTTGCAGGGTTGTGTCGTGGGACGGATCACTGGCGGATCTGCATCCGCTACGCTGCCTGAGCCGACCTCTGGTGGAGCGAGCGAGTAGGTGCCCTGTGCGAAGGCCGGCGCTGCGGCAGAGATCGCCAGCAGTGCGGCCAGGGGGGCGATCGCCGGCCGAAGCCAGCGGGATACAGGAATGTGCAAGGTGATGCCTCCAGAAAGGAATACGGTGAAGCTTTTTATGCGGCAACGATATCACGCCGTACCAGCGCGACGCCTCCCATAAACGCCTTTCCTTCAGCCCATAAATCCTGCTGTGAATGGTCGCACCACAGACTCCAGCTCGCGCAGCGGTATGCCTCGGCCGCCTCATCCATTTACCATGGTATTGCACGGAGGTTCCTCTATGGC
>CAXTNK010000028.1:45256-53831 GCA_964245665.1 uncultured Acidobacteriaceae bacterium
CCTTTCCGCCCGGCCGCAGCTGCGGCACCTGACTGAATCCCTCGACGAGTTGAAGCAGAAGGGTACGTACTTCAAGCTGCGCATTCTCGAAGACGAGCAGGCCCCGGTTTGCACCTACGATGGCAAGCGCGTCATCAATCTCGCCTCCAATAATTATCTTGGCCTGTGTGACCATCCCAGGCTTCGCGAAGCGGCTATCCAAGCCATCAAGGACCACGGCGTAGGTTCAGGCGCCGTGCGAACGATCGCCGGCACTATGCGTATTCACATGGAGCTCGAAGAAAAGATCGCCCGCTTCAAGAATGTCGAAGCCTGCGTAGTCTTCCAGAGCGGCTTCACGGCCAATGCCGGTACGGTCGGTTCGATTCTCGGCAAGGAAGACTTCATCCTCTCCGACGAGTTGAACCACGCGTCCATCATCGATGGAGCAAGGCTGTCGCGCGCGAAGATCAAGGTCTTCCGGCATCGCGATGTCGATCATTGCGAAGAGCTGCTGAAGGAAATCGAGAGCGATCCCGGCCGCAAGCTCATCATTACGGACGGCGTCTTCTCCATGGATGGTGACATTGGGCCCGTCGGCAAATTGGCAGACCTGGCTGAAAAGTATGGCGCCATCATGATGGTCGACGACGCGCATGCGTCGGGCGTACTTGGTCGCAATGGCCGCGGCTCGGTTGACCACTTCGGCTGTCACGGCCGTGTCGATGTGCAGGTCGGCACACTGTCGAAGGCCATCGGCGCGCTGGGCGGCTATGTGTGCGGATCACGTGACCTGATCGACTACCTATACCACCGCGCGAGGCCATTCCTGTTCTCGACTTCTCATCCGCCGTCAGTCGCAGCAACGTGCATCGCAGCCTTTGACATTCTTGAGAACGAGCCGGAACGCATTGAGCGCTTGTGGAGCAACACAAATTATTTCAAGGACCAGCTCGGTTCAGCCGGCTTCGACATCGGCGGTGTCACGACTCCGGCGAGCGAGACCCCGATTACGCCGATCCTTATCGGTGATGGCCGCACCACGATGAACTTCTCGAAGGCGCTGTTCGATGCAGGCCTGATGGCAACCGGCATCGCTTTCCCGACCGTGCCTGAAGGCAAGGCGCGCGTCCGCACCATTATGACCAGCGAACATACACACGCGCAGATCGACCAGGCGCTTGAGATATTGACGACGACTGCAAAGAAGATGGGGATTCTGAATTAATGCGTTGGATTCTGGCTTTCCTGGCCGCACTTGGCATCGTCGTTTCAAGCCTAGCGCTTCACGTGCACAACACGATGGAGATGGAGCCCTGTGACATCAATGCCCACTGGGATTGCGGCGTCGTCAATCACAGCCACTTCGCCGTGCTGCATATTGCCGGGCAAAGTATTCCGGTCGCAGTTATTGGCATCGCCGGCTATGCGGCGCTGTTCATCCTGTCCCTGCTCGGACGTTACGGCGTTGTGTTTTTCGCAGCTGTCGCAGGTTGCATCTTTGCGCTGTACCTTACATGGATTGAGGCACACGTACTACAGGTATGGTGTCTCTATTGCGTCATCTCGCAGTGCCTGATCGCGCTCATCGTGCTGCTATCTATCGGCATGGCGCTCAGGCGGCCGTCGCGCCGCCTGGCCTGAGCGGTTTCAATACGAAACGCGGGTTCCCGTCCTTCCGCAGCAAGGATGGGACCACGAGTCCTGATCTGAGTAGGCAGACCATCTACCGCGGATGGATGATCGCCTACTGCCCGTGCTGCTTTTTCGCGCCAGTCGTATGGGCAGATACACTCGGGCCGACCTTGGCCTGCTCCTGATCGATCAGCGAATCCAGACCGTTCCGGTCGAGCAGTTCGTCATACGTCGGGCCGTTCGGCGTCTGCGCTACCACCCAGATAGTCGGTGTGCGGTTCACGCCCATGCGCTGCGCCATGCTGCGGTCGGCGCGCACTTCGGCGTCGAACTTGCCGCCGGGATCCATCATGAACGGCAGATCGATATTGTGGTCCTTGGCGAACTTCTGTGTGAAGGTCGTCAGAACATTCACGTTGTCGATGTTCATCTGGTTTGCGAACACGGCCGCACGATACTGGTTGCCAATTTCAGGCGACTTCGAATCAAAATAGCGCGCGTTCACTGCGGCGGCAAAACTCCAGTTGTGCATTGGCAGCGGATAATCAAGATGCACCCAGGCAACGTGATGTTCGGCCGCAGCATGCTCGACGACAGGATCCATCTGCGCGCATACAGGACATTCGAGGTCCATAAATTCGACGATCGCGACCTTCGAGCCAGCCGGTGGTTTCAACGCAGAGGTGTCGTTCAGCTTGGTCGGCGTCCAGTCTGACGCATGCGCCACCATGCCGAGTCCAGCGCACAGGGCAAGCGCGCATAAAGCGGGCAGGCGGAGCATATGGTTCGTTCTTGTGAAGCGTGTCGTCATGCTAGAAGTGTGTGTCATAACTACCTCTGGTTTCGCCGACTCAGCGGTCTGCGGGTTCTGTGTCTTCGTCTTTATGGTATCTGGCCGATGGGTCTCCCGTCGATACAGGCTATGTAGCATACCCACGCCGTCACCACCGATCATTCGATGACGGCAAGCACCTGGCCGGCGCTTACCATCTCGCCTTCAGCGACGCGCAGTTCGGTGACGCGTCCGGCACGCTGCGCGCGAAGTTCGTTCTGCATCTTCATGGCCTCGATTACGACGATGCCGGCATGTGCCTCGACTTGCGCGCCCTGCTCCACCAGCAGGCGCACAACACGCCCGGCCATCGTGGCCTTCAGCAACAGCGTGCCTTCATCCTGGTGCGCCCGGTTACTGCGCGCACTCAGCGAACGTGGGTCGTAGACCTGGTAGGCGAAGCCACTCGGCCCGACCGAAATACGCCGGCTGCCTGTTTCCGGATCTGCCCGGTCAAAGACGCATCGGAACGACAGTCCTGCTCCAGGGCCAGAGCGCATGATGAGTGATACGACGCCTGGCATGAGGTTCACTGCTTCAAACGCAACCGGCTTGCCGTCGAGGTCTCCTCGGTAGCTGCCTTCGAGCTCGCCCGGAGTGAGCGTGACAGAGCGGAGGAGATCGTCCACCTGCAGTTGGATCTTGATCGGCCCGGCGCTCATGAACGGAGTCCCTCGCGGCGTGCTTGATCCTTCCACTTGTTGGGAAGTGAGCCCGCGGATGCCGGCGCGGTTCGTCCGGAGCTAGTCGGGCTCGCGATACGCTCGAAGAATGCTGCTGCGAGTGCGGCTATATCGGCAAACGCTCCTGATTCTTCAGACGAAGCCTCCCCGACAGGCGCTGCCAGCAGTCTTTCGAGATAGCCGGTATCGATTGCGGCTTTACGGAAATCGTCATCCGCGAGTATGCGTTTGAACAATTGCAGATTCGTTCGAATTCCCTGGATTGTGTATTCGTCGAGGGCGCGCAGCAGTTTCTGGATCGCGTCTAGACGGTTCGGCGCATACGCGATGAGCTTTGAGAGCATTGGGTCGTAGTCGTTCGGAACAGTCCATCCCTCATACACGCCGCAATCTTCGCGAATGCCTGGACCTGACGGCTGTAACAGCCGCGTAATCTTGCCAGGAGAGGGAAAGAAACTATTCTCAGGATCTTCAGCGTAAATGCGGCACTCGATAGCGTGGCCTCGCCGTTGAATCTCATCCTGGGTAAACGGCAGTGGATGGCCCTCGGCTATTCGTATCTGCAACTGCACCAGATCGATGCCGGTTACCAGTTCGGTGACCGGATGCTCCACCTGCAGACGTGTGTTGACCTCGAGGAAGTAGAAATTGTCTTCGGAATCGAGCAGGAATTCTACCGTGCCGAGGTTGGTATAGCCGCCCGTCATCGCGAGCCTGCATGCAGCCTCGCCCATACGTATCCGAAGTGCCTCGCTGACGACTGCGGAGGGACATTCCTCGATCACTTTCTGGTGGCGTCTCTGCACGGAGCACTCACGCTCGCCGAGAGATACGCAGTGGCCGTGCTCATCCGCGGCGATCTGGATCTCAATGTGGCGCGGCCGTACCAGCAGCTTCTCGAGGTAGACTTCGGACGAGCCAAACGCACGCTCTGCCTCGCTGCGGGCATTGTCGAACGCTGTCCGCAGTTCATCCGCAGAATAGACGGCGGACATGCCCTTGCCGCCTCCGCCTGCTGCGGCTTTCAGCATGACTGGATAGCCGATCTGTGTAGCAATTTCACTGGCCTGCTGAAGAGATTCGAGCGATTGCGTGGAGCCCGGCGTGCGTGGCATGCCGGCCCTGTCTGCCGTCTGCCGTGCGCGTATTTTCGAGCCGAGCAGCGCCATGCTTTCCGCGCCGGGTCCAATGAAAATCAGGCCAGCCTCTTTGCATGCAGCGGCGAAGGTTGCGTTCTCCGAGAGGAATCCATAGCCGGGATGAATGGCATCGGCGCCGCTCTGCTGCGCCGCCGCAAGAATAAGATCGCTCCTCAAATACGATTGCGTCGCGGGTGCCGGACCCAGTCGATAGGCTTCGTCTGCGTGCAGAACATGCAGCGCAGCACGGTCAGCATCGGAGTACACCGCAACCGAAGCTATTCCAAGCTCGCGACAGGCACGTGCAATCCTTACGGCGATTTCGCCGCGGTTGGCGATCAGGATTTTGCGGATTGAGCGCATCAGGATACCGGGCTGATCATCACTGGGTAGTTCTGTTGAGAGTTTCGTAGAAGGCAAAACAAAGCCCCCGAGTTCCGGGGGCTTTGTCCAGGTGTTGTCTGAGACTACATCTTCACGCCGGCAGGTGCCGCAGCCAGTTTCTTCTGCTCATTTGCTTTGCGGGTATCCATGTTTCTGGTCGCCCAGTTCTGTGCCTGCGCCAGGTCAGCTTTACGTGCATCGTCGTTGCCGCACTCAGTCTCTGCCTTGCGGCGATAGACCAGGCTCAGATACGCCATGGCGTCATCGTACGACGGACGTACCTCAACAGCTTTACTCAGGTAATTCAGCGCTTCGTCATTCAGCGGCGTATTGATGACCGCAAGCGAAGCACAATCCTTCTTCGGCAGCTGGGGATTGCCATCGGCCTTGTCGCCCGATCCCATTGCTTCGAGAACCTTCAGCGAGTTCTTGCGCGACGTTGTCCAGTCGATCACGCCGATGGTGTACATCGCTTCAGGATCGTTCGGATCTATCTCGAGAACCTTCTTCTGCCATGCTTTCGCCTGATCCACCTGCCCGATGTTGAAGTAGATCGAAGCGATACCTTTGGTCGCATTGATATTCTTCGGATCTTCGGCCAGCACCTGCTGATAGCTGTTCACTGCCAGTTCGGCATTCTTCTTGTTTTCCGGTGTATCCGCGCCAGGAATCACATTCTGTGCGTAGGCCGTCGCGAGAAAAATCTTCGCGTTCTTGAGATCAGGATCCAGGCTTGCAGACTTCTGGAAGTGGTTGATTGCCTCTTCGTACTTGGCGTTCTTGAACGCTTCAACGCCTTTGTTCAACTGGTCACGCGCCTTAAGCTTTGCGCAACCGGTAAGGCTCATCAACATTGCGAGGCTGGCAACTGCCGGCACTAGAAAACGTGCGGATCGCTTCATTCTGGTCTTCTTCTCCTTCTATTGCCAGACCCCGAGTATGCGTCGGGTCCGTCTACGGTGTTCGGGGAATATTAAAAGTCTACGCGCTGTGATTGTAATTGTTTTCTGAGTACTGGCAAGTGCAGAGGCAATCCGGTCAATAAACGAAAATCCGCGGCCGGAGTTACGGTCGCGGATTTGAGTAGAAGATAAACGGGCCCTCGATCAGGACTACTGCCCAGCAAGCACCTTGGGCGTCATGATACCAATGTGATCGACCCCAGCCGCCTTACCAATGTCGATGACATCAGCAACCGGTGCAAAGTCGAGATCAGCGTCACCCTTCACGAACATGATCTTGTTCGCGCGCGTAGCAAATATGCCGGCGAGTTTGCTCTGAAGATCACCATGAGCGACATCGGTTTCATTAATCTTGTAGCCTGGCTCGCCGCCGCCAGGACGATGTGTGATCTGCACTGTGATACTCGTTTCCGTATCCGGCTTTTCGTTCTTGTCCTTCGGCGGTTGCGGTACGAGCGCATCCAGCCCACGCGGCGAGACCGGCGTGATGGCCATGAAGATGATAAGCAGTACCAGCAGAATATCGATCATCGGTGTTACGTTGATGTCCGACGAAAGGCCGCCGTGGCCACCAGATGTCATTCCCATAATCTTCCTCGTTTCCTGTAACGTTTCCTGTAGGCAAGGCTGAATTCTGTTGAGAATTCCAGCTGTATCTCTGCGTCCGGTAAATCGGGGTTGCAACCTGCTTACTGTGCGGGCGGTGCTGCGTTCATGGTGGTCGAGGGTTCCGTAAGGATACCAAGCTGATCGACACCAGCCGAGCGCACGCCATCGATGGCGTGCATGACTGTACCGTAACTGGCGCGGGCGTCTGCACGCAGATACACAATCTTTTCAGGCTTGTTCTGCAATATGTCGGACACCTTGTTGCCGAGGTCATCAATTGAAACCTGGTTTGCTCCAAGGTAGACACGGCCGTCGCGTGTAACGGCAACTACGGCCTGGTCTTCGTGATCGGCATCGGGCATCGGTGTTGCATCGGCGGCCGCAACCAGGTTCACGTTGACCTTGTTCTGCACCATGGGCGTGATGACCATGAAGATGATGAGTAGGACCAGCATCACGTCCACCATCGGTGTGACGTTGATGTTGGAGTTGACTTTAGAGCCTTCGTCTCGTGCGACCAGTGCCATGTGTGTCTTACTCCGTAGCGGCGTTTCCCCGCTAATATCTTTTGCTTCTGACAACCCGGTCTAACAACCCGTTCAAACTATCGAGTGCTTCGTTTCGTCAGGCTGCTCTCACCCTGAGGAGACCAGCCTGACTGCCCGATGATTCTCGCCTGGACTTTCGACCAGCAGCGTTACGTTAGCGGCGGTTCTGTGACTGCTTCAGGAAATAATCAATCAGTTCGCTGGAGCTGTTGTCCATCTCAACGTCAAACGCTTCTACCTTGTTGGTGAAGTAGTTGAAGCACATAACGGCAGGGATGGCGACCAGCAGACCAAATGCGGTCGTAACCAGGGCCTCTGAAATACCACCGGCAATCGCGCCGATACCAGCGCTCTTCTCGGTAGCAATCTTCTGGAAGGCGTTCAAAATACCGATAACCGTTCCGAACAGGCCGATAAATGGTGCCGTCGAGCCGATGGTGGCAAGACCACCCAGACCACGCTTCAGCTTCGCGTGCACAATCGCCTCTGAACGCTCAAGCGCGCGCTGGCTCGACTCGATCTGACCCTCGGTAACAGTGCCGCCTGAACCGAAATTGCGGAACTCCTGCAGACCGGCAGTGACAACCTCTGCCAGGTGGGACTTCTTGTTACGGTCCGCAACCTTGATGGCTTCGTCCAGCTTGCCTTCACGTAGGGCGCCGGCAACACGGGGTGCAAAGTCACGCGACTGCTTACGGGCAGCGCTGAAGTAGATGGCGCGATCGAAGATCACCGCGAGCGACCAGATCGACATGATGAAGAGCAGGATAACGACGGCGCGTGCCAGGTTGCCCATGCTTCCCCACATTTCGATGGGGGTGAAAGTATTGGCGCTCGAATCCTGGAAAAACAGGCCCAGGGTCGAGGGATGGATCGCAAGTTGGGTGAGATGAGCGAGAATCACTGAATCTTTCCTCCTGATACATGTGGAACTGTTATGAACTTCGCGACACTAACACCTGGCTGTGAGGGATACATTCCCCGTAGGGGCCAGAGAGATTTGCCAATCTAACACCAGGGTGGTCGAATCTTGATCGAGCAACCCTGGCGGCAGCCTGACTTTATAAGTTAACCGCCCAGATTGAAGACTACGTTGACTGTCGTTTCAACTTCGACCGGCTCGCCATTCAACTGGTAAGGCTTGTAACGCCATCCCTTCACAGCGCTCAAAGCTCCAGCCTGCAACATCGGAGGACCGCTGATGACGCGAAGATTTTCAATCGCGCCGGTCTTGGAGATCGTTGCCTGCAGGACCACGGTACCCTGAATACGGGCAGCCTTGGCGATTGCGGGATACGTTGGGTCAGATCCCGAAAGTTTGTTGCCAGCCATCACGCCGGACGAGATCGCGACCTTCTTGGGTGCAGCAGCCTTCACGACCGGTGCAGGGCCTGTGCCTACGCTGCCGAGGATGCCGCCGATAGCGCCACCTGCGGAGCCGCCAGCCATGCCGCGATTCCGCGCCGCTCGCCCGCGAAGCTGACGGTCATGCGATTTTCGATGCGCTGCGCGGTCGCGTCTGCTTGATCCGCGTTTCCGTCCGCTTTGCGCGATTCGATTACCAAATAACTTAAATCATCAAAACCCATGCGGTGTAACATCGCAGCATCGTCTGCCGAATCGGTCGCACTAGCGCGCTTGAAGATTTGAGCCAGATCGGCGGCGAGCACGAAGTTTGTGCCCTCGCGATAAACGTCCGCGATACGCCCGCGCAATCCTTCGCGCGGTTCGGTGACGGCGGCGGTGAGTGCCGCGGCGACAGCCACCGGTGCGCCGACACCGCGCGGTCGGAGTTGACCAGGAT
>CAXTNK010000029.1:0-12598 GCA_964245665.1 uncultured Acidobacteriaceae bacterium
GAAGTGGCGGATACTACGCAGCTTCACCACGTCGGCAGCGGGCAGATCCAGCTTCAACAGGCTCAGCAATTGTGCATCGCGGTTCTGCTCGATGACATAGACGCGATCATGTGAAGCGACGAAGTCATGCACTTCTTTTGCAAACGGAAATGCACGGAGCCGCAGATAGTCGGTTTCAAATTTATATTCGTTGCGTAGCTGATCGCGCGATTCACCTACAGCAAAGTCGGATGTACCGAACGCAATCAGGCCGATCTTTGACTGGCCGTCCTGAACGATAACAGGCTTGGGAACATACTCACGCGCTGTCTCAAACTTGCGGGCCAGCCGCTCCATGGTTGCCTGGTATTCATCCGGCCGTTCTGTGTAGAGAGCTTTGTCATTGTGACCGCTGCCACGCGTAAAGTAGGCGGCGCCGGGGTGATCCGTGCCCGGCAATGTGCGATACGGAATCGCGTCGCCATCGACGTCTTTGTAGCGCGCAAAACCGCCGAGGCGCGTGAGGTCTTCGGCATTCAGAATCTTGCCGCGCTGCATCGGCTTCTCGGGATATGGGAATGGTTCCGACATCCAGTTGTTCATGCCGAGGTCGAGATCGCTCATGACGAAAATTGGCGTCTGCAACTGCTCCGTCAGGTTGAAGGCTTCGATTGCAAACTCGTAGCACTCTCTGACGGAACCGGGCAGCAGCATGATGTGCTTGGTATCTCCATGCGAAAGATAGGCAGTCGAAAGCAGATCGCCCTGCATGGTGCGCGTCGGCATACCCGTGGAGGGACCCGTGCGCTGCACGTCGAAGATGACGCCGGGAATCTCGGCGAAGTAGCCAAGTCCGGCGAACTCTGCCATCAGCGAAATACCGGGGCCCGAGGTGGCTGTCATCGAACGCGCGCCGGCCCAGCCTGCGCCGAGCACCATGCCGACTGCAGCCAGTTCATCTTCAGCCTGCACAACGGCGAAGGTCGCTTTACCATCGGGCTCGATACGGTACTTCTTCAGGTAGTCGATCAGGTTCTCGACAACCGACGAAGAAGGCGTGATCGGATACCAGGTAACGACCGTGACGCCGGCGAACATGCAGCCAAGCGCGGCAGCAGAATTGCCTTCGATGATGATCTTGCCGTCGGTCTCATGCATCCGCTCGAGTACGAATGGATCGTGCTTGGTGAAGGTCGCCTCGGCATACTCGAAGCCGGCCTTAACTGCGGACCAGTTGAGTTCCGCAGCCTTCAGCTTCTTTGCGAACTGGCGGCGCACCGAGGCTTCGACGACTTCCATATCCATACCGACGATCTGCGCAACCACGCCGACGTAGATCATGTTCTTGACGAGCTTGCGCAACTTGGCTTCGGGGCAGACTGCGGCCGTGATCTTGTCGAAGGGCACGGGATAACAGGCGACGTCATCACGAAACTGCGCGAGGTTGGCAGTCTCTTCATAAATGGCTGCGCCACCAGCAGGCAGGGACAGCATGTCTTCACGCGACGTCTCGGCATTCATCGCGATGAGGATGTCGATTTCCTTTTTGCGCGCGACGTAGCCATGCTTGCTGGCACGGATGGTGTACCAGGTGGGAAGCCCGGCGATGTTCGAGGGAAACAAGTTTTTGCCGCTGACGGGAATCCCCATCGCGAAGATGCTCTTCAACAGAATGCTGTTGGCAGACTGAGAACCGGAGCCGTTTACGGTAGCAACCTGAATACTGAAGTCGTTGACGATGCGCTTCGGCGCACCCGACTCAGAAGTCTCCGGAGACGATGCAGTGCTCGGAGTATTCAGGGCAACATTACTAGTCGCCATGTGAGCTGATTCCCTTCGTAGCGAATGTGAGCGAAAACGGGCCAGCGACATGGCTCAGCATGCCGAAAAACCACTTTCTCTTCACTCAAAAGTATATGTCAATCGATCGAAAGGCACGTAGCTGACCGGCTTAAGTGCGTGTATTTCGCCGCCGACCGTCAGGATGGCTGGCTGAATTGCGATCGTGTCAATCTTTAAAGGCGTCTGACCGCAGTAGACTCGGAGAGTAGCCAAACATTTTCAGGAGCAAGAACATGCCAGAAACCGAAGTGAAAATTACTGTACGCCCGAACGGGCCATTCCGCGTCGAGGGTCCCATCAAGCTGGTGGATGCAGACGGCCGCGAGTGGAACCTCGAGGGCAAGCCTGCCATCTCTCTTTGTCGCTGCGGCGCGTCGACCAAAAAGCCATTCTGCGATGGCATGCATTCGAAGATGGGCTTCCAGGCCGCTGAATGCGCAGTTGCAGCCGAAGAAAAAGCGTCACAGCAGTAAGAATTCGCCTGTCGAAATGGGCGGCATCAACTGCTGCCCATTTTTCCTCTTGCGGTATGCGATCATTCGTCAATGACCTTCCGGAAGTTTTCGCGATCGGCGATCAGCCCCGTCCTCTCTCTTACATTTCTCTTCCTGCCGTCTCTAAGTTCAAATGCGCAGGATGCACCAGCGAGTAAGCCAATCCGCCTGCAGGTGGACCTCACGGATGCACCGCGTCACCTACTGCATTCTCATTTGCAGATTCCCGTTGAAGCCGGTCCGCTGACGCTTGAATATCCGGAATGGATCCCAGGCGACCATCGCCCAACGGGGCCGATCGATAACGTTGCCGGCGTGTTCATCCGCACGAACGGCAAAGACCTTCCATGGCGGCGCGACCTGGTCGATATGTACGCGATCCATGTGGACGTACCTGAAGGCGTAACACAACTCGAAGTCAGCTTCGACTTTCTCGCAGTGCCGGGCGCCACAGGCTCCGATGAAGACGATGCAACGGATAACGATATGGCGGTGCTTGAGTGGAACTCGGTCGTGATGTACCCTGCCTCGATTCCGGTCAGCCACATCCCGATTATTGCCTCACTGACGTTGCCGGCCGGATGGAAATCAGGCACCGCACTCACAACGACAAATCAGGCTGGCAACACGACGAACTACGCCAGTACTACGGTCGAGCAGCTGGTCGATTCACCAGTGATTGCAGGCCTGTACTTCCGCGAGATCGCACTTGCTCCCGAGGTTACTCCGAAGCATTTCATCGATATTGCAGCTGATACGCCGGAAGATCTTGAGCTGAAGAAAACGACACTCGATGCTCTCTCCAATTTAGTTCGCGAGACCGGAGTCCTGTACCAGTCGCGGCATTACAACACGTATCATTTCCTGCTTAGCCTCAGCGACAGCATTCGCGGAGAAGGTCTTGAACATCACCAGTCAAGTGATAACGGTATCGAGGCGCATGGTTTCTCTGACGACGATCTTGCGCTGACGAATGCCGACCTGCTGCCGCACGAGTTTACCCATTCATGGAATGGCAAGTATCGCCGGCCGATTGGATTAGCTACGCCTGACTATCATGTGCCGATGAAAGATGACCTGCTGTGGGTTTACGAAGGTATGACACAGTACTGGGGTGACGTGCTGGCTGCGCGCACTGGCCTGTTTACGCCGGAGCAGTATCGCGAAGCTCTCGCCTACAGTGCTGCGACACTGGATACACAGTCCGGCCGCACATGGCGCAATCTGCAGGACACGGCCGATGCTTCGAGCATCCTGCGCGAAGTAAGCCCGAACTGGGGCAACTGGCGTCGCAGCCAGGAATATTATCCAGAGGGCGAACTGCTCTGGCTTGACGCGGACACGACTATCCGCAAGCTCACGAATGACAAAAAATCGTTGAATGACTTCTGCGTGAAGTTTTTAGCAGAGGGCGGCAATACGCCACCGAAGGTTGTGCCTTATAACTTCGACGAAGTTGTAAGTGACTTGAACGATATTGCTCCTTACGACTGGCGAAGCTTTTTGACGGAGCGTCTCGATTCGCATGCTGCGCACGCGCCAGTTGCGGGTATCGAGCATGGCGGCTACAAGCTGGTTTATACCGATCAGCCGACGTCTTACGAGAAGGCCGTTCTCGGTAAACATGGTGCGGCTGATGCAGTGTTCTCTATCGGTTTGCGCATCAATGGTGAGGGGGAAATTCAAGATGTGCGCCACGACTCACCTGCTTTCAAAGCAGGACTTGGACCTCAGGCAAAAATCATTGCGATCAATGGGCACGGCTACTCTGAGGCAGTTCTCAAGAATGCGTTGAAGCAGGCAAAGACTTCAACGTCGCCGATCGAACTGATCGTCTCGAATACAGATGAATTCCGCGTCGTCCATATTGACTATCATGATGGCGAAAAGTATCCGAAGCTCGAGCGCGTGAATGGCACGCCTGCGCTGCTGGATGACATTATCCGGCCGTTGACAGGAGTAACGCCTCCCGCCAAGGCTAAGTAGTTCTGGCCTTGTTTATGACATGGATTTAGGCTGCCACTTCTTGCGTTCGCCCGGAGGAGTGTCTGGCTTCTTTTCTGACTCGACCACGGGTGCCTGCTCGACGGGCTCGACGGGAGCGATCTCCGGCTCAATAGTCACGATCGATTTGGGCTGCCACTTTTTCCGCTCAGGCGCGGGTGCGACGACAGGAACCATTTCAATCGGCTGCGGAGTCTCCTCCGGTTTGACCTCAACGACCTGCTGCTTCGGCTGCCACTTCTTGCGCGTTTGGGCAGGGGCCTCCCCGCTGATCGGCAGGGCGGGAGCTTCGAGCGTCTGATTGTCTACTGCGCTCATTCCGGGCTGTGGCTCTGCTTCGGGAGTAACCGGAGGTGAGTCCGGCGCAACTGTGACTCTCGGAATCGCAGTAAGTTCAGAAATACCCTTCGCCCGATTCACGCCTTCAAGCAGTAGCTCAGCTACATCCTTGATGGCGACGGCTTCTCCGCCGTCCTTCGATGGCGTGCTACCGAGCATGCTTTTGCAGAAGGGGCAGCCGACTGCTAATATTTTTTCTTCAGATGAAGCGTGGCCAAGTACACGCTGTACTTCCTTAAAACGGTTCTCGGAGATGCGCTCGTCTCCCGGCTCTTCTTCCTTCCAAAACTGCGCGCCGCCTGCTCCGCAGCAGAACGCATTGCTGCGCGTGCGTTCCAGTTCGAGCACCTCGTTGCCAAGTACGCGGAGAAGATTGCGCGGCGCATCGTAGACGCCGTTGTGACGGCCAAGATAGCAGGGGTCGTGATACGTGATGCTCTGCTTCGATTGCTCCGGCTGCAACTGGCCGCTGATGATGAGCGTCTCGAGGTACTCGGTGTGATGCATCACTTTGTAGTCGCCGCCGATCTGCTTGTACTCGTTGCCGAGCGAGTTCATGCAATGTGGGCAGCTGGCAATCACCAGCTTCGGCTTCACAGCGTTCAGTGTCGACACATTGTCGTCGGCAAGTTGCCGGTATAACAATTCATTTCCGGCACGCCGCGCGCTGTCACCTGTGCAGCACTCCTTCTTGCCGAGCACCGCAAAATCGACGCCAGCATGGCCGAGCAACTGGACGACAGCCCTTGCTGTTTTCTGTGCCTGCGGATCATAACTCGCCGCGCAGCCTACCCAGTACAGAACGTCTGGTGTCGGATGTTCATCAGTAGTCTTGACGCCTAGTCCTTCAGCCCAATCCATGCGTTTTTCGTGGCTGATGCCCCACGGATTCTTCGCTCGCTCCATGCCGCGAAAGGCTGTCTGCAACTGGGCGGGAAAATCACCCTGGATCATCACCTGGTTGCGGCGAATGTCGATGATATCGAGCATCTGCTCGTCCTGCACAGGACAGACTTCCATGCACGCGCCACAGGTCGTGCATGCCCATGCCGCTTCCGGCGTCAGTGCAAAATTGAGCAGCGGATGCGGACTCGGACCGCCATGTTCGAACGACGACGCACCGGCCATGTGCGCGAGGTCATTCAAATCCATACGCTTGTTGATCTCGAGTGCGGCGGGGCTCAAGGATTTTCCGGTCGCGGTTGCCGGACATACATCCTGGCAGCGATTGCACTGGATACATGCGTAGGCATCGAGCAGACGCGGCCATGCGAGGTCTTCGAGCTTCTCCGCGCCAAGCTTCTGATCTTCGCTCTCGAGATTGATCTCGAGAAGCGGCAGCACTCCGGAATTTGGCTTGCGTGCGAAGAAATATTTCAGAGGTGCCGCGAAGATGTGAATGTGCTTGGAATACGGAAAGTAAGCAAGGAACGCGAGCACGCTGCCGAGTGCGCCCCAGTATCCAAAGACCTGCCATGCATGTGCGTTCTGCGGCGTGAAGAGATGAGAAAGCAGGCTGCCAAAAGGCTCTGCCGGATCATTACCTGCTGCGTTGAACTTATCCATTCGAACGGCCGCAATGCGCGCACCGGCGCCTATCGCCCTGCTGCCGACGTGGAAGAGGATGAACGCCGAAACAACGATCGAATCGCGGTTTATGTGACCGACACGGACATCTTTATGAAGGTGGGTCCTGTCGTTGAAACGAAAGTCACGCCGCGCGGGCAGAAAGAATCTGCGGATGACCAGTGCGATGACACCGACGAGTACAAGAAAACTCAGCAAATCTGCGAGAAAGAAGTAACCAGAGACAAGGAATCCATTCGCGACGATCCCCCGGTTGCCAAAGACTCGGAAGATGTCGAGGGCACGCAGCGGTTCGATGCCATAGCCCTCAAGAGCGTCGACGAGATTCACCAGCAGGTAGAAGACAAATCCGTAGAAGATGAATGAGTGGAAGAGGCTGACGACGCCGCGTTTCTTGAATGTGCGCTGCTGCGTGAGCGTTGTGCTGAGCGCATACCAGAGCCGCGAGGGCCAGTTATCCCATCTCAGTTCGGTATCTGCACGGCCGCGTCGTATGCGGAGATACACGCGGTAGAAAGCGCGAGCGCCAATCGCCAGCATGATGGCTGCAAAAATGAAAAAGCCGATCCTGCTGGAGAGAGGAAGCATTTAGTTTATTTACGCAGCTCGTCAAGAATGGCCGGGACAAGCAGGTTGACATCGCCAACCATACCGTAGTCAGCAATCTTGAAGATCGGCGCCTCTGCATCCCTGTTGATCGCGACAATGTACTTGCTCTTGTTCATACCCGACAGATGCTGCACTGCTCCGGAAATACCAATGGCGATGTATGCTTTCGGAGCGACTGTTTTACCGGTCTGCCCGACCTGCTCCGCGTAGGGTCGCCAGCCTGCGTCGACGATGGCACGTGTCGCGCCGACTGCCGCGCCGATCTGGTCAGCCAGTCCTTCAACCAGCTTCGTAAAGCTCTCCGCGCTGCCGACACCACGGCCGCCGGCCACAACCACGTCTGCTTCGCTCAATGGAACGCGCGTTGTCTTCTCACCGGTCTTGCCTGTTACCTGCAAACGGCGCGTCGGCAAATCAAGTTCGACATCGAATTGCTCGGCAACCTCGGAGTTCTTTTCAGCCGCAGCGAAGGCCCCCGGCTTAACTGTAATCACAACTGTCCCTTCAGCCTCCAGCTTCTCTGTTACGCGCGCGAGATAGGTATAGTGCTCGGCTACCAGCTTTTCACCATCGGCAGCTACGCTGATGACATCTTCAAGCAGCGGTGCATCGAGCTTGACGGCAACACGGGGGCTATAGTCGCGGCCACTGCGGCTTCCGCCAATCAGCACGGTCGAGGCTTCGCCTTCTTTGGCAATCTGCGCAACCGCAGCTGCCCATAGCTCTGAATCAAACTGTGCGAGTTCGGCGCGATCGGCAACCAGCACCTGGTCAACCGCGCCTGCTATTTCAGTGGCGACAGCAGCAATGCTATCGCCCAGTACCAGCGCGGCAACCGGTCCTTCGCGACCAAGCTGGCGAGCACAAGTGACTAGTTCGTAGGTGCTTTTACTTACCTTGCCAGCGCTATATTCGACCACCAGCAGAATCATGCGATCACCCGTGCTTCATTGCGCAGAAGCTTGACCAGTTCTGACGCCGCGGCGGCGGGGTCCTTGGTGTCGAGCATCTTCTTCATACGCTCTTTCACCTGCACGGATTCGCTTATGACCTTTACCTTCGAGGTGACGCCGTATTGCTCGAGCGACTCCTTGCGCAGCTCTTTCTTCTTCGCTTTCATGATGTTCGGCAATGTCGGATAGCGCGGCTCGTTCAGACCCTGCTGCGTGGTCACGATAGCGGGCAGTAGCATGGTGAATGTTTCGCTGCCTTCATCCGCGTCATGCTTGCCGGTAAGTGCGCCGTCTTTCACTTCGAGCGCGTTGGTCCATGTGACCTGCGGCCATTGCAAACGTTCTGCGGTCGCTGCGCCGAGTGCGTGGCTATCCCAGTCCGCCTGCTGGCCACCGCTGAAGATGAGCTGTGCGTTTTCCTGTTTTGCGATGGCAGCCATCACCTTGCTCACTGCAATCACATCAAGCTTTGCATTAGTTTCAACATGAATGGCACGATCGGCGCCCATGGCAAGTGCGTTGCGCAGGACATCCTGACACCTCGCAGAGCCGATCGCAACAGCAATGACTTCTGCCTCTACTCCAGCTTCGCGGATGCGCAAAGCCTGCTCCAGGCCGTATTCGTCCATCGTATCCATCACGAGCTTGCGACCTTCAAGATCAACTGCGCCATCCTTGATGCGAACACTTTCTTCCGCGTCAAGCACCTGGCGTATAAGTGTTAACACCCGCATGCAAAGTCCCTTCACTTCAACTGCCTGGTTAGAGTGCGTAGCGGCCGGCTTCGACCATTGCGCCGGCAATCTCGCGACCGAGAGCTACTGTATTTTCCGGCTCGTGCTTGGAGAGCCGTCGGAAGATTGTCATCTGCGTGCGCAGCATATCGCCCTCTGCCACAGCACCGATGACGAGCTCTGCTGATTTTTCAATAATGCGGAAAGACCGGGCTGCATAGTACTTCGCCATGGCGATCGCCAGCGGTTTAGTGCCGGCCAGCTTCTCTGTACGCAGCAACGTCGACTCGAGCGCGAGCACTTCGATGATGATGTCCGCCAGAGCGCCCATCACCTCCTGCTGCTCCTCAAGGCCCTGCCCGAATTTCTGCGAAGCAGCGCCGGCACAGAACAGGCCAATCTTCTTGGCACTGGCCAGCAACGCCCGTTGCGACGCAAGAGCGCCGCTCTGTTCTTCACGCGGACTCGGTCCGGCCATCACTTCATCCATCACCTTCTGGATTGCCGGCAGCAACGCAAGCTTGCCCTGCAGTGCGCGCTTGATCATCCAGCCCGTCGTGATCAGTCGATTGATTTCATTCGTGCCTTCGAAGATCTTGTTGATGCGCGCGTCGCGATAACCGCGCTCAGCGGGAAACTCTTCGACGTAGCCATAGCCGCCGTGAATTTGCAGCACATGATCGACTACGCGCTCGAGCATCTCCGAGCACCATACCTTGATAATCGAACACTCGACGGCAAACTCTTCGATCCGCTTCTGCACCTGCAGGCTGATATCAGGAGCACTCTTGTCCAGTTCAGCAAGCGATGCATCAATCGCACCCACGACGCGATAAACGATCGATTCTCCGGCGTAGATGAGCGTGGCACTCTCGGCGATCTTTTCCTGGATGAGCCCGAAGGATGTGATTGGCTTGCCGAAAGCAATGCGGTCGTTGCCATACTTGATGCCGTTGCGGAAGGCGTGACGCGCTCCGCCGAGCGTAGCAGCTCCAAGCTTGTAGCGGCCCACGTTCAGAATATTGAAAGCGATGCGGTGGCCGTTGCCTGCTTCGCCTAACAGATTCTCTACGGGCACCACGCAGTCCGACAGAATGAGCGGGCAGGTCGATGAACCGCGAATGCCAAGCTTGTGTTCTTCAGGACCGACAGTCAGACCGGGCGTTCCCGCTTCGATGAGGAATGCCGAGAACTTCTGCCCATCGATTTTCGCAAACACAGTGAAGAGATTCGCCATACCCGCATTTGAAATCCACATCTTCTCGCCGTTCAGGACGTAATGCCTGCCATCGGGCGAGAGCACAGCCTGCGTGCGGATATTCATCGCGTCGGAGCCGGACGAACTCTCCGATAACGCATAGGAAGCCACCCATTCGCCGGATGCCAGCTTTGCCAGGTACTTTTCTTTTTGCGCTTTCGTGCCGTACCAGATCAGCGGCAGCATACCGATGCCAACGTGGGCACTGAAAGCGACAGAAAAGCTGCCGAGCACCGATATGTTGTCGGAGATCAGTGCGGACGTGACCTTGTCCATCTCGAGCCCGCCAAATTCTTCGGGGACATCGGCGCTCATCAGTCCAAGATCCCCAGCCTTCTGCAGGAGCGCCATCGTCACATCAAACTGCTTAGCTTCAATGGCATCGACGTGCGGCAGGATCTCCTTCTCCGCAAATTCAGACGTAGTCGTGGCAATCTGTTGCTGTTCTTCTGTCAGGTCTTCGAGGGTGAAGACATCAGCGGCAGTGAGATCTTCAATCAAAAAGCTCCCACCATTGACTCGTTTAGCCACCATTGCCGCCACTGCTGTGCTCATCGACGCTTCCTCCACTGTTACTTCGTTCGAAATACAAGCTCATGGCCTTAGTGTTTCAGGCGCACCTTGGCGAATATTCCTTAGCCGATGAAGAATACTGAACGATGGGTAAGTTAGTCAAACACCGTCTATGCGGTCCACCATGCTGCATGAGAGCCAGCGCGGAATGCCGGATTTTGGTGAGGGGGCAAGCTACGCCGAGTTGACGGCGTATGGCAGGGAAATGGATGCTGCATTGCCGGATCGCAGGTGTGGCTAGACTCGGCTTATAACCGTCTCATGGTGGCGGTGTAATCCTTCTGTCAACAGGCAGGCAAACTGCCGACCGATCTCCGGTGCGCTCAATTCGCCGCCGGGCTGGTACCAGGTACCGATCCAGTTGATCGCCCCGGCGATGGCGAAAGATGCTAGTTTCACGTTGCAGGGCGATACCGAACCGTCCGCGATGCCGTCTTCAAGGTACTGCCGGATGGCTGCATCAATACGCCGCTTCAGGCTGCGGACTTCCTTGCGTGCCGCTGCTGAAAGTGCCGAGTCATCGAGCATCGCAACGCAACGCCCAAACTCATGCGAAACGACAGTCGTAGCATACGCTTCGATGTAGGCCTTGACCTTGTCGAAACCAGTCCCATGACTTACCAATGCATTATCAAGGCCACTCTCGATCGCAGAGATACCGTGTCCATAACAGTCGACGAGGATTTGTTCTTTATTCTTGAAGTAGTAGTACAGCGCGGGCTTGGTGATGTTGAGACGCCTGGCAAGTTCGCCCATCGAAGTACGCCGATATCCCTGCTCGAGGAAGAGGTGGGCCGCCGTCTGCAAGACTGCATCCTTTTTCTCGTTGACATTGCGCTGACGTACCTGGAAAGCTTTCCATGGTTCTGGTGCGTTCGCAGATCCTGTGAATGTGCCCATCTTCTTAGGGCTTTGCGACTCAGTTTCCAAGGCCGGTTCCACCTTACGAAGCTATCGGGACGGATGCTTACCTGTTTTTTTCGTTCTTCTCGTAGACACTCGTGCGTCTGTTCAGCTAATTTACTCTGCGGTAAGAAAATACCATGAATTCAGTAGCCAATGGAACGTCTCTCAAGTCCCGCGAAACGCCTGTAACTGCAACTATTCCAAATCCTGTTGCGGCGACCGATCTACCGCTTCAAAAAATCTACCAGTCCGAACAGAAACGCGCTGCGAACACTCTGTTTACACAACCCTGGCAGGGTCAGGTGCACAACTGGACTTGGGCAGAAGCGATGCAGGAAGTGCGGAGAGTGGCAAGCTTTCTTGAAGCCCAGCACTACCCGCCAGGCTCGAATATCGCCATCATGGCCAAGAACAGTGCGTGGTGGATCATGGCCGATTTTGCCATCTGGATGGCTGGACACGTCAGTATTCCTATTTTTCCCACGGTACAGGAAGCATCGTTGCTGGCGATCTTCAAACAGAGCCGCCCGGTCGCCTGTTTTCTTGGAGCAGTCGAACATCTGCCATCATTCGATGAGCCATGCCTGTCCTCCATGAAGTGCGTGACGTTTCCCTTTCACGATCGTCCGCAGATGACTCCGTGGTCGACGCTGCTTACGGACCACGCCCCGATGGCGGCCAGCCCGGTTCGCCATGCCAATGATATTGCAACCATCATCTACACATCGGGCACCACGGGAAATCCGAAGGGCGTGATGCACTCGTTCGGCGCGTTGAGCCTGATGGCGATTGCTGTAAAACGGGCGCTTGGTCGGGAGGATGACCAGGGCGACCGCATTCTTTCCTATCTGCCTCTCGCTCATATCGCGGAGCGGGCCATCGTCGAGACAAGTACTTTCTTTTTGCCGCTTCACGTCTTCTTCACTGAAGGCCAGGCCACTTTTCTTGCAGACCTGCAACGGTCGCGTGCAACTGTTTTCTTCACCATCCCGCGTCTGCTGATCCGGTTCCAACAGGGCGTACTCGAAAAGGTGTCGCAAAAGAAGCTTGATGTACTGCTTCGACTACCTGTGGTGAAGACCCTTATCCGGAAGAAGATCCTGAACGGACTGGGGCTTGGGGATGCGCGGGTTGCTGCATCGGGCGCGGCGCCGCTTCCTACGTCTGTCATCGAGTGGTATCACAAACTTGGGCTGAACCTGATCGAGGGCTACGGCATGACGGAGCCTGGCGTCAATGATGTCCACTCGCCGGGGAGAGCCCCTGTCGGGTACGGGGGAGAGGCTATCGCTTTCGCGGTGACGCGCATATATGATGGGG
>CAXTNK010000029.1:12608-14104 GCA_964245665.1 uncultured Acidobacteriaceae bacterium
GTATATCCACAGCGGTGATCGCGGAGATATCGATGAAAAGGGGCGACTGCGCATCATCGGGCGCTTGAAAGAAGAATTCAAGACGTCAAAAGGTAAATATGTCATTCCGGCGCAGATCGAAAAAGTACTGAGCCTGAGCACTCATTTCGAATCTGTCTGTGTGCTTGGCTCCGGCATGACTGCTCCTTTTGCAATGGTGGTCCTGGTACCGGATGCCCGGACAAAATGCGTAACAGCAGAAGCGCGCGCAGAAATGGAGACGCGTTTATTTGAAGATCTTCAGGTCACTAACGCGCAGCATGAGCATCATGAGCATCTACGTTTCCTGGTCATCGATGGGCAGCCATGGACACCGGACAATGGCCTGATGACGCCGACCCTGAAGGTGCGGCGGGCAAAGATCGAAGAAAAGTATGCAGCGCGCTTTGAGACATGGGAGAAAGAACAGAGGAAAGTCATCTGGCTGGAGGGAAAGTGAGCCAGCCATCGTTCCTGCGTCTGCCGATAGGCGGCCAGGCGCTGGAAACCGCATTGTGGAAGGTCGACGCTGCGACCGGCTCAATCCTGCTGCTGCACGAAGCACTTGGATCGGTCTCCTACTGGAAGGATTTTCCGCAGAAGCTTTGCGCGGTGACGGGGCACAATGTGATTGCCTATTCCCGCGCCGGTCACGGCGATTCAGAGGGGCCGGTTGAGCCTCGCAGCATCGAGTATTACGAAAAGCAGGTAGACGTGGTGCTTCCTGCTCTTTTAGAGCATTTCCATGTCGAGACTCCGGTACTGTACGGGCACAGCGAAGGCGCAGCGATTGCGTTTCTCTACGCAGCACGCAACGGCAGGGTGCAGGCCGTGATCGCGGAATGCCCCATCGTGGTTCAGGAAGCACAGACGGTTCAGACCATCAATTCGCTTGAATCGGCTTACGAGAGCAGCGATATGCGGCGGCGACTCGCTCGCTATCACCTGGATGCTGATGCCGTTTTTCATTCATGGATGCGCAGCAATCGCTCCAGGCTTTTCACGGACTACCCAATGCAGCAATACCTGGAACAGGTGGACTGCCCGGTGCTCGTGCTGCAGGGACAGCGTGACGAATTCGGTACGCTGCGGCAGTTTGAAGTATTGCAGCAAACTCTTCCTGAGGCGCAGCACGTATCACTTGATGCCGGACACCTGTTGCATCGCGAGCAGCCTGATCTGGTCGCGGCTCATGTTCATGCATTTCTCATGCAAACTGGCCCGGCGAGTACCGGGGCAACCGTCCGCGTCGACACTAAAGGGGATCAATGAAAACCTCTATGTTCCATCGTTCTTTCAACAGTACTTTAAAATTCATCTTTTTCCTTGCAGCTCCGCTTGCACTTCCTCACATTCACGCTCAGCAAACGACTATCAGCCGATACGACGTTTACACTGGCTTTGCCAGCATCAATTCCTCCGCACTTGGTCTCAGTCAGCCCGGGTTTCACACGCAAGCGGGTGTCAATATGCGGCCC
>CAXTNK010000029.1:14114-19322 GCA_964245665.1 uncultured Acidobacteriaceae bacterium
TTTGACTACAGTGTCGGCAGCGGGTCCGAGACGCTTAAACCCGACCTGCTACCGGCAGCCCTCCAGGCACAGATTACTGGTGCCGAAGAACTTTATACCGCAGAAGGCCTTCTGCCCCCTGGATATCAGATTGCAATTAACACAGACGCTTTCACGCAAACGTTCGCAGCCGGCCCCCAGTTGATGTATCGGCACTATGAGAAGGCAACGTTCTTCCTGCGTCCTTCTCTCGGCGCTCTGCGAGAACGCGCCACACCCCATCCATCGGACCCATTTTCAACTCTCATTGCGCAGCAGCTTGCACCCTCTGGCTCGAAGCTTGACTGGACAGGTTTCTACGGGATTGGTGGCGGTGGCGACTACAAGGTGACAAAACATTTCGGAATACGGGCGCAGCTGGATGCTGTCTACAATCATCCGTTCAATGACATTCTTGCGAATGGCCGCTGGACCCTCCGTTATTCGGTGGGACCAAGCTTTCACTTCGGCCGCAATATATTGAAAGCACCGAAACAATCCGCCATGCTGCACAGTTCTTCCCAGCCGTGAATCCGATGAGCGAGGATTTCTTCTGGCTGCAATCAAGCTTCCTCGGGAACTTCTGTCTGCAGGAGTGCCGCCCGGGATGATCCATGGCTGGCGGCGTTCGCCTCAAAGAGCGGCCGGCCGGATAACAGGAGTTGTGGTGGCGTTCCCTGCCTGATATTTAACTCGACGATCTGCCCAACGGCTATCTTGACGACATCCTGGTATCTGACACGGGACGATGGCAGCTGGAGTGTAAGCTGGCAGGTAATCTTTTTGCTCAGCTGAATGAGACGCTGCTGTACGAGGGGCGAGTGTTCGCGGCGTCCCTTCCATGTTCCGCCCAGTTGCCTTAACAGGAAACTCGAGACAGCGGCGGGGAGAGTCAGCAACAGGTTTCCCTGGGTTGCACCGACGCGCATTTCGAATGTCAGGCAGAGCACCTGTTCGTCCGAGGGCATCAGCCGATTGATCTGCGAGTAGAGAATCCGGTCGAGGTGTTTGGCGGTAAGGCCAATGCTTCGCCAGGAGTTGGTTAATTCATCGCAGATGAAGATCGTGACTGCCTGAAAAAGCTGCTCGTCGACGTGCGAAAGCTCGGTATTGAGGGACGGCTTACCGGAGCCTCCCAGGAGCAGGTCGAGTATGCAATAGCCAAGTTGCATATCAAGTTGCAGCAGGGAAACAGCATTGACGGCCTCAAAAGACAGCGAGGAAAAATAAGCGCCGCCTTCCGACATGGCTTCCAGAAGGTCGCTGTACGGAGCGCGTTCGACGGCGCCCAGTCTTACCGAGACATCTGCCTTGAGCCATGCGCTGAGACTGGAGGAAAAACTGCGGGCGAAGCGCTCGCTCAGGTCGCCGATCTCCTGCGTCTGCTCGCTGCTGAGCGATCGCTGAGCGGAAAAGGAATGCTCCTGTACATCTTCGTGCGTAGAAGCAGTCCCGGCAGCAGTTCCCCCGCCGAACATGGCATCAATCTCTGACTGCGATAAACTTTTAGCCATAGTGGAGAGTCATTCGACCCTGTCAGCCCCTCAACGGCAGACATTGTCCAATGGTGCAATCAGGCGGCCAATCACGATCGCGTTGCCTGAGAAAATTCTAAGAAGGCCCTACGTCTGCCCGTCAATATCATGCTCAAGCAGTCCCCTTGCGTTCTGGACGGGGTCGCCGTGGTTCGTAAGCTGGTTCGAAGCAGACTTTTACCGTGAGGGCGAGTCCGTCCATTTGAAAAGGGAGCAGCATCCATTTTTTGCTGTGACTATGCACCATGAAGTCTTTGCCGTGCATGACAGTCGGGATGCTGAGACTTACATCGCCAAGATGAGCGTCGAGATCGGTTTTGACGTTGCCGAGGATCATGTTTGCGACCTCGGCCATCGCGTCCAGGACTTCCTCATCGACTGCGGCGTATTCCTGCATGAGGAGGACGGCTGCGATCATGCAGGCCAACTCTGCGGAACAACAGACGAGACATGTGATCGACGTGGCCCCAACGACACTGATCTGTGCAATCACACCCTCTGATGCTGCTCTCTTTTCCGGCTCGAGGCGCGGTTGTTCACATACCAGCTCCTTCTCGAGCATGGTCGAAAACACTCGCACCGTGGCAGTCTGAATAGCTTCTATCGCGACACTTTCCTGCATTGGCCATGCCTCCCGGCTTTCAAGTCGAACCAGTGAGCCCTCGCGGAGAGGACTCACCCAGTGCGAGTACGCAGGCTAATTCAGTAAAGAAGCATCAAGGCACTCTGATATTTTCTGCTTGATCTGTTCCGGCACAAACGGCTTGCGAACCAAGCCCTTGGCGCCCAGCTTTGCTGCATCCATCACCTTTGACTGGCTACCTTCAGTCGTAATCATGATGACAGGGATTGCCTTGAGGCGTGGATCTTCCTGCATTGCCGCCAACATCTGGATCCCGTCCATGTTTGGCATATTGATATCGGACAGAATAAGGTTGAACTCGTTGGCCCTCATGATGGTGAGCGCTTCCGAACCGTCGGACGCCTGTTGCACGTCTTCAAGAGTCAATCCGGTCTGTCCGAGCGCCCGAATGACGACCTTGCGAATAACTGCGGAATCATCAACTACCAGAACTCTAAGCGCCATTTCCGACTTCCTCCCAATCGTGCAAAATCAACCGCTCCGCAGCTCAGCAGCGGAGTGCGCGAGCAGACCACCATCTGCACTACTGTGCTGCGTGGTGGGCCGACAAGTGTTGTATCGGCGCTGGATGGAGCGGCATGAGGAGGGATCTCGCTCGTCTTTGTGCTGGGTGATTGCGATTGAGGCTAGAGCGGCTGGCTTTCGTTCAGCATGACGCCTGCGAGGTGGTCCTTCAGTGCTGCGGCAACCTTCGTGAGGTCGCGCATGCGGGTCCCGCCCGATCTGGCTACCAACAGGACCGGATCGGCGTTCAGCGTAAACCACCGGGTCCAGGAGAGTGAGGTGGCGGGCGGGCAATCGACCACGATCCAGTCGAACTGGTCCTCCGCCCACACCAGCAGATCGTTGAGGCCGCCGGACTGCTGCGCCGCTTCCTCAGGAGAAAGAGCGGTCTTGACGGCGAGTATCTGCAGAGTGCTGTCCGCGCCTATCTGGAAGACACAATCATCGAAAGATGCTTTTCCCAGCAGCGCCTGCTCCAGACCAATAACTTCTGGTGGATCGCCCAGCATCCGCAGAAGGCTGGGCTCGGTAAGCTGCAGATCTACAAGCACGACCGAAGTGTCACGACGACGTAGAGCACTGGCGAGGTTGGCCGCTGTTGTCGTCGTGCCATCACCAGCGTGCACACTGGTCACGAACAGAGCGTTCCGACGCAGTCGCGACTCTCCCAACCGCATGAGGATGCGTTCGTATTCGTCATCAGACGGATGTTTTGCGTTCCGCAGGCCGACCATTGCGTTGCGCGTGCTTAGTGAAGACGGGTCGACCCTCCTGATCGCAGTCTCTTGCTGCTGCGTAATCTCCTTTTCATCCGCCGCCATCACTGAACGATCCTGTGGATTGTGCCGAGGTACGCGACCTCCCGCGGAAGCGTCGCGCGCACGTCGCTTTCAGAGCGAATGATGGAAGACTGCATCCAGCGGAGTGGAACGAAACAGAGCAGCATGAAGAGCGCCCATCCACCGGCTACGCTGGCGAGAATGGCAGGACTGAGTCGTTGCATCGGGATACTGTTGCTTGCAGATGAGATGACACGAAATGGCCTCGCACCGATCGCGTCGAAATCGAGGGCAGGAGCCTGCGACGGGGAATTATCGCGCTGACTGCTTCTGTCGCTGACAGGGGATTGAATGGGCATAGCGGGAGATGCGGACTTAACGCCGGGCTGGGAAGTCGGTTGTGACAACGCATCGGCGGTGCCAGGGGCATCCTGCATTGCGACTCTTACTCTGTCACGATAATGTTCGAGCCCGGCCATCTGGTGCTCGACATCCCGGAGCTTTTCACCCAACCTGGATTCCTCCGCTGTCATATCGTCAATATTTCCCTGGTAGAGATCCGGAGCACGCTTTGTGGCTGCTGTTTGTCTTGGTGGCGGGGGCAGGTCTGCGAGCCTGGTTTGAAGACTGGCGACATTCGCCTCAGCGGTCTGCACATCAGGATATGCGTCAGTGTATCTCTCTCGGAGTGCGACGAGTTCTTGCTGCTCAGCCGCCAGCTGCTGTGACAATTGCGCGCGTGTGGCGGCATTTGGGTCAACTACAGTGCGAGGAGTTTCATGCGGAGCACTCGTTTCATTACGCCCTGTCAGCTGGACTCGACGGATGCGTGCCTGCACGGTGTTAGACGCTGCGTGCAGAGTGGATTGCTCTGTAGCCAGATCAGCAAGCTGTCCATCTGCCCAGTCCATTTTCTTTCGGAGCTGATCTTTGCTCAAGCCCCTGAAACTGCCCTTACCCACTTTAGGTGCAGCACTCCGTAGTATGGATCCCGCCGATGCATTGTCACTATCAGTAACGTTGGGTAGGGCGCCAAGTGGTCCGTTCTTGGAAGCAGAATCTGTTGCATTAGCGCTCCCCGATGACGGGACATAGTTTGCCAGCACGTCAGCCAGAGCATTTGCGACGCCAGGGCTCTTCAGCGGATCCGGATCGCGAAAAACCAGGTGCACCTCAACGTTGCCCTTCTGGCTGGCATGGGATTGCGACATTGAGATATTCGACCGGAAACGGGTCAGTGTTGCCGTCTGCAAGGAACCCTGACGCATCTCCGGATAAAGCCCAAAGCCTTCAAGAATTGTATTCAGGTGATCGTCGTCCATGGCCCTCGCCGCCATTACCTGTGCGGACGACGGGGGAACTCCGGATCCTGAAGCAGCATTTGCGGTATAAGACAGTACTGCCTGCGATTGAAACTCGGTCCGGCTCATTCCAATGAATACGCAGATGACAATGGCGACAGCTGTTCCAAAGAAAGCAGAAGTAAAGGCCACTTTACGGTAAGTGATCGCCGAAGCAGCCGTCCTTGACGTTTCTGGCATTCCACTCCTCTACGCTTGGTCGTTATTGCCCGACGGTGTGATGCTTTTGCGGCGACCACCATACGGTCAGCACGGCCAGGGTACGGTTCGGCGGTGCGTCTACCCCAGAAACAGCATAGTGGCGAATCGCCGTCTCCTGCGAAAAACCTCCGGGCAACGGATAGCGGATGCTGCCTTCAGCAAAACTT
>CAXTNK010000029.1:19332-34718 GCA_964245665.1 uncultured Acidobacteriaceae bacterium
GCTGAATCGCGTGGTTATTTGCTGACGAAATGTATGCCTCAGTCCAGCACTTGCCGTGTCCAGAAATACTGCCCTCTCAACTGCTCCATCTCCCAGGCCGCGGTTCGCCGATACGTAAAAATCACTTCTAGGATTCAATGATACATAGAACGCCGCATCCCCTTGAAACTGCACCTGCCTGCCGCAAGAGGAGCTCGCTCCATAGACACCTGCCGAAACATTAAGTGACGCACGACCATGCCAATCCTGCAGAAGGCGGGCGCCGGCGCCGCCAAGCGAGCAATCCAACAGATTGGTCTGATGATCTGCCTCTCCGTAAAAACCAAGCGCTGTTTGCCGCGTCACGGCGTGCAGGTATTCGGCCCTGGTACGAAAGGTTTGCACCGAGAAGTCGTCATCCGAGTAGTGCCGGTACGTATCGCCTGCCAGAAAATCCCAATGACTGCGTTCGGAGCCGGCATAGCGCAGCTTCACGCCTTCTTCCTGGTTCAGGTAATTGCCGGCGTGGAGTCCGTATGCCACGATATCGGCTGCGGGCGCCTCCGAATGGCCAATCATGCGGTAATCGAGTGGAGCATACAGGCGAAAGGCATCCGTACCAAATGTATTCGTCGCGTTTCCCTGCCACGTCCAGCGCGCATCCAATTCTCCCGTTGCCCGCACAGCAAAACGGTTCAAGCCAGCGAAGTGTGCTCCCTGCAATTGATAATCGCCTCCTCCGCCAGCGTCCTCGAGCATGGCCTGCCAGCGATGTTTTTCTATCAGACCAGCGGCCGCGCCTAGTCCTCCGTAGGTCTTGGCCTGGGGGGCATCAGGAAACACGTAGCTGGACATGCCACCGGCGGTGTAGGCAAAACTGGATGGGACGTCAGCGGGAATCTGCCCAGTGTCTGAACCATGAAACGCCACTCCTTCCGGAATGAACATACTGTTCCAGTGGTCGACGGTGCGAATATTAGCCCAGCATGGAAGATTCGGCGAGTCCTGTTGAAGGGAAGCAGAAACCCCGTCGTCACAGGTATGCTGCGGTCCATTCGTCTCGACCACCGGCGCTGCGCCGACCGCCGGGTCGCTGCCATCAAGAGAATTGAGTGAGGAATTCAGGGCAGGCGCCGATGCAGGATCCCTCGCAGGCGCATCGGACTTAGCTGGAAGATCTGACTTGGTGGAAGCTATCTCCGTGGTCTGCGCGTGTCCGAGAGGAACGACCAGGAGTGAACAGATTGCAGCCGAGACGAGTACACTTGGTGAGACGAGTGTTTGCGGTTGGATCATCCTGATCTTTGTGCGCGGACGAGTAGAAGAAAATCCTGCATATAAAATTGTCATTACGGAACCACCACTGTATCGCCAGACGCTAGTTGGACGTTCTGTTCCACATGCTGGCCAAGTAGAACCTTGCGATAGTCAACTTTCGTGCGGACGCCCGTTCCCGCATGCAGTACATACACATTTTTCTTTTTGGCGTAAGCTGTCACTCCACCCGCGCGAGCGATCAACTGCACCACGTTGATGTTGCCGGCCAGGGCATAGGCTCCCGGCCGCAGAACTTCTCCCGTCACATACACCACGCGGCTATGAATCTCCTGCACGGTAACAGTAACGCGAGGATGATTGATATATTTCTCCAACCGCACGGTCAGGAGTTGCTCGATCGCAGTTGGCGTCAATCCAGCGACATACACTTCGGAGATCAGGGGAAGAGAGATTTTGCCGTCGGGACGAATTACCAGCGAATTACTGAACTGGGGCTCCTCAAAAACATTGATGTGGATCACATCGCCAATACCAAGCGCGAACCCTTTAGAGGCGCGCATGTCAGTAGCGCCCCGGTTGACCAGGTTAGGAGTGTCGGTCTGCGCTTCTGTCGCTCCACTTTGCGCTGCTTCGTCCTGCATCACCGAACTATGCGCGGAAGATAAACCGAAAGTCCCCAACATGACAAGGGAAAGCCAAAGTAGAGCCTGCTGTGGATGGAATACCTTTCGGCTCATGCGCAATATGATGCGTCAGAAAATGGCTCTGGTCTAAGGCATTTCTCACTGAATTACCACTGTGCGTCATCGCGTTACCAAGGGAGCGTACCCATGGTTTCGGTAAGCCTTACTTTAGTAGGCCTTATGCAACTACGTCCATACTCTTTAAACGCTTCCGGGAGGTCGCCTTATTCAGAGCTGATCGGGACGTGATCTCCCAGGCTTTGAAGAAATAGATAGCGATCGCGGTGCTCATCCGGACGAGCAGCAGGATCAAGATCGAGATGCATGACCTGCCACTGACCGGCTGCATCGTACCTTGGCCAAGAAGATATAGAGGAATCGCTTTCGTTTGAGGTGTTCGGGTTGCCTGTCTTCGCAAAGTTTGTCCAGTAGGTCTGCATAAGCTTCGATAACTTGTAGTCTTCAGGTGTCCAGACCGCTCCCTTCCGCGAGTCCAGATTGCCAAAGACGTACTCGATGTCATCTGAATGGAAAGCTCCGAACGAAGCAGGATGTTGCGGATCGCCCGGCGATCCATGATCAAACCTGTAACGAAAGACCGGCGCGTCGCCCGTCTTTACCTGCGCCTCCAGCCATGCCCAGGTGGAGTACGCAATAAAAGTGTCGCCTGCATAGTCCTCAGCTACTCGCATTGCTTCTTCATCATTCGTTGCGGCGTAGACCCGCAATGCTTCATCAGCGCGATTGCCAAAGATCTGTACAGCCATAGCTCGCAGGCTCTCTACAGTTGGCTTCTGCTTCGCCGAGACTACCGAGTCGCTGCCTTCATCCTTGTTCCAACCGGCGAGCAACGGAATTTTCGCCTGCTTGCCTTCTGCGTAGATGGCTCCAACGCTTTCGGGCAGAAAGTATCCGTCTATATCCGGAACAAAGGAAGGGACGCCTGCGTCTTCACGGCTTGCTCCTTCAAGCACCTGCTTTGCGCTCAGCGCCCGCAGGGAGGTAAGTGACGTGGTGTTAAAAGTCCTGCTGGCAAAAGCTTCGTCGGCCTTCGCAGCATCGTCGAGGAGTGGAAAAGGTAGAGTCCTTGAAAAAGCGCCACCACTTTCACCAATGGCCTTTGCAAACATGCCCTTGGCAAGCGGCGAAGCCATTTGTGCACTTACTGAAAATGAACCTGCAGATTCACCGAACAGGGTGATGTTATCCGGATCGCCGCCGAAAGCTTTGATGTTCTTCCGGACCCATGCAAGCGCAGCCGCCTGGTCCATCAATCCATAATTCCCTGCCGAATGATGCTCATTCTCTGCAGCTAAATTATGGTCGACAAAGAAGCCGAAAAGGCCGAGCCGATAGTTCATCGAGACGACTACAACGCCGTTCTGCGCAAGTGCTGCGCCATCCTGCCGCGGCTCCGAAGTGCCGCCGGCCAGGAAGCCTCCACCATAAATCCATACCATCACCGGCAGCTTCTTGCGCTTTCCTTCCTTCGTGCCTTCCGGAGTCCAGATATTCAACGTGAGGCAATCTTCACTCTGGCCCGGATCGCGGAAGATCATGTCAGAATACAGTGTCGGTTGCATACAGTGATGGCCGAAGCTGGTAGCGTCAAGGGTACCCTTGTGATTGAGGGCGCGCGCCGGTGCTTTCCAACGCAACTCACCGATTGGTGGCGCTGCGAACGGGACACCCAGGAAGGCGCGCACGCTGCCTGTCGAAGCCTTTCCCAGCACCTTACCCTGGCTGGTCTTGATGACGAGGTCGTCCCCGAAAGCAGCCGATGCGGTAGCCACTACAAGCAGTGCATTGAGGATGTTGGACGATAGTCTCATGAGCTTTTTGGAGTGGAAGTATGCAGGCATCGCCCGGTATTTCTCCTTCAGTAAACATCTTCTGGGTGTGGTGTGACGCACCATTCTAGCGGCTCCTGACATACCGTGGCATGCGGTACTATGGCGAGTTTGCAGAGCGTTCATATTTGCGTCTACCAAAGTATGCGATCAGTGACGCCAGAGCCAGCACGAGCAGGAAACCCGCAGCTAGCACCAGGCGTGCATGCAATGACATTGACCTGCGAAGAGGACCCTCTTTTTGCGCCGCGGATACTTTCAATAGATCATCCCGCAGGCCTGGCAGGGAGATGGCTTGAAGATCGGTCAAAGGAAGTGCGCCGAGCACACGTTCGACTGGCGGAATTTTTCCTGAGCGATCGCTTGGAAGCTTCTGGAATTCATCGAAGAACTCCCGGTCGCTGTTTTGCGGCGCAGGAAAAAGCGATGGGTCATGGGTGATCGGAAAAAGTGTCGTCTCCCCTTCAAGGTGTTGTTCTACCGCTGCGCTGGCATCCTGGCACACGCCGAGCGTGTAGTAACCGCCGAACGCAAGCTCAGGGTGGGCTTTATGCGCGGCAATGTAAACACGCACAGCCTGCGATAACATGCGTACTGCGGTCTGCGCCTTCTCGCCGGTATAGATATGCGCCTGCCGACCCAGCACCCATGGCTGATTGAGACTATCCATCGTGCGGAATTCAGCTTTTCCATCAATACCAAAGTAGAAGCTGACGTCGGCATTCAGTTGCGGGCCGCGAATATGCAGTTCATAGTCGGAGTGGCTGACCGGCAGGTTCAAGGACCTTTTTTCGTTTGGAATGATGATCTGCGAATCGATCCAGAAAGGCATCAATACGTCGCGACCGTTGTCATGCAGATGGCCGAAGTTTGCAAAGAAACGATCGTCGTCAACAGTTACACGCTCGCCATGATCGGCCATGACTTTCAAGAGTGCGTCTGCCTTCTGAACTTCTTCGCCTGCATAGCTGGCGGTCAGCGTTCCTGTAGATGATGAGTTGAGAGCCATGCGGTTCAGCACCTCCGCCAGGCGTGCGCTCTCGGCATGAAAAGGTGCAAGCGCAGGATCGGGTCCGTCCCCCATCACCAGGCCATAAGGCAGCTTCGTAACTCGTGTCTGGGGATCTTCTGCATAGGTCGGGTGCGACACTGGCTTATCCAGCTGCACGTGTATTGATTTCGTAAGCGAGAACTTTCCGATATCCGGCATGAAAGCCTTCTGAGCATCTCGAGAGTTGCCAGCTATCTTGATTGTTGCCGCAACGCTTTGATTCAGGCCGCTCATCGTAAATGACGGGAAATGATCGACACGCTGCCAATCCTTTCCCAGGATGAGTTTGCGCAATTGATCGAGCAGACCGGGTGTGAGAAATTCTTTCTTTCCTGAATCATTGCCGAGAAGATTCTGTACATAGTCAGAGTAGCCAGGCTCGGCCGAGATGCGCTGCATCACTGCGGACAAAGGCTCGGCATTCATTTTGTCAGCATCATCGGAGCGGCCCGCGCTGGACGCACAAATTAAAACGGTAATGCAAAGCAGCTGAAACCATCGGCCCATGCGAGTGGGATGCGCCAACACCGCTTGACTAGCCACGCGGCGCGTCTGTTTCCGCGCGTGTCAGAACAACGATGGACCGTGCTTTCACTGTAAGTTCCTGGTCAGCAGCTATCGGCCGCGGAGTCTCCCAAAAGTCATCGCAAGAGTCGGCGCTCGTGTCGATGACTCGGCTCCAGGTTCCCTTTTCCTGCACGTCGAAGTGCAGATCTTCCCAGTACATATTGATCATGACGTAGAGGTCGACCCCATTGTCTTCGGAGTTCCGGAGATAGAAGGCGAGCGAGCGCGATTCCCACGATCGATCGGGATCGCCGGCTACTCCATACCAGCGCACATCCTCACGCCAGAAACGCGAGCGGGCAATGTTGTGCCTCTTTCTGAAGTCGATCATCAAACGAAAGAAGCGGTATATAGCCCAATTCGATTGCAGTCTTTCCCAATCGAGCCACGACGTAGCATTGTCCTGGTTCCAGGGATTTGAATTTCCACTCTGTGTCTGTAGAAACTCATCGCCCATGCGAAACATCGGTATGCCATTTGAAAGCATGAGGAGTGCACAGAAGTTTTTAACCTGCTGGCGTCTCAGTTTAAGCACGGCAGCAGGTGCATCGACATCGCCTTCAAAGCCGCAGTTCCAGCTTAGATTTTCGGATGGCCCATCAAGGTTGTTCGCGCCATTGGCTTCGTTGTGCTTCTGCTCATAAGCGACCGAATCATAAAGCGTGAAGCCGTCATGCGACGCGCAGTAATTCACGCTTTGATAAGGATGCTTGGCATTGTGCAGGTCATCCGGAAACAGATCGTCGCTGCCGTAGATGCGTCGCATGATTGCTTCCACCAGTCCGGGCTCACCGCGCACAAATCGCCTTACGTCGTCACGAAATTTTCCATTCCACTGCGACCAGCTTTGTCCGGGAAAGTTCTGGCCCAGCTGGTAGGCGCCACCCGCATCCCACGGCTCGGCAATTAAACGCACTCCGGCCAGTTGAGGATCAGCCGCCATTTCCGCAAAGATCGGCGGCACACCCATGTTCAGAGAGCCATCGGAGTTACGGGCAAACACAGAGGCGAGATCAAAGCGGAAGCCATCCACGTGCATTTCCAAGACCCAAAAACGAAGACTATCCAGAACCATTTTGCGCACCGCCCGGTTTGCGGCGTTAAGTGTGTTTCCAGTGCCGGAGAAATCAAGATAGGCGTGGGGTGGTATTCCGTCAGTCAAGTAGTAAGTTGTATTGTCGATTCCCTTCATGCCATAGCACGGACCATGCGCACCAGCCTCGGCTGTGTGATTGAAGACTACGTCCAGGATGACTTCAATATTGGCGGCATGGAGCGCCTTGACCATCGTGCGGAACTCAGCCACTGCTGTTGCCGACGAGCCGGCATAGGAGCAGTGCGGACTGAAGAAGCCGATCGGCATATAGCCCCAGTAATTTTCACTGTCGGGCTCGAACTGAAATATGGGCATCAACTCGACTGCCGTGATACCGAGCTTCTGGAGATAGGGTATTTTTCGAATTACGCCCAGATAGCGCCCGGCCTGCGAGCGGCTAACCTGCGAATTCTCGTTGCGTGTAAATCCTCGAACATGCATTTCGTAAATGATGAGATCGCCTTCGTGCTCGAGCCTGCGGTCGCCTTCCCATTTGAAAGCATCGTCATGCTGCAATGGCAACTGAGCCAGCATGGCCTTCCCTGTGTTTGACCGTGGCCCTGTTGCAGCATAGCGATCGAACGCGTCTGGGAGTGCGATGCCTCGGGCATAAGGATCAAGTAACTCTTTGCCTGAAGGAAATAGAGTGCCTTCGCCTGCAAGCCATCCATCAATCGAATCCACCTGGTAGGAATAGCAGTTGGCTGCACCCGCGTTTGAAGCGGTCACTCGGCAGTGCCATATATCATCCGACTTATGAAAGGAAGGTTGAAGCTCTACTACCAGCAAGGCCAACTTGTCGTCGGGCGAGCGAAAGAGAAACAGACGCACGGCCCTGGCGTGCCGCGCAAACAAGGCGAAGTTGTAGGCATCTTCATCCGGCAGCCAGGTCGACCCGAGCGGAAAGGGCGAGCCTTCTCTCTTCTTCCATGACGCCGTCACTTTTCTATCCTCAATGAACCGACACGTTCTCTTTGCCTGAGTGCGGGCTATTCCGGCGCTGAATCTGTGAGGTTATCGTCCTTTGTCTCACGAATACATAGCAGACCAATCATTGTGAGGACGGCGGACGCGGACAAATAATAGCCAACATATTGCAGGCCGAAGCTTTTCGCTAACGCGGTCGCGATGTAAGGAGCCAGCGATGCTCCAAGAATACCCGCAAGGCTGAAGGCAAGCGAACTTCCGGTGTAACGAACAGATGTAGGAAACAGCTCGGAGATGACTGTCCCCAGAGGGGCATAGGTAAGTCCCATCAGCGAAAGTCCTATCGCCATCATGAGCAATGTACCCTTGGTGCCTGCTACGAATAGGGGCGCAAGGATGAAGCCGAAGACAACGATCCCGCCATTCACCCACAGCATCAGGCGACGACGTCCGTGTTCAGCCATCAATGCAGAAAGTGGAATGGTGATGGCGAAAAACGTAATATCCAGCAATTGCATCAGCAGAAACTTGCCCCGTGGATAGCCAAGTGCGCTCGTACCCCAGGAGAGCGTGAAAACAGTCATGAGATAGAAGAGAACAAATGCGGAAAGGCAAACCAGGATGCCACTGCCGATCGATCTGGCATAGTTGCGGAAGACAGCAAGCACCGGTACAGCCTCCTGCTCACCGCGGGCCAGTGCTTCCTGAAAAACGGGTGTCTCAGTAAGAGTGAGACGTACATACAGCCCAAGGAAGACGAGGATTGCGCTTGCAAGAAATGGCAGCCGCCACCCAAAAGAAAAGAATTGCTGGTCCGTCAGCCAACGCGAAAGCAGCAGGAAGACGCCGCCAGACAGGAAGAAACCGATGGGTGCACCTAGTTGAGGGAACATGCCGTACCAGGCGCGCTTCTTAGGCGGAGCATTTTCAATGGCAAGCAGCACTGCGCCGCCCCACTCGCCGCCAAGGCCGAGCCCTTGTCCGAAGCGGCATAGGGCGAGCAATAGAGGAGCTGCAAATCCGATGGAAGAGTAAGTAGGCAGCGCACCAATGGCGAATGTTGATAGCCCCATGGTTGAGAGTGCGATTACCAGCGTAGTTTTGCGTCCTATGCGATCGCCGAAATGGCCGAAAAGCGCTGAACCTACCGGGCGCGCGAGGAATGCGATTCCAAACGTTGCCAGTGACGCGAGTCTAGCTGCAGCCGCATCGCCAGAACGGAAAAAGAGATGCGGGAAGACCAGGACTGCAGCAGTCGCATATATGTAGAAGTCAAAAAATTCCACCGTCGTGCCGATCAAGCTTGCGAATAAGACTTGACCGGGCGAGTTCATCGGCTTGGCGGTCGCAACATCCATCTTGCTCATTGGTCTGCTAACCAGCGAACCACACAGGACTGAAAATGTCCAATGGCTCTCAAGTAGGTTGACAGCTTCGACCGGCACGCGTTTTTCAGTGTGTGGCGGCTGCTCTCAGCACGTCGTAAAATCTTTCCGGATGCGCAGCCAACAGGGTTGAGTAGGCGGTTGCCTGTTTCCATTGAAAGAGCAACTCGTCTTTAGGCTGCAGGTCGAACAACAGTGCGACTTTCGCAGGAGAATCAGCCGGTCGTCCCTGGTCCCAATCACTCTCGAGTGCACGGGTAAGTGACTGATCCCGAGTTGCTATCTCCTGAATAACTTTAGAATTGGCTCCGGCAGACGACTTGCCAGCCTGCTCGATAATGAGCGTGTTTCGTGAAGACGCGTATTCCAGCATCTCCACACAGAGCTGGAATGACTGGAAGTCCGCACGGTTCTTCTTCACGTCTGCTTCAAGTGGTCGAAGCAATTCGAGAAGTGTGGTGAAGGGATTGGCGTAGTTTCCTTTCAGCTTCAGAACTGCCGCAAGTTGGTCGTCATTACTCCATGGGATAGTCATCCTCGACAAGGCAGCATCAGGACCACTGAAGGACGGTGCATCGTCGTAGATCGTCTGGAAAACCCGCTGCCAATGTTCGTTCCAGGTGGCCTCATAGTGGCGTTCCACAAACTGCCGGAATCCTTCAGTTCGCGCCACACCGCTTCCGCTTTTCAGAACGATCGCGGAGTATGAGAACCCATCCCAAACCGAGTTCTGCAAGTAGCGACTGGGAATCCAGTTCGTCACCATTACGCCAAGCGCTGCGGGCTTTGGATCGCCGAGATAAGCATCAGCAAACGCTTCAACATTTTTGAGTTGGTCGTTTCCTACTCGTGCACCCCATCGATAACAGGAAAGCGCCGGCGCACCGATGCAGCGTGAGCCGTTATCAACAACAGCCTGAAGTGTTCTGGAAAGTTTAGGCGGATTCGTGTCTGCGTAATTCCAGTCCATCAGGATAATGTCTTTTGCCAACAATCCCAGGATGTCCGGCTGCTTGTGAAGAACGAAGTCTCCCCACACGACGAATTCTTTGCCCAGACTTTTCGCCGTCTGGTTGAGTGCGTTCAAGTAGTCGGCCCAGATGCGCGCACGACTTTTTCGCTTCAGCGCTTCTCGCGAAATGGCTGACCCGCCCCAGTTCACCTCATCACAGCCGCCATGAAAATACTTCGATGGAAAGATAGCCGCGACTTCACGATAGAGCTTTGCAAATAAGTCCAGCGACTCGGGGTCCACGGGACTTATGCCTGAGAATTCTGAGTCACCGCGAGCGTCGGAGTCGAGCAGGTGGGCATAACGCGGCGAGCGGGTCACAAAGCCGGTGTGGCCAAAAGATTCCAGTTCGGGGATCACGTCAATTCCCTGCGAGTGCGCGTACTCCACAAGAGCATGAAGTTGCTCGGCGGTGAACGCATTGCGATGATTGACCAAGCCGGGTACGGAGGTGAATCTTATTGCGCTTCCCTGGTCATCCGCCAGGCGGAATTGCACCGTGTTGTACTCCCAGTCTGCGCAGAACTCGATGAGTCGCCGGTAGTAGTCGATCGACTCGGGCAGGCGGCCTGCATCGATCATGAGGCCGCGCATCTTCGTATCGCGAACAGGCGAGGAAGCCTGCCCACCTCCCGACGAAGCATTGCCGGGGGCGGATGATTTTGACTCCGATCCGGCTTCGGCGCCATTGCGTGCAAAAAGATGGCCCGTTGTTGCTGCACATCCCGCGAACACGCTGGCAGAGCGGATGAAGTCTCGGCGAGTTCGGCGTCGGCTCTTCAGTTTCAAATCCTATATCGGTAGTTGGCTCTCTCCAGGCGAATATCAGAGAATTCACGAAGAATGAGATGAGATGCGAAGAGCAGGGTTCAGACTCCCCTGCGGCCTCTTCCGAGAATGAGATAGATGATGACAAGGGCAAGAATGATACTGAGGCCGCCGCCCCCGTAATAGCCAACGCCGGGGCCCATATAGTAGCCGCCGCCGCCAAATAGTAGAAGAAGAACGATGAGAACAATTATCAGAGGCATGCGCGGGAGTGTAGCACAGTTGGGCGGATTATTCCGTATCGGGATTCAATGAACTACCCTCGACCACGTGAAGGGATCAATTAGCTATCGATTAGGCCGGTCAATGACTACTGGCTCTGAAACCGGGGAGAGTTGAACATGGAGCGACTTCACGGGTACTGTACTCCAGACGAATGATTCGCCGAAACGCTTTCTTTATTCACCTGTTCGGGTTCTGCGCTGGAAGGAGTACTGTGAAAAGATGCCTTAGTGTTCTGATGTTGTTCGCCTTGTCCCTATTGGTCGTTCCTCCAAGGACCGTACACGGGCAGGCGCGGCTCACTCTTGATCCAGTGCTGGGCATAACGACTATCCCGCTCTATGACACGCCACCACCAAGTGCTGCTAATGATCCTGTAGATCAACCGACGCTGACAGTGTTCGTCCCGCAACCGGGCCGCGGAAACGGGAGCGCGATTATCGTTGCGCCAGGTGGGGCATATCTCGGTCTTGCCAGCAACCTGGAAGGTCGACAGGTCGCTGACTGGTTCACCGTACGTGGTTTTACGGCATTCGTGCTGAAGTACCGCAAGGGTCCACAAAACCTGTTCCCCATTCCACTGCAGGATGGTCAACGCGCTATTCGTCTCGTCCGTTCCCTGGGCCAGAAATATTCTTTTGCGCCTGACCGGATCGGGATCATCGGATTTTCAGCAGGCGGCCACCTTGCGGCTTCTACCGCGACGCTCTTCGATCAAGGCCCGCCAGCATCTTCAGATTCGGTGGATCAATTAAGCGCGCGCCCTGACTTCGTTGTCCTCGGCTATCCGTGGCTCAATGCAATGGAACCAGCCCAGGCCAAGGAGATTACATATTGTTCTGTGACTTCGGGAGTGACTCCCGCACAATGCGCTGTCTTCATGACAGCTTATACCCCCAGGCTTCACGTCACCAGTCGCACGCCACCTACATTTATCTACTCCACAACAGACGACAAGACGGTCCCGGTTCGCGCTAGTGTCGAATATTATGAGGCGATGATGAAAGCCGGTGCGCCGGTTGAAATGCATCTGTTTGCTCACGGGAGCCACGGTTCAGGACTGGGGATGGGCGACGCCGCTCTCGACCTTTGGCCCATGCTGCTGGAGCAATGGCTGCGCGACCAGGGCTTATTGAAGCAACCTTCAAACCCGAGCCCGGCGCATTAGGCAATTGACTCCTGCCGGCAATGGATCGCGTTATGACAATTCCAACTTAGTCATAGCCATTGAGATACGGAGCTAAATCCGCACAAGGGTATATGGAAGCGGATTTCTTTTGAATCGTTGAACCAAATCCTTCACCGTTTCCGCATTTCAACAGTAGAGGCTGAGTGGGCACGCTGGTGCAAGGATAGTATTTCTTTGCGCTCCAGATAACTTCCTCCACTCGCTCTGACCCCTGGTGGAGGAAGTTATGGTTGAAGGCCGATTTGGAATATTGCAGTCCCAGTATCAGTCAGATTGGCTAAGCAAGTTTGTGGCAGATTTTATTCAAGATCAAAGAGACTGCTTTGCCGGCTCCTGCAGAACGCTTCGACCTCAGCACACGGAACGGATGGCTCCGCATTTTCCGGCGGTTGACCTGGAGCGAGCGCGGTTCCGAAACATCTATCCGGAACGGGTCGCGAATCCTGCATTCTATGCGGGACTTAAGGCGATAGGCTTTGAACACCTTCCGGATTTTGGAAGAAGGAAAGCTACTACGTTCGACAATGTCATAGTGACTCATGAGCCGTTCACACCAGCCCTGCTTTTTCATGAACTGGTGCATGTTGTCCAATATCGACTGCTCGGCGTCGAAGGATTTGCGAGCGCCTATGTACAAGCTCTCCTGGCTGGCAAAGCATATGGCGCCACGCCGCTCGAAGCTTGCGCGAACGATCTGGAAGAACGCTTTATGAGTGGTTCGGGGCCAATTAACGTGGAGGGAGAGGTCAAGCGGTGGCTGATCGCATACTCTACATTAGCCGCAGACGGGTGCTCTCCTGGGTTGCAACAGTCTGCGGTTCAACTCGACTCAGGCGACACGACAAAAATTCATGCTGATCCAGATCTACCCTGCACCCCCTGCTTCAGTCACTCATGAGAACACTTTTCATCTACTAGAAGTCACGGTCCCATGCCTGTGAGAGCGCTGCGTGCGCAGCCGATGGCCGCTCTTCGACATATGTTTGACTGTGCTGACAGAATGCACTTTGTAGATAGCAGGAGGCAGCGGCGGGACGCCGGCAACGGACGATAGAAGGTCATTGATCATTTGGAAGAAGTTGCCCTTCGATGGTCCGCGGCCCTCCGTTGCAGCGACAAAGATCCCCGCATGCCGCGCAGGACTCAATGCAATATAGGTAGTAAATCCAGCGCCACCGCCAGTCTTTTCGATAATCATCGAAGGACTGCCAGCTTCACCAATCCGCAACCAGGCCAAGCCTATGCCGGTAGGCGTGCCCGCGTGGTCAAGACCCTCTACCGAACTAAGCTTCTTCGGGTCGAGGTACATGGCAAGATATCCCGCCGGCTGCGGCGGCACGCCTGGAAGGTGCAGGAGCGATCGCACAAAACGGCCCATGTCCGCGGGTGTTGAGTAGAGGCCGCCGCTACCAGCCGATGCCTGCGTATCCGTGCAGGGTCCCTCATCCTCGGAACCCCGCAGGAGGCGCGAGCATTGATCCACTGTGGGCGTGAGCGTCGTGTCACGCAGTCTTAGAGGCAGAGCGATCTGCTGACGGAAAAGCTCTTCATAGCTCTTGCCGGTTGCCTTGGTGAGAACGTCTCCAAGAAAATCAAATGCGACATTCGAGTAGAGAGCTGCAGACCCGGCCGGCGTCAGAAGCTTCTGATTCGAAAGCCATCGCCATCGATAGTCATATGACGGAAAGGTGAAGTGCGCAGTAAGTGCCGGATAGGCCGCAACCTCTCGGCGAAGGCCGCTGGTATGTGTGGCGAGATCGCCTAGCGTAATCGGGGGCGATGTAGCACCACTAACTGTCCGCAAAGGGACGCGTACTCTCGCAGGCGCAAATTGCTGAAGCGGATCGCTCAGACGGAGAGAGCCACTCGAGACGAGGCGCTCGAGTAAGTCGGTCGTCATCACTTTTGTCAATGAGCACAAGCGTACGACAGAGTTTTCATCCGGACTATGGCCGCTGCCCGGAAAGGTCTCTCCGTAGCTCGAAAATCTAATTTCCTGGTCTCGAACAATGACCATGACCATGCCCGTGATGCCAGACCGGCTGGCGATCTCGGCCGCTGGAGCATCCTTAGATTTCAGCGGGCCTGGTCCCTGCGCAATGCTGACACAGGTGCCACACAACGCAGTAAAAAGGAATGCAGTCATTCGAAGTTTACGCTGCATGGAAGCGCGGCCCGGCAATTGGCTCATACAAGCATTAAACCTGAGTGAGGCTTCCCCTGCTATATGGCGCGTCGGCAAGTGAGAGCGTCGGTACCTTTTTCACTTGAGGAGCTGCATGCGTTCTGTAATTGGCGTGGATGTGCAAAGAGCGATTAGGCTGGTGCAGCAATCATTTTCAGGCTTCGGAGAGCGCGCGTGAAGAAGATAGGCTCGCACCTGTGTCGGCTCGGCAAGTTAGCGTTGATGCTGTCTTCGTGTACCCGTCTCGTGGGCCAGCCAATCGCAGGGCACAAGAATCATGCTACCGGTGATGAGTATTTCCGAGTGGACGCGGCCGGCCTTCTTAGCCGGAGCGAGATTCACCTGGAGCGACCGAATCTTCTTACGCACGACGCGATGCCGCTGGGCAACGGACGCCTGGGAGCAGCCGTGTGGTCACAGGATGGGCTGACGATTCAACTCAATCGCGCGGATACGCTGCCCCACCGGCTGTCCCCGGGCCAACTGCACGTGCCAGGCTTGTCAGCCCTCACCAGCGCGCAGGATTACTCGGGTCTGCTGGACCTCTACAACGGTGAATTTGTGGAGCGAGGAAATGGAATGACGGCGACGATCTATGTGCAACCGCATTCCGATGTAGTCATCATCGATGTTACCGGCGCCGATCCTGCAATAAAGCAAGGCGCACACGTTGCACTCTGGTCACCGCGCAAACCACATGCGACCATGACCGGCAAACTAGGCCTGCTCTCGGAGGCGTGGAAGGATGATACCGAGCCTGGAGCCTCCGGAAGAACGTTCGGCTCACTCGCAGCTCTTGCGGTTGAGGGTAGTCATGTTTCGATCCAATGCAATGGTGATCTCGAGGTCAGCGCGTCCTTCTTTCCAGACAAGGCAGGTCATTTTCGAATCCTGGTAGCCGCACCTGCTTACCACGGAGATGAGCCGCCTGCATTGGCTGTGAAGCGTGAATTGAGAGAGCACGATCCGAGTTCGCACAAGCTATGGTGGCATGCATTCTGGCAACGAGCCGGCCTCATTAAAGTAAGTTCCGCAGATGGCTGGGGCGATTACATGGAGAACCTTCGCAATATCTATCTGTTCACGGCTGCGGCTGAGAGCAGCGGAGAATATCCGGGATCGCAGGCCGGCATC
>CAXTNK010000029.1:34728-45624 GCA_964245665.1 uncultured Acidobacteriaceae bacterium
TCTGCTGTGAAAGACACGCACCAGTGGGACCCGGCCGCCTTCTGGCACTGGAACCTGCGGATGCAAGTATCGGCAAACATGGGAGCGGGAATATTCGAGGCGAATGCGCCTTACTTCAATCTCTACCGCACGAATCTCGACAGCATGACTGCGTGGACAAGGCAGCACATGCAAGGACGCCCAGGCATTTGTGTTCCTGAAACAATGCGCTTCAATGGTGCGGGTATCGAATACGAAAGCTGGGACCCTGCGAAACCTGTTATTGGCATGAACTGCGACGCAGGCTCAAAGCCGTACTACAACGCACGCACCATCTCGACCGGAGCAGAAGTCTCCTTATGGATTTGGCAACAATATCTTCAGACACAGGATTGTAGTTTTCTACTTAGAAATTATCCGGTCATGGCTGCTGCTTCCCGCTTTCTTCTGGACTACGAAAAGCCGGGACAGGATGGGCGCATGCATACGGCGCCATCGAACGCCCACGAGACGCAGTGGGATACCACGGATCCGACGACCGATCTCGCCGCTCGTCAGACACTCTTCGCCGCAACACTAAAGAGCGCTCAACTCCTGAGTCGGGACGCTCGGCTGGTGAGCGAACTAAAAAAGGCGCTGAAGACCATTCCGCCTTTCCCGAGGACGCAGCGATCGGGCACGCTCAGCCTGCTTCCAGAAAGTGCAGATGCGGAATCAGATGACGTGATTGCGAGTTCCTATGAACCCGGTGCGTCGCAGCACAACTTTGAGAATATCGGGCTCGAAACAGTCTGGCCTTATGGGCTGATCGGACCCGACTCTCCGCTCGAAGCGGTTGCTGTCAGAACGTTCGTGCATCGGCCCTATCCAACAAATCAGGATTGGAGTTCTGACCCTATACAGGCCGCGCGGCTTGGACTGCCGGACGAGTTACAACAGACAATGATCAAGTTGACAAAGACTTATCAGAAATACCCGAATGGCATGGCGAGTTGGGGAGGCAGTTCCGGCGAGTTTTATATTGAACAGGATGCCGTTGTCGCAACCGCCCTGCAGGAAGCCCTCGTGCAGGATTTCGATGGAACTATTCGTATCGCACGTGGGGCGCCGGCAGACTGGAAGATGGAAGGCACAGTCTTTCTTCGAAACCGGGTGAAGGTCCATGTTCGGACGGAAAACGGTATCGTCCGCACGTTGGTAATTGATGCGGGTTCTACCGGTACCCTCAAGCTAGAGAATCCGTGGCCTGGGGTTTCGATAAGTGTCGAAGAGCTTAGCTCCCACATTCCTTTAGTCAAACGTAACTCGGAGCACGTTGTTGAAATGCGGGTTCGCGCAGGCAAAAGCTACATCGTGCGCCAGACCGGCAGGATAGCGAATGGCAAACCAGAGGACATGGTTTCGGGGATGTCGACCGGACATGCCCGGCAGATTGGGGATAGCTCGATAGGACTGACGAGAGCAATGAATAACAACTCGCTAGAGTGATCGATTCTCGGAGAGTGCTGCTTACCTTTCTCTAAGCGCCCGAGAGATTTCTATATAGAAACCAATTCTGCTCTAGACTGTAAGAGTGAACCGCAAACGGATCGTTGTCCTGGCCCTCGCCTTGATCGTGATTCTCCTGCTGGCCGCATGGCAGATGAAGCGCAGAGTTTCAAACGCCGCGAATCCTGACGCGGGCCCGGCTCCCGCCAGTAGTCAAGTGCCGCAATCAGCGAAGACCGACCTCGATCCCACAATTGTTTACGCCCATAACCTGATGCTGCGGAAGGGACCTGACTTCCGTGTCTACGTGAGCTGGATACGCGGGCAGATGCGGCGGACACACAAGCAGGTCAATCCTTCGTTTGATGAACCCGACTCGTTCGTATTTGAAATTCAAAAAGGCGTTATTCACGCGAACATCGGAGATATCAGTCATTTTCTCAATGCCAATGCACCCAGCAACGCACCGCTCAAGGACATAACCATACAACCGGACGGCGATCAACTGGTCTTGCACGGAACAGTGCACAAGATCATTCCTTTGCCCATTGAGTTACGCGTTACACTCGCCGCAACGCCTGATGGCCGCGTGCAATTTCATTTAACAAAATTGGATGTTCTCAAGCTGCCACTCAAGCGCTTGCTGGGTCAGTTGCATATCCAGCTGAGCGACCTTGTACATGCGACTGATATACCTGGCATCTCAGTCGCCGATAACGACATCTTCTTCGACACCCAAGTGCTTCTGCCGCCGCCACACATTCATGGGCAGCTTACATCCGTACGCGTGGTGGTGCCTGATGTCGAGGTGGTATACGGTAGCGCGCCCGTCGATCACGCCAAGCTCGCCCAGTGGCACAATTTTCTAAAACTGTCAGGCGGCTCCCTCGACTTTGGCAAACTTACCATGCACAACGTAGACCTGACGATGATCGACGCATCGACTGATCCTTGGTTCGATCTGGACCTTGTTAACTACCAGGCACAACTGGTAAATGGTTACACACGCATGACGCCGCAGGCTGGTCTTGAGATTTTCATGCCTGATGTCGATAAGCAAGTTGCACACAAAAACGCCAATAGTGAGATCAGCATGGAGTGGCTCAAGAATCGCAATAAGACCTTACCTTCCGATATACCTGTCAGGTAGCAGGAACATGATCAGGATGTCCATTGGCCGGTCCTAGCCACAGATGCTGATAGGAGTTCGGTCGAAAGATGCTGTACTTTTGAGTAATGAAAAAGTGCTGCCTGATCCTCAGCCTGCTGCTTTCCGTGTCAATCGTTTTCTCCCAGACGCCTGATCCGCTGAAGCTCGTGGATCCGATGATTGGAACAGGGCCGGAAGGTCATACGTTCCCGGGTGCGACAGCGCCATTCGGCATGGTTCAGTTGTCACCAGACACACAGATTCGACCATTCAAGCAAAGCTACAAGTGGGCTGCCGGCTATCGCTACGAGGACAAGACGATCCTCGGCTTTTCACACACTCACTTTTCAGGCGCAGGCCATAGCGATCTGGGCGATGTATTACTTACACCACTCAGCGGAGACACGGTTCCGCTGGATCCAGGCGATCCGGAAAAGCCTCGCTCTGGATATCGGTCCCGATTCTCACACTCGACCGAACATGCAGAACCAGGCTATTACAAAGTCTTGCTGGAAGACTCACATGTACAAGCGGAACTAACAGCGAGCGAGCGTGTCGGGTTGCATCGTTACACGTTTTCCGATGGAACTACTCGCCACTTACTCATTGATCTTCGCAGCAGTATCTACAACTATCCAGGAAAGGTATTGTGGTCGCGCATTCGATTGAGGAATGATGGCACGATAACCGGAATGCGGGAAACCCGCGGCTGGGCACCCGGTCGTCAACTCTATTTTGCCATGCGGTTTTCGGTCCCCATCATCGGTCAATCACTGTACAACCGCGAAGATGATCCGCCACCGTATCACGGCTTCAAAACGCCCGGAACCTCACCAAAGGATACCCAGAGCATTGAAGGCCGAGGCCTCGAGGCGGTCTTCGACTTTGCGCCGGCATCTACTCCACTTATCGTGAAGGTCGCGATCTCGTCAGTAAGCGAAAATAACGCCATATTGAACATGGATGCGGAGGCACCTGGCTTCGATTTCGACGGCGTTCGAACTAAGACCCAACAAGAGTGGCGGACGGAGTTAGACCGCGTAGAGCTTCACGCTACTCCCGCCATGGAGAAGTCGCTTTACACAGCGTTCTATCATTCGTTGATGTCTCCCAGCATAAGTATGGACGTGAATGGCGACTATCGCGGGCCCGACAACCAGGTACATCAGGCGAATGGATTTCATTTTGTATCCTCTCTTTCATTGTGGGATATTTATCGTGCTGAACAGCCGCTGATGACTCTGATTGAACCAGAGCAACGTACGAATGATCTGGTCCAGTCATTACTTGTGTCTCAACAGGAAAGTCCCTTCGGGATACTGCCCGTGTGGCAATTCCAAGGACAGGAAACCTGGTGCATGATTGGTTATCACTCAGTGCCGATCATTGCCGATGCTTATATGAAAGGTATCCGCGGCTACAATGTCCAGGCTGCACTCGATGCGATGGTAGCAAGTGCTACGTACGCGCCCTATGGCAACCTGGGATCCTACATGAAGCTCGGCTATGTGCCGGTTAATAACGACAGCGAGGCTGCATCAAAGACGGTTGAATATGCCTTCGACGACTGGACGATTGCGCGCATGGCCAATGCGATGGGCAGCAAAGTGGTTGCTTCTACCTTTCAGAACAGGTCGACATTCTGGCGAAACAACTTCAATGTAGCAGATGGATTTGTCGAACCGCGACTGAGCAATGGTAGTTACGCTAAGCCCTTCGATCCGGCAAAAGCAGGCGAAGGCAGCGGCTTCACGGAAGGCAATGCGTGGCAGTACTCGTGGTATCAACCGCAGGATGAACAGGGTCTGATTCATCTACTTGGCGGAGACGATAAGCTAGTCGCCAAGCTCGATGCGATGTTTGATCAGAAGGTCGATCCCGCGGCTTACGCAAATATTGAGGATATCTCGGGAATGATCGGACAGTACATACATGGAAACGAGCCGAGCCACCATCTTCCTTATCTGTATATGTATGCCGGGGCTCCAATAAGGACGCAATCGCGACTGAAGCAGATCGTTGATTCGCAATATAAGCCAACGCCGGATGGCCTTGTCGGTAATGATGACCTCGGCCAAATGTCCGCGTGGCTGATGTTCACTGCTTTTGGCTTCTATCCGGTTGCGCCCGGTTCGAATGAGTATGTCATAGGTCGAACATTTGTCGATCGCGCGGTCCTCCATCTGCCCGACGGCAAGCAGTTCACGGTCGCAAGTGTAGGGATGAGCGAGCAACATAACTTCGTTAAGGATGTATTACTCAACGGAGCCTCGCTCGACCGTAGCTATGTGACGCATGAGGAGCTGATGAAAGGTGGCGAACTTAAATTTGTTTTCAGCAGTGAAAAGGATGCGGGATGGTCACATCGCAAACTCGCGCCGCCCTTCTCGCAGTCGGCGTCCCGATAAGGGCTAACTATCTATTCGGTATGACAACCCGCGTCAATCGGCATAGCTTCATTGGAGCGGGGAATGACAAGGGGGGATAGATGAATCGACGATCGTTCACGCAACTAGCTGCCGCAGCAGCAATCGGACAGGTGATTTCGTCGTGGACGAATGCTCAAACACCAGCAGGAAGCCATTCGCCACGATTTTCGGTCATGCTGTGGACTCTCGAGAAGCAGGCTCCGTTTGATCAGTGCTTGGAAATCGTAGCGAAGGCGGGTTACCAGGGTGTCGAGCTTGTAGGCGAATTTCAAAAATGGTCTCCGGACGAGACAAGCCTCATTATGGCGAAGATGAAGTCACTTGGATTAGTGTTTGACATGCTGAGTGGCGTGAAAGCGGGCTTTGCGGATCCATCAGGTTCAGCCGATTTTTTGAAGCAGCTGAATGCTCAGATGACCGCCGCGAAATTGCTTCAAAGTCCCCAGATCAATCTGAAGTCCGGCGCTATCGTAAACGGGCTTTCTCGAAGTGTCCAACACGCCGCCTGTATTGAGAATCTCAAACATGCGGCTGACATTGCCACAGCTAACAACATACAGATTGTCATTGAGCCAATCGATCCCTTGGAGAGTCCCGAGATGTACCTCACCAGTGTCAGTGAGGGTTTTGAGATCGTTAGAGCAGTGGGAAGCCCGATGGTCAAGGTGTTGTACGACTTTTACCATGAGCAACGAGCCAACGGGAATCTTCTTGAAAAGCTGGAACAGAATATTGACTGGGTCGGACTGGTTCATATCGCCGACGTGCCGGGCCGTCACGAACCGGGAACCGGAGAAGTGAATTATGCAACTATCTACAAGAAGCTGGGGGAACTAAAATATGACAAATTCATAACGATGGAATTCTATCCATCAAGGGACCCGGTGCTTACTCTTGCAAATGCAAGACTGGAAGCTCAACGATGTTACGCGAGCCTTTGAATGCATTCAGCTGCTTTTAAAGACGCGCCTTGAAGATCTGGCGGCTTACTTCTGCTACATAGATACATTCAGCCCGAGCCTTGATTTCGCAATACCTCATCAACGGCAGCCGGTGCTGCTCAAGTTTCGCTCACAGTGGTGCCGTAGGCACAGACCATTCTATTTCCGGTGGCATAAAGGTTCCAACCAAACATCGTGAAGTAAGGCGTGGCAGGGGCGATGTAAGACAATGCACCCTAGTTCGCCAATCGACCAGCCGGCGAGAGGCATTGAATATCAACCCAACGGACGACGGACAAAGTTAGCGGTGTGGTGATATACATTTTTCAACATGAAAACGGCACTGGGCAACCTATGGCTGAAGCTGATGACCGTCCGGTCTCGCTGCCCGATCGTCAGATATTACTCGTCTTCTTCAAAGAAGGCCTAAGGCAGGCTAAGTTCACAATCCACACCTATTAGGACAAGAGCATAAAACTTGTCATTCTGGCAGCGCATCCTGATTGGTAGCGCAGCAGAACCACGAAAGCATGTGAGCGCCCCAGCGAAGACTACGCATCAACATGCATAGGCAGGCACTTCCAAGAACTCCGGTTGGCCGTGTCCGCGAATAGACAAGATTCATCAACCATGCCGGAATGGTGTAGACATCTCCCGCTGCCAGCGCTCCGATTCGTCCGCGAACGTCCACTTGGTACATCACTGTTTCAATCAGGGTGTTGAAAAACGCAGCGACATCACGGACCCGCCATGCATACGCCACTGCAGCCAGCTGCGGAAGCCGGCTGGAATCGCGGTTGCGGATAATCAACGCAGACGCCTCACTCGCGTGTCGAAGCGCCGCCGTAACGCCATTCGAAGTCATTGGATCGACCATCGCTGCGGCTTCTCCTATGATCAGCCAGTTAGGCCCACTTACTTGCCCATGCACGCGGCATCGGAATGAAGTAGCCCGCGGCTCAACTTCGCTCTTCGACAATAGCGATGCCAGAGGGGGAAACTCTCTCAACCGCGCTTCATAGATCTGCTGAACGCTCAAGCCGCGTTGACGTTGCTGTCTCATTCCTTCGCCCGTCGCAACACAGCCTACACTCATCACGCCGGAACGAATCGGAATCTGCCAGATCCAGTCCATATATTTCGTAGGTGAGCCGGATCCATACAGGGTTGTTCCTTCGACACTTGCCGCCATGGGAAAATAGTCCCACAACGCTACTTTATTGGGACCGTACTCGCGCATTGGAAGGTTGAATGTCCTGGCAAAGAGCCGCGCCATGCCTCCAGATGCATCGATGAACCACCTGGCGCGTAGTTGAACTCCGAGCCTTGTGCTTACTGAAGTTACACGCCCGCGTTCTCGCTCGACCGTGATCACTTGATCCGAAACGATCTCAACACCCTTCTGTTCTGCGATAGCTCGAATAGCTTGAGCTAATGCGGCGCGATCGACATGAATGGTGTCAAGACGAACGTTGAACGGAGGTTCACCCAGCCATGATCCAGGCTCGTAATGCCGCTCAAACCCATCTCGGAGCCTTAGGATCACGTGGCGTTTCGTTGTAGCCATGTCACGTTCCAGCAGGGAGTCTATCGGTAGACCGATTGCTTTGAGTAAGTCCGGCGCCGACCAGTCGAGAGACTCGCCTACGGGATCGGACGTAAGTTCGTCACTGTGGACACAGATGACCCGCAGACCCGCATCTGCAAGGTGAATCGATGCTGCCATGCCTGCGATACCACCGCCGACTACGACAACATCCAATTCGTTGCTGATCTCATTTGAATCCAACATATATCCTGAAGGGGAAAGTTCTCCAGCCTATTTATTTCGCCTGTCACTGATCGTCGTGAGGTCCGCGGCGCTCACATCTTTTGTGATGCCGACGGGTCAAGCGGACCTGCTTTCCAGCATCTTCGCCCATATGAAGAACTTCAGACGACAAGTGGAATTGTGCCTTGTCAAAGTTTACATAGTTAGCGACGATTACAACGTAATCACATAGTCAGGCGGTCCGCCGGCGAGCGCTGCATAAAGTTGCGGGAAGCACCCTACCTGCGCACCTGCAACCAGGCCATGTGCAGTGATCTTACCGCTTCCACATTGCTCCAATGTCCCTACAGCAAGGTTCCGCCGCACTGCGCACTGATCACATCCCATAAGCAGAATGTTTTTCTCAGCAGCGATGCGAGAGAGTCTTTCGCCTATCGGATCACCGGCGCGTAGGCAGTACAGATTATCGTCGAAGAAGAATATGCCGGCGACGTCGGCTCCGTGGTTGTTCTGCTCCAGTTGGGGAAGAATCATAGTGGCGAGTTTGGTGGTGCTCGCGAGATTGGTGGCCAGGATGTACGCAACTTTCATCGGCTGAGTTTAGCGTCATGGTGCATGGCGCGCTTCCATCGTTGGGTGGAAATAGTAGTATGCGTTTGTAAGGAAAAAACAAGCCTATCCTTCAAACCACCGCGAATAAGCCAATTTGCAGATGGATTGATCCCTGGATCCGACGGCTACAGACACTTGGGCTGCGGGTGCGAAGTGCTGACTACGCGGGACTGCGAGACCAGGCAAATTTGCATCGTAGAGTCTAGAGGACACGATGACACATCAGGAATCTCCCGTTTGGTTTATCACTGGATGCTCGACCGGATTTGGTAGAGAACTCGCAAAATTAGTACTGGCTCGCGGCTGGCGTGCTGTAGTAACGGCACGCAAAGTGGAAGAGGTGCAGGACCTCGTAAAAGGACATGATGCTGACTCGCTGGCTCTGAGGCTGGACGTGACGGATGCAGCCCAGTTGAAGGCCGCGGTCGAACAGTCTCAGAAGAAATTCGGGCGAATTGATGTACTTGTGAATAACGCGGGGTACGGCTATCTGGCTGCAGTCGAAGAGGGCGAGGATGACGCAGTAAGAAAGATGTTCGAGACGAACTTCTTTGGCCTCGTAGCTCTGACCAAGCTGGTTTTGCCAGGTATGCGAGGGCGCAGGAGTGGACACATCGTCAATATTTCATCGATTGGCGGCCTTGTTAGCTTCGGTGCCACCGGCTATTATCACGCAACGAAATATGCTGTTGAAGGTATCTCTGAATCGCTGGCTATCGAGGTCAAGCCGCTTGGGATCAAAGTGATCGTGGTCGAACCGGGACCTTTCCGTACCGACTGGTCGGGTCGCTCGATCCTGGAATCAGAGACAGTTATACACGACTATGATGAAACAGCTGGGAAGCGCCGTAACCAGACGCACGAGAATAGCGGTAAGCAGGCTGGCGATCCGGTGCGAGCGGGTGAAGCGATTATTAAGGCAGTTCTTTCAGATGATCCTCCACTGCACCTGGTATTGGGAAAGATGGCGCTGGATCTCGCTTATAAGAAGCTAGACACAGTCAAAAAAGATCTGGATACCTGGAAGGATGCGTCGCTCGAGGCGGATTTCCCGGAAAGTCAAAACAAAATTTAAAGCAGTGCCCTTTTATACACGGGAAGATGCATGCTACTTCACAAGCTTCATCTTCCCGAAGCGCTCGGGCACATGGAATGATGGACCCATAGGAGCTTGCCAGGCAAGAAGCTGTCGCTCCGGCTCAACACCCTCACATCGAAAGAAGTTCACGCGAAACTCGCTTCCGATACGCGGAGGCTTTGGATCGATCGCGGCAAGAGGTATGCGCATCGCGCCGTACCAGACTTTCTTTTCGTGATCGATATGCGCAGCCGTTTCGAAGCCAGAATTCCAATGCCAGCCTTCTCCATCCTGTGGATTCTCGAGGTCGATGGCGAGGTCAATCCATTCTCCCTGCGGCGATACTTCAAATTCTTTATAGCTTCTGATGTGTTCGAAATCGTAGCCAATGAATGCCTCGGCTACATCCCAGTTCCACAACTCGTTTGTTTCTGATTGTGTTTCGGGCGCGGGCTTTAAGTTTAGTTCCTGGTAGGGACAAACAAATAAAAGATACAGGCTGTCGTTAGTCCATCGCGACCGCACAACTGTCTGCACCTGCCCGGAGGGTCGTCCATAGTTATCGCTGTCTATCGAAATGGGTAGAGCGTGGCGCCAGAAGGCAGACCCAGGATCCAGCGTGAGAGGCACATCATGGGCGGCCCGCGCGGACTTGATGATAGCGGATGCAGAAAGACTTGATTGAGCCATACCAGGTATACAGAGTAGTAGCATGGAGACGATCGTTGCTGCAGTAAACGGGCGGATGATTGTCATCACGCAGCATCTCATTTCTTTGACTTTGTAGCATAATGTCTTGCCATCAAATGAAATGCCATTAGGTTCGTTCCGGATGTAATTCTTCCCATGTGATTTCGATGGTTGCAGGCGCGCGACTATCTGCCGACGAGTTGCTGATGAACAGGAGAGTAGCGATCACCCTGCAGTTTCACCTTCGAAGAACTCTCGTCGAGTTCGCGCAATTCTTCGCCAGTCAGTTCAACATTGACGGCACCCAGGTTTTCTTCCAGCCGTTCCAGCTTTGTCGTTCCGGGAATCGGAACGATCCACGATTTTTGCGCGAGGAGCCATGCGATCGCAACCTGTGCAGGCGAAATCTTCTTGCGCTCCGCGAATGATGTCACCACTTTCACAAGTGCGTAGTTCGCCTTCATATTTTCCGGACTGAACTTAGGAAGTGTGCTGCGGAAGTCTGACTTGTCGAACTTCGTATCGGCGGACATCCTGCCAGTTAGAAATCCCTTGCCAAGAGGACTGAACGGAACAAAACCAATGCCCAGTTCTTCAAGTGCAGGAATGACCGTTTCTTCAGGCTCGCGAAAGAACAGCGAGTATTCGCTCTGCACCGCGGTAACGGGTTGCACGGCGTTGGCGCGGCGAATTGTCTTTGCAGCTGCCTCCGACATGCCAAAGTGCTTGACCTTGCCTTCCTGGATCAGTTGCTTCAC
>CAXTNK010000029.1:45634-52309 GCA_964245665.1 uncultured Acidobacteriaceae bacterium
CATCCTCAATCGGCACGTTCAGATCCACCCGATGTTGATAAAAGAGATCGATCGAATCCACCTTCAGCCGCTTCAATGAGCTTTCCGCAACCTCGCGAATATGCTCCGGGCGGCTATTCAGTGCAGACCATTTGCCGTCTTCTTTATTCGCTTCGAAACCGAACTTGGTCGCAATCACAACCTTTCCTCGGTAGGGCTGCAGCGCCTCCCCGACAAGTTCTTCATTAATATAGGGGCCATAGACCTCAGCTGTATCGAAGAAGGTCACACCACGGTCCACGGCGGCGTGAATCAGCTTTGTCATTTCTGCCTTGTCTTTTGGAGGGCCGTACGAAAAACTCATGCCCATGCAGCCCAGGCCTATTTCGGAGACCTCAAGCTCGCTCTTACCAAGCTTCCTTTTTTTCACAATCATTCTCCTTGAGGGCGTCTAATCATCGACCCGCCAATCAACTACTACTGTAGCGAATAAGGTGCCCATCCGCTCACCCGATCCTGCCGATTCATTTGCCTGATCCTGTTTGAAAAGGGGAAGATCTTAGATGGCAACACGGCCAGAAGCAGGTGTGACTCGCGCCCTTTAGCCGATAGCTGGATCTGCGATGCTAGTCTCACCTGTCTCAAGATGACCTGCTAGTTCCTGCTGAAAAATAAGATCGCTTTCCACTTTTACAATAGAGACATACCAGCCTGCATGCTGTGAGAGAGCGACAAAGCTTTTCTATTTGAATCCCGCCGGCCAGTACATGATTCGCGCCGCCAGGAAATTGCATACTACTGCAGAAAAGATTCTCCGAAGACGCAAGAAGTCTGGTGCGAAGGGTAATGTCGGCATCGTTATATTCTGATAAGAGCGTGTACGCTTACCGGGGAGAAACTGATGTTGATTGCAAGCTGGAACGTGAACTCCATTCGAGCGCGGATGGAACACGTAACGCGTTGGTTAAACGCGAAAAGCCCCGATGTGCTTCTGTTGCAGGAACTGAAAGGTACTGACTTCCCTGCGGCTGTTTTCAAAGAACTCGGCTATGAGAGCGTCGCTGTGACGCAGAAAGCCTACAACGGCGTCGCGATCCTGGCACGCAGGCCGCTCGACGTGCTCAGTACGACGCTGCTCGGCGATGAGGCTGATAGCCATGCGCGTTTTATCGAGGTAGTGATTGACGGGATCCGCATCGTGAACATCTATCTGCCGAATGGCAATCCAGTAGGAACCGAGAAGTTCGACTACAAACTGGCATGGATGGACCGCCTGCAACAACAGGCAGCCGTGTGGCTCAAAAGCGATCTTCCCGTAGTCATCGGAGGCGACTTCAATGTTATTCCTGAAGACATCGATTGCCACAAGCCGGCGTCGTGGATGCGCGATGCCCTCTTTCAGCCAGAGTCGCGCGCCCGCTACAGGGCACTCCTCGCTATGGGATATGTCGATGCTTTCAGGACCCTGCACCCTGACGAAGCAGGTCAGTTCACCTTCTGGGACTACTTCCGGCAGGCCTTTGAACACAATCGTGGGATCAGGATCGATCATTTTCTGCTGTCACCTGCCGTAAAAGGCAGGCTCGCAAACTGCGAGATCGATAAAGGCCCTCGTGGCGAACCCAAACCCTCGGATCACACACCCATACTGCTGTCTTTAAGCTAGTTGTGCGGGAATTACATCCGCATCAGGCGAACGCGAGGGCGAGACAAGTCTGAGGCGTCATAAGCAACCGAAGCTATCGCTCAGAGCTGTGCGACTCGGTTGCGGCCTACCTTTTTTGCCTGGTAGAGTGCGGCATCGGCGGCCCGCAGCAGTTCTATCGGCTCCGCGCCTGCCACCGGAATTGCCCCCGAGCAGCCAACTGAAACAGTTACACGCGAATGAGGACTCTTGTCATGACGAATCTGCAGGTTAAACACGGCCTCGCGTACTCGTTCAGCCAGATCAAGCGCGTCGTTTACCGGGGTATGCGGCAGAAGTATTGCAAATTCTTCGCCACCAAATCTTCCTGCCAGATCCTGGGGCCGGCGCACATGTTCGCGAAGAGTGCCAGCAACCGTTTTGAGGCATTGATCCCCGGCGTCATGACCATAAAGGTCATTGAAGTCTTTGAAATGGTCCAGATCGATCATCAACAGTGAGATCGGGCTGCGCACTCGCATCGCGCGCTTCCATTCGTTGGCGAATCGCTCATCAAGTGAACGACGGTTGGCTATGCCAGTCAGGCCATCCATCGTTGCCAGAATACTGAGCCGCTCGTTGGTCTCAGTCAGTTTTGCCGCCATCTTTCTGCGCTCCATCAAAAGAATGGACGCAGGAAACAGAGCAACGAGATTGAACCCGAGGAATATCTGGAGCGCCACATTTCGGGATACTGGCATGTTTGTCGGCCATAATCCAAACGGGCCATGCCCATGCATGGTCAGATACACGGCAACCATGCAAACAATTGGAAGGGCAATCGCGGAACCGGCAAAGGCAAGTACTGCTTCCACAATGAGCAGCGCCGGATAAAGGAGGAACAGAAGGGGAAAGCGGGTGACGTAGAAAACCAGTATCGTGACCGCCAGCATTACGCTGAGCACTCCGACAGTTCTTGGTAACTGGCGACGCTTGAACAGGGATCGGAATTCTGACGAGCTGAAAGCAAGCGAAATTGGCAGCAATGCCGCGACACCCAGTGCGTCAGCGGTTGCCCAGCTATCGAAAGCAGCCAGAAAATTCTGATGCTGCAGGTGCCTGAAGATAGCAGCGGCTAAGAGCCCGGAAATGCCCGGACCAAGGATGATTGCAGCACAGAGCCGCAGAAAGAGGTACCGCCTGCTCAACCAGGTTTCAAGGTACGAGAAAGAAGGAAGGAGCCACGCGCAGATAAAGACTTCCAGGATAGAAAAACACCTAAGCCAAAGTTCCAGGACAAATGAATTCCCGTCCAGGCACTCGCCTAGACCCGTTCCGACAGCCACGCCAGCCAAGATCGGCGTCCAGTCCCGTAAAGGCCGCCTCGTCAGGACTGCTATGGTGACACCATTCAATGGCCAGAAGATCATCCAGCCCTTGCTGAACGCCAACCGGTTCAGGACCGTATCAACGATGGCGTAGATAACCATCGCAGACAAAGCGAGCCTAAGAATAGGCATAAGGCCGACGCGGCGCTTCTCGGCGTCACCGGCAGTAAAAGTAGTGATGGGAGCCCCTTGAGCCATTATTGGATTTTCAGATGCATGACAGACTTCAACCAGCCGTTGGAATCTGGTCTATGGAAGAATAACTGAAGGGCCACCGCTATCTTCCTGACCCGCCCTGACTTGCTACTGGAGATCGGGATGGAGAACCGCAGGAATCCGATCTTGATCACACGTCTTAGTTGAAGACCGCTCCCGGCTCGGGCGAATACCATGGTGATAAAGAAAGCGTCGTGCCTTGACACGCTTCTCGACTGAATTCGCTGATCAAGCAAGTCTCACATCCGCAGCAACCAGCATCCGAGTACTTGGGAGAACGTTATGACTGAAACCATTGACCACGAAAAAGTGACGACTACGCTCAAAAAGCTCATTGATGTACTGCGAGACAGCCACGAAGGCTTCCTCGAAATTGGTAACCACATCAAGGATCAGCCAGCGCGGCTCTTCTTTATGCAGGAGACCCAGAAGCGGGCCGAGTTTGCCGCCGAGCTCGAAAACGAACTGCACCACCTTGGCGTCAAGGACGTGCATCAGAGCGGCATGGTCTCGGGAAAGCTTCATCGTGCATGGGGCGAACTCAAGGCAAATCTGGGCGGCGGCGATCACACTCTGTTGGCCACGGCCGAGCAGGGTGAGGACGCGGCAAAAAAGGCGTACAAGGAAGCTCTTGAAGAGCATCTGCCGCTCAACATACGTGAAGTGTTGACGATCCAGCAAAGTCACATCGAAGTATCGCACGACAAGGTTCGAGGTTTGAGGGATGCCAAGGCCGTCTAACCGACCGTAAGCGGTGCCATCAAAACCAGCAATGATCAGTGGCGGCGCCTTCAAAGGCCGCCATTTTTCTATGTCCATCTGTGACGCTCGGTTATGTCCTCCGGCTATGTCGTAATAGTGCGTGAAATCCACCTCTCTCTTCTTGAGCTATTTGAAAAGCCCCGTTTGAGGCGCAAAAACGAATACAGGAAGTACGTGGGGCTGGAAAGAATGTCGGATTGGCGTCGACCAGTGATGATGTTTTCACTTTTCGCAAGACGTTGACCCTCTAAGCCGGTAGCATAAGGACACAATTCTTGGGGTTCGAACAAGGTAGGTGAAACTGCATGCCGTGCCAGATTTCTAGGATTTCTTGCTCTCAGATCTTAAGGGGCTAAGGACAGGTTCGCCGGTGTTCAGGCTTTCCTGAACCAGATTCGCGGTCGCTATTGGCCGTGCAAGTAGTCTCCGCATGCCCGGGCGGTTCCTGCCCGGCAGTTGGGCTTCTCGATGGAGTGCATTCTTGACATCAGCTTCCAACGGCCACTTTCCCCAGTACTCGCCCACGACGATCCCCGCATCACTCATTACGGCAAAACCCGGCGCGGCGACTGACCGGACATTTCCGCCACTCGGGCAGAACCTGAAAGTACTTATGGTATGGCCGCAGTTCCCGCATTCCTTCTGGGGCTTCGAAGGCGTGCTTGAACTGGTGCCTGAAAAATCCGTGATGCCGCCACTCGGTTTAATCACCGTGGCGGCCCTGTGTCCACCCACCTGGGAAATCCGCCTGCTCGACCTGACCTTCGAAGTGGTGAGCGATGAGGACCTGCTCTGGGCCGATCTGGTCATGGTCAGTTCCATGCAGGCGCAGCGGGTCAGTACGCTCTCGACGCTTGAGCGGGCGCGGGCTTTGGGCCGGCGTACGTTCATCGGCGGACCCTGGGCCAGCAGCGAGCCGGAATTCCTGTTGAAGTATGCCGACCACGTCCTGGTAGGGGAAGCTGAAGAAGCCTTCGGCGGAATCGCGAATGCCCTTGAGAACGGCACTGCGCACGCCCTGTATCAGATCATCGACAAGCCGGACATGTCGCAGAGCCCGATTCCCCGCTTCGATCTGCTGCGCATGAACGCCTACACCTCGATGCCAGTACAGTTTTCGCGCGGCTGTCCATTTCAGTGCGAATTCTGCGACATCATTACTATCTATGGTCGTCGTCCGCGTGCCAAGTCGCCGACCCAGGTCATAGCGGAACTGGACGCCCTTCGCAAACTGGGCTGGGCCAGCGAAGTCTTCGTTGTCGATGACAACTTCATCGGTAACCATAAGTTGGCGCTGCAACTCACCAAGGCACTGACTGTGTGGCAGGAAGAGAACAAGCATCCGGTTTCGTTTTACACCGAAGCTTCGATCGACCTCGCCGATAAGCCCGAGCTACTGGCTTCGATGGTCGAAGCGAACTTCATGTATGTGTTCCTCGGGATTGAGACGCCATCCGCCGAAGCGCTTAAAGGGTCGTCCAAATTTCAGAACCTGCGCGGGGACCTGCTGACCCAGGTCAACCGTATTCGCGAAAGTGGCCTGTGGGTGATTGCCGGCTTCATCGTCGGTTTCGATTCTGACGACGAAACCATCTTCGACCGACAGCTTCAGTTCATCGATAAAACCGCCATCACCTGGGCCATGGCCGGAGTACTGCAGGCGCCGCCGACGACGCCTCTCTTCGATCGCATGCGCAAGGAAGGCCGCCTGATCGAGGACAGCGATGCAACCTCAAACTTCAGTCCGCCGAATTTCCGCACCAAGCTGCCGTTGCCGGTGCTTCTGCGCGGACTCAGTACTCTTCTGTCCGGTCTGTATACACCGGAAGCTTATTTCCGGCGCGCATTCAATTCGCTTGAATCCTGGCAGCCGCGTCCGACACAGCATCCACCAGAGCTGCCCTTCATGTATAACGTGAAGGTTTTCTTCTCGTCTGTATGGAAGCAGGGAGTTACCTCCAACTACCGCCTCGCCTACTGGCGCTTCCTCTGGCTCGCGATCCGCAAATGGAGCAGGAACCCGGCAAAGATGTGGCTCGGCTTCATGGTGCTGATGTCTGCCAATCATTTCCTGAAGTACGCAAAGGTTGTGGCGCAGGACCTCGAAAAACATGTTCGCCAGCTCGAGGCCAGCGAATCAGCTACGAGTGAAATCTATGAAACTGCCGTCTCAGCGAGGTGATCGGCTGAGATAGCTATAGCTAGTTCAGCCGATTATCTACAATTTGGTAATTCCATAGCTCAGGGGCAGTCAGCCCTGCTTGTCAACTATCTTCATTTCCTTCGCATTCCAGTGCACGATGGTATCGCGCTCGTAGCTCACGTTGCTTAGCAGGGCGGCTCCAGCGGCTCGGAAACCGAAGACCGGATCTTCTACGACGGGCGTCCTTGAACGCACAGAAGCAAAGAAATTCTTGAAGTGATCGTAATGATCGCTGTAGCCGTGCGGCGCCATGTAGCGCTCGACTCCAACATCTCTCATCCCTTGCTGCTCGCTCGAAGGATACTTCTGATGATAGGCCTCCAACAGTTTCTTCTGCATATCCAGGGTGAAGGTTCCGATGGTATAGCCCGGATCCTTCTCACGAGGCACACGGCTTACGATTACGGAGTTACCAGCGATCTCGAGCGTACCTTCTGAACCGGTGAAGATCAGGCCTTCGCTCTCTTCGCCGCCATCGACGAAATTTACCCGGAGGCTAAGGT
>CAXTNK010000029.1:52319-53355 GCA_964245665.1 uncultured Acidobacteriaceae bacterium
TGAACTTCTCCGGATAATCAAACCACGCCAGCATCACATCGGGAACATCGCGGCCATCTTTCCAGAAGCGCAGACCGCCAGTTGCCATCGCACGCGTCGGACCAATCGCACCAGTCACAAAGTGCGTGCCGCTGAAAAGATGGACAAAGAGATCGCCCGCAACGCCTGAACCATAGGCCTTCCACTTACGCCACTGGAAGAAATGCTCGGCATTCCACGGAATCTTCGGCGCGGTTCCAAGGAAGCGTGGCCAGTCGCAAGTCTCTGTGTTGGCGTCCAGGGGCACGGTGTAATTCCAGGCGCCGATCGAAGAATTACGGTCCCAGCGAGCCGTCACCATGTTCAACTCACCAATTGCACCGGCAGCCAATAGTTCTTTCGCTTTCGCATAGATTATGGAACTTACGCGCTGACTACCGACCTGCATAATCCTGTTCGTCTTGCGCTGAGCTTCGATCATCTCCGGCCCATCGGAATACAGATGGATCATCGGCTTTTCGCAGTACACGTCCTTGCCGGCCTTCATCGCATCAATCGCTGCCTGCTTGTGCCAATGGTCAGGAGTCGCAACGATCACAGCATCGATATCCTTGCGTTCAAGCACCTCGCGGTAGTCGCGCGAAGTGAACACATCGTTGCCCCACACTTCCTTGCTGTGGTCTAACCGACCCTGGTAGCAATCGGCCACAGCAACCAGTTTTACGCCGGGTACGCTGACTGCGACTTCAGTATCGCCCTGTCCCTGGCCGCCCGCGCCAATCAATGCAATTTGTATCTGGTCATTGGGGCCGAAGGTTTTAGCGCTCGGCTCCCCAGTCTGCGCCAGCATATGCAGGTTGGGTCCGATCAGGGACTCGGCAGCGACTAATCCAGCAGTCTTCAGAAAACCTCTACGCGTAGCATTCGACATCATGAACAGTTATCCCTCAAGCCTTCAAGATAGTTAACTCGATAACAGGTAAAGCTATTTACTTCTCAAAACAGTCAGTGCGCAACAGAATATGCAATTCAAGTGGCGACCAAAGAAACAGTGTCG
>CAXTNK010000030.1:0-9403 GCA_964245665.1 uncultured Acidobacteriaceae bacterium
CTATTAATTTGCTCCGTGGGCTGGCTGGTAGGGTCTACAATTCTGCCCACCATGCCTCTCAAGATACTTGCCCTTTCGATTCTTCTCGCAGCGGCGGCAGCAGATCTTTCCGGTCAGAACCCGGCTGATGATAAGGCTATTCGGCAATTTTTTACTGATGCAGATAGTGCCTGGAACCATCATGATGCCCGGCAACCCACTAATTCCCGAACGACCGTCGAAGATGGGGATTTCATTAATGTCTAGGGAGGTTGGACCAGGGGGCGCGAAGCTTTCGTGGCGATCATGAGCAGGCTCCAAGCGGGTCCGCTTCACGATATACAAAGGCGCACCGTCATCGAGAAGATTCGCTTCGTTCGTCCCGATGTTGCTGTCGTGATCACGACAAATCTGGATCGCGCGGGGACGCACCACCGGGCGAAACGAGAGGCACCTTTGTGCTGAGCAGGGAGGAAGGGCACTGGCTTTTGGATTCCTTCCAAAACACGCAGATCACTGCAGCTCCCGGACCTCCGGCGGCTCCGCAAAATACTTCTGATGCGCCAAGATAAAAAGCACGGGTAGTCGCTGAGAAGTTTCGTAAAACTTCTGCAGGAGTGGGCAAAAGCATTTGCCAGCCTTGAAGATGGCCGGTCATAGAAAGGAGTCAATGATTGTCTACTTTACAGAGATGGGTGATTTCGCTGGTGCTCTTGCTGACCGGCATTTTGGCCGGCCTGCAGGCGCTGATGTTGATCGGTTTGCTTCCAGCAATCACACGTATGCCGCTGGCCACCTATGCCGCTGCATGGCAGGCTCTGGACCACTTTATGGCCGTCCGAATGCCAATCCTCGTAAATGCAACTTTTCTGCTTTATCTCGTCGCGATCTTCAGTTTTGCCCGCTACCGGACCAAATGGATGTTCTGGACCCTTCTGGGTTGTTTCGCCCTGCTGCTAACGGATACAGTTCTTACTGTCACGCAGCAACTGCCGGTCAACCGGGCAGTTCAGTTACTCGACGTGGCGCACTTGTCCGATCCGGCGCAGGTGCGGCAACTGCGAGAAGCAACGATCGAGCACTTCCATCTTCGCGGCTGGCTATCGATCTGCGCGTTTGTTTGGCTTGTCTTCTGCGTCGTCTTTTCGATCGAAGGAAGACAGGTAAATGCTTTGCAAGGAGCGAAATCATGAGAGGTCTGTGCGCAGCTGTCCTTTTCACTTCATTGTGTTCACGTGTTCTGTGTGCTCAGAACACTGATCCTGCACAACCCGTCCACGATGAAACGTCGTTGAAACCTGTGCTCGTTGCTCAGGTGAATGCCTTCATGCATGCCTGGCAGAGGCAGGATGCGGCAGCACTTACCACGACGATGGCCCCAGACTTTCTCTATGTTTCATCGCAGGGAGTTGCTCCAAGAGAGGGCGTTGTGGCTGCTCTCACTCATGCATGCACTCTGTCCGCCTACAGCTTGAGCGATGTGCGACTCGTGAACATCTCATCAGAGTCTGCTGCCCTGATTTACAAAATTCACCAGAGCGCATCCTGTGCCGGACATGCAGATCCACCTGTTGTGCTGAACACAGACACGCTCATCCGCCGTGGGGGCAAGTGGGTTTTTCTACTGACGACGTCAACTCCGGCTCAATAGCGCAGGCTCCTGATCTGAGCTGAATAAGCACGAGAGATCGCGGCGCGACGTTTTTAAGTCCTGCCAGACGCGCCTGTCGTAGGAGCGCCGTCGGCGTGGGCCTGAACGTCAGGTTTTGAAGTAACTTCGTCTACTTGATAACCCACAGCAACCTTCCAGACGACGCTTTGCCTGCAATCTAGAAGGCTTCCGGCATAACTAACGCGCCATCGTTTTTTAAGCCTGGCAGACGTCACAGCTCCACTGCTTCCGCGCCCAGACAACGGGATCAACGTCGTACGCTGTCTCGGTGAGCGTCCAGGTATGACCGGCGAAGTCCTCCAGCGTGGCCTGGCGTTCACCGTAGATTTGCGTTTGCGGTGCATGGATCAATCGCGCCCCGTGCTCTGTCGCACGCGCGCACGATGCGTTGACATCCGTCACGCGCAGCATCGTTGAGCTTCTTGTCGCCCACTGGTTGCTGCTGCCGGTTTCACCGATAACAATGCAGGCCGCGCCAAACCACATCTGCACACGATGGCTGCCGATGCGCAGACGCACACGAAAGCCGAACGCGCTCTCCAGCCACGACACCGCCGCCGCTACATCCGGATAGGCGACCACAGGAATAATCGTGCACGGCGGCGCCGACCGATTTTTCATATGGCAGAAGACTAGGACTTCGACTTTTTCTTGCTTGCGAGATTGAGCGCCACGGCAGAACGGATGAGATCCCTCAGCGCGGATTCATCAATCGCCTCACCCTCGTGGATATCGATAGCGCGCCTCACATTTCCATCAAGACTGGAGTTGAACATGGACGCAGGGTCGTTCAGTGCCGCTCCTTTGGCGAAGGTCAATTTGACAACGCTTTTGTAAGTCTCTCCAGTACAGACGATGCCGCTGTGTGACCACACAGGGACGCCACGCCACTTCCACTCTTCGATGATTTCCGGATCTGCCTTCTGAATGATGGCGCGCACCCGTGCGAGCATCTGGCCGCGCCAGTCAGGCAGTTCTTTGATCTTTTCATCGATCAGGACAGAGGCAGTTTCCATGGAAAATACCTTCTCGCGAAGCCACAGAGATATTCGCAATCAATCTAGCTTTGGCAGGAGTGCTTTGCAAGCGCTGCTTTACTCGGAGATGAACGAACAGGGCCGCGGCTATGTACAGCTTCTGGAGAGGGGTCACCCTCCTCTGCCGCGTCCAGTCGAGGGGAGTGGACGTCACCAGACTTAGCGGGCAATCGCCGCGAACGGTTCGGCGTAATGGTCATTTGGCGTCAGCATGAGCCAGGAGCCGGGCAGGTCGACCATCACGTCAAAGCGGCCCAGGATGCCTCCGCCAATCACGCCAGCCAGGTCAGCGCCTACGCCTTTGGGACTCGGCGGCGCAATGGTCGCGGGCACGTCTTTCAACGCGTGGCCACCGAGCGATACTTCCGCGATCCGCATGGATGGAGTAGGCGCGCCCAACTCCGGATGGGCCTTCAGAAATTCACTGGTGAAGACCAGGCCGGGGCCGGCCTGTCCCGTATCGACCAGAAAAACCCCCTGTATCTGTTTGCCGGATGCCGTCTGTAGGGTCGCCTGGATGAAGGGCAGACCGTTGATCACTCGCAGATGAACGTGCTCATCCGGCGTCGCACAGCTTGCCAGTACAACCAGCGTCAGGGACTCGTTGACATAGTCGATGCGCGCGCCGAAGTTTTCGAAAATGTCCGACCCGGCGATGCCAATGACCGGCTGGCCTGTCTGTTTCGTGAACGCGTCGAGGCTATAGACGGACACGGGCCGATGGCTGACCTGGGCCCCTGCAACCTTGAGCGTTGTATCAACCAGCTTTTCGCCAGGAGCGCCTTTACCGCCAAGTGCGCGCGCAGTCTCGGGACTCACGATGGTCGCAGTCGCCGCAGTATCGACGATAAACAGGCCGGTAACTTCCGGTCTGCCGGACTGGCCCGCAATACTGCCTTCTGCAAGCAGTATGCCGTTGATAATCTTTACGTGAACGGCACGTTGCGTGGGCGGTTTATACAGTTCCGGGAAGGCGCGATGAGTTCTCGCGCAGAGTAGTGCGATGACTATCGCGGCCCGTAGGCTCACGATTGTTGCCGTTGTCATTGCGCGTCGCTGGATCGTTTGGCCGGTCGTTTTTGGACCCATCCCTGCACTATAGATTCCCGGCGTGCGAATCGTCTTCAGGCTTGTAGCGTCTACCGATGTCTCGGCTCTATGGAAGAAGCCTCGCGGTGCTCATCGGTCCGGCGTTGCAGACTGGTACACTGAGGTGTCAGCGCTGCCGCGCATCATAAAATTATGAGCACAACCTCCTCCATGCGCGTCACCGCGCCTAGTGATCCAAAAACGGCTGCGCTCCGGGTAGCTGACGATATTACTGACCTGGTTGGCTGTACGCCGATGTTGCGCCTCAAACGCCTGACCGGTCCAGACGACGCCGACGTCTTCGCGAAGCTGGAGTTTCTAAATCCCGGCGGCAGTGTGAAAGATCGCGCAGCACTCGGCATGATTCTCGACGCGGAGAAGCGCGGCGTTTTGAAGCCGGGGATGACAATCCTTGAAGCGACCGCAGGCAATACGGGCGTTGGCCTCGCGCTGATCGGCGTCAACCGCGGATACAACGTGATCTTGTTTGTGCCGGAAGGCTATGCGGAAGAGAAGTGCACGCTGATGCGCGGCTTTGGCGCGACCGTGATCCGCACTGCAGAAAAAGAAGGCATGGCCGGTGCGATCCGTCAGGCGAAAACAAAGATGGAGACGACTGAAAACGCCTGGCCTGCGTTCCAGTTTGATAACCAGGCGAACCCTGATTTTCACGAGGCGACCACTGCTGCTGAAATCTGGGAACAGATGGAAGGCGAAGTTGATGGCTTTGTGGCTGGCATCGGTACGGGTGGAACTTTTTCCGGCATTGCGCAGTTTCTGAAGAAGAAGAATGCGGCCATTCACACGGTCGCGGTCGAGACGCAGGGTTCCATTCTGCAGGGTGGAGCGCCCGGTCCGCACAAGGTGGAAGGCATCGGCGTCCATTTTGTTCCGGGTACATTTCATCGCGAGGTCACCGACGAAGTCATGATGGTGCACGATCCCGAGGCCTTTGCGATGGTGCGCGCGCTTGCTGGCAAAGAGGGTGTGCTGGCCGGCTCAAGTGCTGGTGCAATTGTGCATGCTGCCTTCGTCCTCGCGCGGCGTCTCGGTCCGGGCAAGCGTATTGCGACCATTATTCCTGACTCCGCCGAGCGATACCTTTCGAAGGGTATCCTCGATAACCCGCGCTAGATTAAAGTCTGACTGGAATCCATGATTAAAGAACATATTGACGCATTTGCCGGCAAAGGTTTTTCCACGCGCGCCATTCACTCCGGGCAGGAGCCCGATGTCGAGACCGGGGCCGTCAATGTGCCCATTTATCTGAGCTCGACCTATGTGCAGGAAGAGATAGGCAAGCATAAAGGTTACGAATACTCGCGTGTCTCGAATCCGACCCGCACAGCGCTCGAAGAAAACCTCGCCGCGCTCGAGGGCGGAACGTCGGCGCACGTTTTCGGCAGTGGGATGGCGGCCATCTCCGCGCTGGTGACGATGCTCAAGACAGGCGACCACGTCATTTGTGGATCGAATGTCTATGGAGGTACGCCGCGGCTCTTCAACCAGATCGTCGCGCACTATGGCATTGACTTCAGCTATGTCGATACAACAGATCCAGCCAACGTCAGCAAGGCGATTACGCCGAAGACGAAGCTCGTGCACATCGAGACGCCGACCAATCCAATGATGCAGTTGACGGATATTCGTGCCGTCGCTGATATATGCAATCAACACGGCGTCGATTTATGCGTTGACAATACTTTTATGTCGCCATATTTCCAGAGGCCGATCAAGCATGGCGCGACCATCGTGATGCACTCGACCACGAAATTTCTGAACGGCCATAGCGACGGACTGGGCGGGGTGCTGGTCTGCACCAAACCAGAGCATGCAGATAAGTTTGCGTTCATCCAGAAGTGCACCGGCGGTATTCTTTCGCCCTTTGAAGCATGGCTGGTGCTGCGCGGTGTGAAGACGCTGGCAGTCCGCATGCGTCAGCATGACATCAGCGGCCGCGTCGTGGCCGACTGGCTCGACGCCGAGCCGAAGATTGGCAAAGTTTTTTATCCGGGCCTGAAAACACATCCTCAGTATGAACTGGCGACGAAGCAGATGAGCGGCTTCGGTTCACTCATCAGTTTTGAAACCGGATCCCTGCACAATGCGAATACGCTGCTTAAAAATATGCATGTCTGCACACTGGGCGAGAGCCTGGGCGGCGTCGAAACACTTATCTCGCATCCCGCGTCGATGACGCATGCAGCGCTTGGTGAAGAAGGCCGCGCAAAGATCGGCATCACGGATGGACTGGTGCGCATCTCTGTCGGCATTGAAGATGTCGAGGATATTCTTGCCGACCTGAAGCAGGCCGTCGCGAAGCTCTGACGCTTTCCTGTCTTCCCGATCAAAGCGTAGCCTGGTTATCCCGACCGCAGTGGAGGGATCTGCATCTGCAACCAGCGACCCACCGACTTACTGTGCGATATTTGCTTCGAGGTCGACGGTGATGCTCACATCCTGATCCCCGGCTTCGGTAGCGATTGGTGGCCCTGCCAGTAGTTGCGGGGTGAAGGCCCGTGCAGCCATCGCCATGGGTCGCGGCGCTAAGCTTCCATTCGGATCAACCGTAATCTGGTGGATGGAAGCGACGCGTATGCCAACTGCCTTCGCGACAGCTTCCGCCTGTGCCAGCGCAGTTTTCGTCGCCTCTGTTGCCAGTTCGCGGCGGGCGGCTTCGGCTTCTTCTTCGCGCGGTTGAAAGTTCACACTGTCAAGTGTGTTGGCCCCATGCGCAAGCGCATCGGTGATGAAGTCAGAGACCTTTTCTATCGGCGCGCGAAAGGTGACATTCATGTGGCCACTATAGCCGGCGATTTCGTCTGGACCACCCTTGGTCGTATGCATCTTTGGATCTACAGAAACCTGTTCCGTTGCGAGTCTGTCCGCATGCTGAGCGTGAAGATAGGCCAACAGCTGCTGCGATTTCTCTGACAGCATCTTCGAGACTGCTGAGACAGATGAACCGTCGGTCTGGATCGAGACGCTGATGTCCGCCACAGTATTTGGCAGGCGCTTGTGTGCAGTCGCATGCGTCTGGATGAGTGACGGCGGCGTGCCCGGCGCCTGTGTCTGCGCGTTGCTCACAGTGGCTGACAGCATGAGCAGCACGGAGGCACGGAAAATTCTAGGGCGGGCGTTCGTGTGAGCAGGGCGCATGAGTTCTCCTTTAAAGCCGGGTACGCGTATGCAACAGTCCTATAGACGTGTGACTTGCCAGAAGGAGATCGTAACTCTTTTCGTTACCGCAGGAGTAGGTTGTTCTATTCATGCCCCACGTCTCAGATTGCGAAATCCGGCACACCTTGCATTCGTGGAATAAAGAACAGTCTTTAAATGATGAGTGCGATCGGCTACGATATCGCCGTCGCGCTCGGACGCCTTCACGAGTGTTCTGCGACCATTCCGGTTCTGGAGGAAACGAATGAAGAGACGCCTTTTATTAACCATGATGCTGTGCGGCACCACCCTGATTTCCGGAAACAGCATGCTTGGGCAGCGCCCTGGCGGCAATGCGTGGAATTATGGCGGAGGCAACAACAACTGGGACAGTTCGTGGAATAACCGGCCTGCGCCCGGCCGTGGTGCCTGTTTTTTCACAAGCGCCGGTTTCCGTGGTAACAAGTTCTGCGTGCGTGCGGGCGACCGTCTGCCGAGTCTGCCAGGAAATTTCGGCGATAACATTTCTGCCATCCAGGTCTACGGACGCAGTAGTGTCCAGATCTTCAACGACCGCAATTTCAAGAACGGTATGGAGACGGTACGAGGCAGTGTGCCGGACCTGAGGGCGTACAAATTTCGCGGCGGCCATACCTGGAACAACCGCATCTCTTCCATCATTGTGCGGTAGATGTTTCTTCACGAAAATAAAATGTTAAAGGCCGGCGCATTGCCAATCGACAGGTCCTGCGCCGATGCTATCTGTATGCATCGAATTGTCCGCCTGCTCCCACTTTGCTTTTTACTCATACTGCTCCCCGGTGTGCATGGCCAGACATCGTCCACGCCTTCGCACCCCACGAGCACGCCGTACACCGGCGACCTGTCCATCTTTGAAACGCCCGGCCGTGATGATCGCCTGCAGATCCAGCGCGTAATGGACCTGCTCGATATCAAAAAAGGATCGAACGTAGCCGACATTGGCGCCGGCTCGGGCTGGTTCACGGTGCGTGCTGCGCAGCGCGTTGGCAGTACTGGCGAGGTGTTCGCAGAAGACATTAATCCCGAAGCTGTCAACTATATTGACGAGCGCGCGAAGGAGGCGAAGCTTCCGAATGTGCAAACCATACTCGGCACGCCCGGTGATCCAAAGTTGCCGCCTGCTTCAATCGATGCCGTGATGTTTTTGAAGGTGTACCACGAGGTCGCGAATACCTCGGCGCTGCTTGCAAGTCTCAAACCTGCGCTGAAGCCGGGCGCGAAGGTCGGTATCATCGATCGCAATGGCAACGGCGCCGATCACGGCCTGATGCCGGACGCGGTCAAGAAGGAAATGGCAGCCGCTGGCTTCAAACTGGCCGGCAGCTATGACTTCACCAAGGCCGACGGACAGGATTATTTCCTGATTTTTGTCTTAGACAGAAAGTAGGTCTGCATCTCGCAGCTGAGGACAGCTAAGCGTCTCGCAGCATCCCTCCTGGCAACTGGAGGAGTGCGGCGTCAGCATAACACTGCAAGAGAAATTTCTATTGCAGTCACATTCGTCCTATCAGCTTGTCGGGCCTATCGCAGTCCTTGTCCTTGCTATCGGGATCGTCGCGCTAGGTTCAGCCGTTGCCATTCGTTAGGCGAGGCACGATGGGCGCGTTTTGCTGCTGGTCCTGACCACGCAGCCGTTCGGCCTGGTGATCTTGCACGCAAGCACATGGCACTACCTGGTCGATAAGCTGGTAGCTTGACGTTCCGCAAATGGCAAACGTGCACCGGGTGAGTCGGTCAGGGCGTAATGAATCAAGTGGTCGGGCGAAATTTCCTGAAGTGCCGAGGTAGGCGCATCACCGGCAAAGATCTTGAAATCGCGGATCATATGCATGTGATCGTGATAGCCGGCGGCGTGCGCGATCTGTGTCCACGTCCGCGAAGTTGCATTACGAAGAGAGAGCGCGTGGCTGAAACGGGAGATGCGTGTCAGAGCCTTCGGCGTAACACCTGCATACTCGAGGGCCTTGCGCTCCAGGTATCTTCGATTCACTCCCATATGCCTCGCCACTTCATCCACACGCGCAGTTTCTCCTGTCGTCGTGAGCAGGCGAAGGGCCCTGTATACAGGATCGATCGTTCTCGCATGCCTCAGTTGTCGCATGAAGTACAGGTTTAGAAGTTGGCACCGCGCCTCGAAGGTCTCGAGATTGCCGAGTTGCTGATGCAGGCTTGTGATCGACTTTCCGAGGACTGCGTGGCCCTCAGTACCCGCTTCTGACAGGGGTGACGTAGGCTCATTGAAGAGAGCGTAGAACCCCGCGGGCTGGAACATAACTACTAGGGACTCGATATGACCGCGGATGATGAGCCGGGCCCGCCGCCAGGTCTGCGGGCCGATGATGGAAATTGGGAAGGTCGCGTCGAGTTGTTCCGTTCCGTAATTTCGTACTTCGTAAGCTCCTGCAAACTCAAACTCGCGCATGAC
>CAXTNK010000030.1:9413-14594 GCA_964245665.1 uncultured Acidobacteriaceae bacterium
CATGACGCCGAGCCGGGCCACAACTGGCGCGACCTGCCTCTCGTCGCCAAGCCAAGCTTCCCGCTGCACATAGGCGCGAATCAGGGAACGAAGTGCGCCTTCCGGAACAGATGTTTGAACTGTCAGCATCGAGTTCTCGATTCAGCGAAGTTTGGCCCGGGCTTTCTCTGACGGAATAATCCTTGCGACGACTCTACCCGAAATGCCTGAATTTCTGAATAGTTTTGTCGGCGCATGAATCACTACCGCTTGATGGGACGAAGTGTCACGCAGACAATGGCGCGCGCCGGATGATAGGATTCAGAGTTTTCTCCGCGGTCAACCCGCAAAGGCCTGAATCGTATGTCTATTGCCACTTTGAACTCTGCTGAACCACGCCCCACCCACTCGTTCAAACTGACGGGTGACCAGGAGCAGCTGCGTGACCTGATCCGCAAATTTGCAGCGAAAGAAATTGCTCCGCATGTGATGGAGTGGGATGAAGCCAGCGAGTTTCCTGCGGCTGTCGTGAAGCAGCTCGGCGAGATGGGATTGATGGGCATCATCTTTCCTGAAGAGTACGGCGGCAGCGGCCTGGGCTATACCGATTACATGATGGCGGTCGAAGAATTGTCGGCGGTTGATGGCTCGGTCGGCATCATCGTCGCGTCTCACAATTCACTCTGTACCAACCACATTTTTCTAGCCGGAAACGAACAGCAGAAGCAGAAATATGTGCCGAAGCTGGCCAGCGGTGCGTGGCTGGGCGCGTGGGGATTGACTGAATCCGGATCAGGCTCGGATGCCGCCGGCGCGCGTACCTCCGCGGTGCGCCAGGGCGATAACTGGGTGCTGAATGGCAACAAGATTTTCATCACCAATGGCCACTATGCAGACGTTGCCGTCGTCATCGCGGTGACGGACAAAACTGCCGGCACGCACGGCCTGTCTGCGTTCATCGTAGAAAAGGGAACACCGGGCTTTCGCTCAGGCCGCAAGGAAAACAAGCTTGGCCTGCGGGCGAGCGACACTTCCGAGCTGATCTTCGAAGACTGCGTCATCCCGGCGGAAAACCTGCTTGGCAAAGAGGGCGAAGGTTTCGTGGATTCGCTGCGCATCCTTGATGGCGGTCGTATCTCGATTGCCGCACTTGCGCTCGGCATTGCACGCGGCGCCTACGATGCTGCACTCAAGTATGTGAAAGAGCGGCGTCAGTTCGGCAAAGCCATTGCGGATTTCCAGGGCATCCAGTGGAAGCTGGCAGATATGGCCACGCAGCTCGATGCAGCGCGCCTGCTCACGCTGCGCGCTGCATCGATGAAAGACGCAGGGGAGAAGACGACGCTCGCTTCTGCCATGGCCAAGCTGCATGCGAGCGAAGTTGCGGTGCGCATCTGTGATGAAGCCGTGCAGTTGCATGGCGGCTACGGCTTCATCAAGGATTATCCCGTCGAAAAATTTTATCGCGACGTGAAGCTGTGCACTATCGGCGAAGGCACGAGCGAAATTCAGCGGATGGTGATCGCGAGAGAGATTCTCAAGTAGCCACCGAAAATGGGTGCCTCATCCTTGCATCCCAAGGATGGGATTTGCGACAGGCCTACCAGCCAGGCGCACGAGTCCGCTATCGTAGAGAGTGTGAGAGCGCCGGCCGAGACCGATAGATTGCAGCGACTGGTGCAGCGCGTCATGCAACGGGATACGCGCGCACTGGCCCGCGCTATCTCGCTGATCGAAGATGACCACCCCCGGGCTCAAGCACTCCTCTCCGCATGCTTTCCGCATACCGGCCGCTCACTCCAGATTGGTGTGACAGGTTCGCCGGGTGCGGGAAAAAGCTCGCTGGTCGATCAACTGAGTCATCACTATCTGCAGCAGGTCACAGTTGGCGTGCTCGCTGTCGATCCATCCAGTCCATACACCGGTGGTGCGCTGCTGGGCGATCGCATCCGCATGCAGGAGCATCACGCGAATGCAAATTTCTACCTGCGCAGTATGGCCACACGCGGCGCACTCGGCGGCCTGGCGCACAAGACCGCGGACGCTGCTTCGATTCTCGATGCAGCCGGCTTTGAGCGTGTACTGATCGAGACCGTCGGCGTCGGCCAGGATGAGATGGACGTCGTGCGTCTTGCGGACATCACACTCGTGGTGCTGGTGCCGGGCATGGGCGATGATGTGCAGAGCATCAAGGCCGGCATCATGGAGATTGCCGACATTTTCGTCATCAACAAGAGTGATCGCGAAGGAGCAGACCGGCTTGAAGCTGAAGTGCGCGCGATGCAGTCGCACGCAGCACGGCATGGCGAGTGGATTCCGCCCATCGTGCGAACAATTGCAGCAGGAGCAGACGGTTCCAGCGGCATCCCGGCGCTGGTTGCTGCCATCGAAGACCTGCATGCATGGCTATTGCAGGCTGATCGTTTGACACTGCGCAGACGCGTGCAGTGGCAGCAGCGGTTGGCGCAGATGGTGCGCGAACAGGTGCTGCAGGCGGCGCATCTTCACGGACTGGGCGAGCAGCAGATCGCGGAGCATGCGGCCGCAATTGTTGCGCGCACTCAGGACCCATTCGCAATCGTGCCTGCAATTGTTTCAAATCTGATGCGCGAAAATATCTGACGAGGATTCACCATGGAAACTGGCTCCAATTCGAAAATCGATCATCTGGGTATTGCCGTAACTTCGATCGCCGAAGCACGCGGCTTTTATGAAGCGCTTGGCCTGAGCGTGGTGCAGGAAGAGACCATCGAACCGGAGGGCGTCAAGACTGCGATGATCCCCGTCGGTGAGAGCCGCATCGAGCTGCTCGAAGCATTGGGCCCGGACACGCCGGTCGGCAAGTTTCTTGCAAAACGCGGACCCGGGCTGCACCACGTCGCCCTGCATGTAAATGACATTTCTACAGCCTTTGACGAGATGAAGGCACGCGGACTGAAGGTGCTGTCAGACGACATTCAGATCGGTGCTGGTGGCCATCTGTATTTCTTCATCCATCCGTCGAGCGCCGGCGGCGTGCTGACGGAGATCTGCCAGGATTCAATCAGCAATGTCTGAGGCATCCCGGCTCCTGCTCGGCATCGATACCAGCGGAAGCGAAGGTTCGCTCGCCGTTGGCCGCATGGATGCCGAGGGTTGCATCACGCTGGTGCAGCAGGTTGTGATGACGGGACGACACTATGCGGATGAGGTTATCCCGCAGTTGAAGGTGCTTTTCGCGCAGGCAGGCGTCGCGCTCCAGGACTTCAGCGCCATTGTCATCGTGAATGGACCGGGCAGCTTCACCGGCCTGCGTGCCGGCATTGCTGCCGCGAAGTCCCTGGCTGAGGTGGCCAGCCTGCCAATCATCGCCCTCTCCCGCCTGGCCCTTCTGGCATTCGTTGAAACCGCGGGTGCCCCATCCTTGCAACGCAACGGCGGACCGGCTCAATCTCGCCACCTCAGGGAAGATGTAACCATAGCTGTACTCGATGCCGGACGTGAAGAATATTACATGCGCCTGCCCGCCGGCAGCGAGTCGGTCGCATCGCAAACTGAACTCATCGAAGCAGCAGGAGTGTCACCGATCCGCATCTGCGAAGCGAAGGTAAAGGCCCAGCTCGCTGACCTGCCTGTAGAGCTCGTCACCTCCCCCACTGCATTCGACGCTATCCTGCTCGCATCGCCGCGCGCACTCGCAGGCAGCTTTGACGATGTCGCTACACTCGATGCGAACTACGTCCGCCGTCCCTACGCTAATTTCGCAGGCCCGGTGTGACTTCGCTGCGCGAACAAGTTGTAATTCGTCCGATCATGCAGGCTGATCTCGCAGCCGTGCTGTCCCTGACCCACATGGTGGCCGAAGCTCCATGGTGGAATGAAGCGCATGTAGCGCAGATCGTCGCACCTGACCAGGGGACCGGCGCTCAGTTCCGGCGGGGATGGGTGAGTAGTTCCTCCGAAAAGATAAATGGTTTCATCGTTCTGCAGGGTCTGCGCATTCCGACTGATGCACGGAGCGAGATGGAGTGCGAGATCGAGTCGATCGTCGTCGATCCACAGTCCCGGCGGAGAGGCGTAGGCCATGCGTTGCTCGCGGCATCGCTTGCGTGGTGTCGATGGAACGGCGCGTCGATCATCCGGCTTGAAGTACGCAGCCGGAACATGCCGGCCATCGGCCTCTACCAGCATGCCGGTTTCGCCGCCGTCGGCACGCGTTCGCAGTACTATCACGCGCCCGATGACGATGCGATCCTGATGGCCCTCGAGTTGCACGCCTGATCCTGTGCAACCAGGCTTCCGCGGGCCACGTATTACCCCACTGGCTCCCCCACAAAAGCGGCAAGACGACACAGTACTGAAGTGCGTTTTTCCCCTTTATAATGAGTAGGGAAGACTTATGGTTCGCGACGGCTACTATTACGGTTTTGGATTTCTGATTGCTGCGGTGATCCTTCGACTTTTGACTTCAGGCCACGTGTTGAGCCCGGTCCTTGTCGCCATTCCGGTCCTGCTGGCTATCTTTTTCCTCTGGTTTTTTCGCGATCCCGAACGGATTATCCCGCAGGGTCCGGGGGTGATCGTTTCGCCCGCCGATGGCAAGGTCACAGAGATCATCAGCATCATGACGCCGACCGGTGCGCGCACCCGCATCAGCGTGTTTCTGAATGTCTTCAATGTGCATGTCAACCGCTCGCCGATCGAGGGCATCCTGAGCGAAGTCACCTATAAGAAGGGTGAATACCTGAATGCCATGAATCCCGCATCAGCCGCTCGCAACGAACAGAACCTGGTCGTGGTCGAGGGCGATCATGTGACGGTCGAGTTCAAGCAGATTGCCGGGCTCCTCGCACGCCGTATCGTTTTCAATTACAAGGCCGGTGACCAGGTGCAGCGTGGTCAGAGAGTCGGCCTCATCAAGTTCGGTTCGCGTGTGGATATTGTTCTGCCAGCCGCTGCCGCCATTCGTGTCAAACTGGGGGACAAGGTACAGGGAGGCGCCAGTATCCTGGCCGATATGGCAGTAGTCCCCGTCGAATCGATGATGAATCGCCCCGTAATGTCGTCGCCGTTCCTGGAGCCGCGCGGTTGAAGGCTCCCCAGCCTGTACCGCTGCCACCAGCAGCGCAACCGCAGGGATTTCCCGAGCGTCCCCCGCCCGACTCACATGCACCACGACCGCTGCGCGACTGGCGCAAACGCCGCCGGCGCGGCATGTTTGTC
>CAXTNK010000030.1:14604-17108 GCA_964245665.1 uncultured Acidobacteriaceae bacterium
GGCCTCCATCGCGATACTTCTGGCGATCCCATTCGACGCGCTCGATGGCCGCATCGCCCGCATGACCAACACGACCAGCGACTTCGGCAAGGAACTGGATTCGCTCGCAGACGTGATCACCTTCGGCGTGGCGCCCAGCATCCTCGCGTTCGCGTGGGGCTTTCGCATGCTGCCGCTCACCATGGACCACATGCTGCGGCAGAAGCTGATCGAAGGCGGCGGCTTCCTCTGTTTCCTGTTCCTCATCTGCGGTGCAAGCCGTCTGGCCCGATTCAACATTTCGAATGATCCGCTGCCTAAAAATCCCGGCCGGCCCGACCGCAAATACTTCGTGGGCATGCCGATCCCGGCGGCTGCCGGCCTGCTCGCGGCCGTCGTTCACCTCGTCCACGGCAACCCTGTTCCCAATATCTGGCTCGCTTTTGCATGGATGGCGGTCGTTGGCCTGTCCGGTTTCCTGATGGTGAGTACCTGGCGCTTCTGGAGTGGCAAGGAGATCAATTTTTCCGGCCGCCATCCTTTCCAGCTCATCGTGCTGCTGGCCGTCTTCATCTATGCACTGGTCTCTTTTTCCGAGATCCTGCTCTTCGTTATGTGGTTCGGCTACATGTTCTCTGGCATCGGCGCGCGTTTTGCGTATTCGCTGCAGCGGCGCAAACGCAAGCAGCGCGAACTGCCGCCGGCCGGCGCATAAAGGCGTCTGCGTCCTGCCATATCCCTCCCTGCCGTACACTGGTTCTTCATGCCTGCAGCGCTTTTTTGCCTGCGGGCGTCATCCAACATCCAGATCGAGAGTCCATGTCCAATTTACGTATTGCCATTGTCGGAGCTGCATCACTGCGCGGTAAGGAACTGAATGAAGTGCTCGGCGAGTCGCCCCTTGCCGCAGCCGATTTTGCATTGATGGATGACGAGGAAGCACTGGGCAAGCTCGAATCCATTGCAGAAGAAGTGACCTTCATCCAGCCCATCACCTCCTCCTCTTTCGACAAGGCGGACTTCACTTTTTTCGCCGCGGATGAAGACGTCACGCTGCGCCGGTGGAAGAGTGCACAGGCCGCCGGGTCGAGCATCATCGACATGTCCTGCGCGCTCGAAGGCGAGCCCGGCGTCATGGTGCGTGCTCCCTGGGTGCGCGCTGCCATTGGCGAGCATGACGATGAAGGCGATACTGTCGATCCACACGCGCCAGACCTCAAGACACCCGCCATCGTCCCGGCGCACCCGGTCGCATTGGTGCTCGGCCTGGTATTCGCCGGACTGAAAGGCCTCGGCGCGATTCGCACGGCGTGGGCCACGGTACTCGAACCGGCATCGGAATACGGCCGTGCCGCGATGGACGAACTGCACCAGCAGACGGTCGCGCTGCTCTCGTTTCAGCCCCTGCCCAAGGCGACCTATGACGCGCAGGTGGCCTTCAACGTGACACCGGTGACCGGCGATGACGCGAAGATCAACCTTTCGACCACAGAGGCACGCATCCGCCGGCACTACGCGCTCATCTCCGCCGGCCGTTTGCCGGAGGTGGCCGTGCAACTAGTGCATGTGCCGGTTTTCCATGGCCACACCCTCTCGCTTGGCCTGGAGTTCGAGAAGCCCGTCACCATTGAGCACCTGCAGGCTGCGCTGAGCGGCGACCACATCGAAGTAGAGATCACGGATGCCGATGCGCCATCGAACCTTGCTGCTGCAGGACAGGAAGAGATCCTTCTGCGCATTCGTCCGGCAGTCGATGCGGTAGGCGCGTCGCGGCGTTTCTGGCTGTGGATCGCGACCGATAACCTGAAACTGTCTGCCTACAACGCCGTCGCCTGTGCGCTCGAGTTGAAAAAGCTTCGCCCGCAGGGAAGCGTTCAGTAAGCCGAAATTACCCTCTGCCAAACCTCATAAGGTCTCTGCAGACCTGTGCCGTAACTTGAATTTGGGATATTTTTCACCGTCCTGTGCAAAATGGAACAGAAAATGTTTCCTGTGCCGGGCATAGTTCGTTCCGCTTCACTTTTCAGGGCCCTTGCAAATATTCCACGGCACGCTCGCGGAATAGAAGCGCAGACGGCTTCGTTGGCATTGACTGTGCTTTTGTTCCGGAGGGTGCTACTGAAGTGCCTTCAAACAGGAAAGGGAGAGTTGGACATGCCAAATCTACCATTGCACGCAGACACTTGGAACGCCCTGTCCGCTGCCGAGCAGCAGACCGTCAAAACAATACTTACGGCTACAAATCTTGTTCCTGCAGGTGTGAATGTTGTGGCCGACGTAACAGCACCGGCTCCTGCACCACTCGGCGTGGGCGGCGTTTTCTGTGAGACTGCCTGTGGCATCGCGGAAGCAGCAGCTGTTGCCGCCTGCGCAGTGCTGACCGGACCGGCTGCGACAGCTTGTATCGCGGCAGCGCATCTGGGAGGCAATTTTTGCAGGACCAGGTGCTGAGTCGATAGCGGACTGATTAGAACATGAGATCAGCACCTGTTTCGAATGAGCATCCACGGCGGTCGGGGCTGCCT
>CAXTNK010000030.1:17118-43367 GCA_964245665.1 uncultured Acidobacteriaceae bacterium
CGAGGGAAACTCCGTAGCCCTTCAGCAGTTCCTCGGTCCACCTCTTCTCGTAGTATTTTCACACCCCGCATGTCCGCCCTGCCACGCGCTTCTTCCCGATCTCGAAGCCTTGGCCCGTCGCGCGCCGGATGTACGCGTGCTGGTAGTGAGCTGCGGCGCTCCAGGGGACGCCTGTCCCACCCGTCTGCCGGTCTATTACCAGGAGCACTGGGAGGTTTCAAAAGCCTTTCGCATGTTTCAAACGCCGGCGGCTTTTCTGATCGGCGGCGATGGTACAGTCGCGGCCGATGTTGCTGTCGGACCTGGCCCCATCCTGACACTACTGAGGGCAGCGGCTATCCGAAGCCTTCTGCTAGGCTGAGATCAAATTTCGGGGAACGCACACAAAAAAAGCCTCCTGCACGACATTGTGCAGGAGGCCCTTAAACAAATCGGCGACTACTTGATAGTGCCGTTCAAAGCATTCGGGAAGAAGCCGCCGCCGGTGCCAGCTGCTCCGCCCGCGTAGACAATGCTCAGGACCTGGCTCGTGGTGCGGGAATACACCAGGCTGTTCTGGTCGCAGTCCACGATAGTCGAAGACGGTCCGACCGAAGTGGTGACGACACCGAGTCCCACATCATCAGAGCCTGTGCCATCGAGTTTGGCGCGGGCAGCAGCGATCTTGCTGGCAAGAACATTGATACCGAGCGTCGGGTTAGCTGCGTCCAGTCCGAACAGAGTGCTACGGACCAGCCCTGCGTGATAGCCCTCAACTGCCTGGATGCCGGCAGCTGCAGTCAGATACGCAGGCGTGGTGATCAGCGGTGCCGCGCCCGAGTAGGCCGTGACGCCCACGTCCTCGAAGATGAACGCGCCAAGCAGGAAGTAAATCGGGTTCGCGAACGGATCAAACGTCGTGACGCCGAGGCCTGCCGCTACCGCCAGCCCGTTAAAGCTGTTGTAGAGGTCGATATTCGGCATTGCCACTGCGGCTGATCCAAGCGCGGTGCTCAGGAAGTTGACGTGGTTGCGTTCTTCCTTAGCCGTCTCCATCGCATACGCCTGGATGGTGGTGTAGGTACCCCACGGAACCAGGCATGCTGACGGGCCGCCGGGCTTGGTCGTCACTGTGCCCGCTGTACCGCCGCCGCCCGTGATGCTGACCGGGGTCGAATACTTGTCGATCGTCACACCTGAAGTCGCGAGCGTGTAGTACTGCGCTTCCAGGTATTCGAGGTTAAGCGCGAAGTTCAGAATATCTGCATCCGTCACTGTCTGCGCGTCTGCCGGGGTGGCATATTTCGAGAGCACGAGTCCGGCAAGCGCGGAGCCCGCAATGGTCATCATCTTGCGACGGCTCTTCGCGATGATGTTGTCCAAAACCTGTGTCTCGGACAGTCCTGCATTCTTTTCGAGAGTTTCCATAGTCATCATCCTTATGCCGTTGCCGCGACTGTCGTGGTGAGAGCACCGTTCATGCCCTTGGGAAAGAAACCGCCGCTGGAGATTCCAGTGCCTGGCGTCGCGTACACAATGTTCAGCACCTGGCTGTAGGTACGTGCGTAGCCAATGGAGTTGGTCGGGTCAGCGGCCACGATGCTCGAAGTGCTGAGCGTCGTTTCCATCCCACCGCCCAGCGTCGCGCGTACGCCGGAGATGGCATTGGCGGCGTTCAGGTAGGTCTGGCTGGCGCCCGAAACAGCGGCCATGCCGGCAATCAGCGACCGTACTTCGCCCGCATGATACGCCTCGACTGCGTGGATCAGCACAGCAGCAGCCAGAATCGTCTTGCTCGTCAGCAGCGTCGCGGCCCCGTGATAAGCGGTCACACCCACATCTTCAAATGCAAAGGCGCCGACCAGGAAACTCATCGGATCGGCAAAAGGATTGAAGGTCGGACCAATTTTGGCGGCCTGGGCAACTGCGTTGAACGCATCTGTAAAATCAATGGCCGGACGATCGACCGGCGTTCCGCCGTTTGCAGTGATCGCAGAGCGAAGGAAGATGACGTGGTTCAGTTCTTCCTGGGCAATTTCGTTTGCGTACTCCTGCAGCACTGTCTGACCGGCAAAAGAGACCTGCGTGCCACCAGTGACTGCACCTGGACTGGCGCCCGTGTAGGTTGCAGGAATTCCCGATCCGGTAGCAGCGCGGAGGTAAAATTCCGCTTCCAGATACTCGAGGTTGAGCGCGAAGTTGAGGATGTCGTTGTCAGTTGCTGTTGACGTCGAAGTCGTCGTCGGCGCAGCAGTGGTGACCGGAGTGGTCGTGCTGCTGCTGCCGCAGCCCACAACGACCGCGGACGCGCCTGCAGCGCCGATTCCTGCCAGGAAGGTGCGCCTGGAGGGTGCCGCTTTGAGTAATTCCTTTAGCTTATCCACAATAAAAGCCTTTCCAGGTGAGTATGAAACTTGAACCAGCCTCTCAGTTTCTAAGTACGAGCCGAGTGGGCCATCGGATGTAGAAGTAATCGAGAATGGTACTGCAGCTCCGGGAATTTCATGGGCGATCCCGACGACAAGAACGGCAAAAAAGCATTGGAACGAGCAGGGTCAGTAGACCGTCGAGGTACGTACTTGTCTGTGCCGCATTGATCATGGCGATCCTGATCCGGCCGCCCGGTCGGGGCAGCACCGGGCATTATTGAGACTCACTGTAGGGTGTCACACGGTCGCAAAAGGCTGCTACAACTTATGGGTAAGCACTCGCCGCTACAATAGAAAAATGCCAAGGGGTAAAAAACAGGTCTACGGCAAGGGTGAGCTGCACTTCATCACCTGCACGTTCTTCCGGCAGCAGCCCAAGCTTGCCGCGGAGAAGCATCGCGACCTGTTCGCGCAGCTGCTTGAAGAACTGCGCATCAAGTTCCGCTTCAATGTGGTCGGCTACGTCGCTTTGCCGACCAGCTTCCACCTGCTGATGTCCGAGCCGGGCATCGATACGGCGGACAATTCCATCCAGATGCTGCGACAGCGTTACGGCCGCCGTTACAATACCTCGGCCCGCGTGGACGACCAGGTGTGGGAGACGCGCTACAGTGACCTGCACGTTTTCGATGCAGACCACATCCGTGCGCGTCTGGCCTTCATGCACCAGGCGCCGGTCAAGGCCGGCCTGGTTGAGACAGCGACCGACTGGGAGTGGAGCAGCGCGCGCCGCTATGCCGGCATGCCGGAAGGCGTAGTCACCATTCAGCCGGCAGAGGAATTGATCGCAAACAGCTGACTTTTCGCGCAGAAAAAGGGACCCGGTGTAGGTCCCTTTTCACAGCAAGTCGTACAACGATTACGCAGTCGCCAGTTCCTTGGCTTCCTCTGCATAGGGAGCGACAAAGGTGTTCGCATCCACCTTGCCCTGCGTCACGTTGTTGGTGTCGCCCGCGAGAATGAACTTCACATCCGTGATGCCGATGAAGCCGAAAATCTGCTGCAGGTATTCGCTCTCGCGATTGTAAGAGGCATACGGGGCGCCCGGTGCGAAGTTGCTGCCGCTGGCAATGGCGACGGTTACTTTTCTGCCGCCGGCCAGTCCCTCAGCCCCTGCCGCCGACATGTTGAAAGTCTTGCCGAAGCGAACAATGTGGTCGATCCAGGCCTTCAGGATCGCTGGCGTGCTGAAGTTGTACATCGGCGTGCCGATAATGACCTGGTCTGCGGAAAGAAGTTCCGCAATCAGTGTGTCGGAAATAGCAAGAGCTTTCTTGTGCGCTTCCGTGTGCTGGTCCGGCGAACTGAATGCACCCGCGATCCAGTCGAGATCGACAAAGGTGATATCGGACGTCGTGAGGTCGCGGTAAACGACTTTCCCATCCGGGTGGGCCTGTTTCCAGGCATTGGCGAACGCAGCGCTCACCTTGCGGGAGATGGAATAGTCACCGCGAGGACTCGCGTCTATGTGTAGAAGTGTTGGCATGTCTCAGGTCTCCTTGGCCAGGGCTCCGTACCGGGCCCGTATGCCCTTTCCAAGAAGATGATGACGCCACGGCCAAAGATGCGAAACCGCGTGTGAATAACTGATTTAAATCCCGCAATGGTTCAGTAGGTAAACGCCACCCGGCAGCCGGTGCGAGCACTTTCGATCGCTGCCTCGAGCGCCGCCATCACCAGGATTGCTTCGCCTGCCGGAACAGGGTTTGGTCCACTTCCGCGGATCGCATCGCGCACCCCTGCATAGTATTTCTCATAGCAGCCGAGCTGGTTCGATACCTTTTCCGGAGCACTGCCCGTCGCCGCTGTGCCCGGTACATTCGAGGCGGCTCCGTTGAATAACAGGCCGTCTTCCGGATCAATCCCCCAGCCCGGGTCGCCCGGCTTCATGCCGCGCAATAGCTGCGCCTCCTGCTGATCAAGCCCGCGTTTGAGCCAGCTCGCCTTGTTTCCATGCACCAGGAAACGCGATGAGCCGCCCGAAGCCAGCAGACTCGCATGCAGAGTCACCTGCAGTGCTGTTGCGCGATTTCCTGAAGCCGCACCATAGCCGAGCACCACGTGGGCGTAGTCGTCTGACAAGCCCCCTGCACGCTGCGTCTGGATGCTGGCCTGGACGGTCTCGGGCGGCCCGAACAGGACCAGCGCCTGGTCAAGCAGGTGTGGGCCAAGGTCATACCACAACCCGGCGCCTTCGCCCGCTCCCTCGCGCCAGCGCGGCCGCACCGTCGGTCGATAGCGATCAAAATGCGATTCGTAATAGTTGACCGGGCCGAGTGTGCCATCGGCAATGAGTTGTTTGAGCGTAAGGAAATCGCCATCCCACCGGCGGTCATGGAAGACGGACAGTACGAGGCCTTTATCAGCAGCCAGCGTTTCAAGTTCACGCGCCTGCTGCGTCGTGATGGTAAACGGTTTGTCGCACACCACGTGCCTGCCGGCTTCGAGCGCGAGCGTGCACAGGGGCACGTGGCTGGTATTCGGAGACGCCACCACGACCAGGTCGACAGCAGCGTCGGTAATTGCTTCTTCAGGCGTCGCCGTCACCCGCGTATCCGGGTAACGCGCATGCACTTTGTCGGGTTTGCTCGAAGAGAGGACAGCAAGGTCCAGCCCCTCCGTTGCTGTAATAAGAGGTGCATGGAAGGTTTCGCCAACGTAGCCGTAGCCGATAAGTGCAACGCGAATGGGAGCAGTAGACATTGCTTCCATTCTGCCTCAAGAGCCGCCGCACTACGAAGTGCGGTGAGATTCACGCACAAACTGCCAACGCTCGCCCGTTATCGCATAACAGACAATGCATCTTTTTCGGCAGCACGCAACGCGAGCCCCCGCGCCACAGAAGTAAATTCATTCCCGGTCACTACGCGTTCCGCCCCGAATCTCGATTCGAAAATCCGTCGCACCGCTGGCACAAACGAGGTGCCACCGGTCAGGAAGACTCGATCCACTTCACCAGCAGCAACGCCGCTGTCCCCAAGCAGCCCATCCACGGACTTCTCTATAGCCGCAAGCTCTTCCGCAATCCAGCTTTCGAAATCAACCCGCGCAACATGCGCACGGATGTCGAGCGTCCCATCCTTGAAACGGAACTCGGCTGTCTCGGCCGAGGACAGGTCAACCTTGACGCGGCCAACCGCGCGGTGCAACTGGTAGCCCAGGTCTTCGTCGATGAGCGTCCGCAGCGCTTCGATCTTTTCCGGCTCGAAGGCACGCAGCTGCGCGCCATTCAACATTTCGACCACAGCCCGCGTGCGCAGGAACGAGAGATGATGCCAGTGCTCGAGCTTCACGTAAACCCAGTTCGGCACCGCCGGCAGCGTCTTGCCGAGCGCCTGCTCCATGGTGCCCAGGCCCAGCTGCGGTGACACAAGTTTGCGGACTATCTTGGCGTCAAATGCATCGCCCGCCAGCCCCACGCCGCTGTTGCCCAGCAGGTCACCCGCACTGCGGCCGCGCCTGCGGACACCGGGCCCCACCCGCAGCAGGGAGAAGTCGCTGGTGCCGCCGCCGAAGTCGCCAATCAGGATCAGTTCATCATGATCGAGCGTCGATTCATAGTGATACGCGGCCCCGACCGGCTCCATCTGGAATTCGACATCTTCAAAGCCCGCGTGTGTGAACGCTTCGCGCAAACGGCCTTCAGCGAACGCATCGTCGTCAGCATTTTCCGCGCCGACGAAACGCACGGGCCGTCCCACCACAGCGCTGCGCACGGGAAAGCCGAATGCTTTTTCTGCGTGCTCGCGCAGGTCGCCGAGAATGCGCGCGATAAGTGTCTCCAGCGTGTGGCGGCGGCCAAATATTTCAGTGCCGGTAAGCGTGCGGCTGGTCAGCCAGGACTTCAACGACTGGATCAATCGTCCCGGCTGGTCCGCATGCAGATAGGCTTCGATGGCATCGGGCCCGGTGCTCGAATGCAGCCGCGACTTCGCGCCCTCCTTGATCTGCTGCAGAAACAGCAATGACCGATACGACTCGGTAAGCCCGGTGGGCGTAGCGTAGCGGACGAGTTGGACCTGCATGTCGGACGCATCAGCGGCCAGCGCGACTGAACTGTTGGTCGTGCCGAAATCGATGCCGACAGCATGATGGGGAGAGTGGCCTGGGGACATGTCATTCCCTTAGACGCGCTTACGGCGAGCGGGTCGCTTGTTTGTTGCAGCTTTTGAAGGAGTGGTCGATTGGATGCGCGACGCCGTGACACCCATCGTCTCCTTCGCATCCACGCGAACGGGCCCTCGGCCAGTGGGGCGGGGTAAAAGAGACCGCGCATTCTCGAGCACAAAGCGCGAAAAGATACCTGCGTTTCCCGTGGCTAAAGGGCCTGCAAGATGAGCAATCGAGAGCCTGCGCGCAAGCTTGAGGCCGCGCACATGAGCGATGCGCAGGGTGCCGAGAGCGAGCTGGTTGCGTACCGCCCAGCGGGATACAAAAGCTGCGCCGAGCCCCGCCTCAACTGCACTCAGCAGCCCCTCAGTCGAATCGAGCGTGAGCGCCAGGTTGAGATCCTTGATCCTCAGCCCAGCTGCTTCGAGTGCCGTCTCGACCACGCGCCGTGAACCCGAACCATGCTCGCGTGTCAACAGGGGAGGCCCGATCAAATCATCGAGAGCGAGTTCATGATCTGCCCAGGAATCACCAGCCGGCACAACCAGCACCATGTGATCTTCAAGAAATGCTTCCGTGCGGATGTCACGCCGCATCGTCGGACCCTCGATGAGCCCAACATCGACGCGATGATCGGCCAACGCATCGAGTATTTCTTCCGTGTTGCCGCCGAGTGTCGTGATTTTTATGCCGGCATGTTGCCGAAGGAAACCTGCGATCAGATTTGGTAACAGGTACTGTCCGACAGTCTGCGATGCGCCAATAGCAAGCGTCCCTGCGTTCTGGTGGGCGGATGCGGCCAGGGCCTGGACTGCTTCCTCGGCGAGCATGTGCAACTGATCAGCATAGGCAAGCAGCTTTGTACCATGCGGTGTCAAAATGACCCGGCCGCCTGCGCGGCTAAATAGCGCCACGCCCACTTCTTCTTCCAGCGTCTTGATCTGGCTGGTGACAGCCGGCTGCGTAAGACGCAGTTCTTCTGCGGCGCGCCGGAAATTCAAGTGCCGCGCCGCAGTCCGAAAAACTTTGAGCCTGAAGTTCTCGATACTGCCTGCCATACTGAGCTTTCAGCATACCCTGCCAGCTGCACAAGACAGCTGCGTCACTGATAAGGTTTGCGAATGACCCATCAGAACTTCTGCTTAGACGCGCGGCATCTTGCCTGCAATCCTGAACAGAATGAAACACAAAGCTGTCTTTTTTATTGGCATCATCCTGGCTGCCAGCGGCGTTTTCTCCGCACCGGTAGCGTTGGTCTGCGGCCTTGTTTTTGGCCTGACGATCAATGAGCATCCCTTCGCAGCGGAGAGCCGGATGCTGTCACGCTTTCTGCTGCAGGCATCTGTTGTTGGTCTTGGCTTCGGCATGAACCTGGCGCAGGTGGTGCATGCCGGCCGCAGCGGCTTTTTCTATACGGCGATCAGCATCACGGTCGCGGCGACACTCGGCCTGTTGCTCGGACACTGGCTGCGCGTAGCGAAAAACGCTTCATTTCTCATCACCATGGGCACAGCCATTTGTGGCGGTAGCGCCATCGCGGCGTTGTCTCCTGTACTCGAAGCCGATGATGACGCGATCGCTGTATCGATGGGTACAGTATTCGCGCTCAACTCTGTCGCGCTGCTGCTTTTTCCCTTCATAGGGCACAGCTGCAACTTGTCGCAGACGCAGTTCGGTCTATGGGCGGCACTCGCGATTCACGACACCAGCTCCGTTGTGGGCGCTGCTTCGAGATATGGGCAGCAGGCACTCGCCATCGGCACCACCGTAAAGCTGGCACGCGCTCTGTGGATTGTCCCGGTCTGCTTTGCGACGGCCTTCTTCATCAAGAGCAAGGCACGCATCAGCTTTCCCTGGTTCATACTTTTCTTCGTGCTCGCAGCCATCATCAATAGCTACCTGCCTGCGGGTCATGCGCTGTATGGCGCACTGAACAGGCTTGGGAAAATCGGTCTCGTCGTAACGCTCTTCCTTATCGGCACAGGACTTTCGCGCGGAACTCTCAGGCAGGTAGGCCTTCGCCCTATGCTGCAGGGCATAGGCCTGTGGATTGTGATCGGCACAGCATCGCTGCTTGCGATTCGCGCGGGATGGATCGCCCTCTAGCAGAAACCTGCATCCAAGACGCTATCAGCGCACGTTGCTGTTCGACGAACGAAGATTACAAGGGGCAATGCCATGAGCACAACTGAAGAGAATGTAAAAGCGCAGCAGGGCTTTGGCGAAGCAGTGAATAAAGGCAAGCTCGAAGACATTCGCAAGTATGTTGCAGACAACCTGATGGACCACGACCCGGCCCCAAATCAGGGTCCAGGTGCACAAGGCCTCATCGATTTTTTCACCGAATTTCGTACTGCATTTCCTGACCTCAGCGTTGAAGTGGACCACCTCGTCACGGATGCCGACAATGTAGCTTTCGCCTACACCGTTACCGGCACGCACAAAGGTCCGTTGATGGGCATCCCTGCAACCGGCAGGAAGATCAAGGCCCGAGGGTTGCAGATCGGCCGCTTTGAACAGGGCAAACTCGTCGAGCGCTGGGGTTCGTCAGATCAGTTCGGCATTCTGCAGCAGATCGGCGCGCAGATCAAGGCGCCATCACTCGCCGTCTAGTTTTTCGATGTCACAAGAGCCTCGCTCTCGTAGCGAGGCTTTTTATTTCATAAGATGACATTGCGGATACTCGCTAGAGGTCGCTTCTGTTTTCCATCTGCGTCGAAATTTGAAAGGTCGAGCCACGCTTCGAATGCCTGTTTGCAGCGCTGCCATTCCGTATCAAGCATGGCAAACCACGCCGTGTCCCGACTCGCTCCCTTGATGATCATGTGCTGCCGGAAAATGCCTTCAAAGCTGAAGCCGAATCGCAATGCGGCCCTGCGCGATGGCTCGTTCAGTGCATTGCATTTCCATTCATACCGTCGATAGCCAAGATCTTCAAACGCATACTTCGCCATCAGGTACATGGCCTCGGTTGCATGCGGCGTCTTCTGCAGCAGCGGACTGAAGAGTATATTGCCGACTTCGATCACGCGATGACCAGGCTCTATGCGCATATAGGACGCGATGCCGACTGCTGACTGCGAGGCGTTGTCGAGGATCGAGAAGAAAAATGGATCAGTCTTCGCGGCCTTCGCTGTGAGGCTTTCGAATAGCGATTCTTCATCTACAGGCGGCGCGTCGAAAAGATAATCGTAGAGTGAATCGTGTCTCTTGACGGCGTTGAAAAGCGGCTGAGTATCACGCGCCGGGTCAAGCTTCTTGAGCGTGACGAGACGGCCTGCAAGAGTGACGGCAGACGGCAATGCTGCGGGCGTGGTAAGCGGTCTGCCTGTCAATCAGCAACGCTCCTTGTAACTGCTGTACTGCGTCAGGATGAACTGGTCGGTCATGCCTGCAATATAGTCGGCGACCGTGCGAGGCACGCCTTCCATCGCAAGGTCCGCCGCGCAGCTCGAAGGCAGCAGTGCAGGCTGTGCGCTCCAGCAGTGGAAAAGCGCCTTGATTACGTCTTCTGCTTCCACGTGTGCCGCCTCGAGTTCTTCGCTCTGATACAGATGCTGATACAAATATTTCTTGGCCGCCGCACGTTCTGTTTCCATGGCAGAACTGAAGCCGGCTAGTCTGTATGGCGCGCTGCGGATGTCCGAGAGCGACTTGATATTGGAGGCCTCCAGTTGTCGACTCGTGGTCGTAATCAGGTCATCGACCAGCGCGCCCAGTATGCGCTTCAGGGTCTCGTTTACCAGCAGATGTTCTGTGGCGGCAGGAAACTGCTTCTGCATTGCATGGTAATAGCGGGCGAACAGCGGCAGGTTTTCCTGCACGTGCTGCATTGTCAGAATGCCGGACTCGAAGCCGTCATCGAGGTCGGCCGTGATGTAGGCAATCTCGTCAGCCCAGTCGATCAACTGCGCCTCGAGCGGTGGCCGCTGATCGAGCAGGTAGACGGCCAGCTCAGGATGCTTCGCCGCCGGATAATCGCGAGAATGTTTGATGATGCCTTCGCGGACGCCGAGCGTCAGGTTCAGTCCTCGAAAAGCTGCATAGCGCTGCTCGAAAAACTCAACGATGCGCAGTGCATGCAGGTTGTGATCGAAGCGCAGGCCATGCTCCTGCAGACACTCGTCCAGTGCGCGTTCGCCCGCGTGGCCAAAGGGGGGATGACCAATGTCATGAACCAATGCCAGCGCCTCGGCCAGGTCATCATTCAGATGCAGTGCGCCCGCAACCGCGCGTGAGATCTGCGCGACCTCCATCGTATGCGTCAGACGCGAACGGAAGTGGTCCGACGGACGATGCGTAAAGACTTGTGTCTTGCCGGCTAGTCTGCGGAAGGCGCGAGAGTGAATAATGCGCGCGCGGTCGCGTTGAAAGGGTGTGCGATAGGGATGTGCCGGTTCCGTATGCTCGCGTGCTGTAAGCGGATCGTCGACATTTCCGGCAACCGCATAGGGCGCAAGTCGCCGTTCCTTGCTATCTTTAGTCGCCGCTTCGGTCACGACCCCAGTATAGAGGGCGTAATCAAATCGTATTTATTCCTTGGTTGCAGTCGAGGCCTGGTTGCCCTTCGCCAGCTTTACCTTGGCGACTTCGAGCTTCTTCTGCACCTTGTTCACGTCGCCAGGCTCGGTGTCGCTGGGGCTGGTCTTCTCGTACTCGTGCAGAGAGATCTGCCACTGCTCGGCCGCCAGTTTCAGGCGCCCGGTCTTTTCATACAACTCGCCAAGATGATCGTGAACTGTCGGATCGGTACCCATTCGTTCGCTGGCGCGACGCAGGTTATCTTCCGCCAGCGTGTACTGGCCCAGTTTGAAATAAACCCACCCCAGCGAATCGAGATAGGCGTAATTCTGCGGGTCCAGTTGCACTGCTTTCTGGATCATGTGCAGTGCGTCGTCCAGCTGCACACCACGATCGGCCAGCATGTAACCGTAGTAATTGAGCGTCAGGATATTATTTGGATCGATCGCCAGGATCTGCTTGAAGTAACCTTCTGCCGCGTCGTAATGTTTCTGCCGCTCTTCAACCGAGCCGCGCAGGAACAGCAGAAAGATCTTGTCTTCCGGACGCGTGCTTGATTTTTCTGCTAGGTCAAGCTGCTCACTGGCTTCTTTGAATTTACGAAGACGCAGGTAGATCTGCGCCAGGCCCATCTGCACTTCGTGATCGCTTGCATTGCCCTTCTGCGCTTCTTCGAGCTTGATGCCTTCTTCGGCTTTGCCGGTATCGACAAGCTGAAGAGCCAGCATCAACTGGATGCTCGCATCTTTCGGATACTTCACAGCTGCCTCACGAGCTACTGCCGTGGCCTTGTCATACTCGCGCGCATCACGATAGGCATCGCCTTCGCCTTCATAGCCGCGCTGACTGTAATCGCCGCCCAGCGCAATCATCTGCTGGTACGTCGCGATCGCTTCAGGCGTATGGTTTTCTTCGCGGTACACATTCGCGAGCCGGTCCAGGAAGAGTCCGCGATTACTGCGCTCACCGTCTGAATAATGCGGCTGCTCCGTCTCGGCCAGCAGCTTCTTTAACAACGTCGCGGCGTCGTCATAGTGGCCCAGCGAATCCTGTACCAGTGCTTCGTTGAAGTCCACTTCGAGCATGCCTTCCTTCGAAGCAAGGCTGCGTGCTTTCTTCAACGTCGTCAGTGCGTCCTGGTACTGTCCCTTGCGTCGCTGAATTTCGGCAATCTTGACATAGGCCTGTTCATCCTGCGGAGAGGATGCAGACAAATCCTGAAACACTTTCAGCGATGCATCGAGCTGATTGTCGTTCAGCAGGTCAAGCGCGAGGGCCCTCTGTGCGTCCGGATTTTCAGGCTCTTCATCCACTGCATCGCGATAGGCGCCGATCGCTTCCTTCGTATCTTTCTGCTGGTCGTACATAGCGCCCAGCGTGTACGAAATCTTCGCGGAACGGTCCTCCGGCGGAACTGCCTTCAGTACTTCAACAGCACGCTTGTTCTCACCGGAATCACTGTAAAGGCGCGCCAGGTTGATCGCCACATCTTCATTGTTCGGGTCGATCTTCTGCGCTGCTTCGAACTCTTCCTTCGCCTTGGCCGTGTCATGGTTCAGGATGTACAACTGGCCCAGCAGCAGGTGGCCTTCGATATCGTTCGGCTGCAGCTGCGTGATGCGGGTATACTCCCCAATCGACAGGTCGAGCATCTTCTGTTGCTCGGCATTCGGGTTCTCACCCAGCGACCGCAGGTAGATGCGGCCCAGCAGCTTGTGCGCTTCCAGGTCGTTCGGATCCTTCTTGATCATGTCCTGCGCGGCAAGAATCGCATCGCGGACACGGCCGGTGCCAAAGTAAAGCTGCGCCAGGCCATTGTTCAAATAGGCAGACGTCGGGTCCGCATTCAACGCCAGTTTGTACTCTTCAATGGCGCGCGTGGCGTAGTCCTGCCGGCCACTGTTGGTCGCCATCTCCTCATACATGTGCGCGAGGCCAAAATGATAATAGGCAGCGGCGCGGTCAGGTGGCGGCGTATCGATCAACGGCGCTGGCGCGGGGACTGTCGTTTTATCCGCGGCATGAGCATACACAGAGCCGGGAATCGCAAGCAGTACTGCCGCGAGTGCCAGGGAGCTTACACGCCTGAGGGCATTCAGAGTCATGCCGGTTTCCGAAAAGAGACTGCTGCGATGCTGCGGATTCGTGGTCATCAATTGGTTGGGCGCACGCGCTCCTGGCTACTAGACGATTGTAACGCGCCCCTGGATGCTCAACTTCGGACAACTGGCTTTCGCCGGGTACCTTCGGGCTACGTCAAAAGAATAGGCAAGCTTTGACCAGGCTTCAGTTTTTTACGGCCTGCTATGAAGGGGCGGGACTTTAGTCCCGCTGCTAGCCAATCATTTGCAAATGCGGCCTCAGCCGCTGAGTGAGCGTTACCCCTGAACCGCGCGCCGGCGCAGCACCTGCCGTGCCAGGTACAGCGGCCGTTGCTTGGACTCAGTGTAGATGCGCCCGATATATTCGCCCAGCACACCGATCGACAGCATCTGGATGCCGCCAAGAAAAAGCTGCCCGATAAACAGCATCGTCCAGCCCTTCACCGTGGTGCTGGTAAACAACTTGACGAACAGTGAGTACAAGATACCGAGCACTGAAAGCAACGCCGTCAGAAAGCCGATCAGCGTGACTAATCGCAGGGGTACGACCGAAAACGACGCGATGCCATCGATCGCCAGGTTCAGCATTTTGCGCAGCGGATACTTGGTGGTCCCGGCAAACCGCGCCGACCGGGCGTAGTGCAGCCCATATTGCCGGAAACCGATCCAGCTGGACATGCCGCGCAGCAGCCGATGCCGCTCCGGCAGCGCATTCATCGCATCCACCGCCTTACGGTCAAGCAACCGGAAATCGCCTGTATCGAGCGGAATCTCAACGTCGGACAGGGAGTTGATGAGCCGGTAGAAAGCCTTTGCCGTCCACAACTTGAAACCGGATTCACCTTCTCGCGTTGTCCGGACGCCGTACACCACCTCGTAGCCCTGCGCACGCAAATCGAGCATCTGCGGGATCAGTTCCGGCGGGTCCTGCAGGTCTGAATCGATGATCATGACGGCTTCGCCCAGTGCCAGTTCGAGTCCAGCCGAAACAGCAGCCTGGTGTCCGAAATTGCGCGAGAGTTCGACGACCGTCACCGCCGGATCGGTGTCGTGCAGATTGGCAAGAATAGGCAGGGTGCCATCGCGTGAACCGTCGTCGACGTAGATTATTTCGTAGACCAGGCCAGTCTGCCGCAGCACCGCAGACAGCCGTTCATGGCAGACCAGGATGCCTTCTTCTTCATTGAAGCAGGGCACGATGACCGAGATGCCGACGCGGCTGATCGCGTGGTCCCCGATTACAGCACCGATTGGCTGGGCGATGGTCGTCATTCTGTCAGCCGTTTGCTCCCGTCTCCATCACTGTAACGGAAGAAGCAGGGAACGCGCTCCCATGGCGTCGGCGGAAGCTTGAGCAGTCAGGTGCACAGTCCTTCCCAGCGAGCTCGCACCTGTAAGCTGTACCACCACCGGATCCATTCACCAAAACCGATCCTGCTCACGAGGCAGAAATTTTCAAGCGCGCCCGTTGGCAAACCGCGGCTTGCGCAAAGGACTCCGGAGGATGTCTCGCGCTCAGTGCCGGAAATGCCGCATGCCGGTGAAGACCATCGCGACGCCCAGTTTGTTGGCTGCGGCGATCACTTCTTCATCGCGTACAGAGCCGCCCGGCTGGATGACAGCCGTAGCGCCGGCGGCGGCGACGGTTTCGAGCCCATCGGCAAAAGGGAAGAACGCGTCGGACGCAGCGCCGCAGTTGGCGAGTGGCAGGACGGCTTTCATGGCGCCGAATCTGGCAGCAGCCACCCGGCTCATCTGCCCGGCGCCGACACCGAGGGTCTGCCCGTCCCGCGCGTAGACGATAGCGTTCGACTTCACATGCTTGCAGACGCGCCACGCAAAGATCAGGTTGGCGAGTTCAGCGTCTGATGGCTTGCGTTCGGTCACTACTTTAAGTTCGGCCGCCGTGATGTGGCCAGTGTCAGCGTCCTGAAGCAGCAGGCCTCCGGAAACCTGCTTGATGACACGCTTGGCACCAGTAGTCTTCGCAGGATTGACTTGCACCAGCCGAAGATTCTTCTTAGCTGCGAACCGTTGCAGGGCAGCTTCGGAGAACGACGGCGCTATGATGGCCTCGACGAACAGTTTGGCAATCTCCTCCGCTGCCTCGGCATCCACTTCGCGATTGATGCCGATCACGCCGCCAAAGGCTGAGATGGGATCAGCCGCCAGCGCTCGTGTGTAAGCATCAAGGACGGAAGTACCAGTAGCGGCTCCGCATGGATTGGTGTGCTTGATGATGGCGACGGCCGTCGAATCGAACTCCTGCGAAAGCTCCCAGCAGGCGTCCAGGTCAACCAGGTTGTTGTAGCTCAATTCCTTGCCCTGTAACTGCTTCGCGCCGGCGATGCCGGTACCTGTTCCATCGGTATAAAGCGCAGCTGCCTGGTGAGGATTCTCGCCATACCGCAGCGACGTGACCAGCGGATAATCAATCTTCAGCACCGCCGGGAAGCCGTTGTCATCAGCGACAACAGGCGACCCGCCGAGCGCCAGCGCGGCAAGTGTCGCGGCAATGCCGGCATCGTAGGAAGCAGTCAGCGCGAAAGCTTTCTGGGCCAGCTTCCAGCGGGTCTCGCGGCTCAGTTGGCCGCCATTCGCGTCGAGTTCAACAGACAGCGCAGCATAGTCGTCGGCGGCCGTCACAATGGCGACGTCTTCAAAATTCTTCGCTGCCGAACGAACCATGGATGGTCCGCCAATATCGATGTTCTCGATGATCTCGGCAAAGTGCACGCCCGGCTTAGACGCAGTCTTCTCGAATGCGTAAAGATTCACCACGACTATATCGATCGGCTGGATCGCATGCTCGTTCACTGCCGCCACATGCTGCGGGTTGTCGCGGATATGCAGGATGCCGCCGTGGACCTTCGGATGAAGCGTCTTCACGCGGCCGTCCAGCATCTCTGGAATGCCGGTCAGGTCAGAGATATCCCGGACCTCGAGACCTGCTTCGCGTAGTGCTTTCGCCGTTCCGCCTGTCGAGACCAGCTCCACGCCATGCGCGGCGAGAGACTTGGCGAAAGGCACCAGGCCGGTTTTATCGGTAACGCTCAGCAGGGCTCGGCGCACCGGCTTTTTGTCTCCTGCAACTTTCATCGTGGGGCTGGCTGACGAATGCTCGCTGCTCAAAATGGTGGCTCCTTGCCTGTATTGCAGATGTGCTGGACCGGAATTCTCCGGAAAGGACTCTCAATCAGGATTGTAAAGAGCCGCAACCCGCCTGTCATGCCAGTGCCACTTCGCCATCCTGAGCGAAGTCGAAGAAACTGCGTTTGCTCCCCACCTGCAAGTTGTCATCCCAACCGAAGTGCCACCAACCGAAGCGCAACCCTGATTTGTCATCCCGACCGAAGCGTAGCGAAGTAGAGGGATCTGCATCGCTCCCTGTGGAAACGCCAGACCCTTCAATCGTGGACAGGAGTGTCTGCGGGGTCAGAACCACCGGTCTGGTCAGGATGGTTTGCTTCTTCCACCGGCAGAGGAGCGCCCGGCAACAGGCGCAGCAGTAACGGGAAGATAAGCGCAACGACGAAGTAAGCGCCGGTTACGGCCAGAGCAAGCCGGGGAAGTCCTGCTCCCGATGCCATGCCGACAGCGGTTACCAGCCAGACCGTGGCAGCAGTCGTGAGCCCCTTCACACTGTCCTGCCGTACGAAGATCAGTCCGGCGCCGATGAACCCGATGCCTGAAACAATTTGCGCCGCGACGCGCGAGGGATCGACGACGACGCGCCCATCGACCAGCACGTCGCCGAAACCATACTTGGAAACCAGCAAAAACAGAGCCGCCGACGTCCCGACGACTGTGTAGGTGCGCAGACCGGCAGACTTATGCCGGAGTTCGCGTTCAAGCCCGATCGCAGCGGACAGCACGAAAGCTGTGCCCAGTTCGATGAACTGCTTCGCGCCCTGCCCATTGGCTTCAGAGAGATGCATCAGGACAGTGTACGCAGCTTTGTTTACGCATAGGCCCGGCGAAGAGAGCGTCGGTCCTTCGACTTCGCACAGGATGACGCATCGGCGGGAGGCTGGACCGCTGCTCAGACGCCGAGCACCTTGGCCGCCAGCGCTGTGCCTTCCACTCTCGCAGCGATCTTCGCAAATGCAATCTCGCGCGAAGTCGACGTGTCATCGGCGAATGGTGAGAAGCCGCAGTCATCCGTCGTACCCAGCCGCTCGACCAGCAGAAAACGCGCAGCTTCGAGCACGCGGTCGCGTACTTCTTCCGGCGTCCCCACCTCGCGGCTGATCGGATCGATCACTCCAACGAAGACGACCTGCTCCGGACCGGCAAGTCCGGCTATCGTCTCGAGAACCCTCGGTCTGTCCGGCTCACTCGCCATCTGCAGGTAAACGCGGCCGACCTTCAAACGGAAGACGTCCGGCAGAAACGTCGTGTAGTCGACGTCTGCACTGTGCGTGGAATCGTGGTCGCCGCCCGGGCAGACGTGCACACCGATCTGCTGTTGTTCCGCCGACGTAAACCGCGCCAGCACCTGGTTGTTCAGGTCGATGAAACTACGCAGCAGGCAGCCTGTGGGATCTAGTTTGAGCGACAGCCGTCCCTCGGTGAAATCGATCTGCACAATACTCGCGCCGGCTGCAAAGGCTCCGCGCATATCCGCCTCTGCTTCATCGAGAAGGTCGGCGATAAACTCTTCGCGCGCATAGCCTACGATACCGTCCGCCGGATACAGCAGGCTCAGCGCGGAGGCGGAAATCACGGCCTGCTTCACAGGCAGCTTCGTCAATTTACGCAGTGCGGCAGTGTAAGTGCCGGCATGGACGCCGTAGCGGAACGGCCCCGCGTTCAGCGCTGGCAGCTGGCGTTGATGACCATCGGCAAAGGGAATTACGACGCCGTTAGGGGACAGATTTGTGAGCCCGGTCAGAGGATACGTCGCAAAGCTCGGCTTGGTCTGTTCGCCATCCGTCACCACCGGCGACCCAGTCTGCTCCATGCGTTCGACTGTATCGTTCAGTGCGGCCTGGTACGCAGCATCAAGGACGTCAGGCGGGAGTTTGTCCGACTGCACATCGAGCATGGCCTGGATCAACTGTGATGGACGCGGGATGCTGCCGATAGCTTCGGTCTGAATGGGCATCCTCGCAGCCTACTGTGCGCGGCGCATGGAAGCGTCCACCGAAGGATTGAATTGCACGCATGTAGTTGTCAGCCTGAGCGAAGTCGAAGGACCCGCGCTCTCTCGCCCTGCCATAAGCCGACAGGAGTGCAGGAAAAACTCCTTGTCAATCGGGGACCGCACACCAAAAAGCCGGGCGCTTGCGCGTCCGGCTTTTGCTATGACTACAGTTACTTTTTGAAGTATTCAGCAAAGGCCTGCCCGTTGGGCACACCTACACCCGTGACATTGTCCCAGCCCTTGGCAGTTTTCAAACCACTGTCTGTGCCAAAGGTGAGCAGGATCGCGGTGTCCTCTTCCAGCGGATAATCCCAGATCGCGCTGACGTAGCTGCTGGTGCCGTCGAGTGGCTGCACCAGGGAATTCGCCGAGTAGCTGGTTGTGCCGCTTGACGTCTTGATCTTGCCGGTTACGTTGGTCTTCGAGGCGTACGGCAGGATGTCCATAATGGTGCTTCCAGGCATGCTGTAGAGATAAGGAGCAGCCTGGCCGAGTGGTGCACCCGCGATCTGGTTGGCAATCGCCCAGAGCGCCGAGAACATCGGGCAGGCAAGGCTGGTGCCGCCATATACCTGGTAGGTTATCTCCGGCTCCGTGAATGGTTCGGAGATAGCGATGTACGCACCAGTAAACGGATCAGCGAGCCATGAAATATCAGGCAGCTGCCGTGTCTTGCCCGGGAGCTTGCTCTGGTAGGACGGCTTGGCGAAGAAGCCGCTGGGACCGCCGCCGGAGCCGAAGTTGAAATAACCGCTGGTCGAAGGTGCGGTGTTCACCGAACCCTCTTCCGCCAGCAGGTTCTCGTTCGTTCCCCAGCCGGACTGCCAGGCAATCGTGTTGTTGGAATTAAGCGCCAGGCTGATACCACCGACCCCGGTCGCATAGGGTGAATCTGCCGGAGCACTTACTGACGCCGGGTCATATTGCGGGAAATCATACGTAAAGTCGCCATCGTCGCCCGTAGAAAAGTTCTCCGAGATGCCGAGGACTGCGGCTGTTTCGGCAATCAGGTCCAGCTGGATCAGCGTGGAAGCCGAACTGTAGTACTCCTCGGCGCCGAAGCTGCCCGAGATCACGTTGCCAAGCTGATAATCGACGGCGTAGTACAGGCCTTCGTCGATGTCCTGAAAGCTGTTGCTGGGTGGTACTACCAGGTCAATGCCGGCGCCCGGTGCAATGGCATGTGCCCATTCCACGTCGAGGTTGATCTCCGGGTCCACCGCTTCACAATACGAAGGAGTTGGCGTGTTGATGATCTTGAAGTTCGAAGATGTGAGCTTGGGTAGTCCGAACTTGCCCGAGAAAGCATTCGCATCCGCGGTGATGGTCGGCGAACCGCACCAGTCCAGGATCACGATCGTCTGACCCGTGCCGTCATACTTCTGCGCATAGAGAGGTTTCAGATTGTAGGCAGTCTGGATATTATTTGGCGTGTAGCCGCAGCCGGTATTGCTCTTGGTGTACGCGTTGCCCGTGTAGGTTGCGGTAGGCAGCGAACCGTCTGTCGTGAAGGTCTGCGTCTCTGTTCCCGGAAAGCATGCAGGATTCAAAGCAGCCGTCGTTACCTTCGGTGTCGCGGCCGTCTGCGCGCCTGATGCAGCTGCGAGTGGCAGACGAGTGGTTGTCCGGTTGACGACCGGATGATTAAAGCCGGCGTTGTCCAGGCCTGCGACCGATCCGACCAGTTGCGCCGCAGCTCCGGTCACAACAGGATCGCCGGTATTTGCGCGGATCGTCTTGCCATTGACTTCATAGTTGTTCAGGGTCACATGAAAGGCACTGCTGACCTGCGCCGCTGTGCCCTGGGCGCGGACGAAGAAGTGATCTGAATCACTCTTTACAATCTTCAGGCCGTGCGAAGTGAAGAACTGCTCCACCGTCTTTGCCTCGGCCTCGGTCGGGCCGTAGCGCTGCATGAATTCTGCCTTGGTAAGCCACTGCCGGTAGTTTCGCGACGTCGGATCGTACAGATCCTTCGCGACTGCATCCAGGTCAGTCTTGTTATGCGGCTTCAGCCAGATGCTGACATCGATCACACTGGAAGGACTGACAGCTCCCAGACTTTTTGAGGATGCTGCGAACTTAGGGGTATTGTTGGCGATCGTGAGTCCATTGACTGCTGCTGAAGCTCCGAACAATGGAGTGCTGCCGAGAACTCCTACGCCAAGTGCGAGAACTGGTATCAACTTATTAGTTTTGGCCATCGTGCCTCCCAATTAAAAAACGTAGGCGGAGCATAACCTGAACGGGTCAGATCACCTACACCTATTTACGTATGGCACTGTGGATTTTTTTCCATACTTCGAAAGTGAGCTCTTCGAGACATTCCCGGCATGAAAAAGTAACCATTGGATGTATATATTTCGCCATCCCCGTATTGGCATATCGTCGAGCTTCGTTCCAGTTGGACAGCATGAGCCCGCCGGCGGCAGGTGCTCCGCCTGGGTACCTATTTGCCGTTCCGCGGGGCAAACGGTAGCTTTGACGCTATGGATCCCGCGGGCTCATCTCCTCTGACATACCGCAACAATGACCGGCCCGGCGCCTATCCGGAGATCTTTCCACCGGGCACAGCGATCCCCGAGCCGTCGTTTCAGGAAACGAGCTACTATCGTCCGCCACCGCCGCCGCCCGTCAATCGCCAGCGCCGTGGCTGGGCCTCCGCGCCGGCTACGTATTTGCTCGTAGGCATTAATTGCGCTGTGTTTGTGCTGATGGTGTTGAATGGCTGCTCGCTCCTGGCGCCGACGACTGAGCAGCTGGTCCACTGGGGCGCAGATTATGGTGTCTTTGTCCTGCAGGGCGACTGGTGGCGGCTGCTGACCGCTATGTTCGTCCATGCCGGCGCCGTGCATCTTGGCCTGAACATGTGGTGCCTGTGGAACCTGGGCCTGCTGGGCGAGCCTCTACTGGGACCTGCCGGCATGCTGGCGACCTACCTGCTCACCGGCCTGGCAGGCGACCTGCTGAGCGTGGCCGTGCATCCGCAGATTGTCGGCGTCGGCGCGTCAGGTGCAGTGTTTGGTATCGCCGGTGTGCTGATCCTGCTGCTTAAGTCGCCGCTGCTACCCGTACCCCAGGCAGAACTCAAACGTCTGCGCCAGAGTGTCATCTACTTCGCCGTGCTGAACCTGGTGATTGGACTTGGCACAGCGATCCTTCCAAGCCCTGTGAAGACCGACAACATGGCGCATCTCGGCGGCCTGCTCTATGGATTGCTCATCGGCCTTCCACTCCTGCCGCGTATCGGCTCCATCCGCGAACAATTCGTCCGGCGCCAGTGGCTGACCTTCGCAGGCGCAACTCTCCTGCTGCTGCTCTTTGCCTACGGTGTCAACGCCTACTGGCACGCCCCAAGGTAGATGGGCGCGCAAACCCAGGTCTCAAAAACGAGACCCGGTGCACCCATCTTCGTAGCCATCACTCCGAGCAAGCCACCGGCGCCGTGCAGCCAGGGCCCATGCGACCAGCGGAAGCATAAGCGGCAAAGCCGCGTCCGCCTGCATGGCAAATGCTATTTGACGGCAGTGGCGGCGAATTTCTTGACCATGGCCAGCAGCAGCTTACGGTCGCTGTCATTCAGGTTAGTGGAGTAGCGGCGAATCTGGGTCAGAAACCGGAGCTCCTCTTCCGTCAGCGTCTGGGGCACCATCTCGCGGGCCAGCGCCTCTTCGGCGAAAAATTGGGACAGGGGCAGGTCGAGCGCCTCGGCAATCTTGGCCAGCGTATCGAGCGACGGAATGGTATGGCCATTCTCGACCCGTGACAGGTAGCAGCGCAGAAGCCCGGTGCGCTTCTCAATGTCACCCTGCGAATACCCCTTCTGCAGCCGATAGCCTCGAATCGTAATTCCAATTTTCATCATGATGGCTTCTTTCGCACGCCCCTTCGTCTGTGGCAGAGGGCGTTGCATTGCCTGTTGGCAGCATAGTTAACATGTAGACAAGTCATCTGCAAGACAATTCTTCTGTGGAATTCTTCAAACAGGCCAGGGACAGCGCAGAACGTCCCGGATTGACCGCTTCAGAAGCATCAAGGGAGATTACCGACCAGTAAGCACGGCGTATAGGCAACACGCCTGAACCCAAAGCACAAGGCTCCGGCAAAGTCCTTCGACCCATACACCTGTCATCCTGAGCGAAGTCCAAGCACCTGCGTTTCTCTCCAACTCGCCTGCTGCCAGCAGCTAGGGCTTGCCTCCCAGCGTCCTGGCAAATAGATCCATGCTCCGTGCCTGCGCATCGGCAGCATCCTCTGCGCGATAGCCGGCCTTGTTATTGGGATTTTCAAATGCATGGCCGGCATCCGGATAAATTTTCATACTGACCGGCACACCCTGCTTCTTCAACTGCGCTTCAAACGCATCAATACTGGCAGCCGGGATGCCATGGTCCTGTCCGCCAAAGTTGCCGACCACTGCTGCGTGAATGTTGCCCAGGTCCGCCGGGTCCGTCGCCAGCGCGCCGTAGTTGATCGACACTGCCTTCAATGTAGGGTCATGAATAGCCAGCTGCAGCGCGAACCCGCCGCCCATGCACCAGCCTATCGCGCCGATCTTGCCGGCGGCGACGTCAGGCCGCGTCTTCAGATAGCTGACAGCAGAGGTCAGGTCGCGCACGCCGCGGTCCTGCGGCAGGCCGCGCATCAATTCATGCGCCATCTCCGGATCGCTGGCCGTCTGCCCGCGATACAGGTCCACTGCGAGCGCCACGTAGCCATGTGCAGCCAGGTTCGCCGCCTGTTCCTTCACCCAGTCATTCAACCCCCACCACTCGTGGATCACGACCACAGCGGGATGTTTACCCGGACCGGCAGGCGTATACAGAACTCCTTTGACTGTCTCCGTACCGCTGTTGAAACTCACCATCTCCGGGCCGGCGGCCAAGGCGGCATGCGGTGCCGTGCAGAGGAAGAGTAACGTGGCGAAAAGCAGTGCGCGAATGGCGATCGTGCGTCTCAATTTAAAACCTCCTGGGTTCTAGGGCCGGGCGGGCAGGTCAACGCTAAGTCCTCATCCTACAAACGCTTATAGAACTGTGTCGAGCAGACGTCTTTAAAACCTGGCCGCATTCCAGCTGGATCACATGTACATGCCGCCGTTGACGTCGAGCACGGCGCCGGTAATGTAACTGGCATTGTCCGAGGCAAGGAAGGCGACGGCATGGGCGACGTCCATGTCAGAGCCGGCGCGGCCCAGAGGGATGTGCGACATCATGGCATCGCGCTGCTTGTCATCGAGCACGGCAGTCATGGCAGTCTCGATCAGGCCCGGCGCGACGACGTTGACCGTAATGTTGCGCGAGGCAATCTCTTTCGCCAGCGATTTGCTGAAGCCGATGAGTCCAGCCTTGCTCGCGGCATAGTTCGCCTGGCCCGCTTGCCCGGCCTGCGCGACTACGCTCGAGATGTTGACGATGCGGCCCCAGCGAGACTTCATCATGGACGAGATGACCGCCTGGCTCATCAGGAATGCGCCGGTCAGATTCGTGTTCAGTACATCGTCCCAGTCCGGGCGTCGCATGCGCAGCAGCAGGCCGTCCTTGGTGATGCCGGCGTTGTTGACCAGGATATCGATGGCGCCGTAATGCGCGATGACAGCCTTGGCCGTGGCCTTGATCGATTCCTCTGCAGCGACGTCGAGCAGGAAGGCGTCAGCCGTGCCGCCGGCTGCGCGAATTTCCGCGACCACTTCATCGAGCTTTGCCTGGTTGCGTGCCGCTGCGGCGATCTTCACGCCCTGCTGCGCAAGCACGAGTGCACAGGCGCGGCCAATACCCTGCGAAGCACCCGTAATGAGTGCTGTTTTTCCTTCAAGACTTGTCATGTTTCCTTCGATGCGGCGCAGAATGCGGCTTGGATTTTCAACGTAAATTATAGCGGGCGCTGCATTCTAATTCCGATGGCAATGGTGAATGAGCACCCCTCAGTAGAGCACCCACCGGTAGAGCAGCCCTCAACAGGGCGGCCATCCGTATAGGGCGGCCATCCGTATTGAAGGGGCGGGGCTTCAGTCCCCGCCGTTCCACTATCCTTCACAGGGAGCTTCAGCCCCTGAGGTCATCCCCAGTCCTTACAAAGTCTCCGGACTTAGCGCCGCCTGCGGGCTAAGAGCGTTCGCGAGCGAAGGCACAAGCTCAAGCGCCCACACATACACCACGAGTTCGCGCGCATACAGCAGCAGTGGCGCAGTATCCGGCAGCTGGATGCCATGCGCATGCGGCAGCTGGTTAATCTCAAATTCTGCTTCCGCCTGCTCAAGCGGCCACGGCACATGGTGAATGTCACCCTTGAAAAGCTGGCCCTTATGATCCGTGGTGTAGAGGCGATACCGCTCTGTGAGAAAGTGCTCGATGGTACCAGGACTGGACAGTTCCACGACGCGGCTTTTCTTGAGACTTCGGTAACGCGCGCGGAAACTTGCCGGCTTGGGTCCGAAGATGCGTTCGCTGCGGTAATAGAACTCGCGCTCGTCACTGGTTTTTACATGCATGCGCGCCCAGTAGTAGGGCAGCTGAAAAATTGTTCGCGCCACGGCTACAGCGAGCAGGCTCGAAGCATCGAGCGAGAAAAAGTACACGCCGACCTGGTTGGTATTTGTCTCCCTGACGTAGGTGCGCAGGTTCAGCTCCGGAAAACTGTTGGCCCCGGGAATGCGCGGCAGTGCGTGCACGCGGATGTTGTCCATGCTGAACGGCACGACGCCGACCCAGGCGGAGCCGTCGAAGGTGTCGGGAACCAGGCCGTCCGGCAGCAGGTTGGCAAGGCTGGCTGCAGGGATCGGCCAATGTGCGAAGAGGAGATTGTTCCAACGCTGGGTCATCACCCATGGCCGGTCGGGAAGGGGCCACGGACGGTGCTTCACAGTGGAAAGAACATCGTTCACGCGGGCTTTCCTCAGGCGGTCTACATGCCGCACTTTTCGTTTGTCACGACAAAACTGTGGAAGTTCAGGTCCGAAGACCCAGTGATTCAATTCAGATGGAAACCGGCCTTTTGCAGACGCCTCCCGCAGACAAAGACTAGCCGACTCAGACATCGGAAGCAATTCGCCGCCAAATTGGCGGCCATTCGCGACCGGGACGACTACTGCTCCCGTCAGGATGCCACGTATTCCACAAGGTCACTGCGGCGGGTGCCGTATCCTGTGGGCACAATGCCAGAGACGACCCAAGACACTCCCATGGCTTCCGCAACTGTTTCCTCTCCTGCTGAATACGCGCAGAACGTGACAGAAGTTTTTGCCGTCCATGGAGCCGATCCCGAGGTACTGGCCTATGCCATGGCCAAATACTCCCGCTCCGCGCTGTCGATGAAGGAATCCCTCCGCGAGATCAGCAGCCAGCGCGCTGAGCAGTTTCTGAATACGTTTTATTTTCAATATGGCCACCGGTCGATTGCCGACCTGGCGCATGTCGCCTTCGCCATTGAACGGCTGTCGCTACTGGCAGCTATTGTTCTGGTTGATGAGCAGAGATGGGATGGGCAGGAGCGATCGACGCGGTACCAGAACTTCCGGAAAAGTGGCTGGTATCTGCCCGATTTCGGGGTGCAAGACGACCAAAAAACGACGTATTGTGCACGAATTGAGGCACTTTTCGACACATATCACACTGTTTTCGAAGGTGTTTTTACCTCGTTGTTGACCAAAATCGCCAAGCCGGAAGAGATGAAGCAGGACGCTTTTGAGCGGACACTCAAGGCCCGCGCGTTCGATGTCGCCCGCTACCTTCTGCCACTGGCAGCGAACACTTCGCTGGGTCAGATCGTGAACGCGCGCACCCTCGAAACCCAGGTCTCGCGGCTCCTGACCGATGAACATGCGGAGATTCGCGAACTGGGTGAGAAGCTGCGCGCAGCGGCATCTGGCGCGGCCTGGAACGTGCATGGTGCGGCGTTGTCAGAATTATAGGAAAAGGTCTCAGCACTGGATCCGGAACTTGGTACAGTCGCCGAAAACCTGTT
>CAXTNK010000030.1:43377-43993 GCA_964245665.1 uncultured Acidobacteriaceae bacterium
CAGCGAGTCACTCGAGGTCGAAATTGCGGCCACGCTGCTGTATAGCGCGAGCCACTATTCATTTCGACAGGTGCGTGACCAGGTAGCTTCGATGACCGCGGCACAGGTCGCTGAAATTATCGAGATCGGGATGCGGCATCGCGGGCGCCATGATGAGTTGCTGCGCGAGTTCTCGGCAGGGCAGTCACTGCGCTTCGACATCCTGATGGATATTGGCGGCTTTCGCGATATGCATCGTCATCGCAAATGCACGCAGATTATTCAGAGTTTCACGGCGCTGCATGGGTATGAAATGCCGGAGGGCCTGGGTGATGCTGGTCTGGAGGCGCAGTATTGCAAGGCTATGGATGCTGCGCATGCTACGTTCGCCGCGTTGTCAGGCAGCGAGGCACAATATGTGCTGCCGCTTGGTACGCGATGCCGATCGCTGTTCAAGATGGATTTTGCCGAGGCGCTTTATATCTCGGAGTTGCGGTCGGCGCCGCAGGGACACTTTTCCTATCGGCGGGTGGCATGGGAGATGTACCAGGCGGTGCAGCGGCAGCATCCTGCGCTGGCGGAGTATTTCCGCGTGACGGATGTGCGCGAGCCAGTCGATTTGTTGAAGCGCTAGTGT
>CAXTNK010000030.1:44003-45884 GCA_964245665.1 uncultured Acidobacteriaceae bacterium
TCCTTTGAGGAAGAAGCAGATTGTGGCCTGCAGACGGGGCTTACTTTCCCATTTTGAAATTGGGCGCGATTTAAATTTCGAGAATGACCGATTACGCTGTCAACCGGTCGTGCCGGTTGCTAGTATCAGGCCAATCTGGTTGATCTTGACGAGTTCTCCACAGCTTTCGGGTTTCATACCGGAAATGCCGGTATTTGCCTATTGTTCGCCTCCTGTTTGGCGGGTACACTGATAGTACATAGCAGTAAGTTTGAGCATTCCGAGGTGACATGTGGCTGATGATCGTTCCCGCGCTGTTGAGCTGGCGCTCGCGCAAATAGAAAAGCAGTTTGGCAAGGGCTCGATCATGCGTCTGGGCAACAAGGACGCAATTGTGCCGATATCTGTAATCGGCACCGGCTCCATTTCTTTTGATGCCGCACTCGGTGTGGGCGGCGTGCCGCGTGGCCGCGTGGTCGAGATCTTCGGGCCTGAGTCATCAGGCAAAACTACGATTACGCTGCAGATTATTGCCGAGGCGCAGAAGCTTGGAGGCATGGCGGCGTTCGTGGATGCCGAGCACGCACTTGATCCGGCATACGCCCGTAAACTGGGCGTCGATATTGACAATCTGCTGATCTCGCAGCCGGATTATGGCGAGCAGGCGCTGGAAATTACGGAAGCCCTGGTGCGCAGCAATGCGATTGACGTACTGGTGGTTGACTCGGTCGCAGCTCTGGTGCCGAAGGCTGAACTCGACGGCGAGATGGGCGATTCGCACATGGGCCTGCAGGCACGGCTGATGTCGCAGGCACTGCGCAAGCTGACCGGGACAGTATCGAAGTCGCGCACATGCCTGATCTTCATCAACCAGATCCGCGAAAAGATTGGCGTCATGTTCGGCAACCCTGAGACGACGACCGGTGGACGTGCGCTGAAGTTCTATTCGTCGGTGCGTATCGACATTCGCCGTATCGCCGCCGTGAAAGAAGGCGATGTTGTGGTTGGTTCGCGGACCAAGGTGAAGATCGTGAAGAACAAGGTTGCGGCTCCATTTCGCGAGGCCGAGTTCGACATTCTCTACGGTGAAGGAATCTCGCGCGAGGGCGATGTACTGGACCTGGCGGTCGCGAACAATATTGTCGAGAAGTCCGGCTCGTGGTTTAGCTACTCCGGGGAGCGTATTGGACAAGGTCGCGAGAACGTCCGGCAGTATTTGAAAGAACATCGCGATATGTTTACGAGAATTGATGCTGAACTGCGCGCGAAGCTGGGCCTGGGCGTTGCGAAGGACCTGGACCTGCCACCGGTGCCCGTAAATGGCGCAGCGATTGCGCAGGAAGCGATCAGCAAGCCCGGTCCTGGACGCCGGCCACAGACGCAGTAGTCCAATGACTCTGCGACCCGAACCCGCTGAATATACCGCCTTCCAGGGCACCTACGTTGCATTGGTGCCGGAAGGCGATATTTTTGCTGTTCTTCACGAACAGCTAAGTGTGGTGGAACGACTGGTCGCTGGTGTCTCCCCGGATCAGGAGTTTTTCCGCTACGCTCAGGGCAAGTGGAGCGTGCGGCAGGTTTTCGGGCATCTTGCCGATGCGGAGAGAATCTTCGGCTACAGGGTGTTGTGTATTGCGCGTGGTCAGAAGGAAGCGTTGCCATCCTTCGATGAAAATCTGTTTGTCGAAACCGCTAACTTTGACGAGCGCTCGCTCGCTGACCTGGCGGACGAGTGGCGCCTGTTGCGTGAAGCAAGTCTTGCGATGATGCGCGGGCTGAAAGACGAGGCCTGGCTGCGCGTTTGTGTGACGAGTGGGTCTCCTGTGTCGGCCAGGGCGATAGCCTGCATTGCAGCCGGGCATCTGCGGCATCATCTGATTGTTTTGCGAGATCGCTACCGAC
>CAXTNK010000030.1:45894-52257 GCA_964245665.1 uncultured Acidobacteriaceae bacterium
GACTGTGACTGGCCGGTAGGAGCCTTGCTGCCTAGCCCACATCTTTGCAGGGTTTAAAACAGGCAAGTTTTGCACTTCGCTTCAGCTTTCAACCTTTTGATGGCTGCGTGCGTTCAACAGTAGGTGATTCTTATGCGATCGAGTCCTGTTTGTAGTAACATTGCTACATACGAGGTGGAGATGATGCATAGACTATCCAGCCGGGAGTTCAACCAGGATACAGGCGGTGCGAAGAAGGCGGCGGAAAAGGGTCCTGTGATCATCACTGATCGAGGCACGCCTTCGCATGTGCTGCTGTCGTTTGACGATTATCAGAGGCTGATAGTAAAGAAGCAGAACATTCTTGAACTTCTTGCATGTCCGGAGGCGGACTCGATTGAATTCGACTATCCTACCCGTCGAAATGAGATCCATAAGCCAGTCGATCTCTCTTAATGTTCCTTCTCGACACGAACGTTATCTCTGAGTTCAGAAAGATCAACGCGGGAAAGGGCAATCCTCGTGTGCGAGAGTGGGCTACTAATGTCAGCGCGACCATCATGTATCTATCAGTCGTCACCGTGCTGGAACTTGAAGTGGGGACGAGCATGATGGAGCGTCGCGATCCGGCCCAGGGGGCGATTCTTCGCTCGTTCCTGGATAAGAGCGTGATGACTGCTTTTGCTGATCGTATTCTGATGGTCGATGTCAGGACGGCACAGCGTTGCGCGAGGCTGCACGTACCTGATCCACAGTCTGAACTTGACGCTATGATCGCAGCCACGGCGCTTGTCAACGGCATGACCGTAGTGACACGCAATACTGCCGACTTTCTTACGATGAAGGTCCAGGTCTTCAATCCCTGGGACGGCTAGAAACGCCGTCTGGATCAAGCGACATCCTTACGATTTGCTTATCGCTCTTCGGTAACATTGCGCCGATTCGTGCTGCAGCCGCGTTCAACACGCGTAGTATTTGAAATCGGTAGAACGGATTTCCCGTTGCCGTGGTGTTTCCTGCGACCTCGCAAGTTGGTCTTTTTTTGGAGAAAAGACCAGTCGAGATTTTTCCTTCGTTGGATAACTGCGGGAATTCGGTTCGAGATGGCCCGGAAAGTGAGGCCACGATGCCGTGATGATTCTTCTCAAAACTCTTGCAACAATTTTCCTTCTCCTACTCGGCTATGAGTGCATGGTGTATGCATGTCACCTGCTCAATCTGCCGAGCGACGCTGCCGTGTATGAGGGCATGGCATTTCTCGCGGGACTGTTTCTGTTTCTTCCCTTTAGGCTCTGGCGTTTCTGGCGGAGGCCCTTATGACTATCTATCAACAGAATGAACCGACGCGCGGCGTGGTGTTGCCGTCGATGCCGCAGCTCCCGACAAGGTTTTTCAAGTTGATCGCACTGGCGATTGCCGGCATCATTGCGTTCATCATCTTCTTCAATTACATTTTTGCGATTACGCGGATTGGCGCTGGTTATACAGGCGTCGAGATATTGCTGTCGGGGAGTCAGCGAGGTGCATCGGAAATTCCGATTCGGACGGGTTGGGTGTTCTACAGTCCGTTGCGCAGCCAGATCATCGAGTTTCCGACTTATGTACAGACGGTGAAGTGGACGCGCAATCTTGAAGAGGGCCGGCCTTCAAATGAAGAAATGAGCTTCAACTCAAAAGAAGGCATGGAGATCTATGCGGACACGTCGCTGTCGTATGCGATCGAGCCACGCAGGGTGCCGGACTTCTATCTGAAATATCGCGTGAATGATCTGGATAGCTTCACGCATGGGATACTGCGGGACATTGTGCGGAACTCGCTGAATGAAGTTGCTTCGACCTACACGATCGAGCAGATCTATGGCGAGCAGAAGGCGCAGTTCCTGCGGCAGGTGGAAGCGCTGATTCAGCAGAAGGTCGAACAGGTGGGTGTCGTAATTCAACAGTTCGGCTTTATTGGAGCGCCGCGTGTGCCGGAAGTGATTGCGAATGCGATCACGGCGAAGGCGCAGGCTATCCAGAACGCCGAACGCGCGAACAATGAACTGGCAGAGACACAGGCGCAGGCAGCGAAGAAGATTGCCGAAGCTGAGGGCGATGCGAAGTCGAATGTAACGCGGGCGCAGGGTGAGGCGGAGGCGAACAAAATTCGCCAGACGTCGATTACTCCGCAGTTGCTGGAGCTACGCAAGCTCGAAAACCAGGGACGGCTGATTGATCCCTGGAATGGCCAGCTGCCGCAGGTGGAGAGCGGCGGCCAGGGTGGCGGTATATTGCTGCAACTGCCGAAGTCGCAGCAGTAGCGGGTTGCCGGTTTGTCGGATGCCCATGTCTCAGAAGCGAGACATGGGCACCCGGTTTTCTGGAGTGGATGAAGACGTATCTACACTTTTGCTTGAGTCTTCTTATCCGCATACAATCCCCATGCGAGGCGATATTGCAAAAAGTAAAAGCGATCTATCCAGGAAGTTTTGATCCGACGACCAACGGGCACCTTGATGTGATTGGGAGGGCCGCCCGTATCTTCGATCACCTCGTTGTCGCTGTGTTGAATAACTCGCAGAAGAGCGCGTTGTTCAGTGTGCCGGAGCGCGGGGAGATGCTGCGCGAAGCAGTCGAGCCGTTCGAGAATGTTTCGGTGGCGACGTTCGATGGCCTGATGGTCGATTTCGCGCGGCAGCAGCAGGCGCAGGCAGTAGTACGCGGTATTCGTGCCATCAGCGATTACGAATATGAATTTCAGATGGCGATAATGAATCGCCGGCTCGCACCGGAACTCGAGACTGTCTTCATGATGCCGGCGGAGAAGTATTCGTATGTCAGTTCGCGGCTGATCAAAGAAGTTTTCCGGCTAGGCGGGTCAGTGGACGGATTGGTGCCGCCGCGGATTGTCGAGCGGTTAAGGGAGCGAGGGAAACGGAATGTCGGGGAGAGCGACGGGGAGATTTAGTGGGTGTGGTTATGTTGGAAAACGCAGATCTCTCCACTGCGCTTCGCTTTGGTCAAGATGACAAATCAGTTGCTTGGCCCAGGTCTCTAACACGAGACCTGGGCACCGGGATTTGTGGCGTGGTGGGAATCGCAGGTCCTTCGACTCCGCTGCGCTCGCTCGGGATAACACTTCTGGCGGGTAGGTAGCGAGCGCAGCGGCGACAAAGTATGCCAGGTTATCTCGAGACTACGTGAAGGCCTGCGGGTTTGAGGATTGGTTCGAACTCCAGTTGCAATGCGCTCTCGCCGGGAAGGACACGGATTTCTACGGCGGCGAGTGATTGAACGATGTAGTCGGCGGCTTCGAGTTCGTCGTGGCGATGCGAGAAAAGCGTGGCCAGTACTTTGCAGCCGGCTGCTTTGCCGGCACGGGCGCCTGATGCTGAATCTTCAATCACAAGACAATCGAGTGGGTCGAGGCCGAGCAATTCCGCGCCTTTTCTGTAAGGCTCCGGATCGGGTTTACCTTTGCTGACTTTATCAGAGGTGATGAAGTTTTCGGGGATGGGAATGCCGGCAGCAGCGAGACGGACGCGGGCCAGTTTCTCGGTGGCTGAAGTGACGATGGTCCAGAATTGCTGCGGGATGGATGCAAGGATCTGCTTCACGCCTTCGAGGACTTCAAGCCCTTCGATGTCTGCGATTTCGATGTCTTCGATGCGCTTGAATTCTGCATCGACTTCTTCCGGCGGAACGAGGCTGCGGATGATCTCGAGGGCGCGCTGACCGTGCGATCGGGCCATCACTTCAGATACGTCCAGGTTGCGGGTCCTGGCCCATTCTGCCCAACTGCGTTCGACGGAGGCGATGGAACTGATGAGGACGCCGTCCATATCGAAGAGCAAACCACGCGTGCGGATCTTCATGTGTTCCTCAACTCTACTTGCTGGCTAATGCAAAGGTGCGGGCGGCTTCGAGCAGGGTGTTGACGGATTGCTTCGAGGTCGATTCGGAGTAGATGCGCAGGAGCGGCTCGGTGCCTGATGCGCGCAGGAGCAGCCAGGTTTTCGCGGCGTTGGGTTTGGTCGCGGCCTCGGGATTGTCGAGGTAGAATTTGACGCCATCCATGGTGTCGACGTGGGCGATCTTCATGCCGCCAATCTCGGCGATGCCTGATTTCGCGCGGGCGATGGCGGCTTCCTTTACGGCGTTGTCGATGTGCAGATCGATGCGGCCGTAGTGGTGTTCGCCGAACTCCTGCTGCAGGTCTTCGACGAGCTGGCCGAGCGTCTTTTTTTCTTCCGCCATCACATTGGCGAGAAGCAGGGCATTGAGTAAGCCATCGCGTTCGGGAAGATGTTTTTTGATGCCGATACCGCCCGATTCTTCGCCGCCGATGAGGATGTCTTTCTCCAGCATCAGGTCGCAGACGTACTTGAAGCCGATGCCGTGCTCGTAGAGTTTGCGCCCGTATTTCGCGGAGATGCGATCAAGCATGCCGGTGGTGTTGAAGGCACGCGTCACATCACCGGGCCATTTTTTGCGTTCGAGCAGCCATCGCAGAAGGACGGAGTAGATCTTGTGCGGATCGACGAAGTTGCCGTGTTCATCGACGGCGCCGATTCGGTCAGCATCGCCGTCGGTGGCGAGGCCGGCGGCACACTTGTGCTCGATGACCGTGTCCTGCAGAGCACGGATGTGCGGCTCGATAGGTTCGGGATTGATGCCGGGAAAGAGCGGGTTGTGTTCAGCCCGGATCTGGACATAATCTACGCCGAGCTTGTCGAAGATGCCGGCGAGGATGCCGCTGCCGGAGCCATACATGCAATCAATGGCGAGCTTCATGCCTGACTTTGCGATGAGGTCGAGGTCGGCAAATTTCGAGATGGCTGTGATGTAAGGCGTGACGAAGTCTTCTTCGGTGGCGGCAGCTTTCTGCGCGGCTACAGGTAGCTTTGCGCCGAGATAGGTTTCAATCTTCGAGATGATCGCCGGGCTTCCCGAACCTCCGTAGCTGGCCTTGTACTTCACGCCATTCCACTGAAAGGGATTGTGACTGGAGGTGATCATGACGCCACCGGCCGCGCCCGAATGCAGCACGGCGTGAGAGAGAGCCGGCGTGGGCGTGATGCGATCGGAGAGACGGACGGGAATGCCGGCTGCTGCGGCTACATCGGCTACGACTTCAGCAAAATCGCGCGAGCCGAACCGGGTGTCATAGCCGATGCAGATGCCGTGCGATGGGTCTTCATTCTCAATCACGTATTTCGCGATGGCACTAGCGGCGATGCGGACGTTGGCATAGGTGAAGTCGTCGGCGATAAGGCCGCGCCAGCCGTCGGTTCCGAACTTGATTTGTGTGTCCATGGAGGGTGTGCGTTCTTTCTTTGTGTCGCGGATCACTTACTGACGGATGTGGCGTCCGGATAAACCGCAGGTCCTTCGACTTCGCTCAGGATGACACATTCATATTCAGGCTCAAGATGACAGATCAATTGCTAGATGAGCGCGATCTTCTTCTGCGCGGTAAGTTCTTTCACGATTTTGCCAACGTCCTGCGAGCGGTCGCGAGTGGTGATGAGTAATGCGTCGCCGGTATCGACGACGACCAGGTTGTCAACGCCGACAATAGCTACGAACTTCTCGGGACTGTATACGTAATTGCCGTTGGCTTCAATGTACAGTGTGTCAGACGCTTCGGTGATGTTGACGGCTGCTGGTCCGCTGCCGTCGACGCCTGATTTGTGCTCATAGAGTGCGGCCCATGAGCCGAGATCGTTCCAGCCGAACTCGGCCGGCAGGCAGTACATGTTCGATTGCTCCTCGCCTTTCGCGGAGCGTGGTTCGAGTACGGCGTAATCGATGCTGATGTTCTCGCATTGCGGGTACACCTCGGCGAAGACCTTCGCAAACGCTGGTGTGCCGTAGGCGCCCGCAATCTGTTGGAGCAGTTTTGCGGTGTTCGGCAGGTGTTCGCGGATCCCGTTGGCGAGAGTTGTGGCGCTCCAGAGAAACATGCCGGAGTTCCAAAAGAAATTGCCTTTTGCGACGAAATGCTCGGCGGTCTCACGATCGGGTTTTTCCGTAAAGCGGCGGACGCGGGTGATGCCGGGCTTTACTGTCGCGCCCGTCTCGATGTAGCCGTAGCCGGTTTCGGCGCGCGTGGGCTGGATGCCGATGACGACCATATTCTCGCCAGCTGCCGCGAGCGTTATTCCTTGCGTCAGCACTTCAATGAAGGCAGGTTCGTTGGCGATTACATGATCTGACGGGAAAATACCGATGATGGCCTGTGGAGCACTCTTCTCAAGGATGAAGGCGGCAAGACCGGCAGCCGGGGCAGTATTCCGTGCGGCTGGTTCGCGGAGGATCTGCTGCGCGGGGAGGGTCTCGAGCTGCCTGCCGATGGTCTCAGCCAGCAGGTCATTGGTGATGCCCCAGCCTTCAGGAGGCGCG
>CAXTNK010000031.1:0-15954 GCA_964245665.1 uncultured Acidobacteriaceae bacterium
GTGCTCAATCGAACTCGTGATCAGGTGATCGCCCGGCTTCACCAGCCCGAACAAGGCCAGGTTGTCGCCCTCTGTACCGCCGCTGGTAAACACGATCTCGGACGACCGGCAATGGAAGAGCGCCGCCACCTGTTCGCGCGCATTTTCGACGGCGCCGCGCGCCCGCTGGCCAAAGTAGTGGATGGACGACGCGTTGCCAAACTGCTCCGTGAAATACGGCTGCATTGCCGCAAACACTTCCGGCGCAAGTGGCGTAGTCGCATTCGAATCCATGTAGACGCGGCGCATGTACTTTCTCCTTCTCTTATTCTACTTCGCGTCTGCTTCTGTTACGCTCAATCCCGCGACGGGCTTTCCCGTTTTGGAGATACAACGATGAAAAGTTCCATTTTGTGTAGTGCCTTCCTCTGTTGCATGGCGATTGCGCCCGTAGCTTTAAACGCCCAGATGAGCGGTATGGACAAGCCGAATGACATGGCTGCTGGCGCTAAAGTCGAACCAGCGAAGGTCTATGGTGACCTTTTCAAGCAGGTGCAGGACGAGATCATCAGCGCAGCCGAAGCCATGCCAGCTGAGAAATACGACTTCGCTCCCCCAGCCAGTGCTGGAACATTCACCGGCGTCCGCACTTTTGGCGGCCAGGTGCAGCACCTGGTTGGCGCCAACTATGGATTTTTTGCCGGCTTCGGCATGCCCGTCCCCATGACGCGCGACCAGGTCAAGGCCCTGAAGACCAAAGATCAGCTGGTGCAGGCACTGAAGGATTCCTTTGCCTTCGCCGACAAGGCTGTCGCTACCATTACGCCTCAGAATGCATTCGTCGTGATGGGCAAGAACGAAGAGGCGAGCACCCGCGCCGGCGCTGCCACTTTTTGCCTGGCTCATGCCAACGATCATTATGGGCAGATGGTCGAATACCTGCGTATGAACGGCATCATTCCTCCAGCCAGCGTTAAGAAGTAACACCGCACTCCCGCGCACGCCGGTGCATATGCGCCGGCGGTGTACTCTCATTTGATGTCTATGTTCAGCGACGCCCTGTGGAGGTGAATGGATGAGCGAAGAACCGCAGAAAACGGATCCAGGAAACGAGACGCCGCTCGAAGGTTTTGCCTCGATCTGCAGCATCCTCGCCATCGGCCTCTTTGCGCTCACCTTCATCTTTCAGAACTTTGTAATTCCTTCGTCGTCCATGGCCAGTACGCTATTGGTTGGCGATCATGTGATGGTCGAGCGCGTCAATCTCGCGTCGTCGAGCGCCATGTCCTTCATGCCCCGTCGAGACGTCAAGCGAGGAGATGTCATTGTCTTCTTCAAGCCGGTTGCGGAAGCGAATGGCGAGCACCCCCACATGGTGAAACGAGTCATAGCTGTGCCTGGGGACCGGATTCATCTGCGGAACGGGATTGTCTACCTCAACGGTGTCGCGCAGACAGAATCCTATGCAGCGAAAACCACCTATGCGACTTACGATCCGTACGTCGACGATTTTCCTGTCATCAGTCCCAGAGACCAGCGCGGAGTCACTCCGGAGTGGGCAGATCAGTTGCCCGGGTATGTGCAGGGCAACGACCTGGTGGTCCCACCGGGCAAGTATTTTGCGATGGGCGACAACCGCGACAACAGCCTCGACAGTCGCTACTGGGGATTCGTTCCCCGCGAGAACATTGTCGGTCGGCCGCTGCTGGTGTACTGGTCGATCGCCATGCCCGAATCGAGCGACGAGCATTCGCCGATCGCCGATCGCGCTTTTTCTACCATGCACGAAGCAATACATTTCTTCGACGAGACGCGGTGGAGCAGGACTCTTCATCGCATAGAGTAAGCTTGCGCGTTAAACAAGCAAGCTGAGGATTGGAGCCGACGTTCGTCGTTGATCTCCGAGGACGCCATGGGTCGACGATTTGCGGAAATCGCGTTCACGTCGCTGGTGAAGCAGCAGCAGCAGCGGCATGGCAGCCGCGCGGCTTATGAACGCGTAGAGCAGTCGGCCGACGCAGGCGATCGTCTTACTATTTCTGAACAGACTTTTATCGAGCAGCGGGACGGCTTCTACATGGCATCCGTCACTGAAGCTGGATGGCCTTATGTGCAATATCGCGGAGGCCCCAAAGGTTTTCTTCACGTTATCGACGAGCAGACCATTGGCTTTGCCGACCTGCGCGGCAACAAGCAATACATCAGCCTCGGCAACCTGCTTCACGATGACCGCGTAGCCCTGTTCCTGATGGATTACACTACGCAGAGCCGGCTCAAAATTCTAGGCCACGCCACGATCTATGAAGGCACACCGGAAGCTGCGCAATGGATCGCAAAACTGCGCAACTCCCAGGAGAAAGCGCCGGCGGAGCGTGCTATCGTCATCCGCATTGAAGCGTTCGACTGGAACTGTCAGCAGTGCATTACCGCTCGGTATTCTGAAGAGGAACTGGCTGATATTCTCGCCCCAATGCGTCGCCGGATTCAGGCCCTTGAAGCCGAAAATGCAGCGCTGCGCAACTCTCCGCGCCGCTGAGACCGTCCTAACTTCAGCATAGGTCGCGCACATGGCCGCCACTCTGCCAAGGTGACGAAACCCTTCGTCATGTCGCATGATGGATGCGCGTAGAAAAATGCTGAGAGCAAGGGGGAATTGAATGGGCTATACACGACGCGAACTTCTGGCCGGCATGGGCGTGGCCGGTATCAGCACTCTGCTGCCGGAAACTCTTCTGGGCCAATATGGCATGACGGGCTCCTGTCCTTTCAAGCTGGCCGTCATCAACGACGAGATCGATGACGATTTTGAAAAGGCATGCAAGATCGCCTCGCAGGATTTCGGCCTGCAATGGATCGAACTGCGCGGCATGTGGAAAAAGAACATCACCGAACTGACGCCGCAGCAAATCACAGACGCGAAGAAGATTCTCGCTGAACACAAGCTGCGTGTGACTGACATCGCGAGTCCGCTCTTCAAGACGGACTGGCCCGGCGCGCCGATTTCACCGCAGAGCGAAAAGCGCGATCAGTTTCATGCGGACTTCGATGCCCATGCCCAGGACAAACTACTTGAACACTGCATCGACCTCGCTCATGCCTTTGGGACAGACCGCATTCGCTGTTTCGACTACTGGCGGCTGACCGATCAGAAGCCGTATCGCGATGCAATCAATGCCAAACTGCGCGAAGCTGCGGATCGCTGCGCGAAGGACAAGCTCATCCTGCTGCTTGAGAATGAAATGTCGTGCAATACGGCTACCGGTGAAGAGGCCGCAGCGACGCTGGCCGCTGTGCCGAACACGAACTTCATGCTCAATTGGGATCCGGGGAATGCGGCGGCGCTGTTCAGCAAGCCTTATCCGAATGGCTATGACCTGCTGCCGAAAAAACGTATCGGCCACTGCCATTGCAAAGACGTGACCTATCCCGCCGGAACGAATGACGCGCGTAAGTATGAGTGGGCGCCGGTTGGCGCTGGTGTCGTCGACTGGGTCGATCAGTTGAAAGCTCTTAAACGCGATGGCTTCCACTACGCGCTGAGTCTTGAGACCCACTGGCGCGGCGCCGGTACGCCCGAAGCGTCAACCCGTATCAGCATGGATGGCTTGAAGAAGACGCTGCTAAATGCCGGCATCAACTGCTGATGTTTTATGAACTCGGGAGAATCGGAAAAAGCTTATGACGATTACAAGACGTGAATTTATCGATACGCTCGCCGTCACCACTGCGGGTCTCGCTGTCGCTTCGACGGCTAAAAGCTATGCGCAGATCATGGGTTCGAACGACCGGCTCAACTTTGCCGTCATCGGATTGAACAGCCGCGCTTATGCACACCTGTCCTCTCTGCAGGCGAACAAAAAGGCGGCGCGCATCACGCATGTCTGCGATGTCGACAGTAACACTCTGAAGAAGTTTGCAGACGCTACGCAGAAGGCGATGGGTGAAGCGCCGGCGACCAATACAGACTTCCGCAAAGTTCTGCAGCAGAAAGATGTCGACGCCATCACCATTGCGACGCCGGACCACTGGCACACGCCCATGGCGATCCTCGGCCTGCAGGCAGGCAAGCATGTTTATGTCGAGAAACCGTGCAGTCACAACCCTGCTGAAGGCGCGATGCTGGTGGAGGCGCAGGAGAAGTATCAGAAACTGGTACAGATGGGTACGCAGCAGAGATCGTCTCCGCATACCATCGAGATTGTCGATAAGATTCACAACGGCCTGATCGGTCGTCCGTACTATGCAAAGGCCTGGTATGTGAACACGCGCAAGTCGATCGGCTTCGGTAAAGACGCGCCTGTTCCGCCGCAGCTCGACTGGGACCTGTGGCAGGGCCCGGCGCCTCGCCAGCCTTATAAGGACAATGTGCAGCCCTACAACTGGCACTGGTTCAAGATCTGGGGAACGGGCGAAGCCTTGAATAACGGCACGCATGAAGTCGATGTCTGTCGGTGGGCGATGGATGTTGATTTCCCTGAACGCGTAAGTGCTTCCGGAGGCCGTTATCAATTCAAAGACGACTGGCAGTTCTACGACACGCTGGTCACGAGCTTCGAATATGCCGACAAGCTGATTGACTGGGAAGGCAAGTGCTGCCAGGGCATGCGCTTCTATAACCGCGAGCGCGGCTCGGCCATCATGGGCACGACTGGGACGGTGATTGTCGATCGCGACGGCTACGAAATCTACGACCTGAAGGGCAAGAAGACCAGCGAATTTGCGACCGGTAAAGACACTTCGTCGTCTGACCTGGTCGGCGCCGATTCGATGACTGATGCGCATTTCGCCAACTTCATCAATGGTATCCGCAAAGGCGAAAAGCTGAATGCACCGATTGAAGTCGGTAATGTTTCGGTCACGACGCTACAGTTGTCGAACATTGCTTACTTCGTAAAGCGTGAATTGCGCACCGATCCGACGAATGGCAAGATCCAGAATGACAGCGAAGCCATGAAGATGTGGGGACGCGAATACGAGAAGGGCTGGGCGCCGAAAATCTAAGCGAAAGATTCAAGACGATACGCAGGTAATCTCCAGTTCGCTTCGGTTTGCAAAATCTGCCCATGTTGATTCTTTCGAAATCCGAACACCAACCACTCATTTTGATAGTTCGCAATGAGTGGCTGGGTCTGTTCGTTTCGTCATCTGGATGAAGCAACGCAATCGAGTGGCGTGTTCAAAACTTTGTTTGTCTTGACCAACCGGGCAGGCTCTGCTCACGCCTTGGTCCGTAAGACTCGTGTACGTGGAAGCCAACAGGACGCGCTGTCACTCTCGCTGATACTACGTGGCACTCTTGGCCGTCAGCCTTCCAAAGATTCTTGCAGAGGCAATTGCGTCTGAAATTCGCATTCTGTGGCGATGTCAATTCCAGGATAGTGATCTCGTTTTTGTATTGCGTTCGCGTGATCATTTTGTTCAGGTTCTAGTATTGTTTCGCGACGCAACTTCTGCCGATCTTTGCTGTCTTGGGTGAACTGCGATCAGGCAGGAGGCACCCCGGGACGCGCTGCAGTCCGACGCGCAGTAGCGGACAGCGAGGTGAAATGCGGCGCAGCCTCCTCATGATGCTCGGCACCAAACAAGGCCGCGAAATGTGTGAATGGCCATCTTATTGATCTGAGCCACAGGCTGGGCCTTCCACAACTTTCGCAGCCGAAAAGCGGACGGATTGCTGTGAGCACTTTATATGCCAGGTTCAGTATTGATTGAAATGGTTTGAAGCCGAATAGTCTGGTCTCGAACGTCCAACTGAACCAGCGCGCAGATGGAAGATGACGCAAGACAACAGCGACAGCTTCCCCGCCAAGCTTCATCGAACCGTCTGGCATAAGAATATGGATTGTTGCATAGGCTTCCCATATGTCAAGATCCGGATGAAGGGATCGAAGCTCATCCGGATCGGTGCCGATAGGCCGGACTGTGAGCGTACACTTTCCCGACTTGTCACGTGCGAGCGCTTTCACCCAGCGCGCGATATGACGACAGACGCCGCACTCATCATCGAATAGTAGAACCGGGTTGGCCTGCTTAGACATGCGCATATTCTGGATCGTCCTGCAGTGCGAATGGCGCCTTAATCGCTTCTAAAATGTTGGCCGGACTTTTGGTTGGCCCATCAATGCTTCCAACGATCTGTCCGTTCAGGAACCTGATGAGTGTGGTGATCCACTTAATCTCGCAACGTTGGGCCAGGTCGTGTTCAACGGCAATGTTTACGCTGAAGATTTTGTCCCTCCAGCTCTACCATTTTTGCTACCTGCTGAAGTATGGATTCGACCGTCTGGCGGTGAACACGTCGGTAAGGCGTAACTGCGACGGGGAAAGGCGCCTGTCGTTCTATGACCAGTGGAGTGAAGGTGCAGTTCGTAATACCCCGTATTCTGTCGGTGACGCTTCGTCGGACATGAGCTATCGGACCTTTCAATGAACAATCGTCAAACAGGCGAGTACCGCAATCGTGCGCCACGGCCGCTGGTTTGATTGCTCAGCATGAAGAGCTGCAGGGCTTCAAAGCACAGCGGCAGCTCTCAAAGTTGATAACTTACTCGTAAGAGAAGTATTCTCCTTGAGCTGGTACTGGACTGCTCTACATTGCTCAGCCGTGCGATTCTCATACCAGACACTGCGAAGAGCAAAAGCTCGAGAGGAGAATGGCTGACTCTTAACTGTAGAAAAATCATGTTTGGATGCGCGAGTGCACTGGAACCAAGCTCAAAGACAAGTCAGCAGTTATAGTGGCACTGGTCCTACAAGTTAAGGGAACAGGATGAATCATTGGCAGTTGCGGCCACGTTGGTTCAGGGGCCGCCCTGGGCGTCTGTCGATATGCTCCTTGACGACTGGTACCAGTACGCGGTCTTCCAGCAGAGCGAAGCGCTGGTATGTTGCATTGCGACTGTCAGAGGTTCCGCTTGTAGATACCGCTTGAGCTTAATTGGTTAACCATGCCCAGGCAATCTCTGGCTTCGCCACGTCGCTGTGGCCATTGATAGTGGGTTTCGGCGATGGTCCATCCCCGTTCAGATTGCGAATGCTGAGTCCTGCCGCAAGTGGCGTATACGACTCTCCGACCGGCAAAAGAAAATCATCGAATGCTTCAGGTGTATGTCGCGCACCGTTCCGGCCCATACCGCCGAACTTGTCTGTCGGGCCACCGATGACTGCAGAGGCTACCTGGTTCATAATCCGCGAAGCGATTGGATAGGCCAGTCCCACTGGAATGTCATGCACACTGTGCGTGATAAGAATGCTTCCTTTGACTTTACGAGAGTCGATTATGGAGCGGAAACTGCCATCCTCCCCGGCCCCGTCCCAGTTCTTGCTCATGCCGTTATGAGAGTAGGCGGCTTCTAACAGCATCATGCTGTCTACGGCGAAGGATGCGGGCAGAGCATTGGCCGCTGCGGTCACCAGGCGACCACCGAAGGAATGGCCAATGAGATGAAGTCGCATGCCAGGATCAGCTGCTGCCTTTATCTTCTGAAGAGTAAGAAGCACTCCCGTGGTCCCGACTAATCCTGCGCGGTCCTTCATGGTGTAGTAAGTGAATAAGTTAGCGAGGCGCGACGCGGCCGAGGTAATGCCGCTCAGAATGCCGCCAAGTCCCAGCGCGTGACCACTGCCGTTATTAGCTACCGGGAAGGCTGGAAGAACCGGTGCAGACAGTCGGGCGAGAATCAAGTGTCCTGCAACGCCGCCTGACCGCAACGAAGCCATCGAGTCGTCGAGCCCTTCGTCCCTATCGCCACGCGCTGCCGGCAATGCATTTACGAGTGCGAATACGAAATCGTCCTGCGCACTCTGGCTTACTTCGAGCTTGGGGATTTGCTCCCGCGCGTGTTCGATCTTTTCCGCAGATGATGGATCGGCTGCCAGGATCAACTTCAATTGATCGAGCTGCGAGTTTAGTTGCACTGCTACGGGTGGAGCGATGGCGGCTGCACCTCCCGGAATCAGGTCGGAATCGGCAAAGCGCTTGGACGGCCAGAACACGGCAACGACTGCAAATTTCCTGTCCCTTCCTATGTTTTGCGATTGTTGCACCGACGCCATGGACGCGAAGAAGTTCGAGTAGAGAAGGCGTGCATCACTGATATCGTTGTTCCATCCGTGCGAGATGAGGATGAGATCAGTGGTTTGTTTTCCTTCCTCGGTGCCCAGCCAGGTGATGAGCTCAGCCTCGGCGGATGGATCTACCATGTGTCCACCGGTGTCATACAAGATATCGAATGCACGGTAAGTGCCATAACTCGTCATGGCGTTCATCTCTCCGTCTCAAACAGATTGGATCAGCTTCATTAAATCAACCAGCCCGGCACCCTGGAAGTGTGAGTCGCGGCCAAGGTCCATGGCCGACTTAGTAAGAAGGTCTTTAACCAGTTCCGGCTGACCTACAAATTCACGTTTGATCGACAGAAATGCTGCGAGTACTCCCGCGACGTGGGGCGCTGCCATACTGGTCCCGGTGTCTTCTACGTACTCGAACTTTGCGCCCTGCAGACCTGGCAGCGTCGAATTACCAGGTTTCTGAGAACTCGCCGCAGAGATGATTTTTTCGCCAGGTGCGACAATCTCGGGCTTGCAACGGCCATCGCTGGTTGGTCCCTTCGACGAGAAATAGGAAATACCATAGGTGTGCGGAGACTCTCTGTGTGTAGAGCCGACAGTTATCGCAAACTCTGCATTCCCTGGATCGTTAATGCTCAGCATCTGGCCCGCTTCATAAGTAGAGTCCTGCGTGAGGAATGTGATCACGTGGCCTGAGTTACCAGCAGCGACCACAACTAAAACGCCGGACTTGACCAGGCGGTTTATCTCCACGCAAAGAGGGGTTTGCCCACAGGCGTACCACGTGGGGTGCGCAGGGAAGCCTGCAGAAATGTTGACGCCGTGCACGACGAGATGGCGGCCAAAGTCATTTAGTTGCTGGATGTATTCGATCGCTTGTATCAGCGCGGTCTCATCCCCATCTCCGTTGTCATCGAGGACACGGAGAATTAACAGCTTTGCTTTCGGCGCCATGCCCTTGATTGCCGAGACAGGTTGCAGGTGATACGTGCCGCCATCGTCAGGATCGGCAGACTGGATTGCTGCGTTCGGCTTTGCGGCTGGGTCGGATTCGCCTGCGATGATGCCTGCGACGTGCGTTCCGTGCCCGAATGCATCCTGGTCCCACCGGGAAGCTATCGAAGTGAATGAGGTTGACTTACTTGTGAGCGGGGGTGCCAGGGTTAGGTTATCGTGCAGCTTGAAATGATCATGTGTTGCATCGATGCCCGAATCCAGTACGGCCCAGACGATGCCGTCCCCAAAAGCAGCGAAGGAGCTGTGTGCAGCATTGGCTTTTACTGTTCTCACCGACTCGATCGTAAGCGGGTGAATCTTTTGCGATTCCCAGACACGGAAAACAGCACGTGCGGCTCTTTTTCCTGGAGCCGCTGTTTTGGAAGCGCTGGTCTCCTGCATTCTCTCCGCCGGATATTGCCCATCTCGATTGAGTAATTCCATAATCTGCGCAGCGGTCAGTGTTGCGAAGATGTATGGGTGCGTGGATTCTGGCAGATTTCTGGAGAGTGCGGGAGTGTCACTGCTTTTGAGAATTCCGTGCAGCATAGAAAGAATTGCCAGCCGTACTCCGGTTCGCCTTTCAGGGTTGTTGAGATTAACCTCAATAATGACTTCGTAGATGCCAGGCGTATCGATCGCGGCGGCGCGCATCTCGCGGTCAACTTTGCTCTTCAGCGGCTCCGAAATGAGGTGCGGAGCAAGGGTGCGCCGGATGTCCTGTCGCCGCTCATCCGCAGAGAGCTCAGGTTGCCGAATCGGTTCATCTTCCATGGTGCACACGATCCATCCAGCGCCAGTTGATGGGCAAGGTCCTGGCAGCGCTAAACACTATAACTCCAGCCGCGAAAAGTGCAACAACAAATTCAACGCGGTCTTGCTGATGACGATGCAAACTGGTCGAACCCAGCCTGGTTCGCCGCAATGTAATCGTGAAAGGTTGTAACAGGAAAGTCGGCAAAAGCAGCTGCTGTCTGGATCTTCATGTATGGCGACGTCGCGGTTGGTGTGGTGAAAGAGTCGTCCGTCCTATTCCTAAGTGCAAACCAGTCTGCGACAGCTGCAGGACCTTTGACTCGCCTGAGACGCGCTTCATCCGCAAGGACTGAAGGATAGAAGAAATTAGTTTCAATCCCCGGGATTGGATCGCCAATGACAAACCTTAATGGCGTCGCCTCCACCTTCCATCTGGGACAGAGACAGCGCAACAAGTAGAGTGCTACGAAGATGCACTTAGCCGTCTCCGGCAGGCTTGACAGCAGGCGCCAGCTTTTGACCTCCGGATGGCGATAGATGAGCCGGCGCAGGTTGGGCGCATAACGAAACAGGATGGTTGGTTCGCACTCTATCTGCGTTTGTGGCAGGTTCTGGATCACGAGCGCGGCGGCAATTTCTTCTCCCTGCCGCGCCATCCAGAGACCGCGTACCAGCCTCCGGGCGGAAGTTATTGCTCCCCAGTCCGTCTCTTCCAGCGCGCTGAACTGTATCACCACATTAGTAGTAGGAACCTCGTTTCCCGTCGCGTTCTTCTGACCAGCCAGGTAGGTGGGTACTGGATCGAAGACATCGCTGATCAGAAGTTCATGGTTCCAGAGCGTGCTGTCAGCCTGGGGGAAAATGCGCAGGAGCGGTGCTTCAAGAACGATCGGTAGCGCCTCAGTCATTGCGGTCGTTCGCAGGTGTTCGTCCTTCGGCAAATCTGAAGCCTGTACTCTGGACGCATCCTTCTGCAAACGTTCATGCAGTAGCGGAGGTTCAAGAAATCTTTCACTATGCAGTAGTTCTTCGTTGTAAGAATCGCTCTTTGCCCGGTACAGCGTTACAGGAAGTGCTCGCCGGAAAATGATGGTGCCACTATCCTCGTCAACATCGGGAGCCATGGGAATATTGAGCAGCCTGCTGTACCACTGATCAATCGATGGTGCAGGAAAGATCTGTTCAACGCTGCGCTCTACAAACTCCGCACCGGACAAGGGCCATGCCACCGGGATCGGCGGCAGCGAAACGCAATGACACTTGAAGTCATAACCATCGGTGTCCAGGGTTCGGATTACGCAACCAAGCTGTGCGGCCATGCGTGGAGTGTGAAATGGTGCCGGCGCGCGGCTCAGGTCAACGAGCGCCAGCGGCGGTGGTGCTCCGGCTGTTCCGTCCCAGTCATCCACGTCAAAGGCATAGATGAAACCCGGTTCCGTTGCCGGCACGTACTCCAGCCACTTCTCCTCGTACGAAGCTTTGGCGAGCGATCCCGTCGTGGCATTGTCGACCGCGCGTCTCTCAGTGACAAATTTTCCTTGATGCAGGGCGAACCAGGCGGCCGATTCAATCGAGTGCGTTACATCGAGGTAAGAGGAGCCATTGCCGTAGTGTTGCGCAATCGCTTCCAGCCACAAAGCCTGGATGCGTAGTTCTTCACTGGCAAGTCTTCGCTCCGTACCATCCGGTGATATGTCCGACAGCAGGAAACGACTATAGATGCTCCAGGCAGAACGAGATACGAGATGCGTGCGGAACGACGCCGGCACAATTGTTTTATGGTCCGTTGTCTGCCCGCGGTAGACCCGTACCTTTCCAGGGGGGACAGGCGGCAGAACCGCGATCGCTTCCTGCAGTTCGACTAATGTGGTGAGAGGATTCATAAGGCGTGTGAATAATACAGTGCCAGACGTTCGTATTGGATGAAATTGAAGTTACGCCTGAACGTTCCCTACCGCAGATCGCAGGGAAGTATCCCTTGTTTCGATTCTCTAGACTGCTGAGATTTGCAATACTTCCGGTTGGTATCTTGGCATGCACTGAGGGTTAACAGGCGCGGCGGCTACCCGTCAGCAGAGCCGACTTGCTGGTCAGGCCGGCGCTTCGAATAGTACAGGCAGTCAAAATCGGGTGCTACGACTTAATACATCCGCCCGGGCTGATAACAAGCTTTCCTAGGTGATGGACCGGTCTCCTGGGCCGTACAGAGATTCAGCGCACAGCTGACTAAGCCAGCCATCCGCTTTCAAGACTTATTTCAGCTCATCCTGCGAGGACATCGAACGCAGCAGCGTTCGATGTCTTCGCATTAACAGCACCAGGGCACGTCGAATGTAAATCGCAAGAAGTGGCATGAGAATGGCAGCCAGAATGCCCCACACGATCAACGCGTGCCATTCCCATTGCCAGATATCTCGGAACATTAACCATGGATGATGGCTCAGATGTTCGAGCTGTCGTTGCGTCAGCGGGAGGCGGCGGGTGTGGAACAGATGCACGCCCAACTGGATGAACGGGATGAACAAAACCAGGTGAAGCGGCGTCATCGCATGTGCCCCAATCTGCGATGCAGCCTGATTGAGACCGAACACCCATGCAAGCATAATCACCAGGATTGTAGTCACGCCCACCGAAGGGTTGATTCCGATGACAATGCCTAACGCCAGGCTCCATGCGAGACGTCTAGGGGTCACCCCGCCGCGAAGCTGACGCAGGAGCGGAAGCAGGATCTTGCAACGAAAAAACTTGCGAAATGACTCGGGCACAAGCACATTGAGCTGGGACGCCGTGAAGCGCTGGTTTGGTTGTTGCACAGCGTTTCATGTCGCGACAGCGAGGTGAGACCTACTAACAAGCTTGGAGGCTTGCCATCGCATGTTTGCGGCCAGGGCACTCGCGCACATTCTGGTGGAGTGCATGCCATCGCAGTGCATATGTCCTGCTTCAATTAAGGGGACACATGCTTTCCCTTCGGTTGATACGGCGTCGGACAAACTGTTCCTGAGGCAGTCTGAAACCGCATAGGCTGAATGATTGACCAGGCTTCTCGGCTGTGTTAGCTTCTTGCAATGGCGTTGCTATTCCTTAGTTGTTGTCGCTGCGACGAATCTCCCAATCGGTGAGCCGCGACATTTCGAGATAATGCTTCAGCGCCTTTTCCCAAAGCTCATCTGGACTACCTCCTTATACCCAGTACGCAACTACTAGCTAGCCGACTCGTACTCAGGCTACTTTGCGCGACGGTTTAGCTGTGGGGATCCCATGCAATTCACTGCCTTGTATAAGCGTATCTTCTTGACCACATCTCTGTTGGGAGTTCTTTTACTTCCAGTTTCTGCCCAAGTAATCCATCCATCGAATACGCCATCTGTGAAGCCCGAGACCGAGGAGTGGGTTTACCGGATTCGTTATGGCTTCGGAGACGAGTGGTTCCAGATTTTTCGTAAGTACCAAATCGCCATTCTGGACCGCCAAAAGCAACTCGGCTACGTGCTGGAATACACGGTCTGGGCTCCAAGCCTTCATGCAAGCGAGGATTCGCGCTGGGACTATCGTGTCATCATCACGCGGGCTTCGCATGACTCACCACCTGGCGAGTCTGAGTCTGAAATCGCTAAGCAGCTTTTCCCCGATCAGGCAGCGTTTAAGCGTGATGAGAACAGACGGTGGGAACTCACTGCCAACCATTGGGATCTACCTATTCACCAGGTTGATCCCAACAAATCTGAGTAGGCGAAAGAGGAAAGCATGAGTGAAGTTTTAAACGCTATTGTTGAAACGGATCAGTCACGCCCAACTAACCTTGCCGCTTCAGTGACAAGGATGCCTGAGGAGCTTGCCGACATCGTAGTTGGGTTTGCTTCTTCTAAACAATGGATGGAGCGCGTGCGCCTGCGAACCGATCGGCGATGGTATGAGCGGCTCTATCTTGGCGAAGATTATGACATCTGGGTGATCAGTTGGCTGCCTGGACAATCTACTGGATTTCATGACCATGGAGAGTCCTGCGGAGCGTTTGTCGTGGCCACCGGCATTCTTGAGGAGCATCGTCCCGGTCAGCAGGCTGAAGTTATTCAGACAGGCAAGCCGCGTGCATTTGGTTGCGACTACGCGCACGACGTTCGAAATGCATCTCTCGGCCCAGCGATCAGCATTCACTCGTATTCTCCTCCGCTGAGCGAGATGAATCAGTATGAGTTCGATGGAGATCAATTGGTTCCGCGCGAGCGCGCATCGGAAATGGCCGATACGCTTGAGGGAGAATCCGACTTACCAAGACGTGAGGCTGGAGAAGTACCTTCGACAATCGATCAGGTACTCGCAGCGGCGCGGCGACGACTAGTGCGACTCTTTCCGCTCGAGGCCTTTGCGGCGGCCAGCGATCCACAAGTCGTGCTGGTGGATATCCGCCCCGAAAGCCAGCGAGCGAGCGAAGGCAGTATTCCGAACACCTTGGTCGTCGAGCGCAATGTTCTCGAGTGGCGATTTGATCCCGCGTCCAGTTCGCGGCTGCCAGAGGCAACAGGCCATGATCTGCGAGTCATCGTATTTTGCTCGGAAGGTTATACATCAAGTCTCGCAGCCGCATCGCTGCAGGATCTTGGACTCTGGCAGGCGACGGATATCATTGGTGGATTTCAGGCATGGAAAGCTGCCAGGCTGCCGAGCTTCTCCACTACGAGCATGACTTAAATTGGCAAGTATTTACATGCCGATGGCTGCTCCGGAAACAAGCCGGTGTGGCATGCTGGCGCCATGAAGAAGGTAGTAGGTGTGACCAGGACGCATTTCGAGACATGGAATAGTAGTCGTCTTCAACCGAGCTTGCATAAGAATGTAGAGTCGCTCTGGACGATGACAAGACCTAAACCAATGAGCCTGGAAGTCGGGATGAGCATTATGCACATCTCCGATGATCTGCCGTTGGTCGCGATGATCCGTCAGCCTGTCGTTGCGATAAGCAGGTATGACTGCCAACTGCGAAATCTCGTTCGCTATCCGAAATCTCGACAGTGATTTGGCAGAATCCTTGACACTATTCCCTACATGAGCCAAACAAAGCCGTGCCGATCATTGGAATATGGAGCGGCTCTCTAAGTAAATACCCTGCCGAAATAGGTAGCAGCTTTTCTGAGATAGGCAGTCTATACCTGTCGCTAGTCTGCCATATTTTCGAATTGTTCTATCCCGAAGTCGAGATCTTGACGCTGCCCTCAACACACAACGAGTCCACAGCATCGGACAGCCGATAGCAGCTCGTATAAATCATGCTTGACAAGTTCTGCCGCCTTTGATTATGGTCGGTTGCGCTCATCTGGTAACGATATCAGTGTCCTAAGAAAAGTAGCCGTGACGCAACAGAGAGCCTGCATGGTTTGACTTTTGCAGTACTTCTACGGAGGACCAGATGATTCGACAGCAGCAAGGCGATTGTCACACGCAAGAATCTCCACTTGCAGCAGACCTGTCTATTAGATCGGATCGATTCCAAAGCTCCGAGCCTACCCAGCGGAATACGCTGCCCCACGTCGAGTACTTCTTAGTGCTTCTACTTATGCTTATTTTTTTCTCCTGCGGGCGTGCACTTGCGCAGACAGGATCGATCACGGGTACGGTGCAAGATCCATCAGGAGCGGCCATACCCGGCGCACAGGTGCAGATCGTGAACCAGGCGACGGGCGATGTAACTCGCGATGCTGTTTCCGACGGCTCCGGAACATTCCGCGCTCTTAATATTCCAGCGGCGACTTACCTGGTACGAGTCACTGCTCCCGGTATGGAGAAGCTCGACAAAACCGGCGTTATTCTCGACGAAGAACAGAGTCTTGGACTGGGAGTGATCCAATTAACGATAGGGCAGGCTTCCGCTACTGTTACGGTCAACAATGACACGCCGCTCATCGACACCGCCAGCACCAGCAACTCAGCTGTAATTGATCAGAGGCAGGTGGTTGAACAACCGTTGAATGGTCGAGACTTCGAGTCCTTGTTGACGACACTTCCTGGCGTGGTAACAAACAATAATTCGCAATTCAGGCTGGTGTTTAATCAGACCGACGATTTCTATGTCAATGGTATGCGTGGAACTGCGAATAACTTCTTTCTTGATGGCATTATCAATACGGATGTTGGTGCCAACGATGGGGAATATAC
>CAXTNK010000031.1:15984-18311 GCA_964245665.1 uncultured Acidobacteriaceae bacterium
GCCGCAACTTAAGTTCAACCAGTTCGGTGGCAACATCGGCGGCTTTATCCCGATACCCAAAGTGTCACCAATAAGCAATAAGAAGGCATTCTTCTTCTTTAACTACGAAGGCACACGAGCTACACGTCCTAATGGTAATTCGTACTACACCATGCCGCAGCCTTCGATGCTGGGTATTGGTACTCCTGGAGGACAGGCTGATCTTTCGCCTCTTTACCGTGCAGGAAATGCCTGCGACTTCAACGGTACATCGAACTGCACACCGATCAAAGACACCAATGGCAACCTCGTCAGAAATGGCCAGGTATTTGTTCCAGGATCAATCAAATATGATTCGATTGGTGAGGTGATGACTGGAACTCCCTACGCTGGCAATATCATTCCGGCGTCACAATTCAACAGCCAGTACGCCGCGATGATCAAGTACTTCACGCCTGGGTATAAAAGTACCTTCACTCATCCGACGTATAACAATGGTTTCGGCGATGAAGAGCAAATCAATTTCCAGGACACGTACGCCTTTAGGAAAAACCAATATGTTCTCAGGGTTGACTATAACTTTGGACCAAAGGCAAACACCTTCTTCCGCTATGTAGACGACCGCCAGCAGGAAAGCCAGGGATACGGAATTTTTTCCGGCAACAGCTTTCCGGTGCTTCCGCAATATCGCAAGAAGCCAGGCAAGAGTTATGGATGGAGCCTTGTCAACGTCATTTCACCAACACTGACGAATGAGGCAACAGTCGGATGGCTTCACCTGGATCAGGTAGTCGACATAGTTCCTGGTACGCCAAAAGATCTTTATGACAAGGCTGCACTTGGCTTTTCATACACGGACATCTATCCCTCTACGAATACTCATGATCTTGCCCCCAACATCAATACGGGAGATGGCTACATCAACATCTCACCATTTCCTTCAGGCTGGACGTCAACAGGGAATACGGTTGTGGCGACCGATGACGTTACCAAAATTCTGGGCAACCACGTTCTAAAGTTCGGACTTTTCGCCGACCTGAATGAGAATGGTCAGGAAGGAACGTGGCAGGAGAATCCTTCTATCAATTTCGGGGCTAGTAACCAGAACCCAAGCAATAGCAACTCCGGCATCGCCAATACCCTGCTAGGTAACTACACAACAGTCAGTCAATCAAACATCTTCGCCTTCGGGCACTTCCATTTCTTTCAGTTCGAGGGCTATGTTCAGGATACCTGGAAGGCATCGTCCAGGCTTACGCTCGATGCCGGGGTTCGCTATGAGTTTGTGGGACCAACTTACACAACCTCTCCCTATCATCAATACTATTTCGAGCCAAATTCCTATAGTTCCGGACAGGCTGTGCAGTACAACATAGCCCCCAATATTCCCGGCCAGATTCCGACGCAAGGTAGCATCATCACCGGCTCCGGAAATCCCTACAACGGCATGGTGCAAGAGGGAACCAACGGTCTTCCGAAGGGTGGCCTGGATTATCGTTTCAACAATTTCGGCCCGCGACTTGGGTTTGCTTACGATGCGTTTGGGAACGGCAAGACGGCTGTTCGAGGTGGCTTTGGCGTGTTCTTCGAACGCTATCAACAAAACACATTTAACTTCGGTGGTATCAGTAATCCACCAACGGTCTATACGCCAACGATCTACGGCGGTAATATCGGCGGGATTTCCCCATCACTGGCTAATGGTGCACCACTTACTCCCTCGAGCGGTATTTTATCGTCGGATCGTGCAGGACAAATTCCAACAACTTACGGCTACAATCTGAGTATCCAACAGTCGCTGAATCATCAACTTGTTCTGGATATCGGGTATGTGGGTAATGCAAGCCGCCACTTGATGTACGACCAGGAACTGGAGCAACTCCCGCTCGGAACCACCACGAGTACAAACATCCTATCGACAGTGAATAATGTTTCGGCAGCTATTCTGCCATACAAAGGGTACACATCAATCCACTTCAATCGGTTTGGTGCAAGCAGCGCATATAACGCGCTTCAGGTAAAGGTGACTCGCCGATTCGCCAATAATCTCACTTTTACCGGCGACTATACATGGTCGAAGGCTATCGATCTGGATGATGTCGACTACGACGCGGACGTGTTCCCTGATTATTCGCAATTGAAGAAGTTCTATGCGCCAGCGGGTTATGATCGCCGCAACGTGTTTAATTTCCAATATGTGTATAACCTTCCAGATTTAAAACGGTTCAACAAGGCTGTCCAACTTACGGCGGGAGGATGGGAATATTCGGGGACAACACAGTTATGGGGCGGTACGCCGTGTCTAGCAGGCAACAGCCCTTCGAGCGACTCGTGCGATCTTAGCTCAA
>CAXTNK010000031.1:18321-31007 GCA_964245665.1 uncultured Acidobacteriaceae bacterium
TTAGCTCAAGCGGTAATCCAGGCAATGGTGGATTCGGTCACATCCGGCCGGATTATATTGGCGGCCAGATACTGACTCCGCACAGCCATAATCAGCCTGCCGGTCAATTTCCGATGTGGTACAACCCTGCCGCCTTTGCCTCTCCCCCAAATGGAAGCTTCGGTGATTTTCATCGCAACTCAATCTATGGGCCTGGCGTAGATAACTGGAGTATGTCTCTGTTCAAGAACTTCAACTTTACCGAATCAGTGAGAGTGCAATTACGCTTCGAAGGTTACAACGTGTTTAATCATACCCAGTGGGGAAACATCAATGTAGGTCTGTCCGCACCGACCGCAGGGACCTCGTTTGCCAACTATGCTGGCAGTTCCGGCCAGATTACATCGACCCGAGATCCGAGACAACTGCAACTTGGCGGCAAGGTTTACTTCTAATTAAATCCTATGCCGGGGACTGGCCAGGCTTACTTCAGTGAGCATGGCCATTCTCTTTGTGTCCAACTCCATGTGAATCGTAACGACCTGCAATCTGTGAATGAGTTATGAAGAAGAGGCCGTTTCTTTTATCAATACTGCTTTTGGTACCTGTAGTAGCGATGTGTGCGCCACGGGATCGTGCAAAGCAATTATTTGACGAAGCCATTCAATCGCTGAATGCCGCCAATTACACCCAGGCAGAAATTAGGTTTCATCAGTTGTTGGCGCTCGACCCTCACAATGTGAGTGCGCTCGCAAACCTCGGCATTCTATACGCGAGAACACATCGGTATATGGAAGCTGTCGTTGTAGATAAAGAAGCCGTGAGCGAAGCTCCGCAACGCCGAGAACTCGTGCTTAACCTGGGTCTTGCCTATCTGAAACAGGATGACTACGCGCACGCACTGCCATTCTTTGAGCAGCTCCACGATCGAGATGCTTCGGACCTGCAGGCAACAAAGCTGCTGGCTACCTGCCTCGCATTTGCTGGTCAGGCGGAGAAAGCGATAGCGCTGCTGGTTCCGCTCGTGCAGGGCCTGATCCAGGATCCTTCAGCACTCTACCTGCTCGGTATCACCTACTCGCGAGCTGGTCGGGAGCAGCAAGCAGAGGCCGTATTTACAAAGCTGTTCTCAGATAGTGCCACTCCGGCCCAGGCTAATTTTCTTCTTGGTAAAGCCTATGCTGAAGCGACGAACTACACTAAGGCGATCGAAGCATTTCAGGCGGCGTTGGCTGCTGAACCGCATTTTCCAGGGGCACAACGCGAGCTCGGCAAGGCCTATCTGGGCGGAAATGAAATCGCACCTGCTGAAGATCATCTGCGCGTCGCCGTGCAAGATGATTCGCAGGACGGAAGTGCTAATTATTACCTCGGGGCGTTGATTGTGCAGAATGGCCGCTTTCAAGAGGGGTTGTACTTTCTCGAAAGAGCGAGGAATCTTCTGCCAGATTCCTGGGCTACATACTTCTACTTATGAAAAGCTGAACTGCAACTAGGCGATGAAACAGCAGCATTACCGCTGCTGCAGCGCGCTGCAGAGATGAACCCCGATGACTCCGGAGCGTTCTATCTTCTGACGAAAGTCTATCGTTCGGAGGGCCGGGGCGCTGAAGCAGATGAGGCAATGCGCCATGTCATCTCGCTGCATACAACGGCGCTAGAGGCGGAAAAACGAGCTCTTAAGGAGCGGGGTATTGTCGCTGAAAAGGAATGAGAGTCAAGTGCATTCAGCCAAGGCGTCAGTCGACTAATGTATATGTGTTCGGCTGCTCGCGTCTTTCTGGCTCTATGCAAGTAAGAAGATAAGGCGCCACATTCCACCTTTCCAAACTTGTTTCGAGTGTAGCGTTGAGTCTGCTTCGGAACTTTATACGATTATGTGCATTGTTAATGAGCGTGGAGTTGATTGCCGAGTAACACCATTAAGTCTGTCTTAGCCGTAGGATCTTGTTGAAAGGGGATAATGGCGCGGGTCTGATCCTAAGGATGATTCGTCTTGGTCGTATGAGTAGCGATGAATGTGTTCAGATCGAGAGGTTTAGAGATGTGAGATGTTGGTCTAACGTGTTGCCAGGATCCTTCTTTGGTCAAGAGGTACAAGCTGGTTAATACTCGTCCGGTTACGCTCATCGGCAAAGTGGATGTACTTTGTCCAAGTCCGGATCTTAGTTTTAGTGCGCAATGAGCGACGAAGTAATACTTGGCGACGTATCAGAGTGGGAGCTTACAAGGCCTGCACACGTGCAGAACTTCATCGCTGCAGCGCGCGGTCGAGACGTCTCGGCCGATGTATAGAAGAACAAAATGTTGGCACGAGCCGGATGCGCGTGTTGCTGGATATACGAACGGACGACGGAGGCGAGTGAATCCTGGATTGCTGCCTGCAGACGTCTCACTGGCTAACTCCTTCGCCGACGACGAGCAATTGAACCCCGATATGCCTCTCCGGATCGGTTAACTGGTCTGACTGTGAGCCTTCAGTGCCACAACCTGGCGGGGCAAGGATAAGCATGCTGATCACGGCCGACGCCTAGAAATAGATAGCGGCTAAGACCGTACTTGGAGTCTCAACAGGTTGTCATTATCGAGTCCACAGCGACATGGCCATGCAGGCCAGCCGCGAATGGTGGCGAGGGCAACATACAGGAACTCCAAGCTGCGTCGTGCGTCTCGTATGATGCATCGTCAAACGAGCATGATGGTGATTGTTCATCTGATCTGCGAAGAAACTGTTCGCTCGGCTTAGTCAGCTTCTACGTTCCCGGTCAGATGGACGACAACCTATTTGAATCGTCAAAGTTGAAGGCTGCGAAGCAGGAGGCAGGGGACGACTCTTTGTTCATTGTGCCTTAGCTGGAAGCACGATTGAACGTGCCATTTCAGCGATGAGCTCCTCTGAGTGTTGATGTGCTTGTCTTGAGTATTCATGGGCCTGTTTGGTCAATTCATGGGAGCTCAGGTAGTCCTGCTTGTTGTGCGCCGCCGCTGCGGCAGTATGGGTGTGTGCGGCAAGATTGTGCAGTTCTGCAGCCCTGTAGTGCGTAGTCAGTGACATGCTGGCTCCTTATACTTCCCGGGTGAACGGCCCGAGCTTCGTTGAAGAACAGCGGGCCGTGAATGAGAGTCAATGCAACCTGATTTGGATCAGTGCTGATAAGCGTAGTTCGGAGTCGTACCGTCGATAATCCGTTTTGCTATATGTACGGCGTCAGGTGTTCCGTGCACGACCAACAGGAACTTATCTGTCTTCAATGCGGTGTCGTATTTGATCACGCTGTCCTTTGGAATGCCGATGCTCATCAGTCCGGCCCCGATGGCGCTTGCACCGCCAACGACCACGGCACCTTCGAGGCCTGCAACGATCCAGGCAACTAAAGGCCCAGCAACGAGAATCTGCCCGATGCCGGGAATTGCGAAAAGCCCTGTTCCAAAGAGCAAGCCCCAGAATCCTCCCCAGAACGCACCGATCGTGCCCCAGCGCTGCATCCGGTCGCCCGTGTTGTAGTAGCCGACCACCTGTTCGTCTGTGTGCGTGTCTTTTCCAGCAATCGACAGGGTCTTCATGTCCACCCCGCCCTCCTGCAATTCCTTGACTGCCTGTTCAGCTTGCTCATGAGTGTCGTAAGTGGCGACGGCAGAGTTGGTTGTAAACATGGTCGTATCCATTCTTAGCGTTTGCATCCAGGTGCTGATGGCGCCAGCGAGACCCTGCATGGAGTGGTAAAGATGACTGATGCGGCTACCTTTTAGAGGCTCGCCTGGATTCGCCTGCCCTGGCGTCGGTCGGACCCGGACGTTAAGTAATTGTTCCACCTGTCGAATGTTTCCACTGATCAATGCAAGCCACTCAACACGTGGTCAAGAGCTATGTTCGGTTGACGCAGCGTCGATTCATCCATGTTTTGTTCATGCCACTTTCTCTACTGTTTTTTCTTCATCGTGCTCAGTGTCTTCCTCGAGAGCAGCGTCATTGTCATTCATGGCTGCTTCAATGTCGTATTTCACATCCACGCCGTTGATCTGCTTTTCCTCATCTTCTTCGAGCACGGTGTCCACATCTGTGTGCTTTCCATTTGACGTTGTGAGAGCCGGTTGTTCCGTATTGCGCTCTTGATGAACGGAACCTGCTTTGTGACTTGATGCGCTTATAGATTGATTCATAGACAACTCCTTATAAAGGCAAAAGTGATCTAGCTTGAAAGTGGATTTCGAAATTCAGCGGTTAGCGAGGGTGCGACTGCGAATATCTCTTGCCGAAACGAAGACAGGACTCCGAGGCACCGGGCCGCAAAGCGCATTGACATTGCTTGCCGAGTGCAAATTGTCGAGGATTTCGCGGTGTTTTTTCTCGCTGCACCTGCCTTGATAGAACTACCTGGTGAAGGGGATTGCTCCGTGTCTATTTCTGCGTCTTTAATGATCATCGACTTGAGTGTCCCTCGTGTACGCTTTTTCTGATCAAGCTAATTGATTCCATCCAGATCAGGATTAGTCGCTACATGTAGTTCCGGAAGGCGGTTTGAAGGTTTCAAGACCTTCGTCGAAGCATCCACTGTCTGATGAGCCGACTTCTCGCAATGAGTTTCTTCCTAATTCTTTATTCGGCTTGATAGGCAGTAGACGGAGCGTTACGTTTGGACAGTCGCACGGCTGTGATCGAATCCATTGTTCCACCTGCGCAATGACTTCACTGATCAATGTAAGTCAGTCAGCGTAAGGGCAGCCGCAACGCTTGAAAGCCATAACTGTTTCTGGCAAAAAACCGATTTGCCGATATCTGACAATATTTCGTTTGTTGTGAGTCTGAGATAGAAACCATAGGAATGTGTGCCAGCAGACAGCCCGCGACCGGGTGCTCATGTTCAGATGGAGTTTGGTGGGACTCTATCCACGCCCTTCTGTATCACAGTGCTAGCTCCACGATCCGACATTTGAAAGAGGTACGCTTTGGCTCACCGAAGTTTCGTTGCCGGCCTGATTGCTTTGCTTCTATCGCTTCTCGCTGCCCCCGTCCAAGCGGACGCCTCACTCAACCCGCAGAGTGGAGCGAAGTATCGATTGAGGCTCTATCACCTTCATACGGGTGAACATATCGATGTCGTCTATCGAATTGGCGGTCAGTACCTGCCGGATGGTGTGGCAGAGCTTGACCACTTCCTTCGTGATCATCGGACTGGTGATGAAAAGGAATATGACGTCAAGGAATTCGACCTTCTCCATGATCTGGTGGCGAAATTGGGTCGCCCTGATGGCGAGATCGACATCGTGTGCGGCTACCGCACGCCCTGGAGCAACGCTTACCTGCGCGAGCACGGGCACGGCGTGGCACTGCACAGCCAGCATATGGAAGCAAAAGCGATCGATATCCGAGTGCCGGGCGTCACCACGAGTGATGTACGTGACGCTGCGCTGTCGATGCAACGCGGGGGGGTTGGTTATTACGCCCAGTCTGCTTTTGTTCACGTAGACGTTGGGCCAGTTCGCCGCTGGTGATAGGGATCACCGGTAGGGAGGGCCTTTTGCAAGGACTGCCTCCAGCTTATGATCCAGGCCGTAGATGTCATTGAAGAAGTAGATCTCATCATCTTCTTCGACCACAGCAGTCATGTAAACAATTACCACTGGAACAGGATGCGTCAGGTTGATCTGCACGCTATCTTTGCCGGTTTGCATGGCAGCATTGATTGCATCGAGCGTCCATTGTGGCTGATCCCGAAGAAGCCATGCAGCTAGTTCTGCCGGTTTCTCGACACGGATGCATCCATGGCTGAAGTCTCGCCGGGCACGTGAAAACAGCTGCGGAGCAGGCGTGCTGTGTAGATAAACGTTGTCATCATTCGGAAAGATGAACTTGATCAGTCCAAGAGCATTCTCAGGGCCCGGCCTCTGACGAACCATCAGTCTGCCCATCCGCATCTGTGCAAGCATAGGTGCGGTCACTGGCCCGTTCGTCACCACATGTCCTGCCTGGTCTGTCACCTCAAGCCTTTCATGGGCAAGATAGCCTCCATTCCTCTGAATATGCGGAATGATCTCAGTTCTTGTGATACTGAGGGGTACGTTCCAATAGGGGCGGAAAATAATGTATTTAATCTCTTTTGCGAATACGGGAGTCTGGTGCCCAAACGCCTTGCCGACCACAACATTCGAGCGCAGGATGATGTGGTGGTCATCTGCGAAAGCGCGTAAAACGAATTCTGGCAGGTTTACGGCAATGGGAAGCTGGGGGTAATTGGAGGGGAGCCACCGCCACCGTTCCAGAGCGTCCTCCAGTTGCGTCACGCGTTGTGCCAGTGGTGTGTTCAGTGCAGCGATTGTTTCCTTGTTCAATGCGCCATCTGCAGTCAGACCGTGGCGCGCCTGGAAATGCTTTACGCCGGCCACAATCGCGCCGTCATATCGACCATCGCCCGCGGGCCGGGTGCCGGCGGGTAGATCCCGGATAAGTTCAAGGCGTTGGGTCAGTGCCTGCAGACCGGCATAAGAGTCTCCCGGTTGCAGCGCCTTGGTCACGAGCGGCAAGGGTCCCTGCTGATCCTTAGCAGCAAAGGAGAGGTAGGCCTGCAGGGCCGCCTCTGTCCGCCGGTAAGCACTGTAGTCAGGCTCAATTCCGTTCAGCAGCAGCGGCACATTTGCGGCCGAAGCTACCTTCCCCGCAACGAACTGGGCCAGGTCGTACGTTGTCTGCCCATCGACCAACGCAAATTGGGCAGGCGTCGGGTTTGCCCGGCCAATGCGCAGATCTGAGACGTATCGCAACGCATCAAGCGTCAGAAATGAATCGAACTCAGCGATCATAGTGGCGTTAGCGTGGCTGTTCTGCAAGCCCTGCATGAGCTGTGGCCACTTCGATGCTTCATAATCCTGCGGCTGGAGTCCTTTTTGCTGACTATCGGCAAAAGCCCCGATCAACGCAATTGCTGCCGGCGTCGGGTGACCTTCCCGGACCCATAATGGCGAAAAACTCGTCGCTTGGTAGATTTCACCAAAATCACGACCGTAGTCCTTTGAACTGTTGGTGGTAACCAGGCCTTGCAGGTCTGCCTTGATGCCGTCCGTAGCATTGTCGGCGACTGCTTCCGCCTGTCTGCAGGCCGATGGTGCTATGCAGGCCAAGGCCGTAAGCGTCAGGGAAAGTGCGCGCAGTAATGAGCGCCGTAAACTGATGCCAGAGCCCATAACAAACGACCATCCATTCAAAGGTCTACTGTGCGGCTAAGCAGTTGAAGAGTCCAAGGGTTGCCGCGTGCATGCAATCCGACACCCTTGGATCCTGTCTTTCGACCAGGCGGAGGTTGATTTCCATTCCCGTGCTTGACCGCGGAAGTCGATTGCGGACTGCAGGCGGACTTCACATTCGTGAAGTGTGTCACAGGGGACAGGTTTACGACTGAGCTAGGCAACACAGTCGCGGCTTAAATCAGGTGCAATCCTTATGCAATGACAACGCACCTGCGGCACGATCTCGAGCGCTTACATGAAAGTCTTCTGAGCGGCAAACTCCCGCGCAACCTGAGCTGGGCAAGCGTGGTGGGTCTTGTGAGTCATCTCGGCCACGTACTGAGTGCGGGAAACGACGAATTCACCTTTGTTGTTGGATCTCACCGCGCCTCTTTCAAGAAGCCGAGCGGGCACGAACTGTCAGTCGAAGAAGTCGCGCGAATTCGCAGATTTTTGAAAGACTCCGGCAATGTAGCTGAAGCCCATTTGCCTCACCAGCCATGTCGCATGGTGGTCGTCATCGACCATCACAGTGCTCATATCTATTACGACCTGGATGAATCACAACCAGTTGGCGAAGAGACTGTTCAACCGCGCGATCCGTTTCACTATCATCACCATCTCGTGCACAAAAAGGAAGCTCACTACAGCGGCGAGCGAGTACCGGAAGACCCGGCCTTCTATGAAGAAGTGGCACGACTCCTTGTTCCGGCGGACGAGATTGTTCTGATTGGCCACGGAACAGGGAAGAGCAATGCCGCCGACTTCCTTAATGTCTATCTGAAGACGCATCAGCCCGCAGTCTTCCGGCAGGTGATTGCGATGGAAGTGGCTGATCTCTCTGCCCTGATCGCGCCGGAAATCGAAGAGATTGCCAAGCGGCACATGATCGCACTGGTATAAGGCTGTCAAACGACGCCTTTTGGGGCAACTACCTCGAGCGTTCTAACTGGCCGGGTGCCCAGGCTCGAAGGCAGTTTCGAAAACGGAAGAGTAAACCAAACGATCATGTGACAGCCGTCACAGTACGCCCGTCTGATACCTGACATAGTTCAAGGAAGCGGGGATTCATTGTGAATATTGCTCAAAGCACGTCGTTCAATACGTACAACTACTTGCGGAACGCAGGTACTGGCCGGAGGATTGTCCAGATCAAGGTACGACAAGCGATCTTTACCCAAGGTTCCGCCTCTGATTGCGTCTACTATCTGCAAAGCGGGCGCGCCAAGCTCACTGTTGTCTCGGAGCGAGGAAAAGAAGCGACCATCACGCTTTTAGCCCCAGGCGACTTCGTCGGAGAGGAGTCGATTGCGAAACAGGCAGGCCAGCGGCTCGCCACTGCAACGGCGACCAGCGCCTGTACCGTTCTGAGGATTGACCGGCCAGAGATGCTGCGCGTTCTCCATGAAGAGCACGCCTTTTCTGATCTATTCCTGCAGATTCTTGTCTCGCGTGGCATGCGAACGCAAGCAGATCTTGTCGACCAGCTTTTCAACTCAAGTGAAAAGCGACTCGCCCGGATACTGTTGTTGATGAGTGAGTTTGGAGAGTTTGGTACCCCCCAGCCTCTCATTCCGAGAATCTCACAGGAGGCACTAGCGGAAATGATCGGTACGACACGCTCACGCGTAAGCTTTTTCATGAACCGGTTCCGGGAGCATGGCTTTGTCGACTACAAATATCACGGCCGCATTCATGTGCACAGCTCGTTGCTCAAGGTAGTTCTGTATGACCGCCTTCCCGGCCGCGCTACTCAAACTCCGGAATTGACTCGTGTTGTCAAACATCCCGGGATGATCGCAGGCTCTGAACAAGGCGGCCGCACTAAACGGCCAATGCGGCTGGAAGTCGAGGCTTCTCAAGCGTGCCTGCAGACTTAGCTTCACTTACCGTCGTCTTCACCTTTCGGGACGACGGTAAGTGCAAGACTCCTAATTCCCCGTTCTCTATTTGCTGATGCCGAGCTCAGACAGTAGTTTCGGATTTGGATCGTCCATCGTCAAAAGATTATGGCAAACAGAGCAGTCGTTAGTGATGCTCGCGCCTGCTTTGGCGGTGTGGTTCCCGTCGTGGCAACGAAAACATCCTGGATAATTTGAATGACCAAGATTATCAGGATGTGTTCCCCAGGCGACGTGCATGAAGGGAAAGACGTTCTGGCTGTAGATGGTATTCAGAGTAAGAGCCGCTTGTTCTACCTGGGCGCGCTGACCGTTCCAGACCGCCGGGTATTGGGATCGATAAAAAGTAACAAGTCCGGAACCGATGGCATTTTGCGCTGACGCTTGCAAGGTATAGCTGGCTTTGATAAGAGCCAGGCCTTCCTTGTGGATAAAAGGCAGGGAAGCACTTGGACTTCCCAGCGCCATATCTTTGTTGAGTGCATCCTCTGGGGTGTCAAAAGAGTGGGCTGCCCGATTATGGCAGTCGATGCAATCCATCGTACGCTTGGCCCCCAAAGGAACCTGCTTAGGATCGCTCGTCACGAACTGAGTTGTCGATCCGTCAACATTTGTCTTACTGACCCACGGGATCGTCTGGTTACCGGTGTCTGACGCCATGTACTCGATCTTTCCCAAGTGTGCGCCGTGAATTCCACTCGAGTGAGAAAACGCATCCTTGCCACCCACGTGCAAGAGAGCGAGCGTGCTCGTCTGTGAATTCTTTTCATCGTCGCCGTATGAAGTTTTAATCAGCAGCTTATCCCCGATAGAACTTGCAGGATTGTGGCAGTTAAGACACGTCGCGCTGGCTGCCGGAACTTTGTTGTTCGCCATGATTGGTCTGGGATAGTTCTGAAAGATGACCATAAGGAGTTGACTCGTGCCATTTACTTTTGCGTGTACGAATCCAGGTATGCCGGGTGCAATATGGCATTCCACGCAGGCGACGTCAGAATGCGACGAGACATGGTAAGCCGTGTATTCAGGCGCCATGACGTGGCATGCAGCTCCACAAAACGTCTGCGTATCCATATAGGCGACTCCGCGATAGCTGGCCGTTCCGACGATCACGAAGTTGATGAGCGTGGCTACTACTACGTAGTCAATCCCATGCCTGAAGGCTGGGTCTTTATAGTCGACCGCGGGAAATATCGAGGGCACCTGGTCGGTAGCCCTCAGATAGCTGCGTCTAATTACAATGCCTACGGGAATCAGGATAAGTCCAACAACAAATAACCCAGGCAGGCATAGGTCGAGGATGATACCCAGATAAGGATTGGATGATCCCCCATGGCCGAAGAGCGCAATCACCCAAAATCCTACGAGAACCATGGCCGAGGCCGTGGTGATCGCTCCGCCGACCAGGCTGATCCAGTTATTGCCGTAGAAGAAAAACGGCCTTAACCACAAGTGTCGAAATGTGCGGAGGTCTTCCATTCTTATTGCTTACTTTTGCAGTGTGCGGACGTAAACGATCACGTCCTTTATCTGGGCATCCGTCAGTTTGCCGTTGTAGGCAGGCATCTTCCCTTTGCCGTTCTTTGTGGCAGCGATCAAGTCAGTGTCGGACGCCTTGGTAAGATCAGGAGAGCTGAATGGCGGTACCTTCATCATCTTTCCAGTGGGCGTGTTCCCTGATCCGTCAGCCGCATGGCACATCATGCATTTCGACTTATAAGTGTCTGCTCCGGCTTGTGCTTTTACCATTGGCGCCGAAGATGCGGCTCCGAGGAATGCAATCGCAAGTATCAATCGTTTAGTCACGGTGAGCTCTCCTTTTTGCTTTTCTGAGTGGGTAGTGCAATTGAGAGTTAGAAGTCATAATGCATGCCGAGCGTTATGAGATTTCCATGGAAGTTTCTAGGAGCAGTCGAGCCTGACGGAGCATTCAAAGCACATGCAGTAAAGCTTGTTCCCGCTGCCTCCTGGCAGAGACCTGGACCAGAAGGGCCACCTTCGCCGTATCCGTAAAAAGCATAGTCAGCTTTCCATATCCATCTCGGACGGACCGAAAATGCAACGCTGGCGAAGGGCGTGTGATAAGTGGAATCAAGAGATCCATTCACGTTGCGAGGATTAAGGAAGGTCTGACTGCCGTTGACCGAGCTCAAGCGGTAACCAATAGAAGTATGGAAAAGTTTATGCGGCGAGACAGACACTGCAATCGAGGCGGATTGACTTGGGGCGTCCATAAAGTCTTTGATCGCGTCGTCCGGATTGATATGGCTTGCAGGCAGGTTATTGCCTTCGCCAATGTTGATCGGGCACGGGGTATGAGTGACCACTGCGGGATACGACGCAGGACCACCGTAGAGACTGGATGTCTCACCGGTGTTGTAGCAGATGTTGGTGGAGGTATAGACATCGGCATAGGCGTAGCTGACATCGAGGCCATAGTGCCCCGTCGGTGCGAGGGACACGCTTATGCTTTCGCTGCGGGAATGATCAACATGGTCAAGTGCGAGAGAGCCTCCAGTGAAAGTCGTGCCGGCTCCTGCGAGCGAAGGGTTATTTATGAAAACTCCACTGTTTTGGTTGTTATGACGTTCCAGATCGTTAAACACCGCGGATACTGTCGCCCAGGACTTCGGTTTATAGGTAGTGTGTAGCCTGTAGTGCTGCGTCTCCCTCGGACTCACAGGCGTATAAGCGTTATCAGCGTAGATCGCCTCTACGCTTCCATTGAGCCGCCACTGTGATGTGGGCCGAAGTGTAAAGTTCAGGATGCCGCCATTTTCATGGATTTTCGTAAATACTACACCTGTAGTTGCACTGATCGTTTCCGCAAAGTTTGTATTCGAGATGTTTCGGTTGCGATATCGGTAGGTGAGTGACAGGCTTGCGCGTGAGGATACGTCCCAGGTCGCACTGACGTTGTTGGTGCTTACTCTTTGACCAAGGTAACTCCTTCCGACTGTTGGCTTACCCACCCCAGTGGTGGTGACTGAATTATTGACCATGCTCTCTGCAGCAGGCACACTCGCTGTCACATATGTCTGTGTGGCCAATGATGCATAACCAGGCTGGCGAAAATCAGAGTAGTCGAACTGCTCTGCGAACCTGACTGTCTCGCTTGCCTGCCAGAGAATGCCGAGATCAGCTCCGACATCAATCCGCTTGGTATGAGAGTGACCTGTGAACTGCTCAAATCGTGTTGTGCGATCTATACCGTTGAAGTACTCGTCGAAATTGGGCAGGTTGGTGTTCGCCGCTGTATAACGCACATCCCCGTTGAACGGGATGTTACGGATGCTTGCACTCTGAAAGTGCACTACTTCGGTCGGGAAGATCGCGCGCGTTGGCGCTGATCGCGTATACGAAATAAAGCCGGCGCACGTAGGATTGGCGGTCGGCAGGGCGACACCCGGGCCGCCTGTGGGCGTAGGAGAAGGTCCAGAACCGGCGGCAGACAGGATCGGTTGGCCGCCATTCGAGCATGTGGGCGGAGTTAGATTGTCAAAGCCTAGACTGACGGGCGTGCCATTTGAAAGCTGAAGGTTAGTCGAGTTCGGCGCGAGTGCGAAGGAGGTGTCTTCCTTATAG
>CAXTNK010000031.1:31017-36643 GCA_964245665.1 uncultured Acidobacteriaceae bacterium
ACGACTTCTTCAAAGGTAAGTACCGTTTCTGGAAGAAGTTTCCAATCAATGGCCGCTCGAAAGTCATCATCGCTGTTGCGCAGATTCTGAACCAGCAGACCGTCCAGCGGAGACATATGAACTCCGCTGTAGCTTGGACCTTCGAAGATATTTTGCGAATAACCAGCACGAATGGTCACCTTGGAGAACGGCAAAACGGTGAGGTCAGTGTCCGTCATTCTGCGCACGCTGTTATAGAGAACCGGAGAATAAGTGACCTGCGGGAATGTATATAGATTGGATGAAGTTGCCGTCCCGATCGGGCTGGTCACACCAGCCGGCACAAGGGGATTGCTGAGCAGGTCATAATCGAAATACTGGCGGTCGCGCCGAAATAGCCCAGTAAACTCGTACAGCTTTCCCTTGGAAAAGTTCAGCCTTGCGAGATTGTTTGGATCCCCGCCCAGGCCCGAACTGAAGGCGCCAAGCGTATCGGCAAGCGCGTGTTTTGAACCGGGCACGGCATGCATCTCATAGGTTTGACCGAGGATGCGCGGCCCCGATTGTATGTTCACCAGGGTGTCGTACATTGCATTACTACCGGAAACCTGTACAAGATGACCGCCGAGGTCGACCGACTGACGAATCACGTATCCATCTTGAACAACCGGAACAGGAGGCGTTGTCAAGTCGGCAGCTGCGGCAGGCGAAACAGTGGTGGCGGCTGGAGCGGTTGTGGTAATGTCAGCCGGGATCGTTGTCGCAGTTGGAGCAGGAACTGGAGCCTGCGAGCTGGCGAGTCCCGTATTGAGTACTGTGAAGGCTACTAAGCTGGAGATACAACGCCATAGCTGATGCGCGCGCCCGGTCTTCGTACGCCGTGTGTTTCGCGAAAGGCATATGAATGTCATCGCAGATACCATTGCGAAACATGCGATCCGTGAATCTGGCTATGGCAGTTCGTGCAGGCGACGGTTGGCCCGTTTTGATTGTGATTCGTGTCAACTGGAGTAATGCCGGGAATAGCGTTTCCGCCGATCTCACTATGGCACTGGATGCAGAGTGTGTTGACATTGGGGACGTTCAGGAGACGTGCGTTCTGTGAACCGTGCGGCGTGTGGCATGATGTACAGCCTTCTACCTTCACCGGCGGGTGCTCGAAAGCGAACGGACCTCGCGTGTCCAGATGACATTTCACGCATACCGCATTTTGATCTGCAGTGGCGCGTAGCTGATTGTTGCCGAATGTACCGTGCACATCATGGCAGTCTGAACATTTCATCAGGCCTTCATCCACGCGGTGATGGAAAGGCTGTGCGAAGGCAGGCTTCACGTCAGTATGGCAGCTGTAGCAGAGCTTTGGCTGATCCGCCTGTAATAGATTGGCCTCCGTCGTTGCCATGTGGACGCTATGACAACTGGTGCAACTCACGCCCGCTTGCGCGTGGGGAGAGCGGAGAAAGTTGGGGTGTGCTCCAGCATGGCAACCGAGACAGGTCGCGTCTATCTGCTTGGCGGACATCTTCGACAGCTGGCGAATCTTCGTTACATCGCCGCCGGATTCCACATGCGCCTGTCCCGGACCGTGGCAGCTCTCGCATGTGACTCCTTTGCCGCTGTGTTCAAGCGCGAGTTTGGTGTGCGGATTCGTGGCGAATTTCGTGGAAAGATCAGCGTGACACGCGGCACAGGTCTCCGATCCAACATAGCCGTTCCCAGAAGTCGAAACGATCGATGTGGCCGGGGCAATCTTAATGGAAGCCTGTGCGTGTACACCAGTGGCTTGTGCTGTCTGGGCGCCGGAAGAAAGACCCATCAAAAGAACGCACAAGAATAAGACCGGCCCTTCAATCCATCGGTGGACAGTGTGATCCAGGCGCTTCATCCGGTCGATCCGTTCTCTGTGCGTGTTGTGCCTAACGCTCTATACGTCATGAATCTTCAGCGCATAGTTCTGCTGAACAGGAACAGTAGAAGGTTTTCTACTCATTTAAAGTAGACGATCCTGTCCGATTTGACCGTTCAACATTGAGCAGTCAATAACGCATTTGGTCACTACTCTTGGATCAACGTTCAAACTGTTTCGTTTCATACCCGGCACTATGAGCAGACCAACGATCCTCCTGCTCAGCACTACAAAGTTTGTAGTAAGTCGTACAACAACACGAACTACTAGTCAGGAAGACGCCTTGCCTCGTTCTACTCTTGCCGAAACGTTGAGTGGTCTCGGGACGATCGATGAGCGTTTGCTTCTGTGTGGCATCAGTCGCAGAGCTTTCCTGCTCTTCTGTACAACGCTGATGGTTGCTGCCCCCTACGGGCTCGCCATTACTGACAAGAAGACCCCCGAGGACGTTGCCGATGTCCTGGGAAAAGTTAAACGTCTGCCTGTCATCTGGCTTCATTTTCAGGACTGCACAGGCTGCACGGAATCGCTGCTACAGACATCGCACCCTGACTTTGGCGATCTTATTCTCAACGTAATTTCGCTCGAATATCACGAGACGCTGATGGCAGGATCAGGCTTGCAGGCGCGCCAGGCTTTGACCGAGGCGGTGCAAAAGTACTCCGGCAAATACATTCTGGTCGTTGAGGGATCAATTCCGACGAAAGATCAGGGCATTTACATGAAGTCTGGCGGTCGCACTGCCATGGAGACCTTGGCGGAGATCGGAGCGCCGGCAGCCGCGATCGTCGCCATCGGCTCCTGCGCCTCCTGGGGCGGCATCCCTTCTGCAGACCCCGATCCCACCGGTGCTGTTGGGGTAGCCGACCTTCTTCCGTCTAAGTCAGTAATTAATATCCCCGGCTGTCCGCCCAACCCTTACACGTTGCTCGGCGTGCTACTGCAATATGCGGCAGATGGCACGTTTCCGGAAACGGATGAGCAGCGTAGGCCGAAGTTTGCGTTCGATCGTGACATTCATGAGCATTGCCCGCGGCGCGGGCATTTCGACGCAGGAAACTTTGTAAAACAATTTGGCGATGAAGGTCACCGCGAAGGCTGGTGTCTTTATGAAATGGGCTGCAAAGGCCCGGATACACACGCTGGATGTTCGACTAGACATTTCAACGAAATTCCTGATGTCTGGCCTATCGGGATCGGTGCACCATGTATAGGCTGTACAGAAAAGGCCATTGCTTTTCGAGTGCCGATGTTTCAAGTAGTAAAGCTGCATACGATCGCAGCTCCCCCCACAAGCTACGCTCCTATCAGCACTACAAAAAGCACCATTAGTCCGTTTGCGACTGGCCTGACCGGTGTCGCGGTCGGCGCTCTCGCAGTTGGGGGCTATGCCGCTTCGCGAAAATTTTCGAGAGTTCAGGACGACGAAAGCGCACCGGGATCTGGTTCGCCAAAGCCACCGCATGACAAGAATCGTCCCGGTGGTTCTCTATGACCGTTCTTCTCAACAGGCGTCAGACCTTCAAAGTAATGGTAGGGCTTGGCGGTACCATCGTCAGCGCGGCTCTTCCCAAAGCGGCAAGTGCGGTTGAAGAACACCCTGAGTTTCCAAATGCACCTCCAGACGCGATTGCCATGCTTTATGACAGCACGATCTGTACAGGGTGCAAGGCGTGCATGCCGGCCTGCAATGAGGCAAATGGTCTGCCCGCAGATACGCTGCTTTCCGGCGGCATCTGGGACATGCCGACGGGGCTGAATGCACAGACAAAAAACATCATCGAACTCTATCAGGAGCCTGACAGCGATTCCTTTGCGTTTGTGAAGCGACAGTGCATGCATTGTCTCGATCCAGCATGTGTGACCGGGTGCCCGTTTGGATCCCTCGAGAAGAGCGATTGGGGCGCTGTCACCTGGAATAGTTCACTTTGTATCGGCTGCCGCTATTGCGAAGTGGCCTGTCCATTTGAAGTGCCAAAGTTTGAATGGGCAAGCTGGAATCCCAAGATCGTTAAATGTGAGTTCTGCTACGACCAGCGTCTGAAAAAAGATATGGAACCCGCTTGCACGGCCGCGTGCCCGACAGGAGCCGTCATCTTCGGCAAACGTGACGCTCTTCTCACGAAGGCCAAAGAACGGATCGCTGCGTCGCCCGATAAATACTTCGAGAAGCGGGTTTATGGTGAGCACGAAGCAGGTGGAACACAGGTCCTTTATCTTTCAAGCGTAGCCTTCGACAAACTTGGTCTGCCAAAGCTCGGAACTGCGTCCTTAGGACACTATGCAACGAAGGTAACTTCAAAAATTTACAAGTGGCTGTCTGGCCCGGTCCTCATGGCCGGGGTACTGGGGTTCTTTATCAAGCGCAACTGGGATCGCCATGAATCAGAGCGACCCGCGCATGAAAAGAAAACCGGCTATCCGGATCAGCTATGAGCACGCCCCTTACGGCTCCCGTTGCCAATGCGGATAAGAGAGGCACCACTCTTATCAATCATTGGCAATGCGGCGTACCTGTGAACCACGGTCCTGTTTTCACGAAGACTCTACTCCTCCTCATCATGCTCGCTGCTCTTGCGATCGTGCTTGCGGGCATGCGCTTCTTCTCGCCGCTAGGACCGTTCTCGGGAATGAACGACGCCTATGCCTGGGGCATCTGGAAGACCTTCAACGTTATGACTCTCACAGCGCTCGGTTCAGGCCCACTCGCGCTCGGCATGTCCGCCTGGGTGTTCAATCGTCAAAAGCTGCACGTCGTTATGCGTACTGCCCTGGTCTCGGGATTCCTTTTCTATGCAACCGGTCTGCTTGCTCTTGGCTTTGATGTCGGACGCCCCTGGAACTTTTATAGCGCCGTACTGCCGTGGCGATGGAATAGTGAATCGGCCATGCTCGAGATCTCAATTTGCATGCCCCTCTACTGCGCTGTGTTCCTCTCATTCGAAATTCTGCCGCTTCTTCTAGAGCGTTTGTATTACACAGGCAATGATCGGGCGCGCGCAGTGCTGCGCCGCTTTTCTCCTGTTATCCGGAGGATCTATCCATTTTTTATCGTCGGCGCCTATGTCATTCCGTTGATGCATCAGTCTTCGCTTGGTGGTCTCTTACTTTTGGCTGGAACCAAGATCGACCCGATCTGGCAATCGCCGGCGATGCCATTGCTTTACCTGATAGCAGCAGCAATGTGTGGACTGGCGTTCATGATCTTTCTACTGCTCATTGTCTGCTTGCGCTACAGTCGCCGCCTCGATAGCAGTGTATTGACTGAACTGGCAAATATTTTGACAGGCGTGGCCTTTCTCTTTCTTACTGTCCGCTTTATCGATCTGATATGGAGACACCAACTGGCTGCTGCATTCGCTTTCAATAGGATGAGCTTGTTGTTCATGGCCGAGACAGCGTGCATTCTCATTCCCGCAGTGGCTCTTCGCGTGAAGCGGGTACGCGAGACGCCGCGAGCGCTCTTGAACATGGCTGCACTCGCGTGTGTAGGTGGCATGCTCTACAGGTTCATTCCGACATCGATTGCCTACATGCCAGCCCGCAGCAGTGGTTCTTTTCCTTCTGTACCGGAGTTAATGATGGCAGTCGGCTACATCGCCCTGGGGACCGTGGCATTTGTCTTCGCCATCAACTACTTTGCTGTTTTACCGGGCGAAGCAAGTGAGTGGGATCATACCTTCCGTCCGATATCATGGCCGCGTACGAAGAGCAGTTCGATCGTGAGCATTCCTCCTGTAG
>CAXTNK010000031.1:36653-38719 GCA_964245665.1 uncultured Acidobacteriaceae bacterium
CTGTAGCAATCCCCATCCATGAAGGAGGAATTTAAGTGGCTCGGATTTCAATTGATCCAGTTACGAGGATTGAGGGGCACCTTCGCATCGATGTTGAAGTCGATAACGGCACCGTACAGAAGGCCTGGGCAAGCTGCACCATGTGGCGAGGGCTTGAGGCGATCCTTCGTCAGAGAGACGCACGCGAAGGATGGGTTTTTGCGCAGAGATTCTGCGGTGTGTGCACGACCGTCCACGCAGTTGCATCCGTCCGTGCTGTCGAAGATGCACTCTCGCTTGAAATTCCACCGAATGCCCAGTACATCCGAAATCTCATCCTCATCTGCCATGCGCTGCATGACCACATCGTGCACTTTTATCATTTGTCCGCGCTGGATTGGGTAGATATCACGACCATTCCAGATGCAGATCCGGCACGCGCAGCTTCAATCGCCGAAGGCTCGAGCACGTGGGCGGGGAACTCGCGGCAGGAACTTGCAGCAGTTCAGGGCAAAATAAAAGGCCTGATCGCCAGCGGACAGCTCGGAATCTTTTCGCACGGCTATTGGGGACATCCTGCCATGCGGTTGAGTCCGGAGTTCAATCTCGTCCTGTTTTCGCATTACCTGCAGGCCCTGGAATTTCAGCGAAAATCCTGCCAGGTGGTCGCGATTCTAGGCGGCAAAACACCGCACATTCAGAACCTGGCAGTTGGTGGCGTGATGAACGCGATCAACCTGAATAGCCTTGCCACGATGAATATGGATCGTCTTGGAATGCTGCAATCGCTGCTCGAAGACCTGATTCCATTTGTGCAACAGGTGTTCCTGGTGGACGCTTCGCTTCTGGCGGCGTCGTACCCGGAATGGTTTCACTATGGCCGGGGCGTCTCTAATTATTTGTCTGTTCCTGATCTGCCTCTCGACGCGAAAGCGACCAAGTTCGATCTTCCGGGCGGCATCATCATGGGCGGAGACCTGGCATCAGTTACACCCATCAAAAACTGGCAGGACAAACCCTTCCGCGCATCGGTCACAGAAGACTCTACCCGCGCCTGGTATCAGGGCGGTGGCCCATTGCCGCCGTACAAAGGCGAAACAATCCCGGACTACACTGACTTCAAAGAAGATGCCAAATACACCTGGGTTAAGGCACCTCGCTATAACGGTCATCCTATGCAGGTGGGGCCGCTCGCAAATGTGCTAGTGGGCTATGCCTCAGGCCACGCGCTCACAAAGAAATGGACTGACACAGCCTTTCGCAATATCGCTTCTGTCCACGGTCTGAATGTCACTCCGAATGATATGCAGTCGACGATGGGACGATATCTTGCTCGCGCCATTCGTTCTGCCATGCTTTCCGACCTGGCGCTGGAGCATCTGCAACTACTCACCACGAATATCCTCAACGGCGATGACACGACCTATAATCCGCCTCAATTTCCTTCGGGCGAAATCATAGGGATGGGCATGCATGAAGCGCCGCGTGGCGCGCTCTCCCATTGGGTTGTGATTGAAAAAGGTGTCTTCACCAACTATCAGGCTGTCGTTCCGACCACCTGGAATGCCAGTCCGCGTGATGACAAGGGTGTTCCAGGACCCTATGAAACAGCATTGATCGGTAATCCGGTTAATGATCCCGAGAAGCCACTTGAAGTCCTGCGAACTGTGCACTCGTTTGATCCCTGCATGGCCTGCTCCTGCCATACGCTTGATGCGACTGGGACACAGATCGCTCAGGTGAAGGTATTATGAAAGTCAGGCATGCACTGAAGGTCTCGCTCATTGGATTAGGGAATGTATTCCTCGGCGACGATGGAATTGGCCCACTCATTGTCGAGCACTTTCGCTGTAAGTATGAGCACGTTGAAAACGTCGAGGTCCTTGATCTCGGCACTCCTGGGCTTGACCTGGCGCCGTATCTTTATGGCAGGGACCTGATCATACTGGTCGACGCGGTGCAGTCTGACGCACCAGCGGGTACCGTCGCAGTTTATTGCGAAGCTGATTTTGCATCACAACGGGCGACGCTTCGGATCACGGGTCACGATCCTGGTCTCTGGGATGCCCTTGCACACTTGAGACTGG
>CAXTNK010000031.1:38729-51347 GCA_964245665.1 uncultured Acidobacteriaceae bacterium
CTGAGCTCGTTATCGTCGGTATCGTTCCGCATGCATGCAGCTTCGGAGAGGCCATCAGCCCCGTGCTACTCAACACTGTGGATCCCGCGATCCAACACATTATCCGCCAGCTTGCAGTTCGGGGCATCGATTGTTTGCCCCGTCCCAGACCTGTTCAGCAAAATCTCTGGTGGTTCCCTGTCACCACCAGAGAAGCCGTGACGATTTGAAGGCCGACGCTGATGCATGAGATTTCAATTGCCGAAAGCATCCTCGAGATCGCGCAAACGGAAGCAGCGCGGCGAAACTCCCTATCCGTGCAGAAAATTAAGCTTCAGCTCGGAGAATTTACGACTATTGTGCGTGAAGCTTTGGAGTTTGCATTCGAAGTTGTTCGACAGGGAACGATCGCATCCCAGGCATTTTTAGAAATCGAGACAGTGCCTACGATTGTTGAATGTGTTATCTGCTGTGCGATCACAGTCCCTGAGAAAACGCTGAGCCTGGTCTGTTCGCAGTGCGGATTCCCGCTCAGAATCATTTCCGGTGAGGAACTGCATATCGAATACATCGAGATGGAAACAGAAGATGAAAGGTCCCAATGGAACGAGTCTCTGTGCAAACAAATGTCCTCAATGCCAACCAGCTGAGTGCGACCGAAAATCGTGCAGGGTTTGAAGCAGAGGGTGTGCTGGTCATCAACCTCATGTCTTCGCCTGGAGCAGGAAAGACAACGCTTCTTGAGACAACAATCAAGAATTTGAACGGTCAATTAAAGCTGGCCGTCATCGAAGGGGATTTGCAGACCGATCTTGATGCACAACGCATTCGTGCACTTGGCATACGCTCTCACCAGATAACAACCGGGACAGTCTGCCATCTCGATGCGCGTATGATTGCCCGCGCGCTGATTGAGTTCCCGACGAGCGATCTCGATGTTCTCGTCATTGAGAATGTTGGCAATCTCATCTGTCCTGCTTCCTTTGATCTAGGAGAAGGTCTTCGCGTTGTCCTATGCAGCGTGGCGGAGGGTGCGGATAAGCCCAGGAAATACCCCGTCATGTTCAACAAAGCGAATATCGTTCTCGTAAACAAGATCGACTTGGTGGAAGCATCTGCAGTCGACCTTGGAGAGCTTTTGAACAATATAAGGCACATCAATCCGACGGCAGTCATCTTCGCTGTCTCATGCAGAACCGGCGAAGGCATTGCAGCCTGGTCGGAGTGGCTTTTGAGCACTGTTACGTCCCATAGAGTTGCGGCAGTCGCGAGAACATAGATGAGCGCAATTGTGATAACTCCGGTGGGCAGCAAGCATGACAAAAGTCTGAGGCGGCTGCGCATAGAAATGCATGGGGCAGTGCAGGGGGTTGGGTTCCGCCCTACGGTCTATCGCATCGCACAAGCACTTCGCCTTAACGGATGGGTGCGCAACACGACTGCTGGTCTCGAAATCGAAATAGAGGGTCCGAGTGAAGAGCTAGACCGCTTCCTCAATCTTCTTCAGACAGAGCAGCCACGAGCAGCGATTCTGCAGGCACAGACTGTCTCGCGAGTTTCGCCTACGGGAGCAAGCGGTTTTGAAATCCTGCTTGGCGGCCAAAACTCTGCCGCCGAGGATGTTCGATCTGCGGCAGTATTACCGGATATTGCCACTTGTTCGGATTGCTTAGAAGACCTGGTCGATACGGGCGGCCGGCGATTTGGATATCCATTCACAAACTGCACCAACTGCGGCCCCCGTTACAGCATTCTCCTGGACATTCCATACGATCGCCCGAACACGACCATGCGAGTCTTTGCTCTTTGTCCAGCGTGTCAACGAGAGTATGACTCGTTTGCGGATCGACGCTTCCATGCGCAACCGAACGCTTGCAGTGTCTGCGGTCCCTGCTTGTCATTAGGGGAGCACAGTGGTGCATCTTCCGATCCCTTGTCAGTCGCAGTCAAGGCATTACATGACGGCAAAATCGTAGCCATCAAAGGCATCGGAGGGTTTCACCTATTGGTCGACGCACAAAACCCGGTGGCAATATTGCGTCTTCGCGAGAGAAAACATCGAGAGGCAAAGCCGTTCGCTGTACTCATGCCTTCGTTGGAGGTCCTCAAGGAATATTGCATTATGAGCGCGCAGGAAGAGATATTGTTGACTTCTTTTCCTGCGCCAATCGTCCTGTTGCAACGTAATCCTTCAAGGCAACTCGCTTTAGAGATAGCCCCCTGGTCGTCGCGTCTTGGCGTGATGCTTCCGTACTCTCCTCTCTATCACCTTTTGATGAAGCAATACCCTTTCCCCGTCGTGGCGACCAGTGGTAATCAGGTGAATGAACCGATCGCCATCGATAATGAAGAGGCCTTGGAACGCCTGAAACACATCGCAGATTTATTCCTGCTGCACGACAGAAAGATCGTCCGACCCTGTGATGATTCTGTCGCGCACATAGTGAGAAATTCGCCGCAGATGATTCGACGTGCGCGGGGATATGCGCCGCTGCCAGTAGTCTTGCCGTTTGATCTACCCCCGGTTCTTGCTGTTGGCGGACACTTGAAGAACACAGTTGCCATTTCCATTGGAAAACAGGTGGTTCTAAGTCAACATATCGGCGATCTTGATTCGCCCGAGTCGCGAAGTGCCTTCGAGAACGCAATCGAGGATCTTTGCAGGTTATATCGATTCAAGCCGGAGCTGATCGTCAGCGATCTGCATCCCGAGTACGCTTCCACGCGGTGGGCAAAAGCTTATTCAATCGCCTCTGGTGTACCTGTAAAGGCTGTGCAGCATCACCACGCTCACGTCGCTGCGTGCGCCGCCGAAAATGAAATAGAAACAGACTACCTCGGCATCGCGTGGGATGGCGCAGGCCTTGGTCTCGACGGAAACATCTGGGGCGGAGAATTCTTTCGCGTATCTGGCGGCCAGTTTGAACGCATCGCTTACCTGCGCCCCTTCCAATTGCCGGGAGGAGAAGCTGCGATGCGCGACTGTTCCCGGTCAGCTGCGAGCCTACTCTTCGGCACCTATGGTTCATGCCTGGATAGCGAGCATCCGAGCAAAACCTCGATCGAACCTGGACTCTGGCCGATGCTTGCCAAGAATATTCAATCTCCCGTCACCACTAGCATTGGCAGACTCTTCGACGGTATTGCATATCTCATCGGCACAGCCACACAGAACCGATTCGAAGGTGAGGCAGCGAGTCGACTTGAGAGTGTGATTGGTAGTCTAAACACCACTGAAGGCTATGCAATCGAGTCCAAACAAGGAATTGGCGATTGGGCTTCGCTGATCGACGCACTTCTCGCGGACAAGATGAGAGAGGTGAGCGTACCTCGCATGGCGGCAAAGTTTCACAATGCCCTTGCACTCTGGATCCTCGACATTGCCCGTACGACGAATCTCCGTGATGTTGTTCTGAGCGGCGGTGTTTTTCAGAATGCCTATCTGGTCACTTGTACCAGCACGCTCCTCGAACAGAATGACTTCCGGGTTCATACCCATCACAAAGTGCCGCCGAATGATGGAGGCCTTTCCCTGGGACAGGCTGCTCTCGCGCGGCATGCGGCAATGGAAAGCATGAGGTAGACTGATGTGTCTGGCTGTACCTGGAAAGATTGTCACCATCGTAGTCGAGGAGTTTCTTGGATTGCGCCGCGGTAAGGTTGACTTCGGAGGGATCCAAAAAGAGCTATGTCTGGACTACACTCCTGACGCTAAAGTGGGCGATTACGTCCTCGTGCACGTAGGATTTGCACTCTCCGTCATTGATGAAGCTGAAGCCGCACGAGTCTTTGAAGCACTCAGATCTCTGAATCAACTCGAAGAGCTTGATGAGATGGTCAATTGAAGTATCTCGACGAGTATCGAAACTTCGAGGCTGTGCAATCAATGGCCTTGTCTATCCGGCGGATGACAACGCGTCCATGGATTCTGATGGAAGTCTGTGGCGGCCAGACACACACCATTGTAAAGACAGGTTTGCAGTCGCTACTGCCGAAGGAAATTACGCTGGTTCATGGGCCGGGCTGTCCTGTCTGCGTCACTCCTATAGGAATGATTGATCAAGCCATGGCAATCGCGATGTTGCCCTCCGTTATCCTATGTTCTTTCGGCGACATGCTGCGAGTGCCCGGCTCGAAGCAAAGTCTACTTGACGTAAAGGCCATGGGTGCAGACGTCAGGATCGTCTATTCACCGCTGGATGCCCTGCAGCTTGCGCGCATAAATCCGGGACACCAAGTCGTATTTTTTGCCGTGGGCTTCGAGACGACAGCGCCGGCGAATGCCATGGCGGTCTGGCGCGCCGCCAAAGAAAACATTCCTAACTTTTCGATGATCGTCTCCCATGTACTCGTTCCACCTGCCATGGAAGCGATCCTGAAGTCACCCGATTGCCGCGTGCAGGCTTTTCTCGCTGCCGGCCACGCCTGCATGGTCACAGGATATGAAGGATACTTCTCAATCGCAAGTAAGTACCAGGTACCGATTGTGGTGACAGGTTTTGAGCCGCTCGATCTTCTACAGGGCATCTTCATGATTGTGGCTCAACTCGAAAGTGGCCGAGCAGAAGTCGAGAACCAGTACACGCGAGCTGTACGCAAGTCTGGAAATGCGTCGGCGCAGGAGCGAGTCGCCGAAGTGTTCGAAGTTACCCGGCGCGACTGGCGGGGCATCGGTGAAATTGCTTCAAGCGGACTTCAACTTCGTGCCGGCTACCACTACTTCGACGCGTGCCTCCGCTTCGACGTCCAAACCGTCCCAGTCGAGTCGTCTACGGAGTGCATCGCAGGTTCGGTCTTGCAAGGTTTGAAACGGCCAAACGATTGTCCCGCGTTCGGAACTCGCTGCACACCAAGCGCTCCGCTGGGCGCGCCTATGGTCTCGTCAGAAGGCGCGTGCGCAGCCTACTTTAGTTATGGAAAGTGGAATGACAATGAGTTATCTTTCGTGTCCGTTGCCCCTTCCGGCAAATGAACGAATCCTGCTCGCGCATGGTGGCGGCGGCAGACTTACAAATCAGTTGATTGAGGATGTCTTTCTTCCTGCGTTTTCGAATGCTGCGCTCGATGCCCGGCACGATGGAGCGCTTCTTTCGTATGCCGCTCTATTGGCAGATGGAGCGCAGCTTGCGATGACCACCGATAGCTATGTGGTTCAACCGCTTATCTTTCCGGGTGGTACAATCGGTGACCTTGCTGTCAATGGAACTCTCAACGATCTAGCCATGTGCGGAGCCCGTGCTCTCGCTTTGAGCGCTGCGTTCATCCTTGAAGAAGGTCTGCCCATGGAAACTCTGCGCACCATTGTGACCAGCATGAGCAAGGCTGCTAAAGAAGCTCACGTCCCGGTTGTCACGGGTGATACGAAGGTGGTTGACAGGGGAAAAGGTGACGGAGTGTTCGTCAACACTACAGGAATCGGCGTGGTGGTCGCGCCACGACCTATCGGTCCGCAACAGGTCCGCGCAGGTGACGCAATATTGGTTAGCGGTAGCCTGGGCGCCCATGGCATCGCGATTCTATCAGTCCGCGAAGGCCTTGCCTTTGAAGGCCCCGTCGTCAGCGATACGGCATCTGTCTGGCTACCCGTGCAGGCATTGTTTGCAGCAGGCGTTGACGTTCATTGCTTGCGGGACCTTACTCGAGGGGGCCTCTCCTCAGCACTCAATGAAATTGCGTCTGTTGCGAAGCTTCGAATCACGATAGAAGAATCGCTGATCCCTGTTGAAGAGATAGTACGCGGCGCGTGTGAACTTCTTGGTCTTGACCCGCTCTACGTTGCCAACGAGGGCAGATTTCTTGCGATCGTTGCTGCTGAAGACGCAGATCATGCAGTCAGGATTCTAAGAAAACATAATGTCTCTGCAGACTCGGTCCGGATTGGTATCGTTCATGCTGATGCTGATGGCCTGGTAACCATTCGCAGCAGGATCGGAGGCAATCGAGTTCTGGATATGCTATCTGGAGAGCAGCTTCCTCGCATTTGTTGATGCTTTTTTCTGGATTCACACCTTCACAGGTCGCTCGGCTGCTATAGCCCATTTCATCTTGGGTGTCACCGAAGCACGCGTGGGTGCTTCCACTGTTCGAAATGAGGCAAATAATTGCTCTGCTGCGCTATGCGAAGCTGCCCTCATCGCTTCCTTGCTACTGTTCAACGCACTACTAGGGAAGGAACACATAATCAACGCTGTGCGGACTGATCGCTTTGACGTAGTCAACGGCAGATCCCGTTCCATGACCACAATGCTAAGAATATTGATCAAGATGCTGTGGTGTAGTTCCATTAGGAGGAGCCCGTTCCGCCAACTGCTCTAAAGTCTGCATCTGAGAAGACGAAAGTGAAGCCAGACATACAGGACGGAAAAATGAAGTATCTAACCATTGCAGGAGCGACTGTCCTCCTGCTGCTCTCAGGTTGTAAAAGTCATACCGCACCGCCGCCGCCCGTCAAGACCGTGGCGAAGGAGATCAAGCAGGCTCCGCCGACTCCGATTGACATCAAACGTGTTGAACTCGGCGGCACTACGTGGGATCCGGCGTGGGACCGCATCGTCGAAGAAGCCCTTCCTCCTCAGCTTCTATCGAGCGCTGTCGAGCGTGATGTCCGTCCCTACTGCCCGCGCTTCAACACGATGAGCAACGGCGACAAGCGCGCCTTCTGGGCTTACTTCTTTCAAGCTTTGTCCGGTGCCGAAGCCGGCCTCGAACCAACGACAAACGTTCGTCATACTGAACCGGAAGTCGCTGTGAAGGACGATGTCACCAAGGGTATGGTGCATAGCGAAGGATTGCTGCAGCTGACCTACATGGACGCTAAACGTTATGGCTGCGACTTCGACTGGGAAAAGGATCGCAGGCTTCCTGCAAAGGATCCGTCGAAGACAATTCTGCGGCCGCGCAATAACCTGGAATGTGGCGTCAAGATCATGGAAAACCAGTTGATCGATCAGCACAGGCCCCTGCTTAGCCGTTCGAGTTACTGGTCAACCTTGCGGCCTGGCACCTCGAGCTATCGAGTCTTCTCGAAGCAGATGACGAATGTTCCGTCAGCCTGCCGCGTTGCTCCCGCCGCAAATGCCAGGAATAGAGAAGAAGCCAGCAACACAACGCCGACGTCGACAGCCAGCGCAATAGCGATGAAATAGCCACCAGTCAAACGCGCATGCAAAATGCGTATCTTTCCATGCGCTTATTTTGTTATGCGGCTATTTGCGATCTTCGATGGGGATGTAAGGCGCCGGATATTCCGGTCCGATGTAATCCGCACGCGGACGGATCAAGCGGTTATCATCGTGCTGCTCAATCACATGTGCGGCCCAGCCGGCAATGCGGCTCACGGCAAAGATCGGTGTGAACAGATCGATGTCGATGCCGAGCGTCGTGTAAGTCGAGGCAGAGTAGAAGTCGACATTTGCGTTGAGCTTCTTTTCCTGCTTGATATATAGCTCGATCGCGCGCGACATATCGAACCACTTCGGATTGCCGGACGACTTACCCAGTTCTTCACTCATGCGGCGAAGGTGTGTTGCCCGCGGATCTTCCGTCTTATAGACGCGATGACCAAAGCCGGAAACTTTCTCCTTGTTCGCCAGCATTTTCTTTACGTGCTCGACTGCATCTTCGCCTGACTTATCGACGCCCTGCAGCATCCGCATCACGGCTTCATTTGCGCCGCCGTGCAGTGGTCCCTTCAGTGCACCGATAGCGCCGGTGATGGCAGAATGCATATCTGCCAGTGTTGCTGCAATGACGCGGGCTGCAAATGTTGACGCGTTCAGCTCGTGATCAGCATGCAGGATCAACGCGATGTCGAGCGTCCGGGTCGCCGTCTCCGATGGCTTTTCGCCCGTCAGCATCCATAGAAAGTTGCCTGCATGCGAAAGCGCCTTGTCTGCTTCAAGCACCGGCTTACCCTTGCGGATGCGATCGTAGTTTGCAACGATCATGGCAATCTGCGAGGTAAGTCTGAACGACTTCCGCAAATTCGCGTCATGGGCATTGCTGGCTTCGTCTTCGTCGTACACAGAGAGGCGCGACACCGCGGTGCGCAGGACTTCCATCGGCGTGGCGTCCTTCGGAAATCCGCCAAGAAGCTCGTTCATCTGCGGATGCATTACCCGCGCGTCGGCAAGGTTCTTCCGGAACTCTGCCAGTTCCGCCGCATTCGGAAGTTTGCCGTGCCAGAGAAGATAAGTGGTCTGCTCGAAGTCGGATTTACCGGCCAGTTCATGAATATCGATGCCGCGATAGGAAAGTACGCCCGCGTCGCCGTCAATCCAGCAGATGCCTGAGCTTGCTGCCACAATTCCTTCGAGTCCCTTGGCTGGTGCTGCTGTCGCCATAGTCTTACTACTCCTTCTATCCTTTTTCTACTTATCGTCACAAGCGTGACAGTTCCTTAGTCAACCAGTTCCAAGCTCCTGTTATAGCGCAGCGCTGGTTTGCTTGTCATGGCAACAGGGATTGGATGCGTCCAGTTCGGACGGAGGCATCATCCGCCGTGGACTAAATCGTGTGACGTCGATATCGGGATTTTCGCCGCTCAAAAGCTGTTTCATTATGCGCGCTGTTCCCGGTGCCAGCAGAACTCCATTGCGATAATGGCCGGTCGCAAAAAGTACGTTTGGCTGCGCTTCATCGTGCGCCAGAGAGCCGAGAATGGGCAGTTCATCCGGCGTCGCGGGACGGATTCCGCTCCACACATCTTCGATCTCATCGCGCGTCACGCCGGCCATCGGCCACCACAGCCGAGCCGCTTCTTTCAACAGCCATTCCGTCGCTTCTTCGTGGATGGTGCGATCGAAGCCCGCATCTTCAACCGTCGCTCCAACAATCAGGCTGCCGTTCGCGCGCGGCACAATGTAGATGCTCGACGACCGCAGTACAGTCGTCAGAGCAGTGCCTGCCGGCTGACGTAAACGAAGCATCTGGCCTTTCCGCGGCTCGATCCAGCCGGCGGGCAAGGTGTGCAGGCTGGTAGAGTCGCCGGCCTGCGCCGCCCATGCACCCGTGGTTACGATCAGCGCGTCTGCCTCCAGCCTGTCCATTCGCGTCGTCACCGCGACAACACCTTCTAAGGACTGCGATGACGACAGTACCGGCATGTCCTCGATCAACTCGATCTTCGCTGCCCGCACTGCTTCCGCAAGCGCGCGGCAAAGATCGCGCGGGTCGAGTGACTGTTCATCGAGCCACAATGCAGCCTGCCCCTGTCCAATCTGCAGGCCGGGAATGCGGCGCATTGCTTCGTCATTGGAAATCAGAGTACTGGCATCCGTAGAGTGATCGGCTACCTGCAAAGTATGCGTGGTCCGTACAGGCACACGGATGCCTGACAGATCTTCCAGGCGCGCCAGAAACGCAGGATAAAGAGCCCGACTGAACGCAGAAAATACTGCCAGTTCCGGCGGATTCTCCGGGTCATTGGCGGCCAGCATACCAGCCGCTGCCCACGACGCTTCGCGCAATGCCTTTCCCCGCTCGAGCACCGTCACCTGGTACCCGCGTCCGGACAGTTCAAGCGCCGTCGCTAGTCCGATCACACCGGCCCCGGCAATGATGACTCTCTGCATACAACCAGTCTAAGGCGTCCCTGCCGCAGCATTCCTGATTTGCGCGAATTCGATTTGTCGTGATCGCTTTGAGCTATAAATTCGGTGAGTTACTCGGCTCGAAGCGCCTGTACAGGATCGATTCCCGGCGTTTTGTCCACGGCCACTTCATTCAGTTGCTGAATGGAGGAGCGCTAGACGTGGGAGCCGTCAAGATGGATGATCATTCCATTGTCGAAGGTCACATTCACTTCAAACTTTTTCCGCTGATCCCACTGCGCCTTGCTCATCGAGTAGTTGAAAACCAGCATACCTTCCGCTGTCTGTCCCGGCGGGATAACGGTATTGCGCAGCAGCGGGTCCATACGCAGGGGCGCCAGCTTCGGATAGGCGCCGAACAGCCGATTCGAATCATTCTGGCTCGCCGCGAGACTGGTCGATTCCGTGGCATCCTGCATCGTGACATCGCCCTGCAGTTCAAGGATGTTCAGCGGCACTTTGCTCAGGTTGTGCACGTGGACCTGCGCAAAGACGATTAGTTGGTCGTAGCTCTCAGCCTGGCCTGCCATGCCCTGCTCGTCGGAGCTGCCGCCGGTCATCGCATTGTGGATAGGATAAAGCGTGATCCGTGAAACATCCCCATTGGCGATAGGTTTGCGCTGGCCAAAATAGAACCAGGCAGCGACCAGTGCACCGGCAACAATCGCGGCCGCAATGACGCGAATGGCGATCCGCCCGAAACTGCCTGGCGGGTCAACCTGCGCCAGGTCGGGTGCGTAACCATGGTTCTCTGCGGGAGACGGATGACTGCTCAGCGGATCGGACATCGTAGAGGCATTCTAAACGGCAGGAACGCGATTGGCGCGCCCCGGTTCGGGCAGAATGCGTTTAAACGATTGAATTTGCTCACGAACCCCGTGAAACTGACTGAAGCCGGAACGCCGGCTCCAAGATCCGCATTGCGACTGCGAGTGGCTCCGAGGGCTGGATCGACAAAATGCAGCGCTTTTTCTGCTCGATACAGGTCGCCAGGCCGCAGGGAGAGCAATCGGTGCGGTGATAGAGCGTATGGTGCTGCGGCGCTCCCTGGTAGCCCTGCGGGAACCAGACGCCGGCCGGATTACGGGCAGAAAAGATTGCGACGCAGGGCGTTCCTGTAGCCGCCGCGATATGCATTGGGCCACTGTCCGGGCCTACGTACATGGCGGCATGCACCAGGACGGCCGCCGCCTCCCTGGGCCCGGTCGTACCGGCAATATTCAGCACCCGGCCTTTCCAGGCGCGGGCCAGCTCGGCATTGCGCTCAAAGTCGGAGGCTGCGCCGGTCAGCAGTAATCCCAGGTTTGGCAGCTTGCTCGAGAGCTGCGAGAGGAAGGCCGACCAGTTCTGGTCCTCCCAGTCATTCGCCTGCGCCTTGCAGCCAGGCGCACACACAATATAAGGATTGCCTGCGAACGATGCAGCCGTCTCTTCGCCGAAGGCCAGTTCTTCGCGCGTCAGCCTCAAGTCCCAGCTTGCCGGATCAGTCATCCGCGCGTCTCCCAGCGGCTCCAGCGTGCGCGCCAGACGATGCGCCTCTGACTCGAAGAGACCAGTCCTGGCGTCCGGCAGGTTCAACGCGAGTTCGCCAGTGGGCAGACCATACATACTGCGGATGCCGCACAGCCGGAAAAACCGGACATCGCGATCAAGCGCTGCTTCTCCCCGGGCAGCCGCCAGGTAGATGAGCACATCCGGCTTGTAGCGGCGCAGGGTCAACGCCAGCCGTCCAAGCAGGAACAGGTTCCGTGTACTTGGCGGATATTCGAAGTAGCGATGGATGAGCTTCGAGTTGCCTAGCACAGTCGCTGCTGCGGACGCCGTCGCGTGGATTGGCACATCCGTCAGCATCGATCTTTCTGCGTCGGGAAAAGCGCGGGCGATCAGGTGCAGGCAGGGAAGAGAAATGATCGTGTCGCCCAGGCTTCCAAGCCTGTAAATCAGGACTCGTTTTGCAGCAGGCACCGGTGCCCGGCGTCTTTCGCTACTAGGTTCGGCGAGATTGGAAGGCGACGCGATACTATTCGAAAGCAAAGAAACACCAGTAGGAGGTTCTAAAGGAAGGATGCCGCAAGGTAAAACGTGTCACCAGTCTGCCCGTCAGCCGGTGCTAACATCATACCTGCGCGCGCGTCACTCTCTTCCATTCAGCGTGCTCGTTTCCAGGTGTTATCTGTACCTGCTACCAGTACACTTGGGGAATTTAAGTGAGATGGAAGTGCTTTACACCACAGCTCGGGTGGAATGAGGGCTGCCTCGGCAGCGCGGCCCCTCCGGCTTTGAGCAGAACATTGCCGGTCTTCGCCGGACAATCGCTGACCTGGTGCCCGGATTGATGGCCAAATCGTCTGAAAAAGCCGCCGCGATGATTTCCATTCTTATCCTCACCAAGGACGAAGAAGAAGACCTGCCTGGATGCCTGGCCTCCGTCGCGTGGTCTGACGATGTGCACGTGTTCGATTCGTTCAGCAGCGACCAGACTGTCGCCATTGCCGAAGGCTGCGGCGCGAAGGTGAAGCAGCGCGTTTTCGACGACTACGCTGCCCATCGCAATGCGGCAATGATCAGCTGCAGGTTCAAATATCCCTGGGTCTTCCTGCTGGACGCGGATGAACGCGTGACGCCGGGCCTGGTGCAGGAGATGCAGCGCGTCGTCTTGGAAACACCTGAAGAAGTTGCCGGCTACAAAGTGCGGCGCAGAGATTTTCTCTGGGACCGCTGGTTGAAGCACGCGCAGATTTCGCCCTTTTACATCCGGCTGGTACGTCCCGAGCGTGCCCACTACACGCGAGCGATCAACGAGGTGCTGCAAGTCGCAGGCGAAGTGCGCGACCTGTCGCAACCACTCGATCACTATCCTTTTTCGAAAGGGATGTCGCGCTGGTTGCAAAAGCACAACACCTACTCGACCATGGAAGCCGAACTGATCGCGCGTGACCAGGGTCTGCAGGATCCGTCATGGAAAACGGCCCTTCGCTCGAAAGACTTCCATGAGCGTCGGCTGCACCAGAAAGCATTGTTCTACCGGCTGCCGGCACGGCCCCTGGTC
>CAXTNK010000032.1:0-4142 GCA_964245665.1 uncultured Acidobacteriaceae bacterium
AACGACAGGGGCGGCTCTGAGGAGGAGCCCGCTGCACAGGGGCCGTCGCCCCCCGCAGGCGCTGTGCAGGGGGCACCCGCGCCACGGCGGCAGAGGGACCCCTACAGGTGCGGCAGATGCGCTCTGCTTCATCGGGGCTGTCCGCACTCACCCGGCTGAGCTTTGTGTATCCAAAGTGGTGTGCGTTGCTGGCGATCACAGCTTTCCAGGAGAGAGCTCGGAGTCCCTTCAGTTGCCGGACCCTGCTCGGGTCAGGGCCGGTCTGATACCGCTGCCGCAGCGGCCAGCCAAGCAGCCGCCTGTGCGGCGCCTCGACGGAGCATCAGGCGCGCCCTGTTCATCTCTTCCTTACTTCAGCTACCTCGCATGCGCTGTCATTTCTTTCTTTTGGGCTCAGCGAACGAGTGGCGCAAAGGTAGCTCCTCATCACGGCACAGCAAATGCAGATTTGTCCTCTGCATGGCCGAGAGGAAAATGATCGGCGCGTAATGCAGATACTTCAGCACATTGCGGACCTGCGTTTCGAAGATCTGGCGATCGGCAGGCGGCTTGCCGTCGGTGCGGCCGGTCGTCACCATGTCCCACTTGTTGACGATGATGATGACGGACCGGCCGCTCTCATGCGCGTAACCGCCGATGTGCGCGTCGGATGAAGTCACACCTTCATTGGCGTCGATGATGAGCAGGGCAACATCGGCGGCTTCAAGATGACGGCGCGCCATGACAACCGAAAGCTTCTCCGCCATCTCTTCGGTCTTGCCCTTGCGTCGAATGCCCGCGGTATCGACGAAGCGCAGGGTCATGCCTTCGTACTCGATGGCTTCATCAACTGCATCGCGTGTCGTGCCGGCGATAGGCGAAACGATAGCGCGCGAAGTGCCCGTCAGAGCGTTGAGCAATGTTGACTTGCCGACATTCGGGCGGCCGATAATGGCGACAGAAGTCTCGCGCTGTTCATACTCGCCATGCGTGCGATGGACCGCCTGCTTTTCGTCTTCTGTCTCGGCTTCTGTCTCGGCGTCTGGATCGGCATCCGGGTTAAAGTCATCCAGTTCAGGGAATTCGTCTTCTGCTTCCTCTGCAGCGATTTGCTCAGCTGTCTTTTCGGGCCACGGCAGGACTTCCCAGAGAGCGTCAAGCAGGTCGCCGATACCGAGCGCGTGTTCCGAAGAAATCGAGTAAAGATTGCTGATGCCGAGAGTACGGAAATTCTCGGCCGCTGCTTCCATTGCTTCGGTATCAATCTTGTTGACCGCCAGGAACAGCGGCTTGCCCGAACGGATGAGCAAACGCGCAAGTTCGATATCCGGAGAGGCGAGTTCGGTCCGTCCATCAACAACCATGACGACTGCGTCTGCTTCTTCGAGTGCGACCTTGGCCTGGAGAAAGATTTCCGACGGGATCAGTTCTTCATCGTCCGGCACGATACCGCCGGTGTCGACGATGCGGGCCACGTGGCCCATCCACTCCACTTCGCCGTAGATGCGGTCGCGGGTAATGCCAGGCTCGTCGCCCACAATGGAGCGGCGGCTCTTTGTGAGCCGGTTGAAAAGCGTTGACTTACCAACGTTCGGTCGGCCACAAATAGCAAAAAGTGGTGCTGATGCCAATTCGGCAGCGGACACAGCGGATTTCCTGTTTCGGGATGACGTCAACTTGTTTCATCGATTCTGAAGCGGATTGGCGCGGGTGTTCTCACCGTGCTCCTCTATTATAGGGAGAGGGTCGTTTCAGGGAGCGGCCTGCCCTTGTCGATCGCCCCACAGCCGCTCATGCCCCAACCCGTCGCAGGCACGCCTTTCAAGGCCACGCCCGGCAAACTGCCGTCGCTGCATCAATTTTTTGCGCCCGGCGGCGTCCTCGCGCAGTCCCCGCTGCCGTATGAATTCCGCAAAGGCCAGCTGGAGATGGCGCAGGCTGTCGAACGAGCGCTCACCGAGCGTAAACACCTGATAGTAGAAGCCGGAACGGGTACCGGCAAGACGCTCGCCTACCTGCTGCCGGCTCTGCGCAGCGGCCAGCGGGTGATCATTTCTACTGGCACCAAGAACCTGCAGGAGCAGCTTTTTTTCAAGGACATACCCTTCCTCGAATCGCTGCTGGGTGAGTTGAAAGTCTGCTACATGAAAGGCCGTGCAAATTACCTTTGCCGCCACAAGCTCTATGCGCTGGCGAATACACCGATTCTGAACGGGCTCGAAGAGATTGACCAGTACCAGAAGATTGCGGCGTGGGAGAAAACCACGACAACCGGGGACCGCGCTGAAGTCGACGGGCTGCCGGAAAACAGCCAGTTGTGGCACAAACTCGACGCGCGAACCGAAGCCTGCCTCGGCACCACCTGCCCCAATTACGACAACTGTTTCATCACGGAAATGCGTCGAAAAGCAGCCGAAAGTGACGTAATTATCGTCAATCATCACCTGTTTTTTGCGGATTTAGCCATCCGGCAGCACGCTAAATCAGCGCCGGACGTTGGCATCCTGCCCGAAGCATTCGCCGTCATTTTTGACGAAGCGCACGAACTGGAAGACATAGCGGGCAGTTATTTCGGCATTGGGTTGAGCAATGTGCGGTTTGAGGAACTGGTGCGTGATCTGGAAGCGACGCTGCGCAACAAGCAGGCGCTGTCGACTGGAATTACGTCGTCGGCCCAGTTGGTGCGTGAGCGGGGGCGAATGTTCTTCGGAGCACTGCCGCATCCGCCGGCCAATCGTGGCGACAACCGGATGCCCTTCGAGGGCAGGGATGAATTTCTCGAAACGTATGGGGATCTGTATCTCGGCCTGACCAATGCGCTGCACCGGTTGGAAGGTGAACTCGACCGGGTGCGCAATGTGGAGGAAGCGGCGGGGCTGAAGAAGCGGACAACGGATATTCGCGATCATCTCAAGTTTCTGCTTGAGGCCGAGGACAAGAACACGGTTTTCTGGATCGAGCGCAGGTCAGCGGGAGGGCTGCGGCAATCGGTACGCAATACGTATCTGCAGGCTACGCCGATTGATGTTTCGGAGATCCTCGATGCCACGCTGTTTGAAAACTTCGCCAGCGTCGTATTGACGTCGGCCACACTGACGGTCGAGGGCGGTTTCGCGCATCTGCGCCGGCGGCTGGGTATGAATGACGCGCGCGAGATGATCGTTCCGTCACATTTCAAGTACGCCGAGCAGGCACTCCTTTACCTGCCGCCGGATATGCCAGATCCCCGCGATCCCAACTTCGTCGTCGAGGCAACGAAGAAGATTCGCCGGGTGCTCGATATCACCAGAGGCCGTGCGTTCTGCCTGTTTACCAGCTACGCGCAGATGCGCGATGTACACGACCGATTGCTGGCGGAACTGGACTATCCGCTACTGTTGCAGGGCACGGCGCCGAAGAAGGCGCTGCTTGAAGAATTTCGCACGACTCCGAATGCAGTGCTGTTCGGGACGTCGTCCTTCTGGCAGGGTGTGGATGTGCAGGGAGAGGCGCTGAGCTGCGTGATCATTGACAAACTGCCCTTTGCCGTACCGAGTGATCCGGTAGTCGCTGCGCGCATGCGCGCGATTGAGTCGGAGGGCCGCAGTCCATTTTTCGAGTACCAGGTGCCGCAGGCAGTCATTACGCTGAAGCAGGGTTTTGGACGGCTGATCCGTTCGCTTGAAGATCGAGGTGTGCTGGTACTACTCGATCCGCGGCTGCAGCGGCAGCGGTATGGGAAGGTCTTCCTCGACAGCCTGCCGCCTTACCGCGTGACGCATGATATTGCCATGGTCGATGAGTTCTTCAACCCACCGGAGAAGGCGTCCATTCAAGCTCGGCCGAAAGCGTAATCTAAGAACAAATATGTCGCGCAATCTATATATCCTGGCCGCAACGCTGCTGTTATTTTCGCTGGTCTCCTGCGGCATGATGTTCACGGAAAACGTCATGCAGCCGGGCCTGCCGGGAAATGGCTCGCTGTGGAAGACGACGTCGCTTTTCCTGTTCCTGGGAGCAGTCGTTTCAGCTTTTGCCGGGGTGATGACGGCGTTGTTTGAGCAGGTGGAGCGGCGAAATGCGGCACGCCTGGATGCCGAGGCGGTGCAGCGCAGGAAGCGGAAAACCTAGCTGGCGGGGCGCTTTTCGAGGACGTCGAGGCGTACTTCGTGTTTGCCCAGGAT
>CAXTNK010000032.1:4152-13558 GCA_964245665.1 uncultured Acidobacteriaceae bacterium
CATGCGATCCATGTGAGAGTCTAGCCGATTGAAGCGAAAATCTACGTTTGACTCGAACTTATCGAATCGCGAGTCCATCGCCGTGAAGCGAGAAGTCATTCGCGTATCAAGTTTCTCGAGCTGCTGATTATTCAAGAAGAGCCCAGCCAGGATCGCCAACAGCGGGATGCCGACGATGAGCAAGTCATGCATTGCTTTCAGTCTTAGCCCCTGCGTGTGAATCGTAACGATCTCTTTCGCACACGCCTGAGCCGTTAGAGGAGTACTCCCTGCAGCTGTACCGAAAGAGGGTCAACGCCGGCCTTTTCTTTCTAAACGACCAACCTGCGAAGCGATAGATACGCCTACCAACGGGAGTGCTGCTCTAGAATGGGAGATGGCGTTCCACCTTTCTCACTCTCTAGGGAGCAGCCGGCAAGGATAGCAAGCGAATGTATGAAATTACGGTCGAGGCCGGATTTTCCTCGGGACATTACCTGCGCGATTATCACGGCAAGTGCGAGAACCCGCACGGGCACAATTACAAAGTCTTCGTGACGCTGCAGGGCAAAGAACTGGACCCAACCGGGCTCCTGCTCGATTTCAAACTGCTGAAGCAGGTGATGCGGCCGGTGATCGACAAACTCGACCACCAGATGATCAATGACATCGAGCCATTCAAAACCTTACTAAACCCTTCGGCCGAAAATCTGGCCCGTTATTTCTACGATGAGACGAACCAGCAGCTGCGCGAGATGACCGGCGGCCGCGTGTGTGTCAAAGACTGCACGATGTACGAGACCGATACATCCAGTGCACGCTACTACGAGTAATCAGCCGAAATGTACCTGATCGAAACCTACAAATCCGTCCAGGGCGAATCGAGTTTCGCCGGTCTGCCATGCATTTTTGTGCGGCTTGCAGGGTGTAACCTGCGCTGCACCTGGTGCGATTCCGAATACACGTTCAAGGGCGGCTACAAGCAATCGATCGAGCAAGTCGAGCAGGTGATTGCTGACCTGGCGCCGGTCCGGCTGGTCGAGTTTACCGGCGGCGAGCCAATGCTGCAGGCAAATGAATTGCTGCCGTTGATGGTGCGGCTGCTCGCCAAAGATTACGAGTTGATGATTGAGACGAGTGGTGAACGTCCGCTGGCTGACGTGCCGAAAGCCGTGCACAAGATCATGGACGTGAAGTGCCCTGGCTCAGGCGAGAGCGAACGTTTTCACATGCCGAACCTCGATACCCTGACGGGTCGCGACGAGGTGAAGTTCGTCATTACGGACAGGCGCGATTACGAGTTTGCCCGTGATTTCGTCGCCGAGTACGAGCTTGCCGGCAAGGTGAAAGACATTCTCTTCTCGCCGGCTTTCACCAACCGCCCAAGCATCGAACGCGATACGTCGAACTGCACCATGGATCCTCGGCAGCTGGTCGACTGGAGGCTGGAGGCCGGCGTGCGTGCCCGGGTGAATCTCCAGATCCATAGGTGCCGCGGGGCGCCGGCTAAGATGGGGGTTTAGCCCTTCTTCGCCAGAACTGGCGGTCGGGAAAATTGCTGCTTGCGGACGGGTTTCGCGAAGATGAAACGCAGATCTCTCCCCTGGGCTGTGCTCCGGATGACAAAGTGGAGCTACCAGCCGTGCTCCGGATGACGGTCGTCGATCGTTCTCGCCAGCGTCTTGATGAGCGTGCCATCCGGCATGTCGCCACTCAGGTCCCAGATCATCACGCCGCCCAGCTTTTGCTGGCGAACATATTGCGCTTTAAAGGCGAGTGAGTCAGGGTCGTCGTAGGTCCAGAAGTTGGTGCCGTCGTAGAGCCATGGCGCGTGAGTCCTGGGGTCTCGATATTTCTTGAAGCTGCTCTCGGTAGGCTCGATCACGTTATAGCTGGAGCCATCGCCGACCGGCGTCCCGGCTTGAAAGAGTCCGTCAGCAGTCTTCGGCACATCGGTCCATTCGTAGCCGTAGAACGGCATGCCGAAGACGATCTTCTCTGGTTTGACCCCAGCCGCCAGGTACGCCTGCACGGCAGCATTCGCATTGTTGGTCGGATCAGGATCACCCTTTGCCTGGTAGAGCGGCGCGACCAGGCCAGTCGTATCTTCCCATGGTCCGTCGAAGTCGTAATTCATCAGGTCGAAAAAGGTAAGCGACTCCTGCACCTTCTTGAAGTCGATGTACTGGTAGGCCCAGCTGCCGGCCGAGGAGGCGATCGAAAGCGGCATGCCTTTGTGAATGGCGTCCAGTTGTGTGCGGAATTCGGCTAGAAGGCCGGTGAGATTTGCTTCATCTTCGGTCGAGGCGGGATATTCCCAATCGATGTCAAATCCATCGAAAATGCCCGGTTTAACGACGCCCGGGCCAAAATTGCCCTTGATGTACATGTCGATGCAGCTCTTGACGAAAGCTTTGCGGTTAGACGGTTCGGCGAGAACGCTGAAGTCCGCGGGATTGGCCGAGCCGCCGCCTATGGAAATGACGATTTTGAGGTTTGGGTACTTCTCCTTGAGCTCCTGCAACTGGCGAAAATTGCCGGCGAAGGTGCCTGCCGTGGTCGAGTCGGCTTTGCCGTTGACAGTCTCATCCGATGGCAGGGGCAACTGGTAATCTGCCCAGGTGTCGACGCTGGCGCACTGGTTGTTCTGAAATTCGGCGAAGGCGTAATTGATTTGCGTCAGCTTTTCGGCAGAACCGCTGGTGACCAGGTTCTTGACGAAGAAGTTGTCATAGATACTCCACTGGGTAAAGTAGCCGACGACCCTTGGCTTCTCGTGATGCTCCCATCCGTCATGTTCCGGCCGGTCGGACTGCGCCATTGCAGACACGGCGCCAGCGGCCGTCAACAGGCTGAGCGCCAATGAGGCGATATTGCGGACACACCGCACGCCGCTGTCAGAAAATCGGACACGTGTATTTTGGTTTCCGGATGATTCAGTCATGGGAGCCTCGGGGAACTGCAGCACTGACAGCTGTCTATAGCGGTATGCCGTCGTATGGCAACAATCAAAACACTCAAACGTCAATCTGTGAAGCCACTTCTTCAAAATGCGGGTCGCCCTCTGGTGTTTTTCTTTATGAAAAGGGCCACCGGCGACCGCCAGGTGTCTCGCGGAGCGCGGTGGAAAATAGCGAAGCGTATACTTTAAAGGTAAAAGTGTAGTCTATCGTACAAAAAGCGTATGATCAGAGTGCATCCGCGCAGACACGGTCTGCCGTCGGAAAAGAAAACGCTGATGCAGTTTTAATCCCTCTGGGAGGCCACCGGTACCACGGTCCCAGGGCATTCCAGTAGTGCAGGGGCATCCGCGTATATGAGCGTACACCTGGTTAATCCCAGTGATAATTCTTTCGGAACAGCAGTCATCACCCCGCGCTGGCTGTTTGTTTTAGCAGCCGCCACGCCGTCCCAGATGGGCGATCCCATCCTGGTTGATGAATCGATTGAACCACTGGACGCCCTAACCATCCAGGCCGGCGATGTTGTTGGCATCAGCGTTCACACTGGGAACGCCCTGCGCGGCTACCAGGTAGGCAAACTCGCGCATGAGCGCGGAGCAACCGTGGTGTACGGCGGCATACACGCCACGCTCTTCCCGGACGAACCGTTCCAGCGCGGCTTCGCCGACGCCGTCGTCAAGGGCGATGGTGATGTGGCCTGGGGAAATGTTCTGCGCGACCTGCAGGCAGGCAAGGCGCGGCGCGTGTACGAAGGCGGCAAGATCGAGGGTGAGGAGTTCCTGGCGGCGCGCTGGGACCTGATGCAGCCCGACAAATATATGTGGGCTTCCGTGCAGACGATCCGCGGCTGCCCCAAGCACTGCTCGTTCTGCTCGGTGTGGCGGACGGATGGCCAGAAGCCACGGCAGCGGTCGTTCGAGAAGGTGATCGACGAGATCATCGACTTGCGCCGGCTGGGTTTCCGCTTCATCGCGCTGGCCGATGACAATTTCTATCCCGTGACACTGACGGACCTGCGCCTGGCCCGTGAGCAGAACAACCACGCCAAGCTGGACGAACTGCTGCAGATCCGTGCCGAGCGTTTTTCGCTGATGGCAGAACTGGCGAAGCTGCCGAAGGACATGGTGTTCTTCACGCAGATCACGATGGAATCGGCTGAAGACGGCGATTATCTCGACGCGATGCGCAAAGCCAATATCAAGGGTGCGCTGGTCGGCGTCGAAGCCGTGACGCCGGAAGGCCTGAAGAATGTCTTCAAGGATTTCAACTACTCCGGCGACCGTCTGGTCGAGCAGCTGCAGCGTTTCCGCGAGCATGGCGTGCACGTACTTGGATCGTTCATTTTTGGATTGCCGAGCGACAAGCCGACCACCTTCGACGCGACTGTCGAAGTGGCGCTCAAGGCTGGCGTGACCTTTGCGCAGTTTGTGATGATGACGCCGTTCCCCGGCACGGTCGATTTCAATCGCTGGGAAAAGGAGCAGTCGGTTGCGCCGACACTCGTTGAGGGCACGCCCATTACCAAGTACTGGCTGATTCCGACCGCGATCCGGCCGAAGATGTTCACGCCGCACCCACTGATGAGTTCGACGGAGATCAGTGATCGTACGCAGAAGGTATGGGACCGGTTTTACGACTGGGGCCCGGTATGGAAGCGCTCAGCGTGCACGCCGAACCTGAAGGCGCGGCTCGCGTTTGTGCTGCTGTCGAAGCTGTATCGGCAGATGTACGCCGGGACGGGCATTTCGACGGACAGTGCGCGCCGGAAGAAGGCGAAGACCTCTGCCCGATGGATTGCAAAGCAGACACGGAAGATTTTCCAGTCAAAGCCGATGCCCGAGTTGATGTATCCGGCATGGGAGCTGCGAGCGCCGCGTGTACCGGGCCTGTTAGCAGGACAGCCGGTGCAGATCCAGACACAGCAGGGTTCGTTCGGGGATTGAGGCGAAACGTCCCATGTCTCGCGTTTGAGACATGGGATTCTGAGTCAAGGATCGACCTAGTAGTTTGCGCCTAGTTTGTAAAACGGCACTTCAAAGGCGAAAAGCTGTTTGCCGGTCGAGTCCTGCACTTCGCGGACTTCAAGTTTCGCGCCTATCAAGGGATGGTCGACGCCCGAGACGTCGTAGAAGAAGAATCCCGCGTGCGTGGTGTGCGGTTCAATCGCGATGGAACTATAGCTGTAGGCGTCGAAGTCTGCCTTGATCTGCTTGTCCCTGTTCTTGCCCTTGCCGCCAACTTTGATGGGAATTGGCCCGAGCGGAATCTTCGCGCCAGGATTGGGCGGCGTATCGATCATGCGTTGCACGTCTTCAATCTGGGCGGCCGGAATTTTGTCGCCGGCAGCAGTGATGAAGTCGATGCGCGCCTGCGAGAGCGAGATGGGCGTGTCGCCGTTATTGGTGACGATCATGCGGATGGGCATGAGGCCGTAAGCCGGATAGTTGACCTTGAAAAATTCGGCCTTACTGCCGGTGAAGGGTTCAGCCGCAATCGAAACGTGCTCCGCGGGATGCGTGTCGGCGTCGGCATAAGTCGTCGCGGCCTGCGCGGGTGGAGGAACCTTGTCCGCTGCATGACTCACTGAGAAGGCAATCAATATCCCTGCAGCTAGCCATGGCGTGCTGGTGTTGCAGTTGTTTACCTTGTTGCGTCGGACGGTCTTGCTGATCATGCGCATGTGGAACCGATTATCATCATGTCGGGCGTAATTCGTCCAGTCCCGGCCGTGCCAGTCCCGCCGTACCAGTACAGATCGTATCCGTGCACCAATCAATCGTCCGCATCCTCTATAATTTCGCGCTGTTGCTGCTGCTCATCCTCGGTTCGCCGTGGTGGCTGTTCCGACTGGTAACGAGCGATCGTTTTCGCGAAGGACTGGGTGAACGGTTCTTCGGACCGTCTGCCGCGTTTATAGCGGGGCTCCAGCGACGACCGCGCATCTGGATCCATGCCGTGTCGGTCGGCGAGGTGTTGGCGATCAGCGGACTGGTGAGGGAGCTGCTGAGCCGGGTGCCGGACTGTGGAATTGTCGTTTCGACGACGACGCGGACTGGACAGAAGCTGGCGCGCGAACGGTTCGGTGCGGACTGCTGCTTCTATTTCCCGCTCGATTTTCCCTGGAGCGTCCGTGCCGCGTTCGACATGGTCCAGCCGTCGGTACTGGTACTGGCGGAATCGGAGCTTTGGCCGAACATTCTGGGCTACTGCGCTAGCCAGAAGGTCCCGGTCGCTATTGTGAATGCGCGCGTTTCGGACCGCTCACTGCCGCGTTATCTGAAGCTCGGTATCCTGTGGCGACCTTTCCTGAAGCTGCTGACAGTGGTGCAGGCGCAGACGCCGGAAGATGCCCGGCGACTGGCCGCAATTGGCGTCCCCGTGGAGCGAGTGACGGTTGGCGGCAATTTGAAATTTGATGTGCGCGCGCCGCTCGATACGCCGGTCGTCGAGTCGCTCAGAAGAAAGCTGGGACGATCGGCGAAACTGCTGGTCTGCGGTTCAACGCTTGAGGGCGAGGAGGCGCTGCTGCTCGCAGCGTGGCCCCGCATTGTCGATGTTGTGCCGGATGCAGTGATGCTGCTGGCGCCGCGGCATCCGGAGCGGTTCGAGAAAGTCGCGGCGCTGTTGCAGTCATCCAGCATGCAATGGACGAGGCGTTCGGCGTGGATGGCCGGCCTTGAGCCGTTCGCTCCTGGAAGTATCTTTCTGCTCGACTCGATCGGCGAACTGGCATCGCTTTACGCACTGGCTGCGGTTGCGTTTGTCGGTGGCAGCCTGGTGGAGGCGGGCGGCCACAATCCACTTGAGCCGGCACAGTTCGGCGTATCGATTGCAAACGGGCCGCACTATGAAAATTTTCGCGACATCGTTCAGTTGCTGATCGACCAGGACGCGATCAGGATTGTGCATCCGCAGACGCTCGATCGGGAACTGGTCGCGCTGTTGCAGGATGAATCTCATGCGCTCGGTAGAAATGCGCAGAAGGTGTTCGAGGCGCAGGCAGGCGCGACGAAGCGTGCAGCCGATGCAATCGTCACGCTGCTCGGAGCAGGCCGATGAACCCGCAGGGATGGCTGGCACCGCTCACGCCACTTTATGGGGCGGCTGTTCATGCAAAAAATGCAGCATACGATCACAGGCTGATGAAACAGAAGCGGCTGCGCGGGCCGGTCGTCAGTATCGGTAATCTTTCGACCGGCGGCGGCGGCAAAACGCCTTTTGTCATCGCTTTGGCAAAGCTGCTGACGGAATACGGCATCGCGGTCGATGTTCTGTCCCGCGGATATGGCCGCAGCAGCACAGCCGTCGAACGAGTGGATGCGTCGGCCTCTTCGACGATCGACCGGTTCGGCGACGAGCCGTTGCTGATCGCACGCGAAGCTCATGTGCCGGTCTATCTGGGTGCGCAGCGCTACGAAGCAGGCCTGCTGGCTGAGCAGGAAGCAGAACGCCTTCACTTGCTGGACGACGGCTTTCAGCATCGGCAGCTGGCGCGCGATCTCGACATCGTGCTGCTGCACCCGGACGACCTGACGACGCGGCTGCTCCCTGCTGGTCATCTGCGGGAACCATTGTCTTCGCTGCGCCGCGCTGACGTCGTTGTATTACGCGAAGGCGAACGTGCCCTGGGCGCACAACTCCGTCGCTATTTGCAGCCGAAGGCAGTCATCTGGCATGTGCGTCGTGTATTGCAGCTTGCATCGGCAGCAGAAAATTCGGTAGCCTTCTGCGGGATCGCGCGGCCGGAAGAGTTCTTCGACGAATTGCGCGCACTCGGCGCGAACCTTGCCGACACGCTCGCGTTTCCAGACCATCATGCATTCAGCATGGATGACCTGCAGGGCGTTGGTAAACGTGTGAAGGCGTCCGGCGCAACTCGCATTCTGACCACAGCGAAAGACCTGGTCCGTCTTCCTCAGACTACACTCGAGATATTGCGAAGGTATGCGCCAGTCGAAAGTGTTCCGCTGACTGTGACGCTGCTCGAGCCGGATGAAGTGTTGGCGCGCTTGGGTAGCCTGCTCAAGAGTTGACGGCAGCGTCACGAGAACTCAATGTGCCTGTGAGAAAATCAGGATTTGCTGGACCTGGTTTAACGTCTGCCTTACTTGTTCCGCTAACATCGTGCCATTCGCCTTGAAAGCGGATTGCACGCGGGCTTTTCGACTTCATATTATGAGATCAGTTCCAGCTCCTGCGACCCAACTACGAGTGCTCATCGTCCGCCTGGGAGCCATGGGCGACATCCTGCATGCCCTGCCGGCCGTTACCGCGTTGCGACTGCAGCATCCGGAATGGTTCCTGGGCTGGGCGGTCGAACCGCAGTGGCAGGGGCTGCTGACGGCATGCGATGCGCCGGCCCGCATGGCTGCGGGAGAACGGCCGACCATGCCGCTGATCGATCGCTTTCACCAGGTGCCCGCAAAGAAATGGGCGCGTGCCCCGCTGACGCCGGAAACACTGGGCGAGTTGAGTGACGTCCGGAGGGAATTGCGGGCTGCGCAGTATGACGTCTGCATCGATCTGCAGGGAGCTGTGCGGTCGGCCATGCTGGGGCGGCTGGCTAAACCGGCGCGCATGATCGGTGAGGCTGCTCCGCGCGAGCCGCTGGCCCGGAGATTTTTCAAGGAGCAGGTCGCGACGACCGGCGTCCACGTCATCGACCAGGCACTTGAGGTGGCTAACCGAATTGCAAATGACCAGCTCGCGTTCACAGCGCCGCTGCTGCCGCGCAGTCCGCAGGCAGAGGCATGGTGCGACAGGACGATCGCGCGCGGCCAGATGCTGGTGCTTATAAATCCTGGCGCCGGGTGGGGTGCGAAACGCTGGCCCGCCGACCGCTACGGTTCCGTTGCGGCAGCGCTGAATGCGCTCGGCTACAAGGTTGTAGTGAATGCCGGGCCTGGCGAGGATGGCATCGTCCGCGAGGTGGTCGCGGCGAGCGGCGGCGTTGCCATTGCGCTGAATATGACGCTCGATCAGCTCATCGCCGTGACGCGCCGGGCAGCACTGGTGATTGCCGGTGATACGGGTCCCCTCCACCTGGGTTGCGCATTGAATGTGCCGGTCGTTGGAATCTTTGGGCCGACAGATCCGGCACGGAACGGGCCCTTCGGTGTGCCGTTCCGGGTGTTGCGTCATCCCGATAGCAAGCGCGATCACACGCGCCATCGCGAACCGGAGAGTGGCCTGCTGACCATTACTGCGGAAGAAGTGCTGGCTGCCGCGCAGGAACTGCTGGCGGGGATTGCTGACCCACAGCTCATCGATACAACTGCGAGCGTCCCGGCGGCTCCTGATGACGTAACTCCCGACGTCGCCACTTCTGTTACAGACATCAAGGAGACCACGCCGCCTGCATGAGTGCGCTTTCGCAGCTACAGCAATGGAGCAGGATTGCCCGCCGCATCCGTGTCCCAATGGGCTTCCTGTTCGCGGCCTTTTATGTATGGCATCTGTACTAC
>CAXTNK010000032.1:13568-35725 GCA_964245665.1 uncultured Acidobacteriaceae bacterium
CGGGAGCGCTGCTGCGCGGCTATGCTTCGGGATACGTGAAGAAGAACGCTGAACTGGCGACCACGGGTCCTTATGCCTACACCCGCAACCCGCTCTACCTGGGCTCGCTGCTGATGGCCTTCGGCTTCGCGGTGGCGTCGCGCAGCTGGGTGATTTTCATCCTGCTGTCCGTCCTGTTCACTATCATCTATCTGCCGACCATTCTTTCCGAGGAAGCGTTTCTGCGCCATGCCTTCCCGGAGTTCGAAGCATATACACGCCGGGTTCCGCGGATGTTTCCGCGGCTGACGCCTGCCCGTGCTGCGGGCCAGAGTGTACCTGGCGGAGGCTTCTCCCGTGAACTGTACCTGCGCCACCGCGAGTACAATGCTGGTTTAGGCGCAATCGCAATCTATGCCGCCCTTCTGATGAGAATCTTCATCGGCGCACGGCATTTCTGATAACCAACAGAGTGAGCTGACATTGATTCGAACCCGCCTCCTGACAACTGCCTGCATGGTTGCCGCCCTTGTACTTTCCGGCCAGGCATTGTCTGACCCCGCTTATGCCTTTGAGTCCGCACCTGCTCTCTCGTCGCCGAACCTCGCGCCGCTGCATCCGGCGGATACCCGCTACGCCCTGCCGCAGCACCAGACGCTGAATTACATCGTCGACTGGCGAGTCTTCCCGGCAGGCACAGCTACCATTCACCTGGACGCCGAGGGCAATACAGAACGCATCAACACGACCGGCGTCGACATCGGTGCAGTCAACCTGCTGTTCAAAGTGAATGATCGTTTCCAGTCTGCGCTCGATCGGCATACCGGCTGCTCGCAGTACTTCAACAAGCAGCTGCAGGAAGGACGGCGGCAGATCACCACCAGCCTGAGCTTTAACGGCGCCGCCGGCCAGCAGGTGCTGGACGAAAAGAACATGGTGAAAGGCACGACCAGGCATCAGCTGGCGGCCATCCCGCCCTGCGTCAGCGACCTGATGTCCGCTATCTTTTACGGGGCGACGCAGGAACTCACTGTTGGCCAGAGTTTCGTCTTTCCCGTGGCCGATGCCATGCGGACGATCAATGTCACGATGAAGGTCGAAGCGCATGAGCGTGTCATTACCCCGGCCGGGACGTTTGACACCATCCGCGTGCAGCCGACGGCGGATGCCGGCGTGGTGAAGAACCGTGGCAACATCTGGATTTGGTATACGGATGACGTGCGCCACATCCCGGTGCAGATGCGTGCCCGGCTGTTCTGGGGCACGATCACGCTGCGGCTCTCAAGCTTCGATCAGAAGTAGCGGGTAGCAGGAGCGTAAAGGCGGATTCTCCAGCTACTCGCTCTCCAGCTACTCGCTCTCCAGCTACCCGCTCTCCAGCTACCCGCTTTTTAGCTACCAGCTCTCCAGCTACTGGATGCGGAATCGTTCGCGCATCAGTCGTTGCAGCCGAGGTTTGTAGATCAGGTTGTAGGCGAGTTCCTTGTCGGGAAACATGGCCAGGGCGGCTTTTTTGCTGTCCCCGATTATCTCTGCTGCATCGTCGACGGTCAGGCTGTGGTCCTGGCTGATGACCGACATCACCATCTCCATCATCAACTGCAGCCGGCGGATCTTTCGTTGCTCTTCGCGGTCAAAGGCGCTCGTTTCGACGGCAGGTTTCTGGCTCGTTTCGAGGCCGGAACTTTGCCTGGCGCTTTCATGAGCTGCCTGGCTTTCATTTTTTAGTTCGCCTTCCGATCGGTCCGACCTCATCCTGTACCCTCCACGTTAGAGCTTCAACGATGAACGAAGAGAAGCGGGTGGTTGGGCCGCTCCCTATTGCTGCGAATTGTTTGCGAGCATACATCCTCCCATTTGCTTGCGGAAGAGCGAATACTGGTTCTGCCTCAAGGTGAAATGGTTACGTGTTCGCCGTCAAGGTAGAACGTACTCATGCCGTCAAGGTCCGTGCGCCAGGTGCGGACGCCGGCGCCCTGCAGGTGCTCCAGAGTTTCGAAGCGGGGATGGTGGTAGAGGTTGTGCAGACCAACTGAGACGACTGCGTACTCCGGGGACACTGCCGTAAGAAATGGGGCGGTTGTTGAAGTCTTACTGCCATGGTGGCCGACCTTGAGCAGATCCGCGTGGATGGAAGGCAGCAGCGCCATCTGTGCTTCGCTCTGCGCCTCGGCATCTCCTTCGAGCAGGGCGGACGTGTGGCGAAAGGCTACGCGCAGGACAAGCGAATCGTCATTCTTGGCTTCCGGGCCGGGCACATAGTCGGCCGCTGGCGCGAGGACGCGGACATCCATACCGCCGTAGCTGAAGGCATCTTCGGCGCGGAATTTTCTGACCGTGATATGCAGATGGTCCGCCTCGGCGAGCAGGGCGCGGTACTGGAAAGTTGCCGGATTGTTGCCGACCCACAACTCGCGCGGATGGAAGTTGCTGAGCACAGCGAACATGCCGCCCATGTGGTCGCTGTGGGCGTGTGAGAGGACAATTGCGTCCAGGTGGCTGATGCCGCGCGACCAGAGGACGGGTGAGACGACATCTTCGCCGATTTCGAAGTTGCCGTGCTGCGCGAGGTCGCCGCCAGTCGGTCCGCCGCAGTCGACCATGATGGTCTTGCCGGCTGGCGTGACGACGAGAAGTGCATCCCCCTGGCCGACGTCGAGCGCGCTTATCTCGAGGACATGCGGCCGTGCCAGGACAGGATGCGACGAGAGCAGAAGGATCATCGCGGCGCTGGCGGCTACGGCGCACATGCCGGCAGTAAGCTTGTCGCGGCGCATGGCCCAGACTGAAGTGCCGAGCAGCAGCAAAGCAAGGGCTGTGGTCCATGCGGGTGGGCTGGCAATGCGCAGATCGCCCATCTGCCGCGAAAAAAGATGCACGATGCCGACAGCTGCATGCAGCAACAGTGCGAGCAGCATGCCGGGAATGATGACGAAATGAGGAATGACGACGGCGACAATGGCGGTCAGAACAGCAGCCGGCAGCAGCAACGCGAGTCCAGGAATAAGCAGCAGATTGACGGGCAGCGCGAGCACCGTAATCCGATGAAAGTAGAGAGCCATCGGAAGCGCCATGACGATTTCAACCGTGATTGACATCAGCAGGAGTTCGCCGAGGCGCAGAGTGAAGCGAAGGACCGCGGCGAGAATGGGCGCAGAACGCCTGCGGTATCGGCGAGGCAGGAGCAGGGGCGCAAGATGCCAGGCGAAGAGCCGCAGCATGACGCGGAACTGCGCGAGTCGCGGCGGCATTCCCGCATCAACCGCAACCAGACTGATCTGGCGCGTCGCTTTGAGCCAGGGGCTGATGGTCCGATCGAGCAGCGGTGCGACCAGGCCACCAGTGGCGACGACGGTGAGAATGGTCATCTGCAGTCCGGCGTCGAAGAGCGCTGACGGCTGCCACGCAAGCAGCAGAAGTGCAGCGACGCCGAGTGCCTGCATGGCGTGGCGTTCGCGATAACACGCCCGTGCCGCGAGGTAGAGCAGGACCATCACCAGCGCCCGCTGTACCGGCTCGCCAAAGCCGGTGAAGATGGCGTAGAAAGTCGCGAGCACGGCTGTGATCAGGCCGGACCAGCCGCGGGAACAGCCGAGTCTCTTCGTGATCGCGAGCAGCAGAGCAGCGATCAGGCCGACATGCAGTCCGGAGACGACCAGCACATGAAACGCGCCGGTGCGTTCGAAGCCGACGCGTTCACTGCGTTCGAGATAGGAGCGGTCACCCGTGACCATGGCGGTGATCATGCTGGCGTCGTTCTCGTTAATGGTCAGCGCAGAGGGCAGCCAGTGTGGCTTGGCCGTCGTGCCGAGTGCGATCAGCCGCTCGCTTGCCCTTGTTTGTAGCGCGTGGATCCAGCACGCCGGACTGCCATGCCTGTCATGGACGGGCAGCAGGATGTCCGTCGCACTCGCAGCAGCAAGCACGCCGACGCCCTGGCTAAGCAGCCACGCGCGCCCGTCCCACACGCCGGGATCGCGGTAGCGTGGCGGTTCTTTGAGCGCTGCGTTCAGGGTCATCCGGTCGCCGCAGCGGACGCGCGCAATCTGGATGTCCATCGGCGCATAGATGGCCAGCCGCAGCCCGCCTGCAACTGGATTCGTATCAATACTCGACACGGCGAGTTGCACGGAAAGCTGCTGCTCCTGGACCGGCTCGTTGCTGAAGGGGCGCTGTGATTCGATGACGCGAACTGCGCCGAAACGCACGATCTCGCCGGTGATGATGTGCTTGTCGCCATCGGCCAGGTGGACCAGCGCCGACTGTGAATTGGGACGAGGCTGCACTTCGCAGAGCAGCGCGCCGATGAGCCCGAACGTGACGAAGAGTGGGAGCAGGACGATGCGTGAAGCGTGTCGCGTGCATGCGCAAAGAGTCAGGGACGGAACAATCCCGACGATGAGCAGCCATGCTGGCGGGATCCAGTGCAGGTGCGTGCCGGAGATGCCCACGGACAGCGCTATGGCCGCGAGCAGGGCAGGCTGGGCGCGGAAGCTGAGCCTGTCGAGGATAGCGATCCGTGCGGCCCGGCCTGACACGCGCACCGCCGGTCGTTGTGTGAGCTGCCGCGTTTGTAGTGGCGGGTTGTAAATGGCTTGCGTGGCCACGGCACTCTCCGAGCGCCGCTGCACGATTGCGTCAGTCGCGTGTCAGTTCGGCAATTGTTTCGAGGTGATACGTCTGCGGGAACAGGTCGACCAGCGTAGTATTTCTGAGCTGGTAGCCAGAGTGTAACAACTGCTGCACGTCGCGGGCGAGCGTTGTCGGGTCGCAGGAAATATAAGTAATCGCAGCCGGCCCGATTTGGGAAAGCAGTGTCGTCACGTCTTTGCCGAGACCAGCGCGCGGCGGGTCAACGACGACCAGGTCGGGACCTTTGGTCGCTGTCTCGCCCTTCAAATTACCAGCCTGGGACTTTAGAAAATCCAGCGTCGACGAAGCGATGATGCGGTGATGTCTGCCCTGCAGGTTGTGTCGCAGGTCGCGCACGGAAGAAGCTGCCTGCTCGACGGCGGTCACGGAGTCGTATTGCTGCGCCAGTGAGACGGAAAAAAGACCGGCGCCGGCGAAGAGGTCCCACGCAATCTGGCCTTTTCTGCCTGCCGTCGCACGCTGAACCAGTTGCGGAACGAGGAAGCGGTTGATCTGGAAGAACGATGCCGCGTTCACACGATAGCGATCCTGGCCAACACTATACGTCAGTTCGGGATTGCCCCAGCTTGCCTGCCGCCGTCCCTGGCCTTTCTGCGATTCGGACTGGAAGAGCACGCCGCCGCTGAGCATCGGCAACTGCTCCTGCAACGCCTCGCAAAGGGTGGGCAGGGCACGCGTGGCGTCGCTGCCGCGCGTCGTCCACAACGACACGAGCAGTGTGTCTTCTACGTCGTTCGTAAAGAATTCTGCCTCGTCAAAAATGCCTGCGTCGATTCCACACGATAGCGCTGCTTCCGGAAATGCCTCGATCGCCTGCTGCAGGAGTGGCGCGGCGATAGGACAATGATCGACGACCACATCGCGATGCGATAACGTCTCGCGATAGCACAGTGCGAAGTCGCCGAAGCGGATATGCAGACGGACTCGGTTGCGATACTGCCAGGGCTCACCGTGCAGCGTGTCGATCGCAGAAGCTTCGATGTTGATGCCGGCGCGCGACAGTGTTTCGGCGAGGATGTCGCGCTTTATGGCCAACTGTGTTTCGTAGGTCGTGTGCTGGTACTGGCAGCCGCCGCAGCGCGGAAAATATGCGCAGCCCGGCGCAATGCGTTCCGCCGCAGGTTCCAGCATTTTTGTAAGTCGTGCATTGGCAAAGCTGCGCTTGTCTTCGACGATCTCGCACTCGACAACTTCGCCCGGCAGGGTATGCGGAACGAAGACGGTCTTACCCTGCAGCGCGACCGCAACAGACGGGTCGTCGCTGCTGCAATGGCCGAGGCCTGCGCCTCCGTAGACCGCCTTTTCGATGCGCAGCTTCATCGTTTCACCGGCTTCACGACTGGCTCATGTAGAAGAGGCTGAGACGGGGGAGTCGGTATCTTTCGATGATCTTCTTGTGCAGGAACTGCTGCTCGATCTGGCGGATCTGCAGGGCCTGCATACGGCTCCGGTAGGGCGCGAGTTCGCGGGCCGCCTGCTCTTTCAACTGCACCAGGGCCTGCTCCGGTTCAGCTGCTAGAACTGAGGCGAATAATTTTTCGTCCATCACCAGCAGGCTGCGATCGAGATCTTCGAGCTTCGGCAGAGTGGTCCGTACTTCATCGGCGAGGGTCGTCAAACGTGTCGCTGTTTCTTCAATTGCAGCCGCACACGTTGAGCCCTCCTGTGCGCGTCGCAGAGCTTCGGCGCAGGCGAGCAGATGCTGGGCGATACGCTCCTGCTCAAAGCCGGAGGAAGGTTTCTCTTCGGGCTTGTCAGAGTGCGGCGCCATGCCTACGGAGGCTTCGCGCATCTCTTCAAAAGCGACCATCACGGCCTGCGCGGCCCACGCGAGGCCGTTGACTTTGCGCGTGCCCGGGCGGTGTTTCTTTGCTTCATGCTTGTCGAAGGCGTCGTCGATGCCACGGAGCACCGCGGCCAGAGGTATCCCGGCTTCGCGCCAGGTTTCGATCAGTGCCCAGTCGACGGTCGAGAGCAGAAGGATGGAACCGCGCCGACGCTGAAAATGATCTTCGATCTCGGTGAAGTAATTGAAATAGTTTTGCAAGTCTTACCTGAAAATTGGCCTTAAAAGTGGTTCAAAAACGACTGGAACAGTGCTATTTCATGCTGTTTTCGTGTCGCTTTGTGCCCTTCTGGAGGCGGCTTTTCTCATAAATAATGCGCAGTCCGTCGAGCGTCAGCATGTCATCGACGACTTCGATGTACTTGGAATCCTCGACAATGAGACGCGCGAGTCCGCCGGTCGCGATGACCTTCGGTTTCTTATCCTGGGTCGCCTTCATCTCGTCGAGCATGCGCTCGAGGATGCCATCGACCAGGCCGATGTAGCCGTAGAATAATCCGCTCTGCAGATTCGTAATGGTGTTGGTGCCGATTACCTTGGATGGTTTCTTGATGTCGACCCGTGACAGCCGTGCGGCGCGGGCGAAGAGTGCGTCAGCCGAGATCCCTAGTCCGGGGGCGATGACGCCGCCGACGTATTCGCCGTTAGCGGTGACGACATCGAAGGTCGTTGCCGTGCCGAAGTCGACCACGACTACGGGGCCGCCGTACTTCGCGAAGGCAGCTACGTCGTTGACCAGGCGGTCTGCGCCGAGTTCGGCGGGATTGTCGACCAGGATCGGCATGCCGGTGCGGATGCCGGGTTCGATGAAGATCGGCTTGACCTTGAAGTAGTGTTCGCAGACGCGGCGCAAGGTGCTTTCAATCGGTGGCACGACGGACGAGATGATGATGGCTTCGACCTCGCTCGCCTTGATCTCGCGCATGGCGAAGAGGTTGAGGAAGAGTACCCCGTACTCGTCGGCGGTCTGCTTCAGGTGCGTGGTAACGCGCCAGTCGGCGACCAGCTGCGAGGAGTCGGAGGCCGGTGTGTCGAGTCTGTAGAGGCCAAGGACAGTGTTGGTGTTGCCGACATCAAGCGTGAGGAGCATGCGACTTACAGGATACCGTGTCTACCTTGAAGCAGCCTCGCGAACACCGCCGGAAAATACTGTCTTCGATCCATTCGCGGTGCGGATGCGGAGGAAGCCGCGTGCGTCGAGGCCATCGGTGACGCCAGCGTAGCCGGCTTCCTCTTCGACGTAGACATTTTTGCCGCGGACCCAGGTGGATGCGGCTTCGAGGCGCGCGAGGATACTTTGCGTTGCCGTTTCGAGCTGGCCGGGGAGGACGAGTGCATTGACTTCGCGATCGATGTTTCGCAGCAGGGCGATGAGCAGGTCCTGACGCGACCAGTGTCGGCCGGATTCGATGGCAAGCGAGGTGGCGATGGGCGCGAGGTCTTCGGGAAACTGCTCCTGGTGCACATTGATGCCGATGCCGATGACCACGTGGCGGACGCGTGTGACCTCCGCGTTGAGCTCGGTCAGGATGCCGCCGAACTTTTTCCTGCCGAAGAGCATGTCGTTGGGCCAGCGGATATCGGGCTCAAGTGAGGTGACCTGGCTTACGGCATCGTGAACGGCAAGGCCAGCTGCAAGCGAGAGCCAGAGGACGTCGGCGGGCGCGATGCGGGGACGGAGGAGGATGCTGACGTACAGGCCCGAGCCGGGCGCGGAATGCCAGGCGTGGGCGCCGCGGCCGCGACCGGCAGTCTGTTCATCGGCGAAGTAGACGGTGCCGCTGCCGATGCCTTCGTCCGCTTCCTTCATGGCCAATGTGTTGGTTGAGTGGATCGTCGCGAAGTAGCGGAGGTTCCCAGCGAAAGGCGTGCCCGCGAGTTCATGATCTAGAGTCTCAAGTTCAAATTGGTCGGAGGTCATTTTGTATTGTCAAGTTTACGGTACTCTGCGCACCACGAACCGGCACGGCGAGAAGCGCTTCGGCCAGTGAAGACCAGCCACGCTACGCTTCGATCAAGATGACAAAGCTGGAGTTCCGATCCGCCACCATGCCAAGCTCTGTCAAAAACGATGCAGACCGTAGCATGCAAGGAAGCAAGTGCGACCAGCGGGAGCATGCCTTTACGCCAAAGGCGTCGACGCCCGTAAGGCCAGTACCTACCAGACTTCGCAGCGGGTCTTTGCGACCATGGGTTGTTTTGCGGTGCAGCCAAAGGCTTCCTGAAACTGCGGCAGATTCTGTACGACGCCATTCACGCGAAACTCTTCCGGTGAATGGGGATCGGTCTGCACGCCAAGCCGCATCGCCTCCGGCCGCGTGCCTTCGCACCAGCCCTGCGCATAACTGAGGAAGAATTGTTGCGCCGGGGTAAAGCCGTCCTTTTTCGCAGAAAGGTCGACGTGCTGTTCATCAGCGCGCTTCATGTAGGCAAGATAAGCCAGCTTGAGCCCGCCGAGATCGGCCAGATTTTCGCCCAGTGTCAGACGGCCGTTGACATGTAGATCATCCACTGCGACGAATCCGTCATACTCCTTCACCACACAGTTCGAACGCTCGGTGAACTTCTTCGCGTCTTCGGCAGTCCACCAGTCTTTCAGATTGCCATGCGCGTCAAACTGCCGTCCTTCATCGTCGAAGCCATGCGTCAATTCGTGTCCTACCACGCCGCCCGCATCGCCATAGTTGACCGCGTCATTCTCAGTCTCGTCGAAGTAAGGCGGCTGCAGAATACCAGCAGGAAAGTTCACATCATTCATCTGCGGGTTGTAATACGCGTTGACAGTCGGCGGGCTCATCATCCACTCGCCGCGATCGACAGGCTTGCCGATCTTGGCCAGTTCGCGATGCTCCTCAAACCGCCCGGCTTCTACCGAATTATTGAATGCATCTCCGCGCACGATCTTCAGCGACGAGTAATCGCGCCACGTGTCGGGATAGCCAATCTTGTTCGCAATCGTGTGCAGCTTTTCTTTTGCCTGGACCTTGGTTGCGTCGCTCATCCAGGGCAACTGGTCGATGTCGCGGCCCATCGCCGCTTCGATGTCGACAGCAAGTAACTGTGTCCGTTGCTTATCGGCGCCACTGAAGTGCCGGGCGACATAGACCTGGCCCAGCGCTTCGCCCATCTGTTGATCGACTTCCTGCACGCAGCGCTTCCAGCGCACCTGCTGCTCCGGCTGTCCGGAAAGAATCTGGCCGTAGAAATGGAATGACTCGTCATCGATAGCACTTGGCATGGCCAGCACGGGCGCGTGTCGAAGCATGTTCCAGCGGATGAAAGTTTTCATCGTCTGCAGATCAGTCGAAGCCAGCAATTTGTTCAGCTGTTCGAAGTAAGCAGGCGAAACAACATTCAGCGATTGAATATCGATCAGACCGGCGTCCTTCAGATAACTGCCAACAGCAAACGCGGGCAGGCTCTGCTCAAACTTCGCCAGCTCCACCTTGTGGTAAACGGCACGCGGATCGCGACGCTCTTCATTACTAAGCGACGCCTTGGCCAGTTCTGTCTCGAAGGCCAGCACCGCTTGTGCGTCACTTTTTGCCCGGGCCTGCGGCTCACCGGCGAGGACAAACATCTTCGCCACGTGCTCCGCATATTGGTCGCGCAGTGTCTTCGACTTGGCATCGGTACGCAGGTAGTAGCCGCGCTCGGGCAGGCCCAGCCGCGGCTGATCGAATTCGGCGATTTCCTGCGTGGCATCACCGGCATCCTGGTCGGCACTGAAATCGAAGAATGGCTGGATGCGCACCGCGAGCAGCTTCGCCAGCACTGACGGCAGATACTGCTTTGAGGGGATCAGGCTGATGCGATCGACCTTCGACATGAGCGGCGTCATGCCTTTTGCGTTTATGGCCGCGACGTCCATGCAGCTGGCGTATTCGTCGCCGATCTTCTGCTCATTCGGCGAACGTTCCGCGCCGCCTGCTGCTGCTTGTTCGAGAATCGCTTTCAGTTGCAGTTCGTTTGCATCCTCGAGTTCCGTGTCGCGCCCATAGCGGCTGCGGTCTTGCGGAATCGGGTTGGCTTTAAGCCATCCGCCGCACGCGTACTGGTAGAAATTGCCGCAGGCCGTGGCTGAAGTATCGAGCAGCGTTACGTCGAGTCCGTGCACCTGTTTATGCGTCTGGCTGCTCGTGTCAGAAATGGTCGGAGCTGGCGTCTCCTGCGCAGCAGCAAGCAGCGGTGCAGTGAACATTGACAGGACGATGGCAGCAGGGAAGGTGAGGCGAAGTTTCATCATAAGTAGGCTGGTTCACGAGGCAAACACATTCTCTCATTTCGACCAGAATTCATCCGGACAAATCGTGTCGCGGCAACCAACCTCTCTTTGTAGCAAAATAGAGAGTGACCAAGGGAGCAACAGCATCTTGCTGAAGTGGTGCGAATAATGCCGTATGCCGATCAGCACAAGCTTTCCCTGACCCGGTGTGTTGCTGCGTCTGCCCGGCTTGCTCAACGTATGCTGTTCTCCGTCCTCGCCTTGTCATCGGTTTTACAGGCTCGCGCCGCAAAGCATGCGGAAGGCCTGCCTAAACCGATCGCGACCATTGCCGTCACGCCGCTCGGCTTCCATCCGCCTGGCGAGATCTACCTGCTCGGCCGGCTCTCGTCGACGACTCTCGATTTCGTCGACGACGCGCACCTGCTGTTCACCTTCCATGAATCGCGCCTGATGCATCGCGAGCCCGAAGCCTTCCACGACGACCAGAACATCCGCGCTACTGTCCTCGACATAGCCAGCGGCAAGACCGACGCCACCGCGGACTGGCGTATGCACGATCGCCTGCGCTACCTTCTACCGGCCGGCGACGGCACCTTTCTGGTACGGCAGGGAAGCGAGATCGAGAAGACGGATCGCAGCCTGGCGTTGCACCCTTACCTGAGATTCAACGAGCGCCTGCTGAGCGTCGAGCTATCACCTGATCGGCAGATGCTGGTCGCGCAGGCGGACCTCGAGCGCCACTCCGCCGAAGCGCATAAGCGCATGGTCGAACAGGCGCTGCTCTCCGGCGAAAGCCTTCCGGATGAGGACGTGGGCATTCACATGATCCGGCTTCAGGACAAGGCTGTGGTCGCGACTGCCCGCTCGGATAATCCAGTCAAACTGGCCGTGACGTCTTCCGGCTACATCATGCACGAGCCGTCGAAGAGCGATCGCCAGACGGATGGCTGGGAGATCAACTACATTCCTTTTGAGGGAGAAAAGAAGCGCATTCTCGAACTCCATTCGGCCTGCATGCCGTCAGAAGAGTTTCTGAATGAGGACACGCTGCTCATCACCAGCTGCACTGGCAGATCGGCTGACCGGCAGGGCCGTGCCGTGGACCTTTCCGGCAAGCAGTTATGGACGGGCGTCTGGGATGCCCGGCTGGTGTGGCCGACGTTCTACCGATCCGTGAACGGCAGCACTTTTGCCATGGAGTGGATACGGGTTTCGCACCCCGTCGACAGCTTTGACCCGCTGAACGACAGTGACGTCGAGGCCCAGCTGGTGCAGATCCTCAGTACCGCGACCGGCCACCTGCTGCTGACCACCTTCGCCTCGCCGATCATCTCCGCCGGGCAGAACTACGCCCTCTCGCCAGACGGCAAACGCTTCGCCGTGCTGAACAACGGGAATATTAAAGTCTACGAAGTGCCAGCGGACACACCGTAAATTGGTCTGGGCTGATAGCCACCAATTTGTCTCAAGCGAGAGCCTTTAGGTTTGCCCCAGGCGATAGCCCATACGATTTGCCGCAGGCGATAGCCCCTAAACTTTTCATCTCGACCGGAGCGTAGCGAAGTGGAGAGATCTGCGTTTGTCTCGACTCAGGTAATCCATCGGCACCGGACAGCAAGTGTCATCCTGAGTGAAACCCAAAGACACGCATCTTCCATCTCAGGCGCAAGCGCGGGTGCCCATGTCTCGGTTCTGAGACACGGGCTTCCCCCAATAGAAAAAGGCCGGGATCATCCGGCCTTTTTCGAAAAACAAATTCAGAATTAAGCAGCCTTCTTCGTCACCACGGCCTTCACGCGAGCATTCAGACGGCTCTTGTAGCGCGAAGCAGTGTTCTTGTGCAGAATGCCCTTCTGGACACTCTTGTCGAGGAAAGAGGTGGTGCTGCGATACTGGGTCGTGACTGCCTGGGCGTCGCCCTTGGCCAGTGCCTCGCGCATGGCACGCAGACTGCCGCGGACCTTGCTCTTGTTGGCACGGTTCACGATGGTCTTACGTTCGGTCTGACGGGCGCGCTTCAGCGAGGATACGTGGTTCGCCATAAAACTTTATGCTCTTTTCGTTGAGAAGTGGTGTGCTGGCGGGCTAACGAGTGAGACACGCACCGCATCACCTGCAAAACATTAGTGTAGGGGATTTGGCCAGGAACGTCAATGAACTTGCCGTGTAGAGTCTGCACTTGAGTCATGATGGCTGGCCGAAACCGAGATTCAGACCTCGACTGCCGATTGAGAATGGCGCTATTCTAAATCATGCTTTCTCAAGCTCAAGCAGAGATCGTCTGGGACGGTCTACTGAGTGCCGAAATTAGAGCCCAGTATTTTGCAGCTCTCAGCGTCAGTTACCTGAGATTGCAAAAGTTTCTAGTCGCGGGCAGCCTGATACTGTCCTCCGGGGCATCTGTCACTTTGTTGTCGAGCGTCGTACCCGTCCAATATTCTTGGGTGAAGGCCGCTTTAACTCTCGCAACCGCTGCCTGTAGTGCTGCAACTCTTGTCATGAAGAATGAGCGCAACGCCATAGAATGTAGCGATCTTCACTTTCGGTGGAACACCCTTGCTATGGGCTATCAAAACTTGTGGGTGAATACGGCTTCTGACGATGCACAGGAAATACTTGAACGACTCCGATCCCAAGAGGCACAAGTATCGAAAAGCAGCACGGTCATGCCCGAGAAAGCTGGAATGCTCTCCAAGGCGCAAGATAATGTCATTATGCATCACAGAGAAATTGCCGCTTAATGAAGAAAACTGGGGACTCAAGATCAAGTTATCCCAGAATTCCAAAACCGCTTCCGCCGCCCTCCAAAACCTCCGGCACCGCCGCCTAAGCCGTCGAAATAAGTTGATGCGAGGTTGGGGGCAGACGAATTTTCTTCACAAACTAGGCTGCCGCCTGCTACCAACTCGGAATAATCCTCTCCCCCCGTAACCGCTCGAACAGCCGGAAGAACGACAGCGGCGTCCGCTGATACGCATTGAACCCGAGCATCCTGCTCCGCGTGACGTCATTCACGCACTCAAGCTCCCGTCCCAGGTCGCCATCGGTGTGCCACCACGACGCCAGCCTGGTCACGTCCTTTTCGGCCAGGCCGTATTTAGTAGCAATCTCCGCCCATACCGGCTCGATCCCGGCCATCCGCTCCTGTAACGGAGCACGCGGGCTCGGTGGCCCTTCCGCCTTCACGCCGAACCACGCAGCCAGCTGCGGCCACAGCCAGCGCCAGCGGAAGATGTCTCCGTTCACCGTGTTAAGAGCCTGGTTATGCGCGGCAGGAGTCAGTGCAGCCCATTCCAGCTGCTCGGCCAGGATGCCGGCGTCAGTGACATCGGTCAGCGCATTCCACTGGAGCTCCGACCCCGGGAACACGAACGGCTTGCCGGTCTCGTGGCAGATGGTCGCATAGACGGCCAGCGTGACGCCCATATTCATGGCATTGCCGAGCGCGTAACCGATCATGCTGTGCGGCCGGTGCACATTCCAGTCAAAGCCGATCCGCCGCGCCGCCGCGAACAGGAGGTCTTCCTGCGTGTAGTAGAAATTCAGGCCGGGCAGTCGGGGATTGTCCTCACGGAACGGCGTCTCGGCCGAGACCTGTCCATACGCCTCGAAGGGGCCGAGATACTGCTTGGTTCCGGTTACCAGAGCGGCATGTTGAAGCGGCGATTTTTCGAGAGCCGTGAACAGGTTTTCGACCATCGCGCCATTCACTTTCACATTTTCGGCTTCCGTCTCCTGTCGCAGCCAGGTGGTGATGAAGACATTGGTAATCGGCAGGCCCTGGACGGCGCTGCGCACGGATTCGACGTCGAGCAGGTCTGCTGCGAGCGGCCGGATCCCCGGGCGCATCCCCGGCTTGCGGGCCAATCCATAGACTGTCCAGCCATTGGCCACCAGGTGGGCCGCGAGGTTGCCACCCGCGATCCCGGTCGATCCCACGACGAGCGCGGTCTTACCGGCTCCTGCCTGCTCTGCGTTCATTGGACTAACCGTCATAAAAGCTCCTCTTTTGTGCACTATCTCTGTGCCTTACCGGTTGGATGCCCCGTACGCTGCTGCGACTCCGGCCCGCTGTTGATCGTGGGCAGCGTACGGTCCTTTGTTCTGCAGGACAACGTGCGCTCATGTATCCACCCAATTAGCCGATACATAGAAGCAGGATAGCAATGTCTGCTGCTGCCATGCGGTTATTGCTGCGCGCTCCAGTTCATTAGCCTGAGGAAATAGCAATGAAAATGTCGTCGATTAGCGTCTCGTGGCCATTGCATGCGGCGGATGTATATGTGTACCGGCACTTTCAGCCCAGTCTGTCGCCCTGCCTGGTTCTACTGAAGTGCCTGCTTTCAGTTCGTCATCCGCTAGCGGCGCTGGTACTAAATCGTCCCGCATTGAACCCACCGATGTCACCGCGCCGATGCCAGCCAGCGGCTCCAGCCTTGTCGTCGCCAGCGCTTTGCCGAAGGATCAGTCGACTCCGGTTAAGCCGCTTACGGCCCGCTGGCTCGACCTGACGACCTTTTCCCACAGCCAGCGCTACCGCAACCAGTATGACCAGGCTGGGAATCACTACTTCGAGAACGGCCAGGAGCGCTCCCTCATCGCCGGCACGATCAAACTGGATCCGGACGCAAAGTACAGCATCGGCTTTCGCGCCTCGAGCGGACGCAGTTTCAACTGGGCGTTCGCAGATTATGTAGGCGGAAGTGTCTCGAAGCGTCTGAGCGATCCCGCGCTTGAGGCTTCATATCAGGATCCGAGTGACGCTGCTGAAGCCACAGCTTACATCAACGACCCAGCAGGCGTAGCCTTTATCAACAACGTCAACTCGGGCGGCTGGGAGTTCTTCGTCCGGGAACTCTACGTCAGCGCGACTCCTACCAAAGCAGTCACCGCCCAATTCGGCTCCTTTGCCATCGAGAAGGGCTACTCCACCGAGATCACCTCGTTCGACGATGACGGCTATATCGCCGGAGAGCGCGTCATCCTGCACGATCCAATGCATCTCTGGTTCGACCAGGTCACGCTCACCAGCGCTTACTTCGGCTACTTCGACGATCCCAACCTCTTTGATCGCGGAAAAAGCTTCACGAAATCAAACTATCGGCAGCTTGCAATGAAAAAGCAGCTCACCCCACGTGTGGGGCTGTCGGGAGAATACAACTGGATCAGCCAGGGCGGCCGTACCCATACCACGCGTGAAGCCGTCGTGATCGGAACGCAGGAGTCGAAAATCTTCGATAAGGTCCGCTTTGAAGGCTACGATCGTTGGAACACTGTATTTCAGCAGGGCGATGAACAAGACCCCGGCCATGGTTTCGCCGTAGTTGCTGAGAAGAAAGTAGGCCGGTTGAGCGGCGACTTCGGCTACACATCTATCGACCCCGACTATGGTGTGTACATTGGCCACAGTTTTGTTGACGAGGTCGGCTTCGACCTGAACGGCGATAATTACAACAGCGGCAATCGAATCTTTTCGCACCTCAGCTACAAGATCAATCCCGTCGTGACCGCCTTCGGCTTCTACACCCATATCCTCGGAGCCGACCAATTAACTATCAACTTTCAGGGGCTCAATGCCGGACTCAGCTTTGACCTGAAAGCCTTGGTGAATACCGAGAAGACCGTCTTCTAAGTTCGCTACCAGGGCAACCGGTACACTGCGGCGATCAGCAAAACCTGATCGCCGCTTCTATATGCAACTCAAGTTGAGTTCTTTTGTGCCGATAACACTGTCACGGAAGAAAAACACTCTCCCGATACCCCTGCACGCCAAGGCTGCATCATGAACACTAAACTCCGTAACATTCTAAGTGCGGCCGCATGCGCCGCCATTGCAATGCCGCTTGGCTTGCAAGCCCAATCCCTTTCCTTGATCAGTGCAGTAGACCCTGTGTCATTTCCTGCCTACTCGTCCAGCAGCACCGACGCCAGATCGGCCGACGCCAGCCCTGCTGTGGTCGTCTCTACAGCATCAATTATCGCGCCTGAGCCCAAGAAGCCGCTCACCGATCGCTGGCTGGATCTCCAGACACTTTCCCATAGTGAGCGCTATCGCAATCAGTATGGCGACGAAGGCCTCCACTACTTCAAAGCCGGCCAGCAGCGCAGTCTGGTCGTCGGCAAGTTCAAGTTCGATCGTGACGGCAAGGTGAGCCTGGGCTTTCTAGCCTCCTCAGGCAGGACCTTCAACTGGTCTTTTTCAGATTATGCGGGCCGGGACTTTGCCGAGGTTGTCAGTACTCCGTCTTACGTTGCCAACCAGGAAAACTCCTCTGTTAATCCAGGCGCGGCCGCAGCCGTGGCCTCGGATCCCGCCGGCGCTGCTGAGTTGCAGGCTTTTGACTCGGCCGGCTGGGACTTCTATCCCCGCCAGCTCTTTCTCAGTGTCGCACCCGTCAAGCAGGTGACGTTCGAATTTGGCTCCTTCGGCATAGAGAAGGGTTTCTCCACCGAAATTACCAGCTTCGATGACGATGGCTACATCGCCGGCGAGCGCATACGGATAAAAGATCCGGGACACCTCTTCTTTGATCAAGTCACACTTACCAGTGCTTACTTCGGCGATTTTACAAATTCGAACCTCCTGGGCCGTGGAGACAGTTTCTCGAAGTCAAACTATCGGCAGATCGCCGTTCGCAAGCAGCTCAGTCCGCGTGTCGGCGTCTCTGGTGAGTACAACTGGATCAGCAACAACGCCCATACGCATACTGTGCGGGAAGCCATGTACGTCGACACGCGGGAATCGAAGATCTTCGATAAGGTGCGCCTCGAAGCATACGAAAAGCTCAACGATGTGCAGCTTGAAGGTAACGACCAGAAACCGCGTCAGGGTGTTTCGCTCACAGGCGAAAAGAAGATTGGTAAGTTCAGCGGAGACCTGGGATTCGCGTCCATCAATCGTGACTATGGCATCTACATCGGTAGCAACCTGCTCGAGCAGATTGGCTTCAGTCTGAATGGCGATAACTACAACACGGGCATTCGATACTTCTCACACGTCAGCTACAAGATCAACCCAGTGGTCAACGCTTTCGGCTTCTATACCCACAATGTGGGCAATAATGGGGCCGAGGCCTACAGCAGCATCAACACCCAGGGACTCAATGCCGGCTTGAGCTTCGACCTGAAAGCACTCGTCAATTCTGAAAAACAGGTTTTCTAGGCAACAAGCGGTAGGAGATTAAGCCACCCGTGCCGCGACGAGTTTCTCGCCGCACGGCCATTACGGACGAGCTTTCCACACGACATCAAGAATTCATCGAATAGTCGTTGACGCGGCTCTCTCATCGCGCTAATCTTTGCCCATCCTCGGGCGAACCCAACGCGCAGGTACAGGTTGGACAGTTGCAACTGCTGGCCGCCAAAAGCATCCAATCAGCGTGCATCCAGTATCCTGCCGCCCCTCCCGCATCTTCACCCACACCGTAAGACATATGCCTCTCTCCAATGAGATGGCAGGAGGTCAACTGTTCGCTTGATGAAGAAAGCGCTCGAAATCACGCCCAACATTGAGCCCCTATTCGGGACCCGCGACGAAAACCTGAGACTCCTCGAAGACACCCTGCGCGTGCGCATTGATCTTCGTTCCGATGCCCTGCATGTCGAGGGCTCACCTGAAGGCGTGGCGCGTGTTGAAAAAATCTTCAGTGACTACGAACAGTTGCGCAAATCCGGGGTCACTCTGCAGAACGGGGAACTTCACGGCATGCTGAAACTGGTCACTGCCGATCCCGATGTTCAACTCAAGAGTCTGGCGGAAGCAGGAAAGCAGCGCTCCGCCGGTATCAAGCGCATGGTACAGCCGCGTTCGCTCAACCAGCGGCGTTACGTGGAAATGATCGAGCAGAACGACATGACCTTCGGCGTAGGCCCGGCCGGTACCGGCAAGACATACCTTGCCGTCGCCATGGCTGCAAGTGCGCTGCTGGCCAAGAAAGTCAGCCGTATCATCCTTGTCCGTCCGGCAGTCGAAGCCGGCGAGCGTCTCGGTTTCCTTCCAGGCACCCTGCAGGAGAAGGTCGATCCTTATCTCCGTCCGTTGTATGACGCGCTGTACGATCTGCTTGAACAAGACCGCGTCGACAAGATGCTGGAGCGCAATGTCATCGAAGTCGCGCCGCTTGCCTTTATGCGCGGCCGCACCCTCAACGACGCGTTCATCATCATGGACGAAGCGCAGAACACCACCAGCGAGCAGATGAAGATGTTCCTGACGCGCCTCGGCAACAACTCGAAAGCCGTCATAACCGGCGATGTGACACAGATCGATCTGCCGAACGGCAAGTCAGGCCTGGTCGAAGCCATCAAGGTGCTGAAAGGTGTCGACGGCATCTCTTTCTGCCACTTCGAGGACGGGGACGTCGTTCGACACCATCTGGTGCAGCGGGTCATTCGCGCCTACGACAGCTTCCACAAGGGTCAGCCGGAGTTGCCGCTCAACCTGCCAAACTCCGACCGAAGCCGGACTACTGCAAAGCCGCAATAGCCGGCGCACGCAATAGCCGGCGCAAATGGTAGAAAGGAGGGCGAATGTCCTCCTTTTTGCGCCCTTTTCGCGTCGCTTTCATCCGATTTGGCCGTTTCCTCTCAAACCTGTCATCCCGGGGCAAAACGCAGCGACGTCGATGGACCCCCTCTTCCCACGCCTGCCACGAAGCCGGAACGATTCCATTCTCACTTTCCTCTGCCATCCCAAACGCGGCGACCCTTAAACTAGGAGCACGCGTGAGAAGCATGCACAATCCGGTGTTGGAGACGAAGACCGTATGATCGTTACCGACTTCGCGGAGGGCGACCATCCACCGCCACTTCCGGCGGCGCGTACGCTCGAGCGATTTCTGGCTGCCGCTGCTGCTGCCATCCCATTGCGCGGCCAGGTGAGTGTGCTCATTACCAGCGACAATGTGATCCGCAAATTGAACCGGCAATTCCGCGGTAAGAACAAGGCGACCGATGTCCTGTCCTTCCCGGCAGCTGATGTCAAGCTTCGCGGAAGGGCTCGGGTCGCGGGGGATCTGGCGATTTCGATCGAAATGGCAGCGCGACAGGCGCTGCTCCTGAAGCATCCGCTGGCTACCGAGCTTAAGGTGCTGATGTTGCACGGCTTGCTGCACCTTGCAGGTTTTGATCACGAAACGGACAAGGGTCAGATGGCTGCCCATGAACTCGTGCTGCGCCGCAAGCTTCGATTGCCCGGTGGCCTGATCGAACGCACTGAAGATACCGCGCCGCCACAGAAGAGGGTGCCCCATCCTGGCAAAGCCAAGGTGGGAAGTCGCGGCCCGGGCAGGAAGGCGATCGCGAAAGCCCATGTCTCAGTGGCGAGACGTGGGACACCCAAGGTTGAGGCTGATCTAATGGGACAAGAGTCTTCCAGGGGAATTGTCGCCATAAAAGCCGGAATGCAAAAAGTGGCAGCGAAGAAGTTCACTGCGAAAAAAACCTCCAAGTTCAAAGGCGGACGCTGATGACCTGGATCGATTTCCTGCTCATCCTGATCCTGTTGCCAGTGCACACGCTGGCGTCGTACGTCGACCGGCTCTACTCCGAGATGGGTAAATTTCTTTCGCGCGAGTTTCAGGACAATATCGATTACTGGGAAAAGAATATTGAGCTGCGTCTCGGTTTCGGACGCGAGCGGCTATCGCTTTCGGCTGCTGTGCTGGCCGAGGTAAGTTTCGGCTGTATCGCGCTGGTCTTCGGCGCCATGCTGTTCGAAGGAGCTCGCTCGGTGCACGCAGGCTACATATGGCCGCGGCCTGCGTTTCCGGAGCTGGTGCAGGCTGTACTTGGGGTCATCCTGGTAGCGACGATCTTTAGTCGCCTGCTGCCTTTCATCCTGTTTACGCGCACACGGGGGCATTGGGCGGCGGGTTTCTGCGTGCCGCTGAAGATCCTCTTTTATCTGGTACTGCCGATTACGGTTTTTCTCGGTTTCCTGCTGTCGATTGCCGCGCTGGCCGAACCGACTGCGAGCGAGGAAGAAGAAAATGCTTCTGAAGCCGTGGACGCCCTGATCGAGGCCGGTGAAGAAGAAGGCATTCTCGAAGAGAGCGATCGCGAACTGATCCGTTCCGCAGTGGAGTTCGGAGACAAGATTGTGCGCGAAGTGATGACGCCGCGGCCTTCCGTATTTGCCGTGCCGGCCGGGACTACGCTCGAAGCATTTCTCGCCGAGATCAAGGAAAAACCATATTCGCGTGTGCCGGTGTACGAGGGTTCGCTTGATCACATCAGCGGCATCGCATTCGCGCATGACCTGCTGCAGATCGCCGATGCTGACGCAGGGCAGCGCACTGTCGAGACAATCCAGCGACCGGCACTGTTCGTGCCTGAGACCAAGCATGTGAATGAACTGCTGCGCGAGATGCAGCGCGACAAGCAGCATATGGCCGTCGCCATCGATGAATACGGTGGCGTGGCCGGCCTGGTGACCATTGAGGACCTGCTTGAAGAAATTGTCGGCGCGATTACGGATGAGCATGAGGTTGATCATCCGTCTGACGGCGCGATCCAGGAGTCGGAAGGCGTGTGGGTGGTGCCTGGTACGTATGAAATCACCGACCTCGATGACCTGCTGAAAGATAAATTCGAGCTGGCCGATGAGGACTACGACGCGAGCACCGTTGCCGGACTGGTGAGCGAAGTGGCCGGGAGGATTCCGATGGCCGGGGAAGTGGTCGAGGTGCACGATGTTCGTTTTGAAGTGCTCGCTTCGACGGACCGGCGGATTGATCGACTGAGAATTTCTGCGTCCGCCACCGAGCGCGCTCAGTAGTACTGCGCGTGCGGCGTTACGCTTGTTGCGCCGGTAATGCCTGGTCTGGCATTCATGCCGCGGCTAAAAAATGCAGGTCCCTCCACGGTGCTTCGCTTCGCGGGATGACAAGCCAATGCGTAGCTTCGTTCGCGAGGAGAAATCTCGTTGAGGGCAGGCGCTGGGTCCGAATACGGTACCCTTGAAAGATAGCGATAGAGGCGTTCTGCTGCTGAGCGGGCGCTATGGAGAATGTGTGCGGTCAGGTTTTGTTTCGATTATCGGGCGTCCCAATGCGGGCAAGTCCACTTTGCTGAATGCCCTTACGGGCGAAAAAGTTGCTATTGTCACGAGCAAGCCGCAGACGACGCGCACGCGTATCCAGGGTGTGGTGGAAGTGGCGAAGGGCAAGTTTCCCGAGGCGCAGATCGTTTTTGTCGATACGCCGGGTGTGCACAAACCTTCGAGCGCCCTCGACAAACAGATGATGCACGAAGTGCATGAGGCGCTTGAGCAGCGCGATGCAGTGATTCTGCTGATTGATGCGACGCGCGAACAGCGGCTGCCGGAGGCTGCGGAGAGTCCGACCGAGAATTCTGAAGAAGATGCCGCGAAGCATACCAAGCTCGGCCGCGATGCGAGCGAAGATGAGATGGTGCTGGCGCTGATCCGCAAACTGGATTGCCCCGTCATTC
>CAXTNK010000032.1:35735-50458 GCA_964245665.1 uncultured Acidobacteriaceae bacterium
CCTTTGCGGCTGTCATTCCGATTTCGGCGCGCAAGAAAGATGGGCTCGCTCGATTGCTTGAGGCGATTGTCGAGCACCTGCCGGAAGGCGAGCGGTATTTTCCGCCCGAGCAGTTTACCGATCAACCAGAGCGTTTCCTGGTGGCTGAGCTGATCCGCGAACGCATCCTGATGGAGACAGGCGAAGAGGTCCCGTATGCATCGGCAGTCGTGATTGAGCGCTATGAGGAACCTGCGCCGAACGAGCGTCCGCGCAAGGATGGCAAGCTGCCGGTCACGAAAATTTCTGCTGCGATTTATTGCGAGCGCGATGGACAGAAAGCGATCCTGATCGGCAAGGGCGGCGCTAAGTTGAAGAGCATCGGCGCATCTGCGCGCAAAGAGATCGAGTCACTGCTGGGTACACGCGTGTTTCTGCAGCTGTACATCATCGTCGAAGAAAACTGGCGTGATTCGCGGGGGTTTGTGAACACTCTGGACTGGCGTCGGCAGCTGGATGAGATTGCGCAGCATGGTGAGAAGAAGGCCAAAGAGGAAGCGCAGACGTTCGGGAAGATCAAGTAGGTCGGCTCTTATTGTTGCCCGCCTCGTCATCCAGACCGTAGCCGAAGGATCTGCAGCTTGCTCGCGCTGCCGATGTCCTGCTTACATTTGATCGCAGATGCGAAACGAAGATCTCTCCACCACGTTTCGCTTCGGTCGGATGACAATCGTCATTGGTGTGCTCACCTTTGGTGACCGTCATGGCTTACGACACAACGGCGCGGGCGATCAGATAGGTACGAGGTCGATCGGAACGATGAACTGAATCCCTGGTACATGCAGGTCGTGAAGCCGGTCGTCGTTGGTGATAAAGAGATCGACCTTTGCGGCTGCGGCGCATGCGAGTTGGATCACGTCGGGCGATTTGAGCGTTCGATTGAGTCGCAACTGCGCATAATTCCTGGCGGATTCGGCGTCAAACGGAAGAATACTCGCGGCGGCTTTCAGCGCGGCTTCATACCTGGTGGCCATTCCTGTTTCGCCTTCCTGTAAAGGCTTCACCAGGATTTCTCCAAGGGTCATAGTAGAGTTGATGAGTTGGTCGCCCCGCTTGAGCATGCGTTCACGCAAAGAGCGGACGGCCAGGCCCTGTTTCTCGCTTGCTTCCAAGAAATAAACGAAGATGTTGGTATCCCAGAAGACCCGGCTCAATCCCAGCCCTCGCGCAGGCGTGCCACATATTGGTCTGCGGGCTCCTCCGCCCAAAGTTCTTCGCCGGAACCGTACAGCGCGAGCAGTGGATCTTCCGGAGCCGCGAGGTTGTTCACAAGCTTGCTCCATGTCCGGTACCTTCGTCAGCGACTCTTACTTCAACGGCAGAGCCAGTAGGCATCGTCGTTCCTCTTCATTAAGAGGACTTAATTACGTATTGTACGTCCAGCAATTTGAGGATTATTCTCGTACAGCGATGCCAAGCGCCTTCATTTTGCGATAGAGGTGACTCCGCTCCAGGCCGAGTGACTCAGCGGCGCGGCTCATGTTGCCATGGCATTCATCAACCTTCTTCAAAATGTAGTCGCGTTCGTAGGCATCGCGTGCCTGCTGCAGGGTGCGGAATGAATCGCCGCGGCGGCCGGTGTCCCGGTGCACCAGCATCGGCAGATGTTTGCGTTCGATGCGCATGGCGAGCGGGTTCAGCAGCATAACGCGCTCGATGATGTTCTTGAGTTCGCGGACATTGCCGGGCCACTGGTATTGCTGCAGAAGGGTGACCGCATCGTCGGTGATCTCGATGCGCGGACGACCGTATTCGCGGCCCAGCTCTTTCAGAAATTCGCGCGCGAGCAGCGGAATGTCCTCTTTGCGATCGCGCAGGGGCGGCATGAAAAATGGGATGACATTCAGACGATAGAACAGATCTTCGCGGAAGTTGCCGCGAGCAATTTCTTCTTCGATGTCCTTGTTGGTGGACGCGATGATGCGGACATCGACGCTGACGGATTGCGTCGCGCCGACGGGCGTGAGTCGCTGTTCATCGATCGCGAGCAAAACCTTGGCCTGGGTTTTCAGGCTCATGTCGCCGACTTCGTCCAGGAACAGCGTCCCGCCGTTGGCGCGTTCGAAGGTGCCGCGTTTCTCATGCGGGCCGCCGGGCACTGCTCCGTGACGATAGCCGAAAAGTTCCGTTTCGATGTGATCTTCGGGGATGGCAGCGCAGTTGAGATGAACGAAGATGCTGTCTTTGCGCAGGCTTTGCGCGTGGATGGCTCGAGCAATCAGCTCTTTGCCTGAACCTGATTCGCCGAAGATGAGCACGCGGCCATTGGTGGGCGCCATGAGCTTGATCTGCTGACGCAAGGCTTTGACGGGCACACTCTCGCCGGTGACCGGCGTCTCCGGGGCAAGCTGGCGTTTGAATTCATCGTTCTGTGCGCGCAGGCGGCGAGCCTCCAGCGCATTGTTGATGAGGATCAGCGTGCGGTCCATCGATAGAGGTTTTTCGAGGAAGTCATACGCCCCAAGCTTGGTGGCACGCACGGCGGTCTCGATGGTGCCATGGCCGGAGATGATGATGATTTCCGGCTTCTCACTGCTCTCGAGGGTCTGCATCTCCTGCAGCACTTCGAGGCCGTCGCGATCGGGCAGCCAGATATCGAGCAGCACGATGTCATAGGAGGCATCGCGCAGGAGCAGCATGGTCTCCGATGCGGAGCCAGTCGTCGTTACCGTAAATCCTTCTTCCTTGAGGATCTCGGCAAGAGATTCACGGATTTCTGCTTCGTCATCGACGATGAGGATGTGGCTCAACGCCGCACCTTGACGGGAACCATGGGTTCTGCAACAGCGTCGGTGTCATTATGCGGCCCGTTGCCGAGTGCGATTCTTTCGGCCAGCGGCAGTTCAAGGATGAAACGGGCACCGGCTGGCACATTCTGTTCTGCGCGGATGAAGCCGCCGTGCTCCTGAACAATTTTTGCAGTGATGGCCAGACCGAGGCCGCTGCCGCGCTGCTTGGTCGAGAAGTAGGGAAGGAAAAGCCGTTCGCGCGCTTCGTTGGTAAGGCCGGGGCCGGTGTCAGAGATGACGACTTCTGCCATCACGCCATCGCCCAGGATGCAGGTTTCGATCCGGAGTTCGCGCAGAAGACTGCTCTGCATGGCCTCTGCTGCGTTATCGATCAAATTAACCAGGGCACGCGCGAGGACGGTTGCGTCGGCGGCTATCATGACGGCTCCGGTTGAAAGATTTTCGAGCACGCGGATGCGGTCGAAGCGGCCGGCAAAAGAGTCAATGGCAGTGCGGACGACCTGGTTGAGGTCGACCGGACGGATCTGCGGAACAGGGAACTGGGCGAGAGCGGCGAAGTGGTCGACCAGGCCGCGCATGGCTTCGACTGAGTTGAGAATCACTTCGCTGCAGCGGCGGATGACGGCGGGAGATTCAGGCGCGTTCTTTTCGAGGTGGCGCTGGATCCTGCCGGCAGAGAGGGCGATCGGCGTCAGAGGATTCTTGATCTCATGCGCGACCCGCTGCGCTGCTTCCTTCCACGCAACCTGCCGCTGGGCGCGCAAACTCTCGGTCACATCTTCCAGAACCATTATGTAACCGCGACGGTGTTGTTCTAGTTCAAGCAGCGCGACGGTGACAGACATGTGCAGTTCCTGGCCGGCATGGCGGAGCTCGAAATCGCCCTGGGCGACGCCCATGCGCTGGCAACGGCGGATCATGCGCCACAGGTCTTCGCGCTGCTCGGGCGGAAAAAGGGTTTCGAGCGGCGGCTTTTCATCGTCAGTCGGATCGGCTACGGTCAACAACTGCGCAACGGCCCGATTGGTCTGCAGTACGCGCAGTTCGTCGTTGAGCGTGATGACGCCGGTGGGAATGGTTTGCAGGATGGTTTCGAGTTCGGTTCGTCTTTCCTGCAGCGCGCGGTTGGCCTGGGAGAGCTGCGCGGTTGAGCTTTCGGCGATGGCGCGCGAGGTCTCAAGATCAGATGCCATGGCATTGAAGGAGCGCACCAGTTCGCCCAGTTCCTGCACGGTGCCGGAAGCGATGCGGTGACTGTATTCACCGGCCGCGATGGCGCCCATGGCATCTGCCAGTGCTTCAACCGGGCGCGTGATGCGCTTTGAAAGGAAGAGTGCGAGCCAGCTGCTGATGAAGAAAACCAGCGCAGTGAGCAGCAGGATGATGAGCAGGTACTGGCCGCGGACGCGGTTGCGGCTGCGAAAGAGAGTCCAGTAGTCGAGAGCGCCGCGACGCAGGCCGAAGACGGTTTTGCTGAAGCCTGCGGGCAGCGGCAGACCGACGACGATGGTGTAATCCCCGGAGACTGGCGCGGATGCCGTGATGTATTCGCTGTCGCCGATCAGCAGGATAGGTTCGTCACTGCGGCGGGATGTTCCAAGGGCTACGTCTTCAAGAGAGTGGCCATTGAGTGCGGGATGATCGGATTGCTCCGCAATGCTGGTCGTGGACGTGGATGGACGGGTGTCATTTGCGGATTTTCCAGCGCGGGCTGGCGTCCTGTTCGCCCATAGTTTAATGGCGGATGGTTCGACTTCGGCAGAGCCCTCCTGCTCGTCGCTGCCCCATGATTGGACGACTACATTGTTCGCGTCGGCCGGCATCTGGAAACGGGCAACGGCGTGCTGACCGCTATAGACAAGGACGAAGCCGCCCTCGAGCGTGATGCGGTGCTGCGCCAGCTGTTCATGCATGGCCGCGTAACGATGCCTGGCGAGTTCCTGCTGGACTGCGGGCGAGGCAGCAAGGGATGCGGCTTCAGCGCGGGCATTGCCGGCGGCGTATTGTTCAAGTTCCGTGGCGACGCGGCTGGACTCGGTCCGCAGCTGCGACACCGGCTGCGAGAACCATCGGTCGACTGTGCGGTTCATGAGCAGGTAGCTGAAGAGGAAGAGAAAAAGAGCCGGGGCGAACGAGAGCAGCAAGGCGCCTAGCAGCATGCGGGTGCGGATGCGCGAGCCGAGAACCCGGCTGCGTTCATCGGCATACATTTTCAGGATGGTGCGGAAGAGCAGCACCAGGAGCGCAAGCAGCAACAGGAAGACCAGGACCGACAGGCTGGTAAAGAAGAAAAGCTGGCTGGCGGTGCGCGGCAGAAGGAAGGGCAAATTAAAGGCGTTCAGCGACGCAAAAATGAGCACCAGGATGCCCAGACCGCCGGCCATCCAACCTACACCCCATCGGCGATGTCCGGAACCCACCATCCATGCCCTCAAACTGCTTGCATTATAGGGCGACCGGCGTAATTCGGGCTCGTTTGTGTGTGGGGCATCGCGAGACACGTTTGTGGTTCCCACCCTTGCTCAGCAAGGACGTGGGACCGGCGGGTATGGCTGGTACACGAAAGCATGTAGTCGAGTGGTTCGAGGGAGGAATGAAGATGCAGGCGCACAGATAAAAATCTCGCAACTGGTCGTCCGCTGGTGGCATCCTATTGGTGCTATGAAACTTACATTCTCGACAAACGCTATTTTGCCCCTTGCATTCGCCAGTGCACTGCTAATGAGCGGATGCCAGAGCAAATCCACTAACCCGGAACAGCAACAGGCGGCGAATCAGCCGGCGCCTCCGAATTCGACGATGGCTCCCAACTCGGCTCCGCCTAACTCGACGATGGCACCTGCGCAACCGGCGCCGTCGACCATGGCACCTGCACCAGCGCCGCCACCGCCGCCGGTGGTGTACACGGTTCCTGCGGGTACGCGCATCAGCGTGAGCCTGACGCAGGAGATCAGCTCAAAGACTGCGACGGAGGGCCAGCCTTTTTCGGCGACCGTGGCCCGTCCAGTTGTGGTCAATGGCAAGGTCATTATCCGCAGTGGTGCATCGGCGAGTGGCGTGGTCGTTGCCACCAAGTCGCGCGGACGCTTCAAGGGTGAGGGCTATCTCGAACTTCGCCTGGATTCTGTTCGCGCCGATGGCCACACCTATCCGGTGGAGACCGAGACGGTTGAGCGCGTGGAAAAAGGCAAGGGTAAGCGGACGGCCGGCTTCATCGGCGGCGGCGGTGGATTCGGTGCGCTCGTCGGCGGCCTGGCAGGCGGCGGCAAGGGTGCGTTGATTGGCGGCTTGGCTGGTGCGGGCGCGGGTACTGCAGGGTCAGCTTTTACTGGTAATAAGCCAATCGATCTGCCTGCTGAAACTGTGTTGACTTTCAGGCTGACGAACAAGATTACGGTTCGCTAGTTTCGGTTGTAAGCAATGGCCGGGATGATGACTCATCCCGGCCATTGTTGTTTGGTTGTTGATGGTCCGTTTGCGCATGAGTCATTTCCGCCCGGTGAAATGACGCGGATTTCTCCACTTCGCTGCGCTTCGGTCGAGATGACAAATGTGTTACGCGAGCAGTTCGCGCACGGCTCTCCATGGTTTGGATTGCGACTGTCCAACGGCTTTATAGGTGAGCCGCCCGTCATACGTATTGACGCCTTCACGGACACCGTCGTCTGCCAGAATAGCCGTCTTCGCACCCTCACGCGCCAGCCGCATGACGTAGGGAAAGGTCGCGTTTGTGAGCGCAAGTGTCGACGTGTTCGGCACAGCTGCGGGCATATTGGTTACGCAGTAATGTACGACGCCATTCACCTCATATGATGGATCGCTGTGCGTGGTCGGGCGTGCTGTTTCAATGCAGCCGCCCTGGTCGATTGCAACGTCCACAATGACTGAGCCCTTCTTCATGCCGGCTACCATTTCTTTGGTGACAATCTTCGGAGCAGCAGCGCCGGGGATCAGTACGCCTCCGATGACGAGGTCCGACTCCGCTGTAGCACGCGCGACGTTGTAGCTGTTCGACGCAACAGTGATAAGTCGGCCGTTAAAGATGTCATCGAGCTCGCGGAGACGATTCAGGTTGAGATCGACTATTTTGACGCGCGCGCCCATGCCGAGCGCGACCTTCGCGGCGTTGGTGCCGACGATGCCGCCGCCGATGATGCAGACCTTCGCCGGCGGAACTCCCGGGACGCCGCCGAGCAGAACACCGCGGCCGCCCTTCTCTTTTTCGAGATACGAAGCGCCGACCTGCACGGACATGCGGCCTGCTACTTCGGACATGGGCGTGAGCAGCGGCAATGTGCCCTGTTTGTCGCGGATGGTCTCATACGCGATGCCAGTGACTTTCTTCGTCAGCAGTTTGTCAGTCAGCTCAGGCAGCGGCGCGAGGTGCAGATAGGTGAAAAGCACGAGGCCTTCACGGAAGAAGCCGTATTCTTTTTCGACGGGCTCCTTTACCTTGACGACCATGTCGGCCATGCCCCAGACATTGTGAGCGGAGCCGACGATCTCGGCGCCGGCAGCCTGGTAATCGTCATCTGTGAGCGCGGACAGTTCGCCCGCATGCGTTTCGACCAACACCTTATGCCCGGCTTCACTCAACGCCTTGACGCCAGCGGGCGTAATGCCGACGCGGCTCTCGTGATCTTTTACTTCTTTGGGGACACCGATAATCATTGCTTCTCCATGCGGCTGTTTGTTGCTGATGAATCTATTTTGTCAGATTGCGAAATATGGAATGAAGTTTGTCATTTCATGAAGAACTGTGCTGTCTTAAATCAGAAATCGCCCTCGATGTATCATCCTGACCGAAGCGCAGCATGGTCGAAGGCTGGTTCCTTTTCTGCGCCATGGTTGTTGCAAGAGTGAAGCCACTAAGTCTTGTCATCTCGACCGAAGCGCAGCGTAGTGGAGAGATCTGCGTCTTCTCCACACCTCACTCAGGTCGGTCCAGGTAGGATTGCAACTCTCGATCAGAAATATTTTTTTTGGTCGTTCCCATCTTTATGATTTGTTTTTCTCTGTCGATCGCATTCCCCACAGATTGAAATCGCTCGAACCATACGAGACGGTTGCAATTGTAAGTTGTGCTGAAGCCTTCGTGGTTTTCACGATGCTCCTGGGTCCGCCGTCGAATACTGTTCGTCATCCCGCAATAGAGAGTATGGCTGCGACTTGCCATGATGTAGACGTAGTAGTTGTGAGTACGGTTGGTCATTGTGGTTATGCCGAGAGCGAAACGCAGATGTCTCCACTACGCTACGCGTCGGTCGAGATGACAAAGGGAAGATTTGAGGCGTAGTGACCGTTTTGTCTCATTCCTTTCCATCGCGCCCCCTGCCACGCAGCGTCATGAAGCCATTCGGAGGCATAAGCAAGTGGTGGCCCGCGCATAGTGCGACCAGCGGGAGCATGCCTTTGCGCCAACAGGCGCTCCCGCCTCCATGGCCAATCGTTAGTCGTCGATCTGGGCGCGTTGCAGTTTGTCGGAGTAGTCGACGTAGACGGATTTCCAGCTGGTATAAAAATCAAGCGCGCCGGTGCCGCCTTCGCGATGGCCATTGCCGGTCTGCTTGACTCCGCCGAAAGGTAGATGGACTTCGGCGCCAATGGTCGGTGCATTGACATAGGTGATACCGGCTTCGAGGTCGCGCATGGCGCGAAAGGCCTTGTTGACGTCGCGGGAGTAGAGCGATGTCGACAGACCATACTGAATGCCGTTCGCGATTGCGAGTGCATGATCGAAGTCATTCGCTTCAAGCAGACTGACGACAGGGCCGAACACTTCTTCCTGCGCGATGCGCATCTCTGCCTTGACGCCGCTGAAGACAGTCGGTGCGAAGAAGGTACCGTCGTCATAGCCGGTACCTGTCAGTCGGGAGCCGCCGCATGCAAGCGTTGCGCCTTCTTTTTGCGCGATGTCGACGTATCTTGCGGAAGTTGCTACCTGTTGCGCATTCACCTGCGGACCCATTTCGATGCCGTTCTTCAGACCGTCGCCAACCTTGAGGGCTCTAGCGCGGGCGACGAGTTTCTCGGTGAACTCGGCGGCAATTTTTTTGTGCAGGATGATGCGGCTGGTCGCTGTGCAGCGCTGGCCGGTGGTGCCGAATGCACCCCAGAGTGCGCCTTCGAGCGCGAGGTCAAGGTTGGCGTCATCGAGCACGATCATTGCGTTCTTGCCGCCCATTTCGAGCGAGCAGGGCTTGAACAATCCTGCCGCCGTCTGGCCGACAATGCGGCCAATCTCACTCGAGCCAGTGAAGGAGATGGCGCGGACGTCGGAATGTTCGACCAGCGGCGCACCGGCTTCAGGACCGTAGCCGCTGACAATGTTGACGACGCCATCGGGCAGGCCTGCTTCGACCAGGGCTTCGACCAGGTTGTAGGTGGAGAGCGGTGTATCTTCCGCCGGCTTGATGACGCAGGTGTTGCCGCAGACGAGCGCTGGAAAGAGCTTCCATGACGGGATAGCCATGGGGAAATTCCATGGCGAAATCATGCCGACGACGCCGACCGGCATGCGGACGGACATGGCAAACTTGTTCTGTAACTCCGACGGTGTCGTTTGCCCGAAAAGGCGTCGTCCTTCGCCGGCCATGTAGTAGGCAGTGTCTATCGCTTCCTGTACATCGCCGCGTGTTTCGGTCAGCACTTTGCCCATTTCGCGCGTCATATCCTGCGCATACTGCTCTTTTTTCCTGAGCAAGATTTCGCCGGTGCGATAGAGGATCTCGGCGCGCTTGGGAGCAGGCGTGAGACGCCAGGTGGTGTAAGCTTTTTTCGCTGCGGCGACGGCGACGTCGATGTCCTGTGCGTCAGACGCCTGGAAGGTGCCGACGATGTCGCTCTTGTTGGCGGGGTTGATGTTGTCGAAGGTCCTGCCGCTGTGCGAAGAAACAAACTTGCCGCCAATCAGGTTGCCATAGGTATTGTGTGCCATTCATTCATCCATTCTGCTGTGACCAGGTACTCCCGGCCAAACAAATCAGGATAGCCTATTCGGCGAACGGCATGCCGAACTACACCTCTGAGCTTCCGTAGCGGGGAGGAAACGCAGATTCTACGACTTCGCTCGGATGACAAGCCGGTGACTGGAAATGGGCAGCAACTTACCAACAGGTCTACCTCGAGTTGCCTTTCGCCCGAGGTATATACCTTCGGTGGAGCATTTCTTTTTGAAATTTCACTGAACTCTTATTGAATTTGTGCGTCGCAGCAGATAGGTTGAAGGCGCGCCATTCGAGCACCGCACGCGGACTCGACCCCCTTGGCCTAATCCCTGGTATTCCTTGCTCCTTCGTTCTGCTGAATATTTCCTGAGGCATTTCCCCTTTATCTATCGCGTTCATCCATAGCCGCCTTAGGCGGCGAAGTGATCGCGGCTTTACCGGAGGCTGTCGACCGTCTCCACGGGCCAGGCAGTGCACTTTCAACAGAGATTTTAGGATGGCTATTCATGCGTTTTTCGAGTCGATTTCTCGTGCCAGCACTTACTTCTGCCTTGATGCTGTTTGCATCTTCCGCCCCACCCGCCTTCAGTCAGGGCAGCGAACAAAGGAGCGAAGCAGCCGTGCCTTCGCGTGTCCTGAGCCGTGTCGATGATGCGCAGCTCACAGTGCTGAAGGGGAACAAGAATCCGATGGCCAGGCCGGAGTTCGACAAGGGACCGGTCGATGGCGGCAGGATGCTGGAGCGCATTGTGATGGTGCTGCAGCGCAGTCCGGAGCAGGATGCAGCACTGGCTGCGTTTAACCAGCGCCAGTATGATCCGAAGTCGCCGGACTTTCACCACTGGCTGCATGCCGAGGAGTTCGGCCAGCTCTATGGTCCATCCGATTCTGATATTACGGCCGTCACGAGCTGGCTCCAGAACCATGGCTTCCGCATCGACCAGGTGACCAAGGGACGCGTGAGCATCCAATTCAGCGGCACCGTGGCCCAGGTGCAGGATGCGTTCCATGTCGAGATGAATAACTACCTGGTCAACGGAAAGATGCACATCTCGAATGATCGCGATCCTTCGATCCCGGCAGCACTCGCGCCAGTGGTAAATGGCATTGCTTCGTTGAATGATTTTTTCCCGAAGCATTACTCGCATCCTGGCAATTATGTGAAGCGCGATCTGAAGACGGGTAAGTATTCGATGGTGGATCCTTCACCAGTCGAGAACAGGTTGACGCCGCTGAACAATGCAACGAAAGACACGAGTGGTGTCCAGCCTGAATTCGGCTACATCGATCCGAATACCGGCTATCAGCGCGAAGTCCTGAGCCCGTATGATGTGGCAACCATTTACAACATTCTGCCGCTCTGGAATGAGAGTACTCCCATAAACGGAAAGGGCGTGAAGGTAGCGATTGTCGCGCTGAGCGATGTCGAGGCGAGCGACTTCAATACCTACCGCAAGTCGTTCGGTCTGCCCGCCGGCACATTAACCACTCTGCACAGCGGGGCGGACCCGGGTTTTACGGACAGCCAGGGCGAAAATACGGAAGACACGGAAATGGTGTCGGCGACGGCGCCGGGCGCGCAAGTGGTGCTGGTTGCCGACCAGAGCAGTGAGACGACGAATGGTCTGGTGACGGCGATTACTTACATCGTCGATAACGAAGTGGCGCCGATTTTGACCATGAGCTATGGCGCGTGCGAATTGGATCTCGGCACCTCCGGCAATGCGCTGTATAACAAAACCTTCCAGCAGGCGACGACGGCGGGCATCAGCTCGTTTGTTGCTGCCGGAGATTCAGGATCAGCCGTCTGTACAAGTCAGGACGGCAACCCGCCGTATGCGGATACCCATGGGCTGGCGGTGAGTGGTATGGCATCGACACCTTACGCGACTGCAGTTGGCGGGACAGATCTGCAATGGCCGTTTGTGGAAGCGACTCATCCTGTGTCCACTTACTGGAATGCCACCAACGCGGCGAATGGATCAAGCGCCAAGGGTTACATGCCGGAGATGTCCTGGAATGACACCTGCACGAACCCGCTGCTACTGAATGTCTATACCGCTTACAGCAGTAACGAAGAACTCTGCAATGCGGCTATCAACGGTGCGCCCGGCCTGGTGGAGATGGCTGCGGGCAGCGGTGGCGTGAGCAAGTGCACGTCTTCGAATGGGACGAGTCCGTCTTCCTGCAGCGGCGGCTACGCAAAGCCAAGCTGGCAGGCGGGCGTGACAGGTATCCCCGGCGACGGCAAGCGCGATGTGCCGGACGTCTCCATGTTTGCCGCGTATGGATTCCAGCAAAGCACTGGTATACCGGGCAGTGCTTTGCTGATCTGCCAGGCTTCGGCATCGCCGGAAAATTCTTGCGATTACAGTAATCCGGACTACATCATCTACCAGGAGAATGGCGGAACCTCGGCGGCATCGCCGATGACGGCGGGAATCATGGCGCTGGTGGTCCAGAAGACTGGCAAGTCGCAGGGACTGGCGAACCCAGTCTTCTACCAGCTGGCGTCGAAAGAGAACTACTCCTCCTGCAACTCGAACACGGTGAAGGCAGGCAACTCGTGCATTTTCTATGACACGACCTCAGGTTCGAACGCAGCCGTCTGCCTGACGGGTGATCCGAACTGCGTTACGAAGAAGTCGGGCGACCAGGTGGGTATCCTGAGCGGCTACAACGCTGGAACAGGCTACGACCTGACAACTGGTCTGGGCAGCTTCAATGTCGCGAACCTGGTGAATGCGTGGCCGACCAGCACCGAGGCGGGCATGGTCACGGTGTCGCCGGTCAGTCTGACGTTTGCTTCGACGGCAGTTGGAAAGACGACAGCGGCGCAGGTGGTGACGATCAAGAATACGGGGACGACGGCGGTGACGATCACGTCCGAAACAGTAACCGGCACGAATGCGAGTTCATTTGTAAAGTCGGCAACGACCTGCGGCAGCAGTCTGGCGGCAGGCGCGAGTTGCACGGTTTCGGTCGAGTTCAAACCAACGGCCGCCGGCTCGCTGACAGCGTCGCTGTCAGTAGCGGACAACGCAACCGGCTCACCACAACTTGTTACGCTGAAGGGCATCGCAACCGCGGCCGCAGTTCCAACGGTGACCTTGACCCCTACCAGCCTGACCTTCGCCTCGACCGCAGTTGGGTCGACGACGGCGGCGCAGTTGGTGACACTCAAGAACACGAGCGCGACGACTGCGCTGACCATCAGTTCCATCAGCTACTCGGGGACGAATGCGAGTTCGTTTGTCAAATCGGCCACGACGTGCGGGAGCAGCCTGGCGGCGGGAAAGACCTGCACCATCTCGACGGAATTCAAACCGACAGTCGCCGGTGCATTAACGGCTACACTCTCCGTGGCTGACAATGCAACGGGCACACCACAGAAGGTGACGCTGAAGGGGACGGCCACGGCGCCCAAGGCGACCGTGTCACCGGCGAGTCTGACCTTCGCTTCGACCAAGGAAGGCGCGACTTCGGCGGCGCAGACCATCACGCTTACGAATTCCGGGACCGCGGTGATGAATATTTCATCGATCGCGGTCGCCGGGACCAACCCAACGTCGTTCAAGATCGCGTCCAAGACCTGCGGATCGACCCTGACGGCGGCAGCAAAGTGCACCATCTCGGTTGACTTCAAGCCACTGGCCACGGGGGCACTGACCGGTGATGTGGCGATCACGGACAATGCGGCGGGCTCGCCCCAGAAGGTGACGCTGAAGGGGACGGCAGTGGCTAAGTAGATTGTTTGTCCTGCTGTGGATAGCAGGGGAGATTGCGGTGCTGATCGGGGCGGTATCTCGCTATTCAGGCGGGACCGCCCTTCGTTTTGCTGTGGCTTGAGGTTTGGACGGATCCAATTGCGTTTTCGTTGAAGTGTTTCAGGCTACGCTGACGAAGCGGAGCGCCTACGTATGGTGACTACTCAGAGACCACCTTCGTTGTATAGGTGGCGTAACGTTACTCGCCGTACAATGATGGAGAAAGCTCACGAGAAAAGCCCACAGACACAATGTCATCGAATGGTTTCTCCTCCCGTTCTTCGCGTTCGCACGGTATGCGCTCGCTGTTCAGTGTCTTTTCCTCGGACCTGGCCATCGATCTCGGTACTGCCAACACGCTTGTCTATGCCCGCGGTAAAGGCATTGTTGTCAATGAACCATCCATCGTCGCTATTAACAAGAATACGGGCGAAGTGGAAGCAGTGGGCAAAGAGGCAAAGGAGATGCTGGGCCGTACGCCAGGCAACATAGTCGCCATCAAACCGATGAAGGATGGCGTCATCGCTGACTTTAAAGTCACTGAAAAGATGCTGAATTACTTCATCCAGAAGGCGCATAACCGGAAGATGCTGGTGCATCCGCGTATTGTGATCGGTGTGCCTTCCGAGATTACGCAGGTGGAAAAGCGCGCAGTCGAAGATTCGGCCTACCGCGCGAAGGCGAGCGAAGTGTTCCTGGTGGAGCAGGCGATGGTTGCCGCCATCGGCGCCGGGTTGCCGATTACCGAGCCGTCGGGCAACATGGTCGTCGATATTGGCGGCGGCACTACAGATATCGCAGTGATTTCCCTGTCTGGCATCGTCTATTCGCGTTCCGTCCGCATGGCCGGCAACCAGATGGACGAGGCGATTATGAACTACCTCAAGCGCAAGTACAATTTGCTGATCGGCGAGCGCACGGCCGAACAAATCAAGATGGAGATTGGCTCGGCGTATCCGCTGGACAAGCCGCTGACGCTCGAGATCAAAGGCCGCAACCTGATTGAAGGCGTGCCCAAGACGATTACGATTGATGACGGCGAAATTCGCGAAGCATTAACAGAATGTATCTCGACCATCATGAATGCTATTCGTGTAGCGCTTGAACGGACGCCGCCGGAGCTTTCAGCCGATATCAGCGACCGCGGCATAGTGCTGACCGGCGGTGGAGCGTTGATCAAGAACCTCGACAAGCGGATTCGCGAAGAGACCGGCCTGCCG
>CAXTNK010000033.1:0-16715 GCA_964245665.1 uncultured Acidobacteriaceae bacterium
GAATCGAATGCGTCGGCATGGCCGTCTTCTGCTGGCTGTTACTGGGGCTCCTGCTGATGGATGCCGAGACTTTTCTGCTGCCGGACGCTTTTACTGTTCCCGGCACCGTACTCGGATTTGTCTATAACGGTGGCTCGGAAGAAAGTGTCGCGCGCGGTATCGAGCGTTCAATGGTGGGCGCAGTCGCTATTGCCGGATTTCTGTGGGCAGTCAGCCTGGTCTATCGAGCCATGCGGCGCCGCGAGGGCATGGGCTTGGGCGATGTAAAACTGGGGGCGATGCTAGGCGCGTGGCTGGGATGGAAGCTGGGCGGCGTGTCGCTCTTTCTGGCCATCGTCACAGGCGCTGTGGCCGGTTTATCTATCGTCATTCATCATCGAAGGAATAATGACGCTGGGCGGAATGTCGGAGGCCTGCGCGTGCCGTTCGGGGCATTCCTGGCGGCAGCAGGTATGCTCACAGTGTTTGCTGGAGTTCCTCTGCTGCACTGGTACCTGGGCTTCTTCCCGTAATGAGCAAGTCAAGAACGACGACACTCCAAGGCCAGGGGACGACATGAGGTCGAGGCGACTATCCGATGAGCTGCCGGACCGTTGAACGGTAACATCCATCTGCGGGCGTGAGCACGTCAGTGTGCTTTTTCGAGTGACGCGAGTGCTTTGCGTGCATCCCTGGCCTTCGAGCCTGAAGGCACTATTTCGAGAAACAATTTGTAATTGCTGAGTGCTTCATCATTCTTGTGCAGATGACGCGCGGCCTCGGCCAGTCCAAACATTGCGTCAGTGCTTTCAGGATGCGTAGTCGTGGCTTCCTTGAAGCGGCTGTAGGCACCCGGATAATCTCCGGACTGCAGATAGTAAGTACCGACCTGCACATCTTCCTTGAGCGGATCTTTGCCGTGGATGTGGCTCATGGAAACATTCGGCGTGATCGCGTTGCGGCCGTTAACGCTAGTGTCGTAATCGCCGGAGGAACTGACGCCGGAGGAACTGCTTGAACTGCCCTCTGCTGCCTTTGCCTTGGCGGCATCTGCAGCAGCCTTGCGCGACGCGTCTTCAGGGAACGCGTTGTTATCTCCGCCGCTGCCATCCGCATTTCCCTGCTGCTGGTCAGACGCTGCCGGAGGCTGGGCGGCATCCTTCTTTTCCTGCTGCGCCTGTTTTGCTGCCTTTTGCGATTCAGCTTCAGGAAAGGCATTGCTGTCGGCAGGCGGTGGAGCGGTCGAATCTCCGCCTGGCTGCTTCTGGTTCTGATTCTGCGCGGGAGGAGTTTTGTCGCTGGACCCGGATTGCTGCGCGTATACAGCAGTACTTGCTCCGAGCAGCAGCAAGGCAAGTGTCACTCGGGTGCAAGGCATTCTCTCCATCGCATACCAATTATATCGCTGTGCCGCGAGCCTCTGCATCGCATACGAGACATGCTACGGGCGACCGGATCCTGGATTGATTGCTATACTCTGGCCATTCCACCTGGACGGGTTCAGCAGCAGCACATGAGTCTCATCATTCGTTCTTCCACTATTCACGCAGCCGGTTGTTACACGACTGCATTCATTGCCAGCGGTTCGAAAGTGATCGAGTACACAGGACCGCGCATCTCGAAAAATCGAGCTGACGAACTCTATGCCGATTCGCCGACGACCTATCTCTTCGGGGTGGGCAATGGCACGACGGTCATTGATGGGCACGGGACCGCGATGTTCCTGAATCACTCCTGCGATCCCAATTGCGAGACGGACGAGAAAGACGGTCACATCTGGATCAGAGCGATCCGCGACATAGAACCAGGGGAAGAACTGGTGTACGACTACAACCTGTACGACGGGGACCAAAGCCCTGCCTCATGCAACTGCGGAGCGCAGGATTGCCGGCAGACCATGTACTCGCCCGCAGAGATCAAACGCCGGCAGAGGACTGCGAAGAAGGCGGCGGCTTCCAGAGGATAAAAAACCCGGCAGCGCATCTGGTGTTGGGGACATGGTGTTGAAGGACCTGGTGTTGAAGGACGTACGCCCATCGAGAAAAATCGACCGTCCTTCGAGGCGATACAATCGAATTTCGCGGGAGGTACTGAGCCCGCTGAATCGGGATCATGGCTTACCAGGTTTTAGCACGCAAATATCGGCCGCAGCGCTTCTCTGACGTCGCCGGTCAGGACCACGTCACGCGCACCCTGCTGAACGCGCTTTCACAGCAGCGTATTGCGCACGGCTACATCTTCAGCGGACATCGCGGCATCGGCAAGACGACCATCGCGCGCATTCTGGCGATGGCTTTGAACTGCCGACGCGAGATCGGAAGCCCGGAACGGCCGACGCCGGAACCTTGCGAAACGTGTGAATCGTGCACTGAGATCAAGGCAGGAAATGCTGTCGATGTGATCGAAATCGATGCTGCGACGAATCGCGGAATTGATGAGATTCGCGAACTGCGGGATGCCGCCCGCTATCGTCCGGCGCGGGACAAATACAAGATCTACATTCTCGATGAGGCCCATCAGATTACAGATGCTGCCTTCAATGCCCTGCTGAAAACACTCGAAGAGCCGCCCGATCATGTCATTTTCATGATGGCCACGACGCAGCCGGAGGATATTCCGCAGACCATCCGTTCGCGCAGCCAGCATTTCAGCTTCCATGCTGTTTCCTTCGAAGACATTCTGAAAGAACTGCGCGGGATCGCGGCAAAAGAGAATGTCGACGCAAACGAGACAGCCCTGGCGCTGCTGGCCGAGGCAGGTGATGGCTCGATGCGCGATGCGCTCTCGATCATGGACCAGGCGATTGCCAGTGCGCCGGTTGAGAGTGGCAAAGCCGTCCTCGACGCGGCACAGATTCGCGAACTGATGGGGACTGTGCCGAACACGATTTTTGAACGGCTCCTCGAGAATATCAGCGAAAACCAGAGCGCTCCCGTGATGGAAGAAGCGAATACGCTGCTGAATGCAGGAAACAGTCCGTCGCAGATCGCCCGCCAGTTTGTGAGGTATCTGCGCAACTGCCTTATGGCCAAACTGGGCGGCGAGGACACGGCGCTGCTCGAGATCTCGGCCGATGAGCGGGCACGGGCGGCGCGGTCTGCTGTCCTGTTTTCGGAAGAAGACCTGACGCGCTTCCTGCAGGTGATGCTGCGGACGTTTGACGAACTGAACTACCGGCAGGAGCCACGTTTCCATCTTGAGCTGGGATTGATGAAGCTGGTGCATCTGCAACGGCTGATTCCGGTGGAGGAATTGTTGAGCCAGGTTGGAGGTCGTCCGGCAGTCGTGCCGCCACGGCCTCCGACGACACCCGCATTGCCACCGGCACCAAGAACGACGATGGCGAGCGCTGCTGCTCCATCAAGACCGCCGCAGCCTGCTGTTCCGCGACCCATGCAAACGCCGCCGCCAACGCAGCCGGAGAGCCCATCTTTCTCGCCATTCGAGGCAGACAGAAACCGCAAGCGCGGCGTGGAGGAAGCACACGCGCAACAGGCGAGCATCCAGGCGGAGTCGAACGCGGGTCTGTCGAAGGGTTCTGTGCCGCAACCTTCGGCTGAAGTCGGGAGAAGTTATGAAGCACCGCCGATGCGGCCTCTCGATGCGCGTGTCGTAACGACGCCGGCCAGGTTAATAGAGCGGGAAACCGCTGTCGCCGTAGCCGAACCGGAGCCGGCGGAGGTTGAATCGCCCGCCGCGGGAGCTGGCAGTTTAGCAATGCTTCTTCCCATCCAGAAGACCGAAGAGCCAAGGCAGGCGCCTGAAAGCCTGGTGGAACAATCGGGACAGGAGACTTCGGCTAGTCCGACCAGCGCGGCTAACGATGGAAGCCTCAATCAATTGCGGGATGCGATCGTAATGGCGCTGGACGATAAGGGTCATCAGACTGCTTCCGCGCTGCTGGGAGCGGGGAACTGGCGCCAAGACGGTGACACGGTCGAGGTCCAGGTCGCGGCGAAGAGGGTGATGCTGGGCCTGGTAATGAATCCGGAGGCTGACAAGATTGCCAGGGGCGTCATGCGTGAGATGGGGCTGCCACCCAAGATTTCCGTCATTCCCGGGGAAGGCGGCACTGCCGGATCGGCAAGTCGCTCCGTGCCGCAGGGCAGTGTGCAGGCACAGGCGATGGAAAATCCGCTGGTCAAGCAGGCACAGGAGCTGTTCCGTGCCGAGGTTCGGAGCATTCTGGATCTGCGCGACAAGCATTGAGCCGGAGCAGTATAAATAAACGCTATAGAACGTGAGGATAGAACGCGTGGACGCTTCGAAAATGCAGGAAATGCTGGCACAGGCTGGCCAGATGCAGGAACAGATGCACCAGAAGTTGACCCAGACTGTCACCGAGGCGACGTCCGGCGGCGGTGTTGTGACCGTGAAGATGAATGGCGAGAAGCAGGTGCTATCCCTGAAGATTGATCCGTCGGCCGTAGCGGGTCTGGCTGCCAATGCTGCTGATGTCGAAATGCTGGAAGATCTGATTATCGCGGCGCTGAATGAAGCCGGGCGGCAGATTGATGGCCTGGCGAAGGCCAGCCTCAGCGGAATGCTCGGCGGCCTGGATCTTCCGGGTCTGCTCGGCTAGACCTGTGTTCGGCGATGCAATCATCCGGTTCAGCGAGATGAACGGCCAGAAGGATTTGAAGTGAATCGAAGGATTTTGCTGCGTGCCGGGGCCGCGATCGCGGTCGGCCAGATGGTGCCCTCGTGGTTGGATGGCAAGGCGATGCAGGGTCGAGCGGAGGCGTTGCTCCACCCCGACCCTGCAGAACAGGCGTCGTCGAACCTGATCCAGACCATGAAGGCCATGGGGCCGAAGACACCCGTCCGCGTGACCCGGCTGCGCGACACACTTTTTCTGCTGCAGGGTGTCGGCGGCAACATGGTGGCGCAGATAGGCCCCGACGGAAAGCTGGTCATCGATTCGAGCGTTTCGACTGCTGCAACCCGGGTCAAAGATGCGCTTTCCAGCCTGGGGCAGCAGCCGCTGCAGCTTCTCATCAACACGCACTGGCATTTCGACCATACGGACGGCAATGCTGCGATGCACGCGAATGGGGCGCTTATCCTGGCGCACGAGAATACGCGTCTGAGGATGTCTCGTCCGCAGCGCATTGAAGCACTAGGGCTCGACTTCCCTCCTGCGCCGAACAGCGCACTGCCACAGGAGGTCTTTGAAGACCGCGCACATCTTTTCTTCAACAATGATGAACTCAGGCTGGTCCACTTTGCGCCCGCGCACACTGATTCCGACGTCTACATTCTGTTCAAAGGTGCGAACGTGATTCATGCCGGCGATATCTGGTTCAACGGCACGTATCCACTGATTGACGACTCCAGCGGCGGCCGGATCGATGGAATGATCCGCGCAGCCAGTGAACTGGTAGCTCTTGCCGATCCTGAGACTAAAATTATTCCCGGGCACGGTCCGCTTGGAACCAAGGCCGAGCTTGCGCAGTATCGCGATATGCTGGTGTCCGTGCGTGACCGAGTCCAGGGGTTGAAACGAAGCGGCCGGTCCCTGCAGGAAGCACAGGAAGCCAAACCGACATCTGACCTGGATAAGAAGTGGGGCGGTGGTTCAATGACGCCCGACCTCTTTGTGCAACAGGTCTACAAAACCCTGCACGACGGTCGTGCCTAGCAGCGGCGCACGGTATGACGAACCGGTCAGTCCAATCACGCTGCTGAGCGCAAGGAAGAAACAAGTTGTCACGATTTGCAGAACCGATGGCCCGGCTGATCGAAGAATTGCGCAAACTGCCCGGCGTCGGCACAAAGACCGCGCAGCGCTATGCCTTCCATATCCTGCGTTCCAGTAACGAAGACGCTGATCAACTGGCCGGAGCGATTCAGGAGCTGAAGGCGAGCCTTCGACTGTGCTCGGTCTGCAATAACGTTACTGATCAGGATCCCTGCGTCTATTGTTCCAACCCTACGCGGAATCATCGCCTGGTCTGCGTGATTGAAGAGCCGACGAATATCGCTACCATTGAGCGGACTCGCTCCTACAACGGCGTCTTTCACGTCCTGCATGGAACGCTTTCCCCCCTGCATGGCGTAGGACCAGAGCAGCTGCGCAGTCATAACCTGATCTCCCGCGTGGAACGCGGCGAGGTGGATGAGGTGATTCTGGCGACCAGCCCGACGCTTGAAGGAGAAGCGACGGCGGGCTACCTGGCCGATTTGCTGCGACGGATGAATGTCCGCCTCACCCGCATTGCGACCGGGGTTCCGGCCGGCAGTGATATCGAGTATGCCGATGAGGTAACGATGACCCGGGCGCTTGAATGGCGTCGCGAGATCTGACTCCAGACTGATGAAGAGGCTGCCGAAGCAGCCTCTTCGTTGGAATGGATCTAGCTGCGGAGACGTGCGAGCAGGTCCTGCGGATGCACCGGCTTGGCGAGGATTTCAAACTCGTGGCCCTGGACGCGGGCGCGATCCAGCAGGTCAGCGGTAGCGGCCTGGCCGGAAAACAGCAATATCTTGCAACTTGGCAGCAAAGCGCGAATCTTGATGGCTGCATCGATACCGTTCATGTCCGTCATGATGACGTCCGAGATCAGCATGTCAGGTTCGAGCGATTTCGCTGTCTCGACTGCTCTTTCGCCGCTGTATACGGCCGTTGCCTGAAATCCGCTTTGATTGAGGATGATGGCAAGGGTATCGGCAATCACGCGTTCATCATCGGCGACTAAAACTTTGGGCTTTTTCTGGGTTTCAGACATTCTTTCCTTTGCACTCCATAACGACACAGACGAGATAATGCTGGTGAAAGGCGCCAGCCGCATCCACTCAGATGTGTATAGATTGTTCGCAGAACAACTCCGGCGGCTAACCACCAGCTTAGATGGTACGCTGCAAACAGAAGATGCATTCATCGTACTGCCAACAAAACAGTTTAGATTGATCGTTCACGCTGTCGCGCAGATGCTGCTTCTGCGTCACAGCCTTCCATAGAGTGACAGAACCTCCGGCTTTAAGGAAAGTACATGGCAGAAGCAATCATCAGGGCCCAGCAGGTCGAGAAGTATTACGCTCAGCCAAGCGAGAACCGTATCCAGGTGATCGCACCGACCGACCTGTCGATCGTCCCGGGTGAAATTGTCGCGTTGCTCGGACCATCCGGCTCCGGCAAATCGACCCTGCTGCGGATGCTGAGCGGGCTTTCGACGCCATCTGCCGGCGAAGTCTTCTGGCATGAAAAGCCGGTCGGCACGGTTGAGATGAGTGTCTCGATTGTTTTCCAAAGTTTCGCGCTTTTCCCCTGGCTGACGGTTCTTGAGAACGTGGAAGCGCCGCTGCTCGCCAAGGGTATCGATGCCGAGGAACGTCGCGAGCAGAGCTTGAAAATCCTGGACACAGTTGGCCTTGACGGCTTCCAGGCTGCGTATCCCAAAGAACTGTCGGGCGGCATGCGGCAGCGGGTCGGCTTTGCCCGCGCCCTGGTCGTGCAGCCCGAAGTGCTCTTTATGGACGAGCCGTTCTCCGCGCTTGACGTACTGACAGCAGAAAATCTGCGCAGCGAACTGCTGGAGTTGTGGCACAAGAAGACAATCCCGACCAAGTCGATCTTCATCGTGACCCACAACATTGAAGAAGCCGTGCTGCTGGCTGACCGCATCATCGTGCTTGGCCGCAATCCCGGTCATGTGCGTACGGATTTCCGCGTCGATTTGAGCCAGCCGCGTGACCGCAAAGCACCCCTGTTTACCCACCTCGTCGACTTCATCTACAAAGTGCTGACCAGGCCGGATGTGCAGGCGGATATGCCTAAACGCCTCGAAGTTCGCGACCAGCGCCAGATGCATTACCAGATGCTGCCGCACGCGCGTCCTGGCGGCATCGCGGGCCTGCTGGAACTGCTGATCGACAAGAATGGCCGCGATGATATTTATCGGCTCGCCGACGATCTGGCTTTCGAGATCGATGACCTGCTGCCGATCGTCGATGCAGCGCAGCTGCTGGGCTTCCTGAAGATTGAAGAAGGCGACGCAGCGATCACGCCGGTCGGTCGCGCCTTCGCCGAATCAGAGATTCAGCAGCAGAAAGAAGTCTTCCGGCAGGCCGCGGTCGAACATGTTTTACTGCTTCGCCAGATCACCCGTGCGCTCGATACGAAGTCGGACCACACTGTGCCGGAGGAATTTTTTCTCGACATGCTTGATGAGCAGTTCAGCCAGTATGAAACCCTGCGCCAGCTGGAGACGGCGATTACCTGGGGTCGTTATGCCGAGCTGTTCGACTTCGATGCCTCGCGGCGGCGATTCATCCGGCCTGAAGAGGAAGAGACTACGGCCGAGACGCTTGAAGAAGAGCAGGAGTCAGAAGTCGAGAAAGAAACAAAATGACCGAGTCTCGCAACCAGGACTCGAGCCGCCAGACGTTTTCCCGATCGCTCGTTTTGGAGCGGTCGTGGCCGTTCGTTCTCGATCTCACAGTAGCCGTTTCCTGTCTGGCTGCTTTCTATGGCGTGCTCTACGTGGTCCGCTACTGGTTCAGCCCACCTGAATCGACAGTCGTCATTTCGCAATCCGTGCGAGCGCTTCCCCTCTACGCGTTCTATTCCGTCGTGCGCATCGGCGTCGCGTACATTTTGAGCCTGATCTTCGCTGTCGGTTACGGCTACTTCGCGGCTTATCATCCGCGCGCCGAAGCGCTGATGATTGCGATTCTCGACATCCTGCAATCCATTCCGGTGCTCAGCTTTCTGCCGGGTGTCATGCTGGCCATGGTCGCGCTGGTGCCTTCGCATCAGCTCGGCATCGAACTTGGCGCGATCGTGCTCATTTTCACCGGCGCGGTCTGGAACATGGCATTCAGCTTCTACTCGTCGTTGAAAAGTATTCCGCGTGAGCTCCAGGAAGCTTCGCTGATCAACAACTTCACGGCATGGCAGCGGTTCTGGCAGCTGGAACTGCCGGCCGGCGCGATTGGGCTGGTGTGGAATTCCATGATGTCGGTGGCGGGCGCGTGGTTCTTCCTGATGACCTGCGAGATGTTTCCGCTCGGCGCTCGTGATTTCCGCCTCCCCGGCCTGGGCTCCTACCTGCAGACGGCAGCCGGCAACGACGATACGCGGTCGATGATCTGGGGCGTCATCGTGATGCTGGTCATCATCATCATGACCGATCAGCTGGTGTGGCGGCCGGTGATTGCGTGGAGCAACAAGTTCAAATTTGAGCAGGTCGAAAGTACCCAGCGCGTTCGCTCGCCGATTCTGTTTGCCCTGCAGAATGCGCGTGTCCTGAACTACCTGCGCGAACACACGCTCGATCCACTGGGCGAGAATGTTTCATTGCGATTGGCGCGCCGGTATCAGCGCAATCGTCTGCGGCCGGACCACTCCGAGATAGAAAAACGCAAATCAACTGTGGTCAGCACGGTGATCGCTGTCCTGCTTTTGTGCGGCATACTGGTCGCCGCGTTCCATGCGCTGGCGCTGCTGAAAGACATTACGTGGCACGAAGTGGTTCATCTACTGCAGGGTGCGGGTGCGACCTTCTTCCGCGTGAATGTTTCGCTGCTTATCGCTTCCCTCTGGACGATTCCGGTAGGGGTCGCAATCGGTTTCAATCCGCGCCTGGCGCGTATCGCCCAACCACTGGCACAGATTGCGGCATCGTTTCCCGCGCCGATTCTCTTTCCTATTCTGCTGCTTGCGCTCATCCACGTTGGCTCAGGCATCGGCATCGGCTCGATCCTGCTGATGCTGCTGGGGACGCAGTGGTACATCCTGTTCAACGTGATTGCCGGCGCAATGGCGATCCCGAACGATCTGAAAGAAGTATCGACGCTCTTTCACTTCGGCACTGTTCAGCGTTGGAAGACTGTCATCCTGCCGGGGATCTTTCCGTATCTCGTAACAGGGCTAGTTACGGCCTCGGGTGGAGCATGGAACGCGAGCATCATTGCCGAATATTTTCATCTGCACGGCCAGACGCTAAGTACGCTCGGTCTCGGCGCGCAGATCAACTACGCCACCGATCACGCGCAGTTTTCGACGCTGCTGCTGGCTACGATCATCATGGCAATCATGGTCGTCACGATCAATCGGCTGGTGTGGCGGCCGCTGTATCGACTGGCAGAGACGAAGTATCGCCTGGGCGACCCATAGATCATTCGCCGGTCTCAGGAGATACTTCGGGGATCCAGAACGAGAATGTCGTCCCCTGGCCGGACTGACTGCGCACAGAAATATTTCCGTGGTGCGCGTCGATAATTGCCTTCACAATCGCGAGGCCCATGCCCGTTCCATTGGGATGTGCGCCTGCTGTTGCGCCCCGAAAGAATCGTTCGAAGACAAACGGCTGCTCGTCTTCCGGAATACCTTGTCCCGCATTTTTGATTGCAACGTGAAGCTTTTGGTTTACAAGCAGCGCGGACACTGTGATCGGCGAATGAGCAGGCGAATACTGCACAGCGTTTTCCAGCAGATGTTTGAAGACGCGGCGGATGAGGTCGGCATCCATCAGGATTGGCGGCATATCCCTTGCACACTCGAAATTCAGTTCACGTCCGCGCAACGGGGTTCGCAGTCCTGCGATGACTGCATCGATGATGGGCGGAAGGATTGTAGGCGTCATCTGGAGATGGATCTCGCCGGTACTGAGCTGCGCCATGGTCACGGCTTCATCGATCAGTGCGTTCATGCGCGCGCTCTCTTCCGTGATGACGCAGAGCAGGTCCTGCCGGGCGGCCTCGTCAACGCCAGGATCGCTGGCCAGTGTGGTCGCTGCAAGACTGATGCCGGTAAGCGGGGTTCGCAGTTCATGCGTGATGGAGTCGAGCACGGCTGTTCGCAGTAACTCGCCGGCACGCGCAGCCTCTGACCGGCTGGTCCGTTCCAGAGCATAAGCCCGCTCGACAGCGACGGCGATCAGGCTTCCGATGGCATCGTAAAAGCCCTCGGTGTAGTCGCCTTCTGTCATAGCAAGGACACCCATCGCGCGCATGCCCAGCATCAGCGGGACAATTCGAATGCCGGATGCAGAGCGCGAGGAAACACCGCTTGACTGCGTGGCGTCGTGCAGGTTCTCCATGCCGGTGAGCAGGTGCTCAGGATCCCACATGGAAGCCGGCTCTTTCTCGGGCAGGTAAAGCGCGACAGCCCGCAACTGAAAGCTTGCTGCGATGAGTGCGGGAGCTGAGGTCGAAAGCTGCTGCAGATGATCTTCCAAAAGCAGACGCTGGCAGAAGGCGTAAAGCTTTTCAATCTCCTGGCTCTGGGTAGCGAGAGAGGCCGCCTGTCGCCTCTCCCGTGCAGAAATCTGGTTGACAGAAATACTTGCGACCAGAAATGAGATAAGCGCGACAAAATTCTGCGGGTCTGCAATGGTCAGGCTTCCGTAGGGTGGCAGGAAATAAAAGTTGTAAAAGCACGCGCATAGCAGTGAAAGATAAACAGAGTAGATGAGCGGTCGGCGAAATGCCGTGAAGAGAATGAGAATCAAGAACGAGAGCGCGACAGTTGTCTGGTTGACATGCAGAACGAATCGATAGAACTCGACAATCAGGTATGCAATGCAGGTGAATAGCAGGTATTGGCCGAGTTGTTTTGCCCAGCTCTCACGCTCGGTTGGCATAGAAGCGAAGATAGAGCATTTTTAATTCACGCGCATCCGGCGGCGGAAGACGGCTCGTCTTTCCTTACGTAAAGATTGAAAGCATGTATCTTTGGACTCGCCTGGCCTGAACCGGAATTGCTCGCACAGTTGAGGAATGTGCCATGCTGGTGGAGAATGCGTAGAGCAGTGAGGAGCGCGGAGTGGCAGAACGAGTCCTGTTGATTGACGATGAACCGCAGATCACCCGCGTGCTTAGAACGGCACTCGGGGCGCAGGGTTTCGAGGTCCGCACGGCAAATGATCCCGAAGAAGGTCTCCTGATTTTCGAAGAGTGGAAGCCGGATCTCGTCGTAACGGACCTGATGATGCCCGGCATCTCGGGCATCGATGTCTGCAAGCGCGTTCGCGCCCATTCTGCTGTGCCGATTATCGTGCTGTCCGTACGTGACCAGGAGCGTACCAAGGTCGAAGCCCTGGACGCGGGCGCTGATGACTACATCACGAAACCGTTTGGAGCACAGGAACTACTGGCCCGCGTGCGTGCGCATTTAAGGCGTGCTCCGGAACGAACCGAGACCTCGCACCTTGAGACCGGCGACTTTGTCATCGACATCGAACAACACACGGCGACTGTGCAGGGCAAAGCGTTGACGCTGACGCCGACGGAATTCGAATTGCTGTTTTACTTTGCCCAACATACCGGCAAAGTGATGCCGCACCGCACGATTCTCAACGCCGTGTGGGGCGCGCAATCCGTTCACCAGCCCGAATATTTGCGTGTCTTCATTGGCCAGCTGCGCAAGAAGCTCGAAGCACTGACGGCACAGCAATATATCCAGACCGAGCCCTGGGTCGGGTACCGTTTTGTGGCGCAGGGCGTAGAGTAGCAACTTCTTTACGACTTACTTATCTTGCCGCCATAGACTCCTTACGGCTGATCCCTTTAACTAGACGAATGCTCGTACCGTGCGTGCTGACCGGTGCCCGCAGCCGAGGTCCGCTGTGCTTGATATTTTCTTCGTCGTATTAACTCTTGCTTTTTTTGGGCTCACCCTGCTGTATGTGCAGGCGTGTGAAAGGTTGCGCTAACCATGACTACTACTACTGCCGTCGTGCTGGTCGTGACCGCCGTGATCTTCGTGTACCTGGTGTTTGCGCTGCTGCGTCCGGAGAAGTTCTAACATGACTGCAAACGGTTGGTTACAGTTCATCGTTTTCTTTGCAGTCCTGCTCGCGCTGATGAAGCCGCTGGGCCTGTACATCGCAAGCGTTCTTGAAGGCAACAGGACATTCCTCGATCCGGTATTGAAACCGGTTGAGCGGTTGATCTACCGCATCGGCGGTGTCGAGGCTGAGCACGAGATGGATTGGCGTGAGTACGCGCTCGCGCTGCTGATCTTCAGCGCAGTCTCCATGCTGCTCACTTACTTCATCGAACGGCAGCAGCACTTTCTGCCATGGAATCCGCAGCACCTGGTCGGTGTTGCTGCTGATCTCGCCTGGAACACGGCTGCTTCGTTTACGACGAATACCAACTGGCAATCGTACACACCTGAAACAACGATGAGCTACTTCACCCAGATGGTGACCCTGGCTTATCACAACTTCACATCGGCAGCCTGCGGCATCGCTGTTGCCATCACCGTGATCCGTGGATTGTTCCGCAAAGAGTCGAAGACCATCGGCAACTTCTGGGTCGATGTGACCCGCGGCCTGCTGTGGATTCTGCTGCCACTCTGCATCGTGTTGACGCCCATCCTGATCGAACAGGGCGTTACCCAGAACCTGCATCCCTATACGGTCGCGACGACGCTTGAACATCAGACACAGACGATCGCGCAGGGCCCGGTCGCTTCGCAGGAAGCCATCAAGATGCTGGGTACAAATGGCGGCGGGTTCTTCAACGCCAACAGTGCGCATCCCTTTGAAAATCCGACGCCACTGACGAACTTCCTCGAGATACTCGCGATCTTCCTGATCCCTGCGGCACTAACCGTTACACTCGGCAAGCTGAGCGGTTCGCCAGGACATGGCTGGGCAGTCTTTTCAACGATGACGATCCTGTTTGTCATCGGTCTCGTGACTGTTTACTGGGCTGAGTCGCAGCCGCATCCGCTGCTCCATGGAGTGACGCAGCAGGTGTCCGCCATCAGCCCGGGCGGCAACATGGAAGGCAAGGAAACACGCTTCGGCATCCCCGGTAGTTCCCTCTTCGCCGTAGTGACGACCGATGCGAGCTGCGGCGCTGTCAACAGCATGCATGACTCGTTCAGCCCGCTGGGCGGCATGGTTCTTCTTGCGAATATCCTGCTTGGCGAGATCATCTTCGGTGGCGTAGGTGCCGGCATGTACGGCATGCTCATCTTCGTCGTGCTGTCGGTCTTTATTGCCGGCCTGATGGTTGGGAGAACGCCTGAATATCTCGGTAAGAAAATTGAAGCATTCGATATCAAGATGTCGATGCTCTATGTCCTGATCTTTCCGCTGATCATTCTCATCCTCACGGCTATCTCGGTACTTGCGCCGAAGATGGGCTTGAGTGCACTGAGTAACAGCGGTCCACATGGCCTGACAGAAATGCTCTACGCTTATACTTCTGCGACGGGCAACAATGGTTCGGCCTTTGCAGGGCTGAGCGCGAATACTCACTGGTTCAACTACACGCTGGGATTTGCCATGCTGGCTGGCCGTTTCCTGATGATCATCCCGGTGCTGGCGCTCGCGGGAAACCTTGCACAGAAGAAGACGATTCCGCCTTCGCCTGGTACGTTCCCGGTCAACACCGGCCTGTTCGCTGTCTTGTTGACGGGCGTCATCCTGATTGTTGGCGCGCGTACCTTCTTCCCGGTCGTCAGCCTGGGGCCCATTCTCGAACACTTGCTGCTGCATGCAGGCAAAACCTTTTAACGTACCCGTCCTGAGCAGCAACCGAGGAAATTGTCATGGCAAAGAAACTGAGTTTGTGGGACCCGGCAATCCTGTCGCAGGCAGCCGGCGGCGCATTCACCAAGCTGAATCCGAAGTACATGCTGAAGAACCCGGTGATGCTGGTGGTTGAAGTTGGCAGCATCGTCACTACAGTGCTGCTCATCCAGGATCGCTTCAAACATTCGAACAACTTCGGCTTCGATCTGCAGATTACATTGTGGCTGTGGTTCACAGTGCTGTTCGCAAACTTCGCGGAAGCGATGGCGGAAGGTCGTGGCAAGGCTCAGGCTGACACTCTGCGCAAAGCCAAGGCTGATACAACAGCGCATCGGTTGCTTGCCGATGGATCTACAGAAGATGTTTCCAGTTCCAAGCTGCGCGTCGATGACGTCATCGTAGTGCCAGCTGGTGAATTTATCGCAGGCGATGGCGAAGTGATCGAAGGTGTCGCGTCGGTCGATGAATCGGCGATCACTGGCGAATCCGCTCCTGTGATCCGTGAAGCTGGCGGCGATCGTTCAGCGGTCACCGGAGGCACGCGCGTACTCTCCGATTGGATCCGCGTCCGGATTACATCGAACCCGGGTGAGACTTTTCTTGACCGCATGATTGCGCTGGTCGAAGGCGCTGAGCGCCAAAAGACGCCGAATGAAATCGCGCTGAGCATTCTGCTGTCAGGCCTGACAATCGTCTTCCTGCTCGCAGTCACCACGCTGCAGCCTTTCGCGATTTATTCCCAGGCGCCGCAGACCATCTTTGTACTGGTCTCCTTGCTGGTCTGTCTTATTCCGACAACCATCGGCGGCCTGCTTTCGGCGATCGGCATTGCCGGCATGGACCGCCTGGTGCAGTACAACGTGCTGGCAATGTCGGGCCGCGCAGTAGAAGCAGCAGGCGATGTCAATACACTTCTGCTTGATAAGACCGGAACTATCACGCTTGGGAATCGGCAGGCAACGGAATTTATCCCGGCACCTGATATCACGCCCGAACGGCTTGCTGATGCAGCACAACTTTCTTCTTTATCAGACGAGACGCCGGAAGGCCGTTCGATTGTTGTACTCGCCAAGGAAAAGTATGGTCTGCGCGGCCGTGACATGACTGCTCTGCAAGCCGAGTTTGTGCCATTCAGCGCGCAGACACGCATGTCCGGCGTGAACTTTGGCGGCAACGTTGTACGCAAAGGATCGGTCGACGCCATTGCCCGTTTCCTTGAAGAGCAGGGATCAAGCCTGCCGAAGAAAGTCCGCGACAGTGTGGAAGACATTGCGCGGCTTGGCGGCACACCGCTGGTCGTCGCTGAGAATAAAACGGCGCTTGGCGTGATCTATCTGAAAGACATCGTCAAGGGCGGGCTGAAAGAACGCCTGGCCCGGCTGCGTGCGATGGGTATTCGCACCGTCATGATCACAGGCGACAATCCCTTGACTGCTGCGGTGATTGCTCGCGAAGCCGGCGTCGATGATTTTCTCGCTGAAGCGAAGCCGAAGGACAAGATGGACCTGATCAAGCGCGAACAGGCCAAGGGCAAACTTGTCGCGATGACGGGTGATGGCACCAACGATGCCCCGGCACTCGCGCAGGCCGATGTGGGTGTCGCAATGAACTCCGGCACCCAGGCGGCGAAAGAAGCCGGCAACATGGTCGACCTCGATTCCAATCCGACCAAGCTGATCGAGATTGTCGAGATCGGCAAGCAGTTGCTGATGACACGCGGCGCACTGACAACCTTCTCGATCGCAAACGATGTCGCGAAGTATTTTGCGATCATTCCAGCGATGTTTGCAGGCGTTTTTCCAGTGTTGAACGCGCTGAATGTGATGCATTTGAACAATCCACATTCGGCTATTCTGTCTGCCGTCATCTTCAACGCGCTGGTCATCATTGCGCTGATACCGCTTGCGCTTAAAGGCGTGAAGTACGCTCCGAAATCAGCACAGATCCTGCTTCGCCAGAACCTGCTTATCTACGGCGTGGGCGGCGTGATCGTGCCCTTCGTCGGTATCAAGCTGATCGATCTTTGCCTGACGCATCTTCACCTCGCATAATCAACCAAGGGACACATCATGTTCTCGAACCATTTAAAAATCGCTCTACGCTTTACGCTCATCACGACTTTTCTGTTTGGCGTCGTCTATCCACTGGTGATGACGGGGTACGCCCGGGTTGCCGACCGTGAGAAAGCTGACGGCCAGTTGATTCGGTCGTCGAATACGATCGTAGGCTCGCGCATCATCGGCC
>CAXTNK010000033.1:16725-17369 GCA_964245665.1 uncultured Acidobacteriaceae bacterium
GCCGTCCGCTGCTGGCAATGGCTACGACGCGACGTCGTCTGGCGGCTCGAACCTGGGCCTTTCCAGTCAGAAACTCATGGCCAGGATCGATCAGGACACGAAGACAGCGTCCGCGGATGATCCCGGCGTGCCGGTGCCGGCGGAATTGGTAGAAGCTTCCGGCTCGGGACTCGATCCGGACATTTCTCCGGCTGCTGCACTCTATCAGGTGAACCGCGTCGCCACCGCAAGACACCTCCCGGCAAACAATGTACGGCAGCTCGTGTTGAGCCATGTCGAGGAGCGTCAGCTCGGGATTCTTGGGGAGCCACGCGTGAATGTCCTGACGCTCAACCTGGCACTGGACTCGATTGCTACCAGAGACAATAAGTAGCTGTCACTTATATTTGAGGATGAAGCAGCCGCCATAGATGCCGCGACTCAGAGAGAGATGCCGAAAGTAGACGACCTCCTGCTTCTTAAAGCCCTAGGTCGGCCAGTTCTTCAACAGCATCTGCAGCCGATCCAGCTCGAGTAGACCCGGACATGGGTGAGAACCGGATCAAGACCAGTTCATCCAACAGTTTCTGCCTTCTGGAACCCGGATCGCATGGCGCGCCGCACCTGTGCATGCATCTGTCCGTCGAACACCCTATCGTTCTACT